>NZ_JALNPO010000013.1:0-125869 GCF_024520895.1 Pantoea sp. Fr-CA_6 | reverse complement strand
TATTTTTTACGTCCGGAGACGCTGATATCAATCCTGCGAGTGCCCACACAGATTGTCTGATAAATTGTTAAAGAGCATGCCGCGATTTACTGCGGCGCGGGCTGCGTATATTACGCTTTCCGCATTGTCAGTCAAGCATTTATTTTCGCTTAACTCACTGGTTCGTATGATTTCGAACCTACTCAACCCGGCGCTTCGTAAGCCGTTGTGCCGTGTCAGTGGAGGCGCATTATAGGGAGTTCTCGGAGGGTGACAAGTGCTAATTTCAAATAAAATTCCGAGTGCTGATTTTTTCAGCTAAAAGCCGCTAAAGCGCCAGTTTTTCCAGCAACGGGAAGCCATAACGCTGTAAAACGGGTGATAATTGTACCGCTTCGCCATCCAGCTCCGTACAAAATGCAACGTTCTGCTGCGATGAATGTACTTCAGGTGCTTCATGCTCCAGCAGCCAGGCTGTGCGTCGTGCAATTGCCGCACCGGAATCAATCAGACGCGTCCCTTCCGGTAACACCTGCTGCAACTCTTCGCGCAGTAAAGGAAAGTGCGTACAGCCTAAAACGACCGTATCCGGTGGCTCCGCCATCCGCAGCCACGGCTGAACAATACGGCGCACCTCATCCAGAGCAACTTCCGCACCATGGAGCTTCGCTTCTGCCAGTTCAACCAGCTCCGCTGATCCCAGCATCTCTATCTTGCAGGAACCGGCAAACTGCGACACCAGCTCATGGGTATAAGGACGGCGCACCGTGGCACGCGTCGCCAGCAAGCCCACTACACCATTTCGCGTCAGGCGCGCGGCCGGTTTAATCGCCGGAACCACCCCCACGACAGGAAAGGCAAAACGTTCACGTAAAGCGGGCAATGAAACGGTGCTGGCCGTATTACAGGCGATGATGACTAACGAGAGAGGATAGCTGCGGGTAATGGCCTCAACGATAGCGACCACCCGATCCACAATGAAAGTCTCGCTTTTCTCACCGTAAGGGAAGCCAGCGTTATCGAAGGCGTAAAGATAATGAAGATCCGGCAACAGCTGACGGACCTCATCATAGACAGAAAGCCCACCGACGCCGGAATCAAACACCAGCACGGTGGGACGCAAATCAGAAGTTGTAGCTGCCGCTGAGGTAATACTCTCGTCCTGGTGTCTGATAGCCATACACTGTCTCGTAATCTTTATCGAACAGGTTGGCAATTCTACCACGAACCGTGAGTTGTGAAGTGACAGGATATGAGACGGCGAGATCCCACAGGCTGACGCCCCCTAACTTCACGCGACGGCTGGGAGAGCTGTTAAAGTCCGTATCATAACGGTCACCCAGATAATGATAGGTGACTGACCAGTCAAACTCATACAGCGTCCAGTCGAGCTGGTATTTCACCTGCTGCTTAGCCCGGCGTACGAGCGGCTGATCGGTGCTGCCATCCCGCGCGTCGACATAATCATAAGAGAGCTGATGCGCCAGCGGCCCGGTGTCGAATCCTGCGGTCGCTTCAACGCCTTTAATGCGAGCCTGCTTAATGTTGTAGTAACGGAAAGTCGCCGGATCACTATCAATCAGATTATCGATGTCGTTGCGATAGCCCGACACACGCCAGTTCACCGGTCCGCTCAGCCCTTCAAAACCGCCTTCCCACTGCTTACTTTTTTCAGGATCGAGGTCGCGATTGCCATAAAACGGGCTGTAAACCTGCGACAGATTAGGTGCTTTAAAAGCGGTGCCATAAGAGGCGAACGCGCGGTAGCCGGAGATAAACTCCCATGAGGCCGCCGTCTGCCAGGTGTTATGCCAGCCAAACTGATTGTTGTCGTCACCGCGTACCGCACCTTCAAGGGTGACGCTGCCAAACTGCTGCTGGCCGGTCAGGTAGAGACCGGTATTACGCTGCTCATAACTATCTGACAAAGTGTTCGTGCCCGGCTCGGTCGTCTCTTTCTGCCAGTCGACACCCGCGCTGATCGCCCCCTGCCCCACCTGCACGGTGTTGCCCCACTGCAGATTGTACTGGGTGACATCATCAAAGGTGGACGCGGCACCGTAGCGACCATTGCGCGGATCGTAGTTGATGTCTTTGGTATGGCCATAACTGGCGATGAGCTGGGTAGAGTAGAAGTCACGATTGAAGCGTAACCCGGTGTCCCAGGTCTGGCTGTAGAGCTGGCGGGTATCCGCCAGCCCGATAATATTGAAATTATTATCATAGGTGTATGAACCGTCGTAGGCGGTGCGGTTATCAAACCCGTAGCCGCGCACAAAACCACTGAGTTCATCGCTGAACTGATGCTCAAGGTTGCCATACAGGGTTTTGCTCATGAAGCCGTCGCGATCGTGCTGCGCCGGGCCATAGTCATTGGGATAACCCGCCACCACGTCATACCCTTTGGTATAGGTGTAGTTGCCTGCCAGGGTGAGCTTTGTCGCATCGCCCAGCATCTGCTGGGTTGAGCCGTCGTAGGATTGATAGCCGTTGGACCCGACGCCCGCCGTCAGCGTGGTGCCGGGTTGCGATCGGCCCGTAATGATATTCACCACGCCGCCAATCGCATCGGAACCGTAGACTGCAGAACGCGCACCGCGAATATATTCGATGCGCTGCACCAGTGACAGCGGGATCTGGCTGAGGTCAGACGAACCAGTGATGCCCGCCTGATTAAGCCGGATACCATCAATCAGGATCAGTACATGTCTCGATTCGGTGCCCCGAATAAACAGCGAACTCTGCTGCCCTAACCCGCCACTTTGCGCGACATCGACACCCGGCAGGCGGCGCATCACATCGGTCAGGCTTTTGGCCTGCCAGCGATCAATCTCATCACGTGTGACAACGGTGGTGGGAGCCAGCACACCTGAAACAGGTTCAGCAAAACGGTTGGCGGTGACTATTTGCGTATCATCATTCCCCTGAGCAAAACCGTATTGCGCCCAGAGAGAAATCGCCGTTGCGCTCAGAGCGAACAGCGAAGCAGTTTTTTTTGTCATTTTTATCGCATCCATAAGACGAAGCAGGATGCCGCAGGCCGACAATCAATAGCACGCGATGATTGTACGAGTAGCGACGTTACACCGGCAGGTCTTCGGGCTGGGAACCATAAGTGATGATGACTTCCCATCCCACAGGACAGTGTCTGCAATTGCACTCATCACGACATTCCTTACCGCTGCGCGTCAGCTCCAGATTCACACTGGATTCCCTATTAACTCGGGCTTGAGGCCGGCGTCTGCAGTCTACGGAGTGGAGATACGGAAGTCCAGACTGCCAAACATCTTCTCGCTGCGGGACTGGACATCAGCAAGTGAATGCCTACAATCGCCCGCTGGTAAGCTATTAATCAGGATTGCTCATGACACCCGAACATCTCCCCATTGAAGACTATGACGCACAGCTGGCGGAAAAAGTCAGTCGTTTAGAGACGATGATGACACCGTTTGCTGCGCCCGACGTGGAGGTGTTCCGTTCACCGGTCAGCCACTATCGGATGCGCGCCGAATTCCGCCTGTGGCACGACGGCGATGATATCTATCACATCATCTTTGATCAGCAGACACGCGAGCGGATCCGTGTTGATCAGTTCCCGGCGGCCAGCCAGCTGATCAATCAGCTGATGCCAAAGATGATCGCCGCGATCCGTGATAACCGTACCCTGCGTCATAAACTGTTCCAGATCGACTATCTGTCGACCCTGAGCAATCAGATTGTGATTTCGCTGCTCTATCACCGCAAACTGGATGATGAGTGGCAGCAGGCAGCCGCGGCGCTGCGTGACCAGTTTCGCGCAGAAGGGCTGGATGTGCAGTTGATTGGTCGCGCCACCAAAACCAAAATCTGTCTGGATCTCGACTACGTTGATGAGTGTCTGCCGGTAGCGGGTCGCGAGATTATCTATCGTCAGGTCGAAAACAGTTTTACCCAGCCTAATGCGGCGATGAATATTCAGATGCTGGAGTGGGCGCTGGATGTGACGCAGGATTCACAGGGCGACCTGCTGGAACTCTACTGCGGTAATGGCAACTTCTCGCTGGCGCTGGCACGCAATTTCCGCCGCGTTCTGGCGACTGAGATCGCCAAGCCCTCTGTTGCGTCAGCACAATACAATATTGCCGTGAACCAGATTGATAACGTGCAGATCATTCGTATGGCGGCGGAAGAGTTTACCCAGGCGATGAATGGCGTGCGCAGCTTTAATCGTCTGGAAGGAATTGACCTGACCAGCTACGAATGCGAGACGATTTTTGTCGATCCGCCGCGCAGCGGACTGGATGAAGAGACGGTGAAAATGGTGCAGGCGTATCCGCGCATCCTTTATATCTCCTGCAATCCGCAGACCCTGAGCGACAATCTGCAGACGCTGGCGGAAACGCACGATGTGACGCGGCTGGCGCTGTTTGATCAGTTCCCCTATACCCACCATATGGAATGCGGTGTCCTGCTGACACGTAAAGCGTAAACAAAAACGGGAACCCTGAGGTTCCCGTTTTTTTATCACTACTGATTACGCTTGCGCTTAAAACGCGTCGCAATCCAGAACACCAGCGCTACCATCAGAACGGTGGGAACGAAGTTGGAGCCAATATCCGGGTATTCTGCCCGCACCAGCGCGCTATAAACCAGAATCCCCAGCAGGAAAAACGCCGCTGCCAGTCCTGGCATACCGTCCGGCATATTGGTGTTGAGGTAACGCTGATGCAGACACCAGGCCGCCAGACCCAGCGCAATCAGCGGAAAAATCGAAAATGGAACAAAGGCGCTGAATAGCACAGAAAACGAGCCGTTAATTGCTAAGCCGGTAATAAAAGCCAGTACCAGTGTGCTTTTATCGCGAGTACCTGGGTGGGTCATGGACTGATCCTTACTCATTGCTCTTCGGGTTTTTCCAGGGTGGCCGCCAGTCGCTCTTGCTCCCGGCGGTACCAGTAATAAGCGCCTTTGGCGATCATACGCAGCTGTAACACCAGCCGATCCTCAAGCTTACGTCGCTGCTCAGCATCAACATCCAGTGCTTCTGCACCGGCGCTGAAAACAATGGTCACCATCGCTTCAGCCTGCGCTTCGGTAAAACTGCGCGGCATGCGATTTTCGACCTCAAGATAATCGGCCAGTTCAGCGATAAAGTGCTGAATTTCACGCGCCACGGCGGCACGAAAAGCGGCAGAGGTGCCGGAACGTTCACGCAGTAACAGGCGGAAAGCGTTGGGATTGTTGCCGATAAACTCCATAAAGGTCGACACCGACGTTTTAATGATGCTGCCGCCTTTGGCAATACGCTGGCGCGCCTGGCGCATCAGCTGTCGCAACATCAGCCCGCTTTCATCTACCATCGTCAGGCCAAGCTCATCAACATCCTTGAAATGACGATAAAAGGAGGTAGGTGCAATCCCTGCTTCACGGGCAACCTCCCGCAAACTCAGACTGGCAAAACTGCGCTCGGCGCTGAGCTGACTGAAGGCGGCTTCAATCAGTGTACGTCGTGTACGTTCTTTTTGTTGCGCTCTGACGCCCATTCTCTCTGCCTTTAGCGGTGTTAAGCAGGCACTATATCAAAATTTTCAGCGTACAGATTGGCAATCTTTGTCACCGCCTGTGAACCTCACTCTTTGTCAAAATGTGATGAAAATCGCTGATAGAATTCAGAAGTGCGCGACGAGATGTTAGAATCTCGTTGTAAAAATGTATAAATAATAGGACGTATCGGTATGCAAAAGTCTTACGATTACGATGCCATTGTGATTGGCTCAGGGCCCGGCGGTGAAGGGGCGGCGATGGGGCTGGTAAAACAGGGAGCGCGCATCGCCGTGATTGAACGCTACCACAACATCGGCGGCGGTTGTACGCACTGGGGCACCATCCCTTCTAAAGCCCTTCGCCACGCCGTCAGTCGCATTATTGAATTCAACCAAAATCCGCTCTACAGCGATCATACCCGACTGCTTCGCTCCTCTTTTGCCGACATTCTCAATCACACTGAAAACGTGATCAGCCAGCAGACAGCCATGCGTCAGGGCTTCTACGAGCGTAACCGTTGTGAACTTTATCAGGGCGATGCGCATTTTGTTGATGCCAACACCATTGAGATTGAGCAACCGGATGGCACGCGTGAGACGCTGACGGCAGAGAAGTTTGTTATCGCCTGTGGTTCACGACCTTACCATCCTGACAATGTCGACTTTACCCATCCACGCGTTTATGACTCCGACTCTATTCTCAATCTGCACCACGAACCGGGCCACGTTATTATTTATGGCGCGGGCGTGATTGGCTGTGAATATGCGTCGATTTTCCGTGGACTGAACGTCAAAGTTGACCTGATTAACACCCGCGATCGCCTGCTGGCGTTTCTTGATCAGGAGATGTCTGACTCTCTCTCTTACCACTTCTGGAACAGCGGCGTGGTGATTCGTCACAACGAAGAGTTTGAGAAGATCGAAGGGGTGGAAGATGGCGTCATCATGCATCTGAAGTCGGGTAAGAAAGTGAAAGCCGACTGTCTGCTTTACGCTAACGGCCGTACCGGCAACACCGATTCGCTGTCGCTGGAAAATGTGGGTCTGGAAGCGGATGGTCGTGGCCTGCTGAAAGTGAACAGCATGTATCAGACGGCTCAGCCGCACATTTATGCCGTTGGTGACGTGATTGGCTATCCAAGCCTGGCCTCAGCCGCCTACGATCAGGGCCGTATTGCCGCTCAGGCGATTATCAAAGGGGAAGCGTCAGCGCACCTGATTGAAGATATCCCAACCGGGATTTACACCATTCCGGAAATCAGCTCCGTGGGTAAAACCGAGCAGCAGCTGACGGCAATGAAGGTGCCTTACGAAGTAGGCCGCGCGCAGTTCAAACATCTGGCGCGAGCGCAGATCGTTGGCATGAACGTTGGCAGCCTGAAGATTCTGTTCCATCGGGAAACCAAAGAGATTCTGGGAATTCACTGCTTTGGTGAACGTGCCGCCGAGATTATTCATATCGGTCAGGCGATCATGGAGCAGAAAAACGGTGGCAACACGATTGAGTACTTCGTGAATACCACCTTTAACTATCCGACCATGGCCGAAGCCTATCGCGTTGCGGCGTTAAACGGCTTAAACCGCCTGTTTTAACGCGGCGTCGAAATAGTGCTGCATGTGGGTTTTAATCGCCTCTGCCAGCTGTTCATAACGGCTGCGCAGTGGTGAACCCGGTCGATAGACCAGCGCAATTGTACGCTGTGGCACCGGTTTGTAGCAGGTGAGATAGCAGACGCCGTCGCGGATACGCTCCGGTGGGACTGCCAGCGCCGGTAACAGCGTAATCCCGCTGCCTGCCGCCACCATATTGCGCAGCGTCTCAAGACTGGTCGCACGGAAATGGGTATCTTCATCGGCGCCCGCCTCAAAGCAGAACCCCATCGCCTGGTCACGCAGACAGTGCCCATCTTCCAGCATCAGCAGCTTCTCGCCTGCCAGATCGGACATAGGCACCCGGTCGCGATCGCACCAGGGATGATCGGCATAGACTGCCAGCTTCATCGGCTCATCAAACAACGGCACTTCGATAAAGGCCTGACTCTCTTTGACCAGCGCGATAATCGCGCAGTCCAGCTTGCCGCTATCGAGCTGTGCCAGCAGTTGCTGCGTCTGCGCTTCGTGCAGATACATCTCCAGTTTCGGGAATGTCTGGTGCAGCGTCGGGATAATCTGTGGCAATAAGTAGGGCGCAGTGGTCGGGATGAGGCCGATATGTAGCGGACCTGACATCGCTTCCCCTTGCTGACTGGCCATCTCTTTCAGCACTTTCACTTCACGCAGCACCGTACGCGCCTGATCCACCAGCAGCAAACCTGCCTGGGTGAACAGCACTTTACGGCTGGTACGCTCCAGCAGCATCACACCCAGCTCATCTTCCAGCTTACGGATCTGCCCGCTTAACGTCGGCTGACTGACATGACACGCATCCGCGGCACGGCGGAAATGACGGTGTTCAGCAAGCGAAACCAGATATTCAAGATCACGAATATTCATTATTACCCTCCAAGCCACGATAGCCCGTGGCGATAGATAGAATAGCAATGAACGATTGGCCCTATCAAGGGTGGTTAGGAATAATGCGCACATCAAATGGAACGCGGTATGTCAGGAGAAAAAAATGTTTGCAAGTCAGGAAGGTAAAGCTATTCCGTCAGTGACTTTTCACACACGTCAGGGCGATCGCTGGGTCGATGTCACCACTGAAGCGCTGTTTAAAGACAAAACGGTCATCGTTTTTTCACTGCCGGGCGCATTCACACCGACCTGCTCCTCCAGCCATCTGCCGCGTTACAACGAATTAGCGGGTCTGTTTGCCCAGCAGGGTGTGGACAGCATTCTGTGCGTCTCGGTGAATGACACGTTTGTGATGAACGCCTGGAAAGCAGAACAGCGCGCAGACAACATTACCTTTATCCCTGATGGCAACGGCGAGTTTACCCGCGGCATGGAGATGCTGGTTGAGAAAGCCGATCTCGGCTTTGGCCCACGTTCATGGCGCTATTCGATGCTGGTGCGTAACGGCGTGGTAGAGAAAATGTTTGTTGAGCCAAACAAGCCGGGCGACCCATTTGAGGTCTCTGATGCCGACACCATGCTGCGCTATCTGGCGCCCGAGTGTAAAGCTCAGGAGTCGGTTTCAATCTTCACTAAACCTGGCTGCACCTTCTGCACCCAGGCAAAACAGATGCTGATGGATCATGGTATTCAGTACGAAGAGATCGTGCTGGGACAGGATGCAACAACCGTGAGTCTGCGCGCCGTTTCAGGCCGGGCGACGGTACCGCAGATCTTCATGGGAGGTCGTCACATTGGCGGCAGTGAGGATCTGCAGCAATATTTGCTGTCAGCGTAAGAGAATCTGAGCGTCGGCCGGGAGAGCAGGCGCTTTGATGATGTGCCTATAAAAATGAGTAATTCTGAAGCTAGAGGTTGGCGGGCATTTAATGTGCCCGCTTTTTTTTACCTGTTAATTACGCCAGACGCTGCTTTGCGTCACCGATGGCACGCGCAACCTGCTGTGGCGAGACGCCGCCCTGTGCATTACGCTTATCCAGACAGGACTGCAGCGCCAGAATCGGATAGACATCCTCGCCAATCACCGCACTGAACTGCTGCAGCTGTGCCAGCGACAGCGCTTCCAGCGCCACACCCTGCCCGATGGCGGCAACCACTACTTCCCCGACGATATGGTGTGCTTCACGGAACGGCACGCCTTTGGCGACCAGATAGTCAGCCAGTTCAGTGGAGTTTGCGTAACCCTGTTCAGCCGCTTCCTGGCAGCGCGGGCGTTTAACCTGCAGGCCATCCAGCACCAGAACTGACATATGCAGACAGTCGAGCCAGGTGTCGAGCGCGTCAAACAACCCCTCTTTGTCTTCCTGCATATCTTTGTTGTATGCCAGCGGCAGACCTTTCAGCGTCATCATCATGCCGGTCAGCGCGCCCTGCACCCGGCCACACTTGCCGCGAATCAGCTCCAGCGCATCCGGATTTTTCTTCTGCGGCATCAGCGATGAGCCGGAGGTCACTTTATCTGACAGTTCGATAAAGCCCGCTTCACCGGTGTTGAAGAAGATCATATCTTCGGCGAAGCGCGACAGATGCACCATGCCGATGGCAGCGTCAGAAAGCAGCTCCAGCACGTGATCGCGGTCTGATACGGTATCCAGACTGTTGCGCGTGGCAGAAGCAAAGCCCAGCCAGCCTGCCAGCTGCTGACGATCGATCTCATACGCGGTACCGGCCAGTGCGCCACAGCCCAGCGGGCTGACATCGAGCCGCTTCAGCGTATCCTGCAGACGGCTCTCGTCACGCGCCAGCATTTCAACGTAGGCCAGGCACCAGTGCGCAAACGTCACCGGCTGCGCACGCTGCAGATGCGTGTAGCCCGGCATCACCGCATCCTGATTGGCTTCGGCGGTGACCACCAGCGCCTGCTGCAGATCTCGGGTGGCACCCAGCAGCGCCTCAATCTGCACCTTGCACCACAGCTTAAGATCGGTCGCGACCTGATCGTTACGGCTACGTCCGGTGTGCAGTTTTTTGCCCAGCGCGCCCACCTTGTCGATCAGCTGGCCTTCAACCCAGCTGTGGATATCTTCGGCGTCGCTCTGCAGAATCTGCTCAGGATCCTCACGGACTTCATCCAGTAACGTATTCAGGGCTGCTTCCAGCTGCTGCTGCTCATCCTGAGTCAGGACATTTACCGTCACCAGCGCTTTGGACCAGGCAACAGAGCCAATGATGTCCTGCTCTGCCAGGCGGTAATCGAAGCGCAGCGAGTCATTGAACTGTTTAAAACGTTGATCCGCTGCCTGAGTAAACCGTCCACCCCAAAGTGCCATGTGAAAACTCCTCTGAATCGTTAAACAAGGGGCGGCATAAATGCCGCCCCTGAAATGAAACTGTGAGGCGAGGCGCACCTCGCCTGAAAATTACTTCTTCTGCTCGTTCAGGGCGCGGATACGCGAAGAGAGCGAGAACAGACGGATAAAGCCGCCCGCATGACGGTGATCGTACACTTCATCTTCACCGAAGGTGGCGAACTCTTCCGAGTAGAGGCTGTTCGCGGAACGCTTCTGGGTGGCTGTCGCCTGGCCTTTGTAGAGCTGCAGCACCACTTCACCGTTAACCTCTTCCGCCAGCGATTCGGCAGCGGCCTGAATCGACTTACGCAGCGGGGCGAACCAGCGACCGTCATAAACCACATAGGACATCTCGTGGCCGAGCTGCTCACGCCATTTGAAGCTATCGCGATCCAGCACCAGCTGCTCAACCGCACGCAGCGCATTGACCATGATGGTGCCGCCAGGGGTTTCGTAGCAGCCGCGCGATTTAATCCCTACCAGACGGTTTTCAACGATATCAATACGGCCGACGCCATGTTTGGCGCCCAGCACGTTAAGTTTTTCCAGGCACTGGAACGGACTCAGTTTTTCGCCGTTAACCGCCACGACCCGACCTTTTTCCACGGTTACGGTCACTTCTTCAGGCTGGTCAGGGGCTTCCAGCGGATCGACAGTCCAGACCCAGCAATCTTTATTCGGTGCATTGGCCGGGCTTTCCAGCACGCCACCTTCGGTGGAGATGTGCCAGGCATTCTCGTCGCGGCTGTAGATTTTCTCCAGTGACGCGGTGGTCGGAATGTTGCGCTCTTTCAGGTAGTCCAGCAGCGCTTCACGTGAACGCAGGTTCCATTCACGCCACGGTGCCACCACTTTCAGCTGCGGTGCCAGCGCGGTGTAGGTGGTTTCGAAACGCACCTGGTCATTCCCTTTACCGGTTGCGCCGTGACACAGCGCATCCGCACCCACTTTCAGCGCCAGCTCAACCTGTGCTTTAGCGATGATAGGACGTGCCATTGAAGTGCCCAGCAGATAAGTGCCTTCATAGAGGGCGCCAGTCTGCAGCACCGGATAGACATAGTCGCTGATGAACTCTTCACGCAGGTCAACCACGTGGCATTCAGATGCGCCGGACTGCAGGGCTTTCTTCTCTACACCTTCCAGATCGCCGCGCTCCTGACCGATATCTGCGACAAAAGCGACGACTTCACAGCCGCCGTAGTTCTCTTTCAGCCATGGAATGATGGCCGAAGTATCAAGACCACCGGAGTAAGCCAGAACGATTTTTTTGATGTTTTGCGTTTGCATTTCGTAATCCTTGAATCAGAGTCGTTAAGCGAGAATCCGGGTGCCAATCGACACGCCGTTAAACAGGTCAGGCAGCCGCTCAGCGTGACGCCAGCTGGCAATATCCACCGGGCGGCCCAGGGTACGCGCTGCATCAAGCGCAGCGTGCACTTTCACAATCATGCCGTCGGTAATAATGCCCTGGGTAATCAGCTGCTCAGCTTTGTCGGCGGTCATCTCTTCGATGCGCTGACCTTTGCCGTCGAGAATACCACTGACGTCTGACAACAGGACCAGATCAGCGCCCAGCGTCGAGGCCAGTGCGGTCGCCGCCTGGTCAGCGTTGACGTTCATCAGGTCGCCGCTGTCAGTTATACCAATTGAGCTCACCACCGGCATATAGCCGGCCGCCAGCAGGGTGTTCAGCAATGCCGGATCGCCCGGCATTGCGTGGCCAACGTGGCCGAGTTCTTCATCAAACGGTGTGACATTCACGATGCCCGCATCGCCCAGGCAGAGGCCTACCGCGTTGATGCCCGATTTTTTTGCCCAGGCCAGCAGCGTTTTATTCGCGGTTCCCGCCAGCGCACCGGTAATAATGTCGATCTGATCGGCTGGCGTGACACGCAGGCCATTTTTCTTCTTCACCGGCAGCGCCAGCTTTTTCATCAGTTCATCCACCAGGCAACCGCCGCCGTGGACAATAATCAGCGGACGCTGATGGGCGCTGCGGTAGGTCAGCAGCGCTTCAAACAGGCGGGCCAGCGCTTCTTCGCTGTCTAACAACACACCGCCCAGCTTGATAATCAATGGATTGGTCATGGTATATTTGTCCGTTAAATCAGTGACTGCGTTTCAGGGAAGCCGAACCGGATGTTCAGGCACTGTACCGCCTGCGATGCCGCGCCTTTCAGCAGATTATCTTCGGCTGCCACGACAATCAGATGCTCGCCCTGCACTTCAAAACCGATATCGCAATAAGGCAGACCTACAACGGCTTTCAGCGCCGGTACGCCCTGTTCGTAGAGCCGCACCAGTGGCTTGTTGTCATAGGCGCGATGGAAAACTGCGGCGATATCTTCACGGCTGACACCCGCTTTCAGACGGCAGGTAATCGTCGCCAGGATACCGCGCGGGAAGTTACCCAGATGCGGTGTGAAGATCACCGGCGTACCAAGGTGCGCAACGATTTCCGGGTGATGACGATGATTGAACAGGCCGTAAGGCTGCAGGCTCACTTCGCAGAAGCTGGTGCCGACATTGGCTTTACGTCCGGCACCGCTCACGCCGCTGGTGGCGTTGATTACCGGCCACTGCGCCTCGTTTAACAGTCCGGCATCCACCAGGGGCTTCAGCGCCAGCTGCGCAGCGGTCGGATAGCAACCTGGCACAGCCACCAGCTGCGCCTGCTGGATTTTCTCATGCTGATATTCGGCAAGGCCGTAAACGGCTTTGTCCAGCCAGTCGCTATGCTGATGGGTGAAGCCATAAAAGCGGGTATAAAAATCAGCGTCATTCACGCGGAACGCACCCGACAGGTCGAACACCACACAGCCAGCCTTGAGAAATTCCGGCGCCAGATCGTGGCTGACTTCGTGGGCCGTCGCCAGGAACACCACATCCACCTTGTCTGCCCACTCGGCCGCGCTGCTCAGCGGCTGCAGCGGCAAATCCACCACACCTTTCAGCTGCGGATGGAGATCGGAGAGGCGCTTGCCGGCATCAGGGCTTTGCGCCGAAACCGCCAAAGCGGTTATGTTGATATGTGGATGGCGATTCAGGAAGGTGGCAAGCTCTGTACCAGCATAACCACTGGCACCAACGATCAGCGTATTCAACATCAGGCTGTAACCCTTTTTACAGTCGCACGTTCTGGGTCGCGGCCTTGCCCCGTTACCCGCCCTGTCATCTGCAGTGATTTAAGGTTCCCTTGCAGAGGACGTTAATGTATTTTTATTCACTATTACTGCATGAATATGGATACATCCTAACCCAAGGACCGCCAACAGTGAAGACAAAATTACCGCCTTTTATTGAACTGTACCGCCAGTTAATCGCCACACCGTCGATCAGCGCAACCGATGCCGCACTGGATCAGAGTAATGAAACTTTAATCAATTTGCTGGCCGGCTGGTTCCGCGACCTCGGCTTCAGCGTTGAAGTGCAGCCGGTGCCCGGCACCCGCAATAAATTTAATATGCTGGCGCGTACCGGAAGCGGTGCGGGCGGCCTGCTGCTAGCAGGTCATACCGATACCGTTCCTTTTGACGATGGCCGCTGGACACGCGATCCCTTTACCCTGACCGAGCACGACAACAAGCTCTATGGCCTGGGCACGGCAGACATGAAAGGCTTCTTCGCCTTTATTCTCGATACGCTGCGCGATGTGGATGTCAGCACGCTGAGCAAGCCGCTCTATATCCTCGCTACGGCCGATGAAGAGACCACCATGGCTGGCGCCAAATATTTTTCTGAATCGACGCAGCTGCGTCCCGACTGCGCCATCATCGGTGAACCAACCTCACTTAAACCGGTACGTGCGCACAAAGGTCACCTGTCGAATGTGATCCGTATCGAGGGAAAATCGGGCCACTCCAGCGATCCCGCACGTGGCGTTAACGCCATTGAACTGATGCATGAGTCGATCACTCATCTGATGCAACTGCGCAATACGCTGCAGGAGCGTTATCACCATGACGGCTTTGCCATCCCCTATCCCACCATGAACTTCGGCCATATTCATGGCGGTGACGCCGCTAACCGTATCTGCGCCTGCTGTGAACTGCATATGGATATCCGTCCGCTGCCGGGTCTGTCGCTGAACGATCTCGATGGGCTACTGAACGAGGCGCTGGCACCGGTCAGTGCGCGCTGGCCGGGCCGTGTCACGGTTGCCGAGTTGCATCCGCCGATTCCTGGCTACGAGTGTCCGGCAGATCATGAACTGGTTAGTGTGGTCGAGAAATTGCTGGGTATACCCACTGAGGTGGTGAACTACTGCACCGAAGCGCCTTTTATTCAGCAGCTCTGCCCAACGCTGGTACTGGGCCCGGGGTCGATTGAGCAGGCACATCAGCCAGACGAATTTATTGATACTGCATTTATTAAGCCGACAAGGGCGCTTATCAGTCAAGTTGTGCAGCATTTTTGCCACTGATTAACAGCAAATGGGGCATTTCACTGCATTAACAGTAAAATGCCCCTTCATTCTGCGGGATTTAGCAATAAGAATAACTTATCCCGCTTTGTTCCCGATAAATTCTACGAATTTCCGTTATTTAGCCACACCTTCAGCGCACTTTAACGCATTTGACGAACGCAACATTACGTGGCTAGATAAAAGACGATGTTATGCCCACCGGGTGATTATCCAGAGCGTTTCAGAATGTGGACAGGCGGCAACGGAGCCGGTTCCCTGTAGATTAGGGGGAACATGGCGTTGCTGATTTTTCTGCTGCCTGAAAGGTCGGGTGTAGAAGTTTTTCAAGACGATAAGGGTGTCAGGGTCCAATGAACGAACAATATTCCGCAATGCGAAGTAATGTCAGTATGCTCGGCAAACTCCTCGGGGATACGATTAAGGATGCACTGGGAGAGAACATCCTCGACCAGGTGGAAACCATCCGTAAGCTCTCCAAGTCATCCCGTGCAGGAAATGACACTCATCGTAAAGAACTGCTCAATACGCTGCAGAACCTCTCCAACGAGGAGCTTCTGCCGGTTGCACGCGCTTTTAGCCAGTTTCTGAACCTCACCAACGTGGCTGAGCAGTATCAGACCATCTCGCAAAGTGGCGAGGGTGAGAACCATCCCGAACTGCTGAAAAAGACCTTTGATACCCTGAAGCAGCAGAAAGATATCAGCGAAAGCGACATCCTTGCGGCCATTGAATCGCTGTCGCTGGAACTGGTGCTGACGGCTCACCCGACTGAAATCACCCGCCGTACGCTGATTCACAAGCTGGTTGAGGTTAACAGCTGCCTGAAACAGCTCGATCACAGCGACGTGTCCGACTACGAACGTAACCAGATTATGCGCCGTCTGCGTCAGCTGGTGGCACAGGCGTGGCACACCGATGAGATCCGCAAATATCGTCCGACCCCTATCGACGAAGCCAAATGGGGCTTTGCCGTGGTGGAAAACAGCCTGTGGGAAGGCGTACCCGCTTTCCTGCGTGAGCTGAACGAGCAGGTAGAAGAGGCGTTCGGCATTAAGCTGCCGGTCGATTTCGTGCCGGTTCAGTTCACCTCATGGATGGGTGGCGACCGCGACGGTAACCCTAACGTTACGGCGGCGATTACCCGCCACGTTATGCAGCTGAGTCGCTGGAAAGCCACTGACCTGTTCCTGCGCGATATCGGCGTACTGATCTCTGAGTTGTCGATGTCAGAGTGCACTGAAGAGATCCGGGAACTCAGCGGCGATCCGGAAGCGCTTGAACCTTATCGTATGATCCTGAAACGCCTGCGCAGCCAGTTAATGACTACCCAGTCATTCCTGGAACGTCGCCTGAAAGGTGAACGTCTGCCGCGCCCGGCCGATCTGCTGGTCTCCAACGATCAGCTGTGGGATCCGCTGTTTACCATCTATCAGTCACTGCAAAAGTGCGGCATGGGCATTATCGCCAACGGTCAGTTGCTTGATACGCTGCGCCGCGTGAAATGCTTCGGCGTGCCGCTGGTGCGTATCGATCTGCGTCAGGAGAGTACCCGTCACACCGAAGCGATTGCTGAAGTGACCCGCTATCTGGGCCTCGGCGATTATGAAAGCTGGTCCGAAGCGGACAAGCAGGCCTTCCTGATCCGTGAACTGAACTCCAAGCGTCCGCTGCTGCCTCGCAGCTGGGAGCCCAGCGATGAAACGCGTGAAGTGCTGGAGACCTGTCGCGTCGCGGCTGAAGCGCCACAGGGTTCTATCGCCGCCTATGTTATTTCCATGGCGAAAACCCCTTCTGACGTGCTGGCCGTGCATCTGCTGCTGAAAGAAGCAGGCATCGGCTATGCCATGCCGGTTGCACCGCTGTTTGAAACGCTTGATGACCTGAATAACGCCAATGACGTGATGAGCCAGCTGCTGAGCATCGACTGGTATCGCGGCTTAATTCAGGGCAAACAGATGGTGATGATTGGCTATTCTGACTCGGCGAAAGACGCCGGTGTGATGGCCGCCAGCTGGGCGCAATATCAGGCACAGGATGCCCTGATTAAAACCTGTGAGAAGGCCGGGATTTCACTGACGCTGTTCCACGGACGCGGCGGCAGCATTGGCCGTGGCGGCGCACCCGCCCATGCAGCGCTGCTGTCGCAACCACCAGGCAGCCTGCGCGGCGGTCTGCGCGTGACCGAACAGGGCGAGATGATCCGCTTTAAATATGGTTTACCCGCCGTCACCATCGCCAGCCTGTCGCTCTACACCGGCGCAATTCTGGAAGCGAACCTGATGCCGCCGCCGGAGCCAAAACGCGAATGGCGCGACATTATGGATCAGCTCTCCGCCGACTCCTGTGCGATGTATCGCGGTTATGTGCGTGAAAATGCTGACTTCGTGCCCTATTTCCGCTCAGCGACACCAGAGCAGGAGCTGGGTAAATTACCGCTGGGCTCACGTCCCGCCAAGCGCCGACCTACCGGCGGCGTAGAGTCGCTGCGTGCGATTCCATGGATTTTCGCCTGGACGCAGAACCGTCTGATGCTGCCTGCGTGGCTGGGTGCCGGTGCGGCCCTGCAACAGGCGATGGCCGCCGGTCATCAGGATCAGCTGGAAGCGATGTGCCGCGACTGGCCATTCTTCTCTACCCGTCTGGGTATGCTGGAGATGGTATTCTCAAAAGCGGACCTGTGGCTGGCGGAATATTACGATCAGCGTCTGGTCGAGAAATCACTCTGGCCGCTGGGCAAACAGCTGCGCGATCAGCTTGATGCGGATATCAAAGCGGTACTGACCATTGCCAATGACTCACACCTGATGGCCGATCAGCCGTGGATTGCCGAGTCAATTGCACTGCGTAACGTCTATACCGATCCGCTCAACGTACTCCAGGCCGAACTGCTGCATCGTTCGCGCGCGCGGGAAGCGAATGGCGATGAACCGGATGCCCGTGTTGAGCAGGCGCTGATGGTGACCATTGCCGGTGTCGCGGCAGGCATGCGCAATACCGGTTAATGGTGGTGCAGTAAAAAACAAAAAAAGTCGGGACTCTCCCGACTTTTTTATTGGCTGAAGCAGAGCGGTTAAGCCGCAGCAGCAGCAGGACGCACGCCCAGGGTGTGACAAATGGCGTAACTCATTTCGGCACGGTTCAGCGTGTAGAAATGGAAATCCTTCACCCCTTCGCGTGACAGGATTTTCACCATATCCATCGCGATATTGGCTCCCACCATTTTCCGCGTTTCCGGATCATCATCCAGACCGGCGAACATCGCGCTCATCCAGCCCGGCACGCGCACATTGGTCAGCGTGGCAAAGCGTTGCAGCTGTTTAAAGTTAGAGACCGGCAGAATGCCCGGCACAATTTCCACGTCAATGCCGGTCGCGACACAGCGATCGCGGAAACGCAGATAACTTTCAACGTCGAAGAAAAACTGGGTAATAGCCCGGTTGGCACCTGCATCGATTTTTCGCTTCAGGTTAATCAGATCGGCCTGGGCGCTTTTCGCTTCGGGATGGACTTCCGGATAGGCCGCAACCGAAATATCAAAATCACCCACCTCTTTCAGCAGCGAAACCAGATCGCTGCCGTACATTTCTGGCTTACCGCTGCCAGGAGGCAGATCGCCGCGCAGCGCCACAATGTGACGGATGCCGTTGTTCCAGTAATCCTGAGCGATGGTGCGCAGTTCATCGCGCGTGGCATCGACACAGGTCAGATGGGGTGCGGCTTCCAGACCGGTGCGATCTTTAATGCCTTTGATAATGCTATGGGTGCGATCACGCTCACCTGAGTTCGCACCGTAGGTCACAGAAACGAATTTCGGTTTCAGACTGCTCAGGCGATCGATAGAGGTCCACAGGGTCTCTTCCATGTCGCTGGTACGAGGCGGGAAGAACTCAAATGAAACATTAATTTGCCCGTTCAGCTCAGCCAGGCTCTGGTTTAGCGCTTCGCGCTGATTGGCATGAAAGAAACTCATCCTGCACCCTCATCGATTAACAATCGGCCTGCGAACATCTACACGTTTAGACGTCCAGATGTTCAAAATGACGTAATCTGACTGTGCCGTCAACTTAAAAATGGTCAACAGTCGTGATCAATTTTCAATCAACATGAAGGCGATTCAACAGGGGAGCGATAACGCATTGAAAACAGGCGCCGAAGCGCCTGAGGAGGAGGAGTTACAGCAGTTGTGCGAGGCGATTAATATCTGACTGGATAGCGCCTGCGGTGACATCCCGGCCTGCGCCCGGTCCGCGGATCACCAGCGGATTATCGCGGTACCAGCGGCTCTCAATCGCAAAGACGTTGTCGCACGGCAGCAGTGAGGCCAGCGGATGCTCCGGGCGCACCGCTTCAACACCCACGCGCGCCTTGCCATTGGCATCAAAACGGGCAACGTAACGCAGCACCAGGTCCATCTCCTGCGCGGCTTCGAGCCGCTGCAGCATCTGCTCATTCAGCTCTTCGCCATTTTCAAAGAAGTGGTCGACAGATCCCTGCTGACAGTTACTGGGCACCAGCGATTCCACCCGCACCTGATCCGGCTCGATGTTGTAGCCTGCCTCACGCGCCAGGATAACCAGCTTGCGCATCACATCCTGACCCGAGAGATCGGCGCGCGGGTCGGGCTCGGTTAAACCCTGCTGCCAGGCCTGATCCACCAGCTCGGTAAAGGGCACCGTGCCATCAAACTGCAGGAACAGCCACGACAACGTGCCGGAGAAGATCCCGCTGATCGCCAGGATGGTATCGCCGCTGTCGCGCAGATCGCGCACCGTATAGTTGATCGGCAGACCTGCGCCAACGGTGGCGTTATAGAGCCAGTGACGTCCGGTTTTGGTAAAGGCATCGCGGATCTGGCGCCAGGTCTGACTGTCAGACGCTCCCGCGACCTTATTGGCGCTGATAACGTGAAAACCGTGACTGGCGAAGTCGAGATACTGCTGCGCCAGCGGTGTGCTGGCAGTGACATCCAGCACCACCAGGTCATCAAACGGGTGAGCACGCATCCACAGGAACAGCGACTCTTCATCGCGCTCTACCGCTTCATCATCAAAGAAGGCGAGTGCCCGGCTGGCTTCCAGCCCTTCATAGCTCAGCAGGCTGCGACGGCTGTCCGCGACGCCCGCCAGCACAAATTCAAAGCCGGTCCGCGCTGACAGCGTTTCCTGATCGCGGGCAAACAGCTCCAGCCAGCGTGAACCGATATTGCCTTTGCCAAACAGCATCAGACCGATGCGCTTTTCTGCCCGGAACAGCGACTGATGCAATCCCTGAATCAGATGCTGAGTCGGGCCGACGCGCAGCACTGCGACCACGCTGATGTGCTCTTCTGACTGCCAGATGAACTCAATTGGCTGATCCTTTAACTGCTGCCAGAAGCGATGGGTATGCAGCGGATTGCGGGTAACGCCTGCGCCAACCAGCGCCACCAGCGCCAGGCCGTCGCGCAGCTGCAGATGGCCCGGTAAACCGGCATCCTGTAGCAGCGTAAAGGCGCTGTTTACCACTTCGGCGGTGTAACAGAGCTGCAGCAATTGACGATCGGGATGAACGCCAAACGCCAGCGGACGCAGCTGCGCGCGCTTCAGCAACAGGTCGATCTCTTTGTGCAGGATGGCGAAGTCATGCTGCTCTGGCAGCTGAATCTCAATCAGGCAAACATCATCATGGCTGGTGACGATACGCGCGCCCGTCCCGGAGGCCAGCACGCGCTCAATGCGGGTTGAGCCCTGCTCCGGCTGATAACTGCAGCGCAGTTGCAGGTCGATATCGCTGCCTGAAACCGGCTGCAGAGTACGGGTATGGAGAACCGGTGCCGCCAGGCGCGCCAGCTCGCTGGCTTCATCCAGCCTTAACAGCGGCAGCAGACAGGCATCAGAGACTTTGCGGGGGTCGGCACTGTAGACACCCGCCACATCGCTCCAGATGGTCACCCGCCCGACACCCGCCAGTGCGCCAATCTGCGTGGCAGAATAGTCGGAGCCGTTGCGGCCAAGCAGGACGGTTTCACCGGCGTCGTTGCGGCTGATAAATCCGGTCACCACGATGCGCTTATGCGGATGCTGCGCCAGTAGAGTCTGTAGCAGTGGCCAGGACTTCCCTTCATCTACCTGCGGTTGTGCCGCACGTTCAGCGCGCAGAAACTCACGCGCATCCAGCCAGCAGGCCTGAAGGTCACGCTGGCTCAGTACCGCTGACATCAGGCGTGCCGACCAGACTTCACCATGACCGACCACTTCGGCATAGACCGCATCGGTAATCGGCGCATCCAGCAGTGCGGCCAGCTTTTCCAGGTCGCGGATAAACGCGGTGATTAAAGGTTCTGCGACCTCAGCAGGCAGCAGCGCACTGATCAGTTCGCTCTGGTAGCGCCGTAAAGCCTGTTGCACCTGATGCGCAGAGAGCCGATCGCTCTGGCTCAGCTTCAGCCAGCTAATCAGCTGGTTGGTAGTTGAGCCTGCCGCAGAGACCACCATCAGGTCGCCCGGCTGGCTGTAGTCCGCCATAATACCGGCAACGCGCTGATAGCAGCGCGCATCGGCCAGGCTGCTGCCGCCAAACTTATGCAACTGCCTGATGTTCGGCGTTCCCGCGCCTGCTGAAATCGTCATGCTTAACCCTCGGCTGCGACCCGGAATGCATTATCCAGATCGGCAATTAAATCTTCGTGATCTTCAATACCGACAGAAACCCGTAGCAGCGTATCGGAAATGCCCGCTGCCGCGCGTGCTTCTGCCGACATCCCCGCGTGCGTCATGGTGGCGGTATGGGAGATCAGACTCTCTACTCCGCCCAGCGATTCCGCCAGCGTAAATAGCTGCAGTGCTTTCAGGAAGCGACGCAGCAGCGCCTCATCACCGTCGACCTCGAAACTCAGCATGGCGCCAAAGCCGCGCTGCTGACGTACGGCATGTTCGTGTCCGGCGTTTTCCGGCAGCGAAGGATGATACAACTTTTTCACCAGTTTCTGCTGCTTCAGATACTCTACAATCGCGAGTGCGTTGCGTTGTGCGGCTGCAATCCGCGGTGAAAGCGTACGAATCCCGCGCAGCAGCAGATAACTGTCAAACGCTGCACCGGTCACACCAATGTTATTTGCCCACCAGGCCAGGTCGGTAGCGAGTTGCGGATCTTTGGCGATGACCGCGCCCGCCACGACATCGGAGTGGCCATTGAGGTATTTGGTACAGGAGTGGATCACCAGGTCCGCACCCAGCGCCAGAGGATTCTGCAGCGCCGGACTCATAAAGGTATTGTCCACCACGCTGATGGCACCCGCAGCACGCGCAGCGGCGCAAATCGCGCTGATATCTACCACGCGCAGCAGCGGATTGCTGGGGCTTTCAATCAGCACCAGTTTTGGGTTTTCATCCAGAGCGGCCTGCAGCGCTACCGGATCACCCTGATCGACAAATTTCACCCGATAGGCGCCGCGCTTGCTCAGGCTGTCAAACAGCCGATAGCTGCCGCCATAACAGTCATGTGGCGCGACCAGCAGATCGCCAGGCTTCAGAAACACCGTCGTGACCAGGTGAATCGCCGACATCCCGGTATTGGTTAATACCGCGCCTGCTCCCCCTTCCAGTTCTGCCAGGGTACGCTGTACGACATCACGAGTGGGGTTGCCACGACGGGAGTAGTCATGCGCACGAGGCTCATTGAAATCCAGGAAGTTATAGGTGGTAGAGAGGTGGATTGGCGGGACAACGCAGCCATATTGCTCGTCATCATTCAAACCGCTGCGCACTGCGATGGTTGCCGGTTTACGCGTCATGAGCGAATTGTTCCTGAAGAGTGAATAAAATGTAGGCCACAGGATATCACCCTCTAATTAGACGTCAATACATCTGGACATCTAAATGTCTTTGCGTATAGATTGAGCAAAACCGCAATAACCGCTAAAATTATGCGTCATCGCCTGGCGTTCCCCTCTGTGAGACAGAGGCAGTGAGCGAAGAAAACCCGCCATATCAGGGGTCAGGCAGGAAAAAATCAGGCATAATCCGCTGATTTCCTAACATTTAACGTTTATTAATTAAGGTAACCCATGGCTGAATGGAACGGCGAATATATCAGCCCGTACGCTGAGCACGGTAAGAAGAGCGAGCAGGTCAAGAAGATCACAGTATCAATCCCATTGAGCGTGCTGAAGATTTTAACGGATGAGCGTACCCGTCGTCAGGTGAACAACCTGCGTCACGCCACCAACAGCGAGCTGCTTTGCGAAGCCTTTTTACATGCCTTTACGGGCCAACCGCTGCCGGATGACGTCGACCTGCGCAAAGAGCGTAGTGATGAGATTCCGGAAGAAGCAAAAGCAATCATGCGCCAGATGGGTGTCGATCCGGATACCTGGGAGTATTGATCTTTCAGCCATAAAAAAACCCAGCCGAAGCTGGGTTTTTTCTTGCCGCCGAACCCGCAGGTTCAGGTGCCTTTTAATCTTATTTTTTAGCGCCTGGCACGCTGAAACGCTTGTTAAAGCGGTCAACACGGCCACCAGTTGCCACTTCACGCTGCTTACCGGTATAGAACGGGTGGCATTTGCCACAAACGTCCAGGTTCAGTTCGTGAGTCAGTGTTGAACGGGTGTGGATCTCGTTGCCGCAGGTACATTTGATAGTAACTGCTTCGTATTTCGGGTGAATACCTTGTTTCATGGGAAACCTCATTGAAGGCCGTGTCGCTCTCCGTGCCAGGCTTTAACCTGCACAGCACCACACGCGATTGAACATTATAGGGTGTACTCCGGCCAGATATTTCTCACCGAAGGCGGCATATTATACAGGTAAGTTTCGATTGCTGCAAATATCTGCTGAGATACCCGCCATCAGGGTCAGCGTGTACACTAGCTTCCCCGATCATTGAGCCGGAAAGAGAGAGTTATGCCCGTAGTCCAGGTCGCCCTGCCCGTCCCCTTGCCCCGCCTGTTTGATTATCTGCCGCCACAGGGCGCGCAGCCGGTCATTGGTGGTCGCGTGAGTGTGCCCTTTGGCAATCGCAGGATGATCGGGATTGTGGTCGCCTTTCGTGAGAGCAGCGATCTGCCGGAAGCACAACTCAAGCGCGTGATCGAGGTACTGGATAGTGAATCTCTCTATCCAGCGTCGCTGTGGCGCATCCTTAACTGGGCCGCCAGTTACTATCATTCGCCGCAGGGAGAGGTACTGAGCCATGCTATTCCGGTACTGCTGCGTCAGGGCAAAGCGGCGCAGGACAATCCCTTATGGCGCTGGGAAATCACCGAGCAGGGTCGGGCGACTGCGCCGGAAAGTTTAAAGCGGGCACCGAAACAGCAGCAGGCGCTGGCTGCACTGCGTCAGCAACCGCTCTATCGTCATCAGGTCAGTGAACATGACCTCACGGATGCGACGCTGCAGGCGCTGCGCGCTAAAGGGTTATGCGAACTGCATGAGCATCAGCCGCAGATGCACGACTGGCGTACCACTTATGCCGTAAAAGGCGAACGTCTGCGGCTGAATACCGATCAGGCGATGGCCGTGGGTGCGATTCGGGCAGATGATGAACATTATGCAGCCTGGCTGCTGGCGGGCATCACGGGTTCAGGCAAAACCGAGGTTTACCTCAGCGTGCTGGAAAATGTGCTGGCACGCGGTAAACAGGCGCTGGTGCTGGTACCGGAGATTGGCCTGACCCCGCAAACTATCGCCCGTTTTCGCGAACGTTTTGATGCGCCCATTGATGTGCTGCACTCCGCATTAAATGACAGTGAGCGGCTGGCGGTCTGGTTACGTGCGCGGCGCGGCGAAACGGCGATTGTGATTGGCACCCGATCGGCGCTGTTTACGCCACTGGCCCGTCCTGGCGTAATTATTATCGATGAAGAGCATGACAGCTCCTATAAACAGCAGGAAGGCTGGCGCTATCAGGCGCGCGATCTGGCCGTCTTCCGCGCACATGAAGAGGATATCCCGATTGTTATGGGATCGGCGACCCCTGCTCTGGAGACACTGCACAATGTCCGCAGCGGCAAGTATCGCCAGCTCGACCTGACAAAACGCGCCGGCAATGCCAGACCGGCACTGCAACAGCTTATCGACTTAAAAGGCGTGCAGTTGATCGGCGGTCTGGCACCGGGCCTGATTGGTAAAATGCGCCAGCATCTGCAGGCCGATAATCAGGTGCTGTTGTTTCTTAACCGCCGCGGCTTTTCGCCCGCCCTGCTCTGTCATGATTGCGGCTGGATTGCTGAGTGTAC
Organism: Pantoea sp. Fr-CA_6; assembly: GCF_024520895.1. Taxonomy (NCBI): domain Bacteria; kingdom Pseudomonadati; phylum Pseudomonadota; class Gammaproteobacteria; order Enterobacterales; family Erwiniaceae; genus Pantoea; species Pantoea sp. Fr-CA_6. Next base: position 100,861 of record NZ_JALNPO010000013.1, on the reverse strand, counting down.
CCGCTGTGACCGCTACTACACGCTGCATCAGCACCATCGCCAGCTACGCTGCCACCATTGCGACAGCCAGCGTCCGCTGCCTAACCAATGCCCGCAGTGTGGTTCAACCCATTTGCTACCGGTAGGCGTCGGGACTGAGCAGCTGGAGCAGCAGCTCGGCACACTTTTCCCTGGCGTGCCGGTGTCGCGAATCGATCGTGATACCACCAGCCGCAAAGGTGCGCTGGAGCAGCATCTGGCTGACGTTCATCGCGGCGGCGCACGAATCCTTGTCGGCACCCAGATGCTGGCCAAAGGCCACCACTTCCCCGATGTTACGCTGGTGTCGCTGCTGGATGTCGATGGTGCGCTGTTCTCAGCCGATTTTCGTGCGGCGGAACGCTTCGCTCAGCTCTACACCCAGGTCGCCGGTCGTGCTGGCCGTGCCGGCAAACAGGGCGAGGTGTTGCTGCAGACTCACCATCCGGAACATCCGCTGCTGCAGACGCTGTTGCACCAGGGCTATTCGGCGTTCGCCCAGCAGGCCTTGCTGGAACGACAGGCAGTCCATCTGCCGCCCTGGAGCCGCCATGCGCTGTTCCGCGCTGAAGATATGGATAACCAGCAGGCGGCGGAATTCCTGCAACAACTCCGTAATTTGCTGGAGGCAAGCCCGCTGAACGATAAGGCGATGTGGTTTATGGGTCCGTTGCCTGCCCTGCAGCCAAAACGCAGTGGACGCTGGCGCTGGCAACTGCTGCTGCAGCATCCTTCCCGGCAGCGTCTGCAACAGTTGCTGAGCAGTTCGTTGCCGCTGGTTTCAACACTGCCTGCGGCGCGCAAAGTGAAATGGACGCTGGATATCGACCCTACCGAGAGCTGATTTAAGCTGACACTGCGAGCCAGATCGAAAAATGTCGCATAAGTCACAATTTTTATGCAAATTAAGTAACAACCAGCCGGGCAATCGTTAACAATGTTGCCTGGTTTGCCTTCAGGTCAGGCAGAAACAGAATTGAACGCGCCATAACGCGTCAGGAGCATGTGTTGGAGCAGAATCAACAACCGCCCGCCGCCACGATGAAAGATGTTGCGGAACATGCGGGCGTCTCAACCGCCACCGTATCGCGTGCGCTGATGAATCCGGAGAAGGTTTCTGCGGCCACTCGCCAGAAAGTCGAGCAGGCGGTTGCCGCCGTCGGCTACGCGGCACATGGCCCCACGCGCAACGCCCGTCGTAATGAGACGCGTACCATCCTGGTCATTGTCCCTGACATCTGCGATCCCTTCTTTAGTGAAATCATCCGAGGCGTTGAAGTTACGGCAGCCGAAGAGGGCTATCTGGTGCTGATTGGTGACTGCGCGCATCAGAATCAGCAGGAGAGAACTTTTCTTAACCTGATGGTGACGCGACAGATCGATGGCATGGTGCTGCTCGGCTCAAAGTTGCCTTTTGATGCCAGCATTGATGAGCAACGCAACTTGCCGCCTATGGTAATGGCGAATGAGTTTGCGCCGGAAATGTCACTGCCCACTGTCCACATCGATAACCTGACCGCCGCATTTGAAGCGGTAAATCATTTACTGCAGTTGGGTCACACACATATCGCCTGTATCGCCGGGCCGGAAGAGATGCCGCTCTGCCAGTATCGTTTGCAGGGGTATGTCCAGGCGATGCGTCGCAGCGGGCTGACGGTCGATCCCACCTATATTGTGCGCGGTGACTTCACATTTGAAGCGGGCGTTGCCGCTATGAATCAGCTGATGACCCTGCCGCAACCGCCGCGTGCGCTCTTCTGCCACAGCGATATTATGGCACTTGGGGCGATGAATCAGGCCCGGCGCTGCGGACTGCGGATACCGGAGGACCTCTCTGTGGTCGGATTCGATGACATTGAGCTATCACGTTACTGCGAGCCGCCGCTGACCACGGTCACGCAGCCACGTTACCAGATAGGCCGGGAAGCGATGCTTCTGCTGCTGGATGAGTTAAATGGCAAACGAGTCATCAGCGGATCGCGGCTGCTGGATGCCGGTTTAACCATTCGTGGCAGCACGGCGCGAGCAAAAAAGCGTGAAAAATAAGCGTATTTGTCTGATTTTTTCAGTAGATTCTTAAGGCGAACACTGCTGGTCAAAGTTCCGACCCTTAAGTAACATGGCGGACTCCTTGCCGGGCGCGTAAAAATCATCATTTCGCCCATCTGGCACTATTTTTGAAGGGTATAAGAACGAGAGTGGCACAAAAAGATTACGTAGGCCGCGGGCGTTCAACAGGGACGCGTCGCAAAAAAAGCCCCAGCCGTGGCAAGAAGAGCAAAGGCGGTTCGGGAACATCTAAATTGATGATTGTACTGGCGGTCGCAGTGTTGGTGACCTTTGCCGGTGGTTTATGGTTCCTGGCGCATCACAAAAAAGAGGACGTGCCGGTCATTACGGATCATAAAGCCAACGGCAATGGCCTGCCGCCGAAGCCAGAAGAGCGCTGGAAATATATTAAAGAGCTGGAGAACCGTCAGGTCACTGTGCCGACACCTATCGAACCCTCTTCGGGTGGCGAAGTGAAGTCGCAGACACAGCTGACCGACGGGCAGCGCCAGTTGCTGGAGCAGATGCAGGCGGATATGCGTCAGCAGCCGACGCAGCTCAACGAAGTGCCGTGGAACGAACAGACGCCGGCGCAACGTCAGCAGACACTGCAGCATCAGCAGCAGTTGCAACAACTGCAACGTCAGCAGCAGCAGGTTCAGCAACAACAGCAGCAGCAACAGGTTCAGCAGCAACGTCAGCAGTTGCAGGCTCAGCAGCAACAGCAACGCCAGCAGCAGTTGCAGCAACAACAACAGCGCCAGCAACAGCAGCAATTACAACAACAGCAACGTCAGCAGCAGCAGCAGCAGCAGCAGCAGCAGCAAAACGTACAGCGCCAGACGCAGCCAGCACCTGTTACGCGTGAACCGGAAGTGCAGCCAAAACCGCAGGAGACCGCGAAGGCGAAACCGGCGGAGAAAGCCTCTTCGCAGCGCTGGATGGTGCAGTGTGGTTCGTTTAAAGGCACTGACCAGGCTGAATCGGTGCGCGCTGGCTTAGCCTTTGAAGGATTTGAAAGCCGTATTACCACCGGTGGCGGCTGGAATCGTGTGGTTATCGGTCCTTATAAAGACCGCGCCTCCGCTGACAGCACCCTGAAGCGCCTGCGCAGTTCCGGACACTCCAGCTGTATTCCGCTCTCCGTCGGGGGTTGAAACCCGTCAAACCCGCCCCATATCTGTTGCATGATACTCCGCGCCCGGTGCGCGGAGTCCTTTTCCGACTGCAACAAGGGGTCTGCCCGTGACAACAATAGTAAGTGTACGACGCAACGGCCAGGTAGTGATTGGCGGTGATGGCCAGGCTACGCTCGGCAATACCGTGATGAAAGGCAACGTTAAAAAAGTGCGTCGTTTATACAACGATAAAGTGATTGCCGGATTTGCTGGCGGCACCGCAGACGCCTTCACCCTGTTTGAACTTTTCGAACGTAAACTGGAAATGCATCAGGGCCATCTGGTGAAAGCTGCTGTGGAACTGGCTAAAGACTGGCGTACTGACCGTATGCTGCGTCGCCTTGAAGCCTTACTGGCCGTCGCAGATGAATCAGCTTCACTGATCATCAGCGGTAACGGTGACGTCATCCAGCCTGAAAACGATCTGATCGCCATCGGCTCCGGTGGGCCTTTCGCCCAGGCAGCGGCACGTGCGCTGCTGGAGAATACCGAGATGGGCGCACGCGACATCGTCGAAAAGTCGCTGAATATCGCGGGTGATATCTGCATCTACACTAACCACAACGTTAATTTCGAAGAATTAACGTCTAAGTCGTAAGGGTATAAATATGTCTGAGATGACTCCTCGCGAAATCGTCAGCGAACTGAACCGCTTTATCATCGGCCAGGACAGCGCTAAGCGCGCCGTGGCTATTGCACTGCGTAACCGCTGGCGCCGCATGCAGCTCGACGAAGAGCTGCGCCATGAAGTGACCCCTAAAAATATCCTGATGATCGGTCCGACCGGTGTCGGTAAAACCGAGATCGCGCGTCGTCTGGCTAAGCTGGCCAATGCGCCGTTTATCAAAGTAGAGGCGACCAAATTTACCGAAGTCGGTTATGTCGGTAAGGAAGTGGACTCTATCATTCGTGACCTGACCGATTCGGCCATTAAGATGGTGCGCAGTCAGGCGATTGAAAAGAACAAATATCGTGCCGAAGAGATGGCGGAAGAGCGCATTCTTGATGTGCTGATTCCACCAGCAAAAAACAACTGGGGCCAGTCAGAGCAGAGCGCTGAACCCTCTGCAGCACGCCAGTCGTTCCGCAAGAAGCTGCGCGAAGGCCAGCTGGACGATAAAGAGATTGAGATCGACCTGGCCGCCAGCAGCCCTGGCGTCGAAATCATGGCCCCTCCGGGCATGGAAGAGATGACCAGCCAGCTGCAGTCGATGTTCCAGAACCTCGGCGGCCAGAAGCAGAAAGCCCGCAAGCTGAAGATCAAAGAAGCGATGAAGCTGCTGATCGAAGAAGAAGCGGCCAAACTGGTTAACCCGGAAGAGCTTAAGCAGGACGCCATTGATGCCGTTGAGCAGCACGGTATCGTGTTTATCGATGAGATCGACAAAATCTGTAAGCGCGGCGGCCAGAATGCCGGCGGCCCGGATGTCTCACGCGAAGGCGTTCAGCGCGACCTGCTGCCGCTGGTGGAAGGCTGCACCGTCTCCACCAAGCATGGTATGGTGAAAACAGACCACATTCTGTTTATCGCCTCAGGCGCGTTCCAGGTTGCCAGCCCATCCGATCTGATCCCGGAACTGCAGGGTCGTCTGCCCATCCGTGTTGAGCTGCAGGCGCTGACCGTGAACGATTTCCAGCGCATCCTGACCGAGCCGAATGCCTCGATTACCGTGCAGTACAAAGCCCTGATGAATACCGAGGGCGTGAACATTGAGTTTACCGAAGAGGGTATTCGCCGGATCGCTGAAGCCGCATGGCAGGTCAACGAAACCACCGAAAACATCGGTGCGCGCCGTCTGCATACTGTGCTGGAGCGTCTGATGGAAGATATTTCGTATGACGCCAGCGATCGTCATGGTGAATCCGTTACCATCGATGCTGACTATGTCGGTAAACATCTGGATGAACTGGTGGCTGACGAAGACCTTAGCCGCTTCATTCTCTGATCCACTGATTCAGCGCTTTTCAGAAGCCCAGCCCACCCGGCTGGGCTTTTTTATGCATGTTCTTGATCGAACGATGCTTTTTTCATACTGATGATTTTGCCAACAATCTGCATATAGCGATATACTTACCCTTCCTGTGGCAAACAGACGAAACCCTTATGAAATACGATACATCTGAACTCTGCGATATCTACCATGAAGAAGTGAATGTTGTTGAACCGCTTTTTTCAAATTTTGGTGGGCGCACTTCATTCGGTGGTCAGATTACCACAGTGAAATGCTTTGAAGACAACGGCTTACTCTACGATCTGCTGGAAGAGAATGGCCGGGGTCGGGTACTGGTGATTGATGGCGGCGGCTCAGTGCGCCGTGCACTGGTGGATGCGCAGCTGGCACGTCTGGCGTCAACCAACGAGTGGGAAGGTCTGGTGATTTACGGTTCGGTACGCCAGGTTGATGAGCTGGAAGAGCTGGAGATTGGCATTCAGGCGATTGCCGCGATTCCGGCAGGCGCTGCGGGTGAAGGAATTGGCGAAAGCGATGTGCGCGTTAATTTCGGCGGCGTCACCTTCTTCTCCGGCGACCATCTCTATGCCGACAACACCGGTATCATTCTGTCAGAGGATGCGCTGGACCTCGAATAGGCCAGACATGAAAACGGGTGCCTGAGCACCCGTTTTTCACATCAGCTGAGGCTTCAAACCTCTTCCATTTTTCCCAGCAATGCACGCAGACGTTCCTGCCACACGTGTTGCTCTTCTTTCAGGTGCTGATTTTCACGCATCAGCGCATCGTGGTTGCCCGCGACTTGTTGCGCATCGTTACGCAGTGAGTTGTTCTGCTCTTTCAGCTCTTCGATTTCCATCTGCAACAGGGTGATGGTATCAATCGCCTGCTGTACTTTCGCTTCCAGTTTCTCAAACACTTCAAATGACATCTTTCTGACCTCTCCTAAATTCCTGCAAGGCGTTGATGATGCCAGCTTAAGCCAGCAACGTTGTCCCGATTGTATGTAGCCTCACCCCGCAAGTCCAGCAACGCGGCCGCTGCGGGCGTAGTCTGTAACACTTTTCAGCCAATCCCTGAATTTACGCTGCGCTTACTGTGACGGCTTTCTGGTACGGGTGCGTTATCCCCGTCCTCAGGCGCGAATATTGGCTAAAGAAAGCCAGAATACGCGAAAACGCGCATTTTTATGACGCAGTACACAAAAAACGATTTCGCTATTTCTCGTTTATGTTCGTTAACGATAAATTCACACCAGCCCTACATTAAAGCTGGGTGCCTCATGGAATGAGAACAAAAACTGATAAAATTTAACCTCGCTTCAGGAACCACTATTATGAGTCAGACAACTAACACGCTCAAAGGTCAGTGTATTGCCGAATTTCTGGGGACAGGCTTGATTATTTTCTTTGGCGCAGGCTGTGTGGCTGCACTGAAACTCGCCGGTGCCGCCTTCGGTCAGTGGGAGATCTGCATCATCTGGGGTCTTGGCGTTTCCATGGCCGCCTACCTCACCGCAGGCATTTCGGGCGCGCACCTGAACCCGGCAATTACCGTTGCACTCTGCCTGTTTGCTAATTTTGAAGGACGTAAAGTTCTGCCTTATATCGTATCGCAGATTGCCGGTGCCTTTTGTGCCGCGGCGCTGGTATACGGTCTCTACTACAGCCTGTTTTTTGATTATGAGCAGAGCCACCAGATGGTGCGCGGCACGGTTGAAAGTCTCGACCTGGCAGGCATCTTCTCAACCTACCCTAATCCACATATCGGTGTCGGCCAGGCCTTCCTGGTTGAGATGGTCATCACTGCAGTATTAATGGCGGTCATTATGGGTCTGACGGATGACGGCAACGGCATTCCACGAGGCCCACTGGCTCCACTGCTGATTGGCCTGCTGGTTGCGGTTATCGGTGGCTCCATGGGTCCTCTGACCGGCTTCGCCCTTAACCCGGCTCGTGATTTCGGACCGAAGATCTTCGCATGGCTGGCAGGCTGGGGTAACGTTGCCTTTACCGGTGGTCGTGAGATCCCTTACTTCCTCGTGCCGATTTTTGGCCCGCTGGTCGGTGCCTGCCTGGGTGCAGTAGGTTATCGCACACTGATTGGTCGCTACCTGCCAGGTACCGCCCAGGAACCTGCAAGCGTTCCAGCAGACAAACCGGTTGCACGCGCTCAGCAGCGTAAAGCGTAAGTTTCACCTTTTATCATCAGGACAGAATTTATGACTACCACAGATAAAAAATATATTGTCGCGCTCGATCAGGGCACAACCAGCTCCCGCGCCGTCGTTCTCGACCACGACTCTAATATCGTCGCGGTATCGCAGCGCGAATTCACCCAGATCTACCCGAAAGCGGGCTGGGTTGAACATGATCCAATGGATATCTGGGCTTCACAAAGCTCAACGCTGGTTGAAGTGCTGGCCCATGCCGACATCCGCTCTGATGAGATTGCGGCAATCGGTATCACCAACCAGCGCGAAACCGCTATCGTCTGGGAAAAAGAGACCGGCAAGCCGATCTATAACGCCATCGTCTGGCAGGATCCCCGCACCGCCGACTACTGTCACAAACTGAAGAAAGAGGGTCTGGAAGAGTATATCCAGCACACCACCGGTCTGGTGATTAACCCCTACTTCTCCGGAACCAAAGTGAAGTGGATTCTGGATCACGTTGAAGGCTCTCGTGAGCGTGCAAAACGTGGCGAGCTGCTGTTTGGTACCGTCGATACCTGGCTGGTCTGGAAAATGACCCAGGGCCGCGTGCATATCACCGACTATACCAACGCCTCCCGTACCATGATGTTTAACATCCATAAGCTGGAGTGGGATCAGCGTATGCTGGATATCCTGGATATCCCGCGTGAAATGCTGCCAGAAGTGAAGTCCTCTTCTGAAGTCTATGGTCAGACCAACATCGGTGGTAAAGGCGGTACACGTATTCCAATCGCTGGTATTGCCGGTGACCAGCAGGCTGCGCTGTATGGCCAGCTCTGTGTTCAGCCTGGCATGGCGAAAAACACCTACGGCACCGGCTGCTTTATGCTGATGAACACCGGTACTGAAGCGGTAACCTCAACGCACGGCCTGCTGACCACTATCGCCTGTGGCCCGCGCGGTGAAGTGAACTATGCACTGGAAGGGGCTGTGTTTATCGGTGGCGCCTCTATTCAGTGGCTGCGCGATGAGATGAAGCTGATCAGTGAAGCTGCTGACTCTGAATACTTCGCGATGAAAGTGAAAGACACCAACGGCGTTTACATGGTGCCTGCTTTCACCGGCCTGGGCGCTCCTTACTGGGACCCGTATGCCCGTGGTGCTATCTTCGGCCTGACCCGTGGTGCTAATGCTAACCACATCATCCGTGCGACGCTGGAGTCAATCGCTTATCAGACGCGCGACGTGCTGGAAGCGATGCAGAACGATGCCAACACCCGCCTGCAGGCGCTGCGTGTCGATGGTGGCGCGGTTTCCAACAACTTCCTGATGCAGTTCCAGTCGGACATCCTCGGCACCCGTGTTGAGCGTCCGGAAGTGCGTGAAGTCACCGCGCTGGGTTCTGCTTATCTGGCAGGTCTGGCTGTCGGCTTCTGGCAGGATCTGGATGAAGTCCGCTCTAAAGCAGTTATTGAGCGTGAATTCCGTCCAAGCCTGGAAACCACCGAGCGTAACTTCCGTTATGCTGGCTGGAAAAAAGCCGTAGCCCGCGCCCAGGCGTGGGAAGAACAAGAGTAATATCAATGCCCGCGACCCTTGCTGTCGCGGGCCTTTTCCCCGCTCCACTGCCCCGCTGTGTTACACTGCCCGCCTGTTTTTTGTCAGGTAGATGCCATGAAACGAGAACTTGCCATTGAATTTTCCCGCGTAACCGAAGCTGCCGCCCTGGCAGGCTATCACTGGTTAGGACGCGGCGACAAAAATGCGGCTGACGGCGCGGCTGTCCATGCCATGCGTCATGTCCTGAACTCCATTGAAATCGACGGTCAGATTGTGATCGGTGAAGGCGAAATCGACGAAGCTCCGATGCTCTATATCGGTGAAAAAGTCGGTACCGGTCGCGGCGATGCGGTCGACATTGCGGTCGATCCGATTGAAGGCACCCGCATGACGGCGCTTGGCCAGGCTAATGCGCTGGCGGTGATGGCTGTAGGCGATAAGGGCAGCTTTCTGCACGCACCCGACATGTACATGGAGAAGCTGATTGTTGGCCCCGCTGCGCGTGGAGAGATCGATCTCGACCTGCCGCTGGAAACCAACCTGCGTAACATCGCCATCGCGATGAATAAGCCGCTGTCGCAGCTAACCGTGTCGATTCTGGCAAAGCCGCGTCATGACGCAGTGATCAGTCAGTTGCAGCAACTGGGCGTGCGGGTGTTTACCTTCCCGGATGGCGATGTCGCCGCCTCCATTCTGACCTGCATGCCGGACAGCGAAGTGGATGTGATGTATGGCATCGGCGGCGCACCGGAAGGCGTGGTCTCTGCGGCGGTGATCCGCGCGCTGGATGGGGATATGCAGGGCCGGTTACTGGCGCGTCACCACGTGAAAGGCGACAGCGCTGAAAACCGTCTGCTGGGTGAGCAGGAGCTGCAGCGCTGCGCAGAGATGGGGATTGAAGCGGGCAAAAAGCTGATGCTGAATGAGATGGCACGCAATGACAACGTGGTGTTTGCCGCCACCGGCATTACCAGTGGCGAACTACTGAAAGGCATTACGCGTCAGGGCAATATCGCCACCAGCGAGACCCTGCTGATTCGCGGTAAATCACGCACCATCCGCCGTATTCAGTCGATTCACTATCTCGACCGTAAAGATCCGGCGCTTCATCCCTTTATCCTGTAACCGGCTGGTTGCCGCGCTCCGGCTGACGTGAGAGCGGCAACCAGCAGAGCAGCATCACCAGCGCCGTGAAGAACATCAGCATGCCAAGGCTGAACTGATCGCGCTGCGGCATCATGGCTGACAGCCACGCCACCAGGCCCGATCCCAGGTTCTGCATCCCGCCAATCAGCGCGCCCGCGCTACCCGCCAGCCAGGCATAAGGCTCCATCGCGCCTGAAGTCGCCAGCGGGAACAGCATGCCAGCCCCAAAGAAGAACAGCGCAGCCGGAACCAGCAGCGTCCAGATATTCATCACGCCGAACCATGCCGGGATCCACATCAGGATGCCCGCCAGCAGGCAGCTATTTACGCCCCACCACATCAGACTGTGCCATGAACCCTGCTCGCGACCGGCAAACCAGGCACCAAAAAACGCTGCCGGAATCGGCAGGATGAACAGGATGCTGACGGTCAGGCTATGCAGGCCGAGCACGCCGCCCAGCAGAACGCCACAGCTCGACTCAAATACCGCAATCCCGGCCAGCGCGCCAATCAGCAGCACAATGTAGCGAACGAAATTCGCGTCACTGAGCAGGCGGGCGTAGCGTTTAAAGAAAGGTGTCACTTCCGCGCTCTGCGGTCGGGTCTCCGGTAGCCAGCGTGCCATTGAGACGGTTACCGCCAGACAGAGCAGCAGCAGAAAGGCAAAGCAGGCGTGCCAGCCAAAGAGCTGAGTCAGCAGTGCACCAATTACTGGCGCCAGCAGCGGGCTGACCAGAATGCCCATATTAAGCAGGCTGTTAGCGCGCCGCAGTGCGTGCCCCTCGTAGAGATCGCGCGGCATGGTGCGGGCCATCACGCCAGCTACGCCGGTGCCCAGTCCCTGAACAGCGCTGCCGAACACCAGCATATCGAGCGACGTCGCCATCAGTGCCGTAATTGCGCCGATCATAAAGATCATCATGCCCGCCAGGATCACCGGACGACGACCGATGCTGTCTGACAGCGGGCCATAGATCAGCTGGGATCCGCCATAGGTCATCAGATAGGCCGCCATCACACGCTGCAGCGCGCCATCCCGCACATTCAGAGCATCCGCCATCACCGACATCGCCGGGACGTAGATAGTCTGTGCCATCTGCCCTACTGCCACCAGCACAATGAGCATCACCAGCAGCGGGCGATTTTCGAGTTTAGTCATCATGATTATGCAAAATTTCTTTCTGTGAAAGGAGGTTAAAACAGCGGTTCACCCGCCAGTCATCTTGTTATGGCGGGCAAAATATCAGGATTAGATGACAAAGCGAGAGGTAAGCGAAAAGGTCCCGGCTTGCGCCTGTCAAGTTTATGGGCCAGCCTGTAAAGACAAAGTAACAGTTTGTCGATTAGAGCCTTTGCCCCGGCGCAGGCTGGCAATCTCACCGGGCAGCCGCGAAAATAGTGACCTGCCTGAATAATCAACAACCAGGGAGTGATTATGGCTGAGTGGGTCAATGCTGAAGTAAAGGAAGTGAAAAACTGGACGGATGCGCTGTTCAGTCTCCGGGTAAAAGCGCCCATCGATCCCTTTATCGCCGGGCAATTTGCCAAGCTGGCACTGGAAATCGACGGTGAGCGGGTACAGCGCGCTTACTCTTACGTCAATGCGCCGAAAGATGATCTGCTGGAGTTCTACCTGGTCACCGTGCCAGAGGGCAAACTGAGTCCGCATCTGCAGGCACTTCAGCCTGGCGATCAGGTGATGGTCACCAAAGAAGCGGCAGGATTCTTTGTGCTGGATGAAGTCCCTGAATGCAAAACCTTATGGATGCTGGCAACCGGCACCGCTATTGGCCCCTACCTGTCGATGCTACAGCAGGGCGAAGGGCTGGATCGCTTTGAAAACATCGTGCTGGTCCATGCTGCACGCTATGCGGCCGACCTGAGCTTTTTGCCGCTGATGCAGCAGCTGCAACAACATTATCAAGGCAAGCTGCACATCCAGACGGTGGTGAGTCGCGAAGAGATCGCCGGTTCGCTGACTGGCCGGGTCCCGGCGTTGATCGAAAACGGTGAGCTGGAGCGCGCCACCGGGTTAAGCCTGGATGCCGACAGCAGCCATGTGATGCTGTGCGGCAACCCGCAGATGGTGCGTGATACCCAGCAATTACTGAAAGAGACGCGCGAGATGCGCAAGCACCTGAAGCGTAAGCCGGGCCATATCACCAGTGAACATTACTGGTGAGCCGTTTGCCGGTATCTCACCGGCTGAGTCGCGGTACCAAACCGGTTAGCGCCGGGGGTACCGCGAAAGAGACCGAGATCGAGCAGCAGGCCAGCCAGTAACACAAACGGAATGGCGCGACCCAACAGCCAGGGCAGTATGCCGTCCAGCATGCTCCAGTTCCCTGCCACCAGCAGCCAGGCAACAATCACCAGAAATCCCCAGTAGCCACGGCGATTACGATCGTGCAACCGTTTAACGATAACCGCGCTGGCGGGCCACAGCAGGCAGACCACGCCAAAGGCCGCCATCTGAGTATCAAGCCAGTCGTTAGCCGCTAACGCGAATAACAGGGTTGTTGTCAGCAACCAGACCGCCTGCCAGATCCAGAAATCACGTCGTCCCAGCCGGCCGCGCCAGGAAAAACACCATTGTTGTAACGTCATGCATTATCATCCAGAGAGAAGAGAACCGCTGCGGTTTTGACCTCGCGGATAAAAACCGTTTTAATTTGCGCCTGAGTTTACGGGTTAGGATCGACAAAATGAAGAATTTGCCTGGCGCACTGCTGTTATCGTTTGCGCTGACGGTTCCGGTCTTTGCCGCCGATCCGCCACCGCAGGATCGGGCCGATGCGTTGCCCACCGCCCCCTATCTGCTGGCGGGCGCTCCCACCTTTGATATGACTATCGGCCAGTTCCGCGAAAAGTATAATCAGGCCAACGGGGCGCTGATGCTGCCGGAATATCGCGCCATTGATAATCGGGGCGACAAAAGCACCCTGACGCGCGCCGCCAGCAAAATCAACGAGACCCTCTATGCGTCTACCGCGCTGGAGCCCGGTACCGGCAAAATTAAGACGCTGCAGATTACCTGGCTACCGTTGCCAGGTCCGGATCAGAACGCCTCACAGCAAAAAGCGCTGGCCTACATGACCGCCATGTTGCGCTTCTTTGTACCGGGACTGAGCGCCGATGAGGGACGTAAAAAGCTGGAGGGTTTGCTGAAGCAAGGTAAGGATTTACCCTACTTTGCGCAGGTCGAGGGCGCGTTGCGTTTTGTGGTGGCTGACAACGGCGACAAGGGGCTGACCTTCGCCGTTGAGCCGGTCAAACTGGCGCTCGCCAGCCCCTGATGATGAGGCCGAAAATGACGAAAAGCAAAGCCATCGCTACATTTGATCTCTATACTGTCTGGCAGACAACGCTGCCAGCTGGCAGCGATTTTTCATGTATCGCTTTATGCGGAGGATAGAATGCGACATCCACTGGTTATGGGTAACTGGAAGTTGAATGGCAGCAAGCAGATCACAGCTGAACTGATCGCCGGTCTGCGCAAGGAACTGTCTGGCGTTGAGGGTTGTGGCGTCGCCATTGCACCGCCAGCTCTCTATCTCGAGCAGGCAAAACACGCCATCTCCGGTAGCCACATCGCACTGGGTGCGCAGAACGTAGACGTTAACCTGTCTGGTGCGTTTACCGGTGAAGTTTCCGCAGAGATGCTGAAAGATATCGGCGCGAAATATATCATTATCGGTCACTCAGAGCGCCGCACTTACCACAAAGAGAGCGACGAATTCATCGCGAAGAAATACGCGGTGCTGAAGTCAGTGGGCCTGGTACCGGTGCTGTGCATTGGTGAAACCGAAGCGGAAAACGAAGCGGGTAAAACCGAAGAAGTCTGCGCTCGTCAGCTGGATGCCGTTCTGGAAACTCAGGGCGCCGAAGCGTTTAAAGATGCGGTCATCGCGTATGAGCCAGTCTGGGCCATCGGTACCGGCAAATCTGCCACCCCTGCTCAGGCTCAGGCCGTTCACAAATTCATTCGTGACCATATCGCGAAGAAAGATGCGGCTATCGCAGAACAGGTCATCATCCAGTACGGCGGCTCAGTTAACGATAAAAATGCGGCTGAGCTCTTCACCCAGCCTGACATCGATGGCGCGCTGGTTGGCGGTGCCTCACTGAAAGCGGACGCTTTCGCTGTGATCGTTAAAGCTGCTGCGGCTGCAAAAAGCGCCTAAGCAGTAAACGTACCGATTAAAGGCGGCTTAAGCCGCCTTTTTTATGGGCGCTATCAGCTGACAGGCGTGATCCTGTACCTCCTCCGCCGAACCGCTGTTCAGCAGCAGCCAGTTTCGCTCTATCGCCATCAGCACCAGTCGTCCATCACTTAATTCAGCCAGTGCCAGCCCATATTTCCCCATCTCACTGCGCGCCTCTGGCCGCTCATCGGCCAGTCGGATAAACGCACTCTGCCGGGTCAGCTCGTCCGGGGTCAATGCACGCAGCCAGTAGCGGTGCTTACGCAGCGTGATGCTCTGCCACCGCCCGCTAAGCTGCGGCGTCAGCTGATCAAGCTGCTGACGCACATCGGGTCGCAGGCAGGAGATATGAATATGGAGCTGATTCTGCGTGCGGCCATATTGTGAATTGATAGCCAGTGACAGGACCCGATCATCAATAGGTGAGCCGCGTCGCTGCGCAAGCAGAGTCCGCTCATCCCATGCAAGGGCAAAGTAGTTGGGCGTAGCGGATTGCAGTAACCGCGGGCTTTCGATGCCGGTGATCCTGTCGAGCGGGATCAGCAGATACTGCAACGGCCCGTGCATATCTTTCAGCATGGCATAGCGATGCCGCTGATCGACGCGCTGACAGGGCGCAGGTTCTCCACCACTCTGCTGGTGAGGCAGACATTTCTCGCTGACGATCTGCCACAGCGCATCACTGTTCTTTTTGAAATGCAGTGCGGCAGCCAGCATCCCCGCAATGACCAGTACCAGCAGAACCGCAACCAGGCGGGTTGCACGACGATGTGTCGGCATAACAACGCTTCCTGAATGGCTTAGCAGCCTGCATCCTCGCCTGGCGAGAAAAAAATGTCACGGGGAATTCTGGCAGATAACCCAGCGGCTGGGCGGAGAAGGAGAAAAGGCGTGGTTGTGGGGGATAAGCGGTCAGCGCAGGAATGCGCTGACCGCAACGCATTACGGTTTCATGACCTGGTCATAGCTGCCGCCATCGGCGAAGTGGGCTTTCTGAGCCTGTGTCCAGCCACCAAACTTGTCCTGAATGGTAAACAGCTTCACTGGCGCAAAGGTGCTGGCGAATTTCTTCGCGACTTCAGCATCACGCGGACGGTAGTAGTTCTGTGCAGCGATAGTCTGGCCTTCTGGCGAGTAGAGGTATTTCAGATAAGCGTCGGCGACTTTACGCGTCCCCTTTTCATCTACCACTTTATCGACCACCGACACGGTCGGTTCCGCCAGAATCGATTCGCTCGGAGTGACAATCTCGAACTTGTCTTTGCCCAGCTTGTTAACCGCCAGATAGGCTTCGTTTTCCCAGGCGATCAGCACATCACCAATCCCGCGCTCAACGAAGGTGTTGGTTGCGCCGCGTGCGCCGGAATCCTGCACTTCAACGTTTTTAAACAGCGCTCTGACGTAAGCCAGCGCTTTAGCCTGATCGCCGTTGTTATGATCCAGCGCCCAGCCCCAGGCCGCCAGATAGTTCCAGCGTGCGCCGCCGGACGTTTTCGGGTTAGGGGTGATAACAGATACGCCTGGCTTCGTCAGGTCGCTCCAGTCATGGATGCCTTTAGGGTTATCTTTACGAACCAGGAAGACAATGGTCGAGGTGTAGGGCGCAGAGTTGTCCGGCAGACGCTGAATCCAGTTTTTATCAATACGACCGCGTTCTGCAATGGCATCAACATCCGATTGCAACGCCAGTGTGACCACATCCGCCCGAATGCCGTTAATCACGGAGGTCGCCTGCTTACCGGAACCGCCATGCGACTGACGGACCACGACATTATCGCCGGTTTCCTGTTTGTAGTGCGCACTGAACGCTTTATTGTACTGTTCGTACAGCTCACGCGTTGGATCGTAGGAAACGTTTAACAGCTGAATGTCTTTCGCCAGAACGCTGGTTGAGGCCAGCAACAGGGTAACGCCGATACTCCACTTGTTCATTACGCACTCTCCCAATGTCGTTATGGGCTAAGCGTGACATAAACCAATACAGAGCTAAAAGAATTAAAAATAAGCTGTTATAACCATGGGGAATATAGAGGCGGGATGCCGGGGCGCGCCAGGTCGCACACCCCGCAGAGGAATTAATAGAGTTTTTTCGCGGTGTCGAGCCAGTCGCGTTTGAACGGACGCTTCATATTTTCAATGGCGTCGACGATGTCGTGATGCACCATCTTCTCGTTCTGAATACCGACGCAACGGCCGCCGTAACCCTGCATCAGCAGTTCAATGGAGTAGGCCCCCATGCGTGAGGCCAGAATACGGTCATACGCACAAGGTGCACCGCCACGCTGAATGTGGCCCAGAACGGTAGAACGGGTTTCACGCTTGGTTTCTGTTTCGATGAAACGCGCCAGATCGTCGATATCGCAGATGTGCTCGGTAATCGCCACGATAGCGTGCTTTTTACCTTTGGCGATGCCCGCTTTGATTTCCGCTACCAGCTCTTCACGAGTATACGGGAACTCAGGCAGCACGATGAACTCACAGCCACCCGCAATGGCGGCCGCCAGTGTCAGATCGCCACAGTAGCGACCCATCACTTCCACAATCGAAATACGCTGATGCGATGAAGAGGTATCACGCAGGCGGTCAATCGCTTCAACCACAGTTTCCAGCGCAGTGAAATAACCGATAGTGTAATCCGTTCCGGCAACGTCGTTATCGATGGTGCCTGGCAGACCAATGCACGGGAAGCCCATTTCAGTCAGGCGCTTAGCCCCCATGTAGGAACCGTCACCACCAATAACAACCAGCGCATCAATGCCGCGCTTTTTCATGTTCTCAATGGCAACCTGACGCACATCTTCATTACGGAATTCAGGGAAGCGTGCTGAGCCCAGGAAAGTGCCGCCGCGGTTAATCATGTCGGAAACGCTGTAGCGATCAAGATTGATCATGCGATCTTCGTACAATCCCAGGTAACCGTCATAGATCCCAAAAACTTCCAGTCCTTCACTCAGCGCGGAACGCACCACGCCACGAATAGCTGCGTTCATGCCTGGGGCGTCACCGCCGCTGGTTAATACACCAATTTTTTTGATCATGACAACCTCTGGATTGTTCAAAACTAAGGGTTAATCCTGCCTGTCGATCGCTGCTGAAGCTCATTTTACGACTCGCGCGACACGTGATGGCAGATAGTATATCAAAGGCTTGCTGCTGAATTGATTCAGGTCAGACAACTTTTCACTATTTTTTGCAGCAATGTTAGCGTTACGTCATCCCTGCCGTATCGATTTGATTCATTTAAGTTAAAAACCTAAAGAATCCTCTCTCTCGAACGGTACCACAGAACAGGGATCCTGATGGATAATTACGTCTGAGCCGGGAAATTCTTTGCGTAACGCCTTCTCAACCTGATCGGCTACCCGATGCGCCTGCACCAGTGGCAGCTGATCTTCCAGTTCCAGATGCAGCTGAATAAATTTGGTCGGCCCGGACTGACGGGTTCGCAGATCGTGAACGCCCTGCACCTGCGGCCAGTTTGTCGCAAGCGTCAGGATTTGCTGCCGTTCCTCTTCCGGTAACGCGCGATCCAGCAATGACTGAACCGCCTCGTAGCCCATACGCAGTGCGCTGTAGAGAATAAAAATACCAATGCCCAGCGCAAACAGGGCATCCGCCCGGGCAAAGCCATAGCTGCTCAGCACCAGCGCAACCAAAATAGCGCCATTCATGATGACGTCGGACTGATAGTGCAGCATGTCAGCCCGGATCGCCTGGCTGCGGGTTTTACGAACCACCCAGCGCTGAAAGGCCACCAGCACCAGCGTTGAGCTCAGCGCCACCACGGTCACTACAATACCGACGCCGGGCGCCCGCAACTCATTGGGCGTCGCCAGATGCTGCAGGCCGGTCAGAAACAGAAACAGCGCCGACCCGGAAATAAACATACTTTGCGCCAGCGCTGCCAGCGACTCCGCTTTGCCGTGCCCGAAAGTATGATCTTCGTCAGCGGGCTGCAGTGCATAACGCACCACCAGCAGATTGGTCAGCGAGGCGGCGATATCCACCAGTGAATCCACCAGAGAGGCCAGTAAACTCACCGAACCGGTGTACCACCAGGCAAAAATTTTCACGAGCAACAGCACAGACGCAAGAATGGTCGCGCCGAGCGCAGCACGCTTTACCAGTCGGCCATAAGAGGGTTGCATGCCAGGTTCCCTGTGCGGCATCAGTGAAGATGCGCACCAAAATGAATGAATGGCTCAAGTTTAACATCGGGAGGCGGGCACTGCTTAGCGGGTCGATCAGCGGATCAGGCTTTTTTGGGAAGGCGCGACAGGTACAAAAAAACAAGCCCCGGCCTCTGTGGGAGGTCGGGGCAAAGTGTCATACACATCAGTACCAGGCCACATTCAGGCCCAGGTCTGGGCTGAGAAAGGGGCGGCGACTACTTTTTGCCGCCTTTTTTCCCGGCTTCTGATGCTTTTTCACGATCGTTTTTGAAATTTCCGCCGCCGCTACTCTGGCCGCCTTTCTTACCGGCTTCAGACGCTTTTTGCGGATTATCTGCGAAATTACCTGAACCACCACGATGCTCTGCCATAACTTACTCCGTTAATAGATTCATTCAGGACTACATAATGTGGTTGCTGCTCCCTGAGACTTCGCAAAGACACTTAACTTCCCTGCAGTGACAGGATTAAGTGTAGAGGGTGCGCCTGAACCGGCAAGCGTAACGCGGGGGATTTATCTCATTGAAAAATATAATTAAATCTTTCTATGCCTGCCTGTAATTCATTCACTTTCAGTGAGTTATAATATTTAACAGGCGGTAAAACCCTTACCGGTACGCTTAAATTTAAGTCATGACCTGAATAGTAAGGAATCGGTGAGACTTACCCATAAAAGCTCAACAAGCGATAATCAAACAGGGGTTTTATTGCGGGGTGATGATTCCAGTCAAAATAATAAAAGTGAAAAAAAGATAAAAAAAACCCCCACCATCATGGCGGGGGAAGACAGGGATGTGTCTATGGCAAGGAAAACAGGGATACTATGTTACTGGTTACTGCTGGTACTACTCACTGCCTGCAGCGATGACGCTGACTGCAAATTCGAAAACTGTCGCAGCTCATTAAGTCGCCGCTGGTAATTCTGCTGTAACGCCGACTGCTGGGCTGGCGTTAGCAGCTGGAACATTTGATTCTGTACGCGCGCCATCTCGACCTGCTGTTCAACCTGAACTCTGGCGATCACTTCCGCCTTCTCGCGGATGGCCGCTTCGTTAAACTGGTCTGCAGTCACTAACTCATGTAGTGCTGCGATATCGTCAATATGGACGACCGGGCGCTCATGTCGGGCCTGTTGCATCAGGTCTCGCATCTGCTGACGTTGCTCTTCAGTCAGTTCGATGCCATCGAACATGTGGCTTTGCGGATTTTGCGTCATACTGCCTGTCGGCAATCCGCCATGATGCATCTCGTCAATCGTCGTCGCATCTTTAGCACCTGCGCTGGCGACACTCAGAGCCATCGCTGAGGCAAGGACGACGGCGGTTAATTTGCGCATCGTGTACTCCAGTTCGTTCCGTTTTGCGATTCAACGAGAGCCAGTGTACGGCGACAGCTGCAAACATCCGTCAGGGGGTGTAAAACTACGTAAAGCGATGGATAGGTGCGCCAGGAACACGGTATTTTGCCTGCGGAGGGCTACAAAAATGAATAAAATCCTGTTGGTAGATGACGATCGCGAATTAACTTCGCTTTTAAAAGAACTGTTAGAAATGGAAGGGTTTGAAGTGGTGGTAGCCAGCGATGGTGAACAAGCGCTGAACCTGCTCGATAACTCAATTGATCTGCTTTTACTGGATGTCATGATGCCGAAGAAAAACGGTATCGACACCCTGAAAGAACTGCGTCAGCAACATCAAACCCCCGTCATCATGCTAACGGCGCGCGGCAGCGAGCTGGATCGCGTACTGGGCCTCGAACTGGGCGCAGATGACTATCTGCCTAAGCCGTTTAACGATCGTGAACTGGTGGCGCGTATCCGCGCTATTCTGCGGCGCTCAAACTGGAGTGAACAGCAGCAGCAACACGACAATAGCTCGCCTACGCTGGAAGTGGACTGCCTGCGTCTCAATCCCGGCCGTCAGGAGGCCAGTTTTGATGATGTCACGCTGGATTTGACCGGCACGGAGTTCACCCTGCTCTATCTGCTGGCGCAGCATCTGGGCCAGGTGGTGTCGCGTGAGCACCTGAGTCAGGAAGTGCTGGGCAAACGCCTGACGCCTTTTGACCGCGCTATTGATATGCATATCTCCAATCTGCGTCGCAAGCTGCCTGAACGCCGTGACGGCCATCCCTGGTTCAAAACCTTACGTGGCCGCGGCTATCTGATGGTTTCGGCATCATGATTGGAAGTCTGACCACCCGTATCTTCGCCATCTTCTGGTTGACGCTGGCGCTGGTGTTGATGCTGGTGCTAATGGTGCCCAAGCTCGATTCACGACAGATGACCTCGCTGCTGGAGAGTGAACAGCGGCAGGGCATCATGATTGAGCAACACGTCGAAGCAGAGCTGTCACAGGATCCCCCTAACGATCTGATGTGGTGGCGTCGTCTGTTTCGGGCAGTGGAAAAGTGGGCACCGCCGGGTCAGCGGCTGCTGTTAGTGACGAGTGAAGGTCGGGTGATTGGCGCGCAACATAACGAAATGCAGGTTATCCGCAATTTTATCGGCCAGTCTGACAATGCCGATCATCCGCAGAAGAAGAAATATGGTCGTGTAGAGCTGGTAGGGCCTTTCGCCGTTCGGGATGGCGAAGATAACTACCAGCTTTACATGATTCGTCCCGCCAACAGTTCCCAGCTCGATTTCGTGAATCTGCTGTTTGACCGTCCCCTGTTACTACTTATCGTCACCATGCTCATCAGCTCCCCGCTGCTGCTCTGGCTGGCCTGGAGCCTGGCACGTCCGGCACGTAAGCTGAAATATGCTGCCGACGAAGTCGCAAGCGGAAACCTGCGTCAGCATCCGGAACTGGAATCGGGCCCACAGGAGTTTCTGGCGGCGGGTTCCAGCTTTAACCAGATGGTCAGTGCGCTGGAGCGGATGATGACCGGTCAGCAACGTCTGTTGTCGGATATCAGCCATGAGCTTCGTACCCCGCTCACCCGCTTGCAACTGGCTACCGCGCTGCTGCGTCGGCGCCAGGGTGAAGGCAAAGAGCTGGGCCGCATTGAGATGGAAGCACAGCGCCTGGATGGCATGATTAACGATCTGCTGGTGCTGTCGCGCACCCAGCATAAAAATGCGCTGGTCAGCGAAGCGATGAAGGCGAATCAGTTGTGGAATGGGGTGCTGGAAGATGCCCGCTTCGAAGCGGAGCAGATGGGCAAGAAGATGGATATCCCCTATCCGCCTGGCCCGTGGCCGCTTTATGGTAACCCCCATGCGCTGGAGAGTGCGCTGGAAAATATCGTACGCAATGCGCTGCGCTATTCCCACACCCATATCAGCGTCAGCTTCTCCGTCGATATTTCCGGCATCACGGTACACGTTGATGACGATGGTCCAGGCGTGAGTCCGGAAGATCGTGAACAGATTTTCCGGCCTTTCTACCGTACCGATGAAGCACGCGATCGCGAATCAGGCGGCACCGGTCTTGGCCTGGCGATTGTTGAAACGGCAGTGCAGCAACATCGCGGCTGGGTTAAAGCGGATGACAGCCCATTGGGCGGCCTGCGTCTGACCCTCTGGTTGCCGCTCTACTCCTCCGCTCGTCAATAATTTGTTATGCTTCGGCCCCTGTCATCGGGGGCCTTATGCTTAACATTGTCTTGTTTGAACCAGAAATTCCGCCGAATACCGGCAATATCATCCGCCTGTGTGCCAATACTGGCTTTCAGCTTCATCTGATTCAGCCGCTTGGTTTTGCCTGGGATGACAAGCGTTTACGCCGCGCCGGGCTGGATTACCACGAATTCACTGCCATTAAATTCCACGCCGACTATCAGGCGTTTATCGCCTCAGAGTCGCCTGAGCGTCTGTTTGCGCTGACGACCAAAGGTACGCCCGCACACAGTGCCGTAGCGTACCAGGCTGGCGATTATCTGCTGTTTGGCCCGGAGAGCCGTGGACTTCCGGCTGAGATCTTAGCGGCGTTACCGGCTCAGCAGAAAATCCGTATCCCGATGAAAGCGGAAAGCCGCAGTATGAATTTGTCGAACGCCGTATCGGTGGTGGTCTATGAAGCCTGGCGCCAGCTTGATTTCGCGGGCGCGCTGATTAAAGACTAGATGCCGTCGCCAAACTGAAAACCCGCCAGGCTGCCATTAAAGTGCTGATCCATATCCATCGACGGCTTTTCACTGCCTGGCTTACCAACGATTCGCGCGGGTACGCCTGCTGCAGTGGTGTGCGGCGGCACGGGCTGTAACACCACGGAACCGGCACCTATTTTGGCTCCCTTGCCAACTTCAATATTGCCCAGGACTTTCGCACCGGCACCAATCATCACCCCTTCACGGATTTTCGGGTGACGATCGCCGCTGGTTTTGCCGGTTCCGCCCAGCGTAACCGATTGCAGGATCGAGACATCATTCTCAACCACGGCGGTTTCACCAATCACAATGCCTGTGGCATGGTCGAGCATGATGCCGTGGCCGATGTTGGCGGCGGGATGAATATCGACGGCAAAGGAGACAGAGATTTCATTCTGCAGATAAACCGCCAGCGCGCGCCGGCCTTCATTCCACAGCCAGTGGCCAATGCGGTAGGCCTGTAAGGCGTGAAAACCTTTGAGGTAGAGCAGCGGCGTGGAGTATTTATCGACTGCCGGGTCACGCTGGCGCACCGCCTGAATATCGTACGCCGCTGACATAATCATCGACGGATCTTCACGGTAGGCTTCTTCAACGATTTCACGAATGGCGATGGCGGGCATAATCGGGTTAGCCAGCTTGTTGGCCAGCATATAACTCAGTGCACTACCGAGATTTTCATGCTTGAGCAATGTCGCGTGGAAGAAGCTGGCCAGCATCGGCTCACAATCAGCCAGGGCGCGCGCTTCTGCTTTGATATTATTCCAGACCAGTTCTAACTCATCAGACGACATTGCTGTTTTCTCCCGATAAAAAAAGCGCCTGAATGGGCGCTGCAGGTGATGATGCTACGCGTCCTGCGTTAGCCAGTGCTGTTTTCGTCCTTCCTTGTTCGTCCCAGCAGACTCAATGCTGCATCTCTCGCCGGCTTTTCGCAATACAGCACCTGATAAATCTGCTCGGTGATCGGCATTTCCACACCAAAACGGGCTGCCAATGCTTTGACTTCTTTGGTGTTTCTGTAACCTTCTACAACTTGTCCGATAATGCGTTGCGCGCTATCTACATCCTCGCCCTGGCCCAGCATCATGCCAAAACGACGGTTACGCGACTGATTATCGGTACAGGTCAGCACCAGATCGCCCAGACCCGCCATCCCCATAAAGGTGGTGGGATCGGCACCCAGCGCGGCGCCCAGCCGGCTCATTTCAGCCAGACCACGGGTGATCAGTGCGGTACGTGCATTCGCGCCAAAACCAATCCCGTCAGAGATCCCGGCACCGATAGCAATCACGTTTTTTACCGCGCCGCCCAGCTGTACGCCGATGAAGTCAGGGTTGTTATAAACGCGGAAGCTCTTACCGCAGTGCAGCTTCTGCTGCAGATCCTCAGCAAACTGCGCATCCGTTGCGGCCAGCGCGATAGCCGTCGGTAATCCGGCTGCCAGCTCTTTCGCAAAGGTCGGTCCGGAGATCACAGCCAGCGGAATGTCATCGCCGACAATTTCCCGCGCCACATCCTGCAGCAGACGGCCGGTCTCTTTTTCCAGCCCTTTGGTCGCCCAGACAATACGCGAGTCTGACCGCAGATGAGGCTTGATCTGCTGCAGCACCTCGCCAAACACATGACTCGGCACCACGATCAATAAATCGCGGCTGGCAGCAATAGCTTTAGTCAGATCAGGTTCAAGAGAAAGATGGTCGGGGAACGGGACATCAGGCAGGAAAGCGGTGTTGCAGCGGTCACTCTGAAGTTGCGCCAGATGCGCCGGGTTATGTCCCCACAACAGCACCGGATGGCCGTTACGGGCCAGCGTAATCGCCAAAGCGGTGCCGTATGAACCGGCACCGATGACGCTAATCGAAGCGTGAGTTGTCATCAGGCATCCTGATGTGGTTCAGCACCTTCTTCACCTTGCTGCTGCTGCAGGTAGTTCATGAACAGCGCATCAAAGTTAACCGGTGCCAGGTTCAGCTGCGGGAAGGTACCACGTGATACCAGGCTGGTAATGCATTCGCGTGCGTACGGGAACAGGATGTTCGGGCAGTATGCGCCCAGGCAATGTGCCATCTGCGTTCCTTCGATACCGCTGATGGTGAAAATACCGGCCTGCTGAACTTCACACAGGAAAGCGGTTTCTTCGCCCACGGTGGCGGTTACAGTCACACGAAGTACCACTTCGTAAACTTCGTCAGCCAGCTGAGAAGATGCAGTGTCCAGATCCAGTTTAACGTCCGGTTCCCACTCTTTCTGGAAAACCTGTGGTGCATTTGGCGCTTCAAAAGAGATGTCTTTGGTGAATACGCGCTGAATCTGGAATTGCATTTCGTTGGTGTTATGTTCTGACATGTGACCAAATCCTATGTATGAGATTGTCCGGCGTAAAATTACGCCTGCAGTAAGGGATCTAAACCTTCGCGATTATCGAGTGCGAATAAGTCGTCGCAGCCACCAATGTGCTGCGCATCAATAAAAATCTGAGGCACGGTGGTGCGGCCGCTACGCTTGATCATCTCTTCGCGTTTCGCCATGTCTCCATCAATGGGGATCTCCTGAAACGATACGCCTTTTTGCGTTAACAGCGCCTTCGCCCGATGGCAGTAAGGACAGGTCGCCTTGGTATACACTTCAACATTTGCCATGATCAGCACCTCTGTAAGATTATTTGCCGCGAACTAACGGCAGATTTTCGCCGCTCCAGCCACTGATACCATCTTTCAGCACTGAAACCCGCTCAAAGCCGGCCGCGCTGAGATGCGCAGCAGAATCACCCGCGCTTTGTCCGGTTGCACACACCACAATTATGGGCTGCGCTTTATGCTTTGCCAGTTCGTCGATGTTGCCTTTTTTAATCTCAGCGGCTGCGACATTCAGCGCACCTGAAATATGGCCTCTGCGGAAATCGTCGCGCGAACGCACGTCTACAACTACCGCGTCCTCTTTGTTAATCAGGCGGGTTGCTTCACCGCGACTGATCGTTTTTACCTTAGAGAACATTCCTTTAACGGTAGTCACAATCACCAGAACGAGTAAAACGACCCATGCCAGACTCAGGATGGGGTGATTGCTTGCAAACTGCATAATTTCTTGCATGAGGGGTAACGACTCCAGACCGGGCTAATAAGCTAAAACAAGGGTTCTGAGTATACCTGCGCCACTTCGCATGTACAGATGCTATGCGGCCAGAGTATCGATTTGTGCTTCATTTTCCAAAAAAAGTGGCTGAATAGCAAAAATGGCGTAAGGCTTAATCCATGTCATTGTGAAAGTGGACATAACTGGAAAAGCAAATGCCAGTGGGGAGCACTGGTAAGCGGCGGTTCATCGTGGAATAATCATTGGCCTATGAAGGGAAAAACAACCGTTTCGCACACAAGGACCCGTCCCAACGGCGATAACCTGCCGTTGTTCACACACTTGTCCAGCCTCTCCCTTAGCCTGCTTTGTGCGGGGGCACTGTTATTGCCTGCCGCCGCCGTTAGTGCAGAAGACAGCAAATCTCAGCTGCAATCTATTCAGCAAAACATCGCTGAAAAAGAGAAAAGCGTTAAAGCGCAAAAGTTGCAGCGCAGCAAATTACTGGATCAGTTGCAGAGCCAGGAAAAAATCATCGCTCAGGCGAGCCGTCAGTTGCGTGACACCCGCAATAGCCTCAACGCCCTGAATGACGAAATCAAACAGCTTGCCACCTCCATCGCCCGCCTTGAAAAACAGCAAACCCAACAGGAAAACCTGCTTTCAGAGCAGCTTGATGCGGCGTTTCGTCAGGGTAAGCACAACGGTGTACAGCTGTTGATGGGCGGTGAAGAAAGTCAGCGCAGCGAGCGTATTCTGGCCTATTTCGGCTATCTGAATGCGGCGCGCCAGAAAAGTATCGAATCGCTGCAACAGACGCGTCAGGATTTGGCTCAGCAACGCGCCACGCTGGAGCAGAAGCAACAGCAGCAGAAAGGCTTATTAGCGCAGCAGCAGGGCCAGCAGCAGAAGCTGCAACAGGCGAGCGAAGCGCGGAAAAAAACCCTGACGACACTGGAAAGCGCGCTGGAAAAAGATCAGGCCGATCTGGTCGAGATGCGTCAGAACGAAAGCCGTCTGCAGGATAAGATCGCCCGTGCGGAACGCGAGGCGCGCGAGCGCGCCGCCCGTGAAGCGCGTGAGGCGGAAAAAGTGCGTCAGCGTCAGGCGCAGGCGAAAGCCAAAGGCTCCAGCTATCAGCCGACCCAGAGCGAACGCGAACTGGTGGCGCGCACCGGTGGACTTGGTCGCGCGGGCGGGCAGGCCTTGTGGCCGGTACGCGGACGCATTGAACATCGTTTTGGTGAACAGCTGCAGGGTGAACTGCGCTGGAAAGGACTGGTGATTGATGCGCGCGAAGGTACCGAGGTGAAAGCTATCGCCGATGGCCGCGTGCTGATGGCCGACTGGTTACAGGGCTACGGCCTGGTGGTCGTGCTGGAACATGGTAAAGGCGATATGAGCTTGTATGGCTATAACCAAAGTGCGCTGGTGAGCGTGGGTACGCAGGTGAAGGCAGGACAGCCTATCGCACTGGTGGGCACCAGTGGTGGCCGCGGTACTCCGTCGCTCTATTTTGAAATCCGACGTCAGGGACAGGCCGTCAATCCACTCCCGTGGTTAGGAAAATAGGTTTTGCTGCAACTTCGAAAAATCCCCGTTCTGTTGAGCGCCCTGCTGTTCAGCTACGCTGCGCAGGCGGGCAAACTGGCCATTGTCATCGATGACGTAGGCTATCGCCCTGCCGAAGAGAACAAGGTCCTGCAGATGCCGCAGGCCATTTCAGTGGCGGTTTTGCCCAACGCGCCACATGCCCGTGAAATGGCCACCAAAGCGCACCAGAGTGGTCACGAAGTGTTGATCCATCTGCCCATGGCGCCGCTGAGCAAACAGCCACTGGAAAAAGATACCTTAACGCCGGAGATGAGCAGCGAAGAAGTTACCCGCATCATGCGCAATGCGGTTAACAACGTGCCTTATGCCGTAGGTCTGAACAACCATATGGGCAGCAGGATGACCTCCAGCCTGCCCGGCATGCAGAAAGTGATGCAGGCGCTGAACCACTACAATCTCTACTTTCTGGATAGCATGACCATCGCTAACAGTCAGGCTGTTCCTGCCGCACAGGGCACCCAGGTCAGGGTATTAAAACGCCGGGTATTTCTGGATGACAGCCAGGATATTAATGCCATCCGCCAGCAGTTCAGTCGGGCGGTGAAACTGGCGCAGCGCGACGGTTACGCCATTGCCATTGGTCATCCCCACCCTAACACCGTGCGGGTGCTGCAGCAGATGTTACCCACATTGCCAGCCGACGTTACGCTGGTTCGTCCCAGTCAGCTGCTGAACGAATCACTGCACAGCGGCTCACGGCCGCCTGTGGCGCCGGCAAAACCGGTGACACCGCGCTTCCAGCCTGCAGACCTGTGTAAACCGAAACAGCCGCTGGCGCCGGTTCCTGCCACCCGAGCCTTAGCGGTAATAGCGGAAAGCGTGAATAACAGCCCGCTGTTTAACACGCTAAAAAATCTGTTCTGAATTTGCTATGAATGCTAAGTGTTCAGCTTAGCGTTCATTTATACGCAGAAATTACTATAATCCTGGGTCGGGCGATTACGTGCTGTGCGGGAACAGTGATAGGGATGACGATTATTAAACAAAAAATCCTGCTGCTGGATAACGGCAGAGAGTGGGGCGGCGGCACCAACAGTATGCTGGAGCTGTTGAAGCGTATTGATCGTCAAAAGTTTGATATCACCTGCTGCTTCTATCACAACTACAGCCGTGGCAACGACGAAACCATTGAGGCCACGCTGAATGCGCTGGCTATCCCGGTCTTTTTTATTCCGCAAATCAGGCAGCCACGCTGGGCAAAGTTTGTTAAAGAAGTCGCGCGGGCACTGCTGTTTTTTAATAAAAAGCTCAAGAAGCGCGCCATCGATCAGATTGATACACACTGGCGCATTATGCCCAATGCCAGCAAAATCAACTCACTGCTGCAGCTGGGGAAGTTTGACACGCTCTATATGAATAACCAGCCCAGCACCAATGTGGAAGGTTATCTGGCGGCGCGCAGCCTGGATGTTGCGGTAGTGCAACACTGCCGTATCGATCCGGTTCTGGAACCGCGGCTGGTCAGCATGGTTAATCAGGATTGCCAGGCGATCATTGCCGTGTCGCAGGGCGTGAATAACACCCTGCGCAGCCACGGTGTTGACGCGGAACGCTGTTTTACCGTCAATAACGCTATCGACATCCACCAGCCTCTGCCCGACCGCCTTGAAGTACGCCAGCGCTTTAAACTCTCCCCTTCGACCTTTGTGTTTGGCACGATCGGCTCGCTGATATTGCGTAAATCTAATCACCATATTCTGCAGGCGCTGGGCCGTTTTAAACGCGCTAATCCCGATGCCGACTGGAAGATGGTGGTTGTTGGAGCGGGTCCGGAACTTCAGCATCTGCTGCAACTCGCTACCGCAGAGAACATCCAGCAGCATGTGGTCTTTACGGGCTTTCAGAACAACGCGCTGGATTACCTCACTGCCTTTGATGCGTTTATTCTTGCCTCACGCAGTGAGGGCTTACCAAGGGTGGTGCTGGAGGCGATGCTGGTGAATACCGCCGTAGTGGGATCCCGCGTGGTCGGCACTGCCGAATTGATCAGTCATGACGAAACCGGGCTGCTATTTGATTATGGCAACGTGGTGCAACTGACCCAGCATCTGACCGCACTGTGGCAGGATGCGGATTTACGTCAACGCCTGATCAATGCGGCAGCGAAACGCGTACGTGAACAGTACGCTATTGAAACTTATATCAGCGGCGTCGAGAATATTTTGCAAAGCGTCGTGAAAAAGAAACCTCATGCTTAATTTTTTAAATCCCCGTTATCGCCATATCAGAGCGAGCCATAACCTGCCTTATTCGCAGAAAGAGGTTCAGGGCACTGTACCGGTAACCTCGGTCGTGATTCCCTGCACCGGCGCGGACTATATTGAAGAAGCCCTGCTCAGTGCCGATTTTGCGGCGCGCTTTGCGACAGAGGCTGAAGAGATCGTAATTGTCAGCGATCAGCCGGCTCACGCCTTTGGCAGCCTGCCAGTAAAAACCCGCGTGGCGACGCTGGATGTCCCGCATCGGGAAGAGAGCTATCGCTACAAGCAGATCTATCGCAGTCGTTTGATTAAATTGCAGGCGCCCTTACAGGCAAAAGGCGACGGCATTCTGATGATCGATTCCGACCTCAATCTGCTTAAGATGCCGGAGATCATGATGAAGCCCGGCCATCTCTATTCCAGTTTTCGTCAGGGGAAAATGATTGCCAAGCTGGCTGATGCGCCGGAAGAGGCGATTCCCGCCTACTACCCGCACAGTATCCGGCCCTGGCTGGTGGATCACGTGAATGGGGCTTACCTGGCTGCCACCCGTGAAGTCTGGCAGCGTATTTCACCGCTGTGGCTGACGCTGTTTAATGATACCTGGAATTTAATGAACGACAGCCAGCCGCCTACTGACCAGCTGCCGCTCGCGGTATTGCTGGACATGCTGGATATTAAAACCGTCAATCTGGGCGAATGGGCTAACTGGCCGGTATCAAAGAAAATTGGCGGTCAGTCGGCGGTGATCCCGCCTGAAGTGGTAGGCGCACATGGCGGCTTTCCGCTGTCGGAATGGCAAAAATACCTCGCCGATCCGCAACAGCCGCTGAACTTCAAAGGCCAGGACTACACGCGCAAAGTGCGCTACCTGACCGATGAAGAGAAAAAACAAAGCTAATCATGCGGCCGCCCTGGCGGCCGTTGTTTTAATCCCAGCTCAGTATCACCTTTCCCGAGCGTCCAGAGCGCATCTCATCAAAGCCCTGCTGGAAATCGTCGATTCCATAGCGATGGGTAATAACCGGCGTTAAATCAAGCCCGGACTGGATCAGCGCCGCCATTTTATACCAGGTTTCAAACATCTCCCGGCCATAAATGCCCTTGATAAAAAGCCCTTTGAAGATCACCTGGTTCCAGTCGATCGCCATTTCACCCGGCGGGATGCCCAGCAGTGCAATCCGCCCTCCGTGGTTCATTACCTCCAGCAATGAACGGAAGGCAGGCGGTGCACCAGACATCTCCAGTCCGACATCGAATCCCTCCGTCATGCCCAGCGAGTGCATCACGTCTCGCAGATCCTCATTCGCCACATTGACCGCGCGCGTGACGCCCATTTTGCGCGCCAGTGACAGACGATACTCATTGATGTCCGTGATCACCACGTTACGTGCGCCGACATGGCGACAGACCGCGGCGGCCATGATGCCGATAGGACCCGCGCCGGAGATCAGTACATCCTCACCCACCAGATCGAACGATAGCGCGGTATGCACGGCGTTGCCGAACGGATCAAAGATTGCCGCCAGCTCATCGGAAATGTTGTCGGGAATTTTGAACGCATTGAAGGCCGGGATAACCAGATACTCCGCAAAGCAGCCCTGGCGGTTAACGCCTACACCCATTGTGTTACGGCATAAATGCGTTCGCCCGGCACGGCAATTACGGCAATGTCCGCAGGTAATGTGCCCCTCGCCCGAGACCCGATCGCCAATCGTAAAGCCTTTCACTTCCTGTCCTATCGCAACCACTTCCCCCACATATTCATGACCGACAATCATCGGTACCGGAATGGTTTTGCGCGACCAGTCATCCCAGTTGTAGATATGGACATCGGTACCGCAGATAGCGGTTTTGCGAATCTTAATCAGCAAATCGTTGTGGCCCGGCTCCGGAACCGGCGCATCGGTCACCATCCAGATGCCCGTTTCCTTCTTCAGTTTGGCGAGTGCTTTCATGACGGACTCCTCAGGCGATAACGCCCAGTTGTTTGCCGATACGGGTAAAGGCCGCCACCGCACGTTCCAGCTGTTGCTGGGTATGCGCCGCAGAGATTTGGGTGCGAATGCGTGCCTGACCTTTTGGCACCACCGGATAGAAGAAGCCGGTAACGTAGATGCCTTCCTGTTGCAGCAGGCGGGCGAACTCCTGGGCGACGCTGGCTTCACCCAGCATCACCGGGATAATGGCGTGATCGGCTCCCGCCAGCGTAAAGCCCGCCGCCGTCATCTGCTCCCGAAAGTAACGGGCGTTGTCCCACAGACGCTGACGCAGCCCGTCGCCTTCGCTGAGCAGATCCAGCACCCGCAGCGAGGCGGCAACAATGGCCGGGGCCAGCGAGTTAGAGAACAGATAGGGACGGGAACGCTGGCGCAGCCACTCCACCACTTCTGCTTTTGCTGCGGTGTAGCCACCGGAGGCGCCACCCAGCGCTTTACCCAGCGTGCCGGTAATGATGTCGACCCGGCCCATCACATCGCAATATTCATGGGTTCCGCGTCCGGCGTTCCCGACAAAGCCCACCGCATGGGAATCATCCACCATCACCAGCGCAGAGAACTCGTCGGCCAGATCGCAGATAGCGGGCAGATTCGCAATTACCCCATCCATTGAGAAGACCCCATCGGTGGCGATCAGAATATGACGCGCGCCTTTATCGCGCGCTTCCTGCAAGCAGGCGCGCAGCTGCGCCATATCGTTATTGGCATAGCGGTAACGCTGCGCTTTGCACAGCCGGACGCCATCGATAATGGAAGCGTGGTTCAGCGCATCAGAGATGACGGCATCCTGCGCATCGAGCAGGGTTTCAAACAGGCCGCCATTGGCATCGAAACAGGAGGAGTAAAGAATGGCATCCTCCATGCCGAGAAAGTCTGCCAGCCGCTTTTCCAGCTGCTTATGACTATCCTGCGTGCCGCAAATAAAGCGCACCGACGCCATACCAAAACCATGCGAATCCATCCCCTCTTTCGCCGCCTGAATCAGCGCCGGATGGTTCGCTAAACCTAAGTAGTTATTGGCACAGAAGTTAATCACCGCCGGAGCGCCGCCAACCGCGATCTCCGTCTGCTGGGCAGAGGTGATGATCCGCTCCTGTTTAAACAGTCCTTCCTGACGTGCATCATCAAGTTGCTGACGAAGTTGTTGATAAAATTGCGCAGGCATCATTGCTCTCCTCAGATGGCAAAAATCTGGCATATCTTACTGAACAGGCCGCTTCTTCACGATAAATCGCCCAACAGAATGTCATTTTTGCAGCATAGTTCACGCCACAAGGATGTACGCACAAAGCGTTACAGAGTCATCTGGCTGTCTGCACCCTGATGAAATGTTATGATGTGAGATATTCGTGTGTGAAACCTCCTGTTTCACCCCACAACGTTGAAGGTAACAACATGATTATCGTAACTGGCGGCGCAGGAATGATTGGCAGCAACATCGTCAAAGCGCTGAACGATCGCGGTCACACCGACATTCTGGTGGTGGATAATCTGAAGGATGGCACCAAGTTTGCCAATTTAGTCGACCTGGATATCGTCGATTACATGGACAAAGAAGAGTTCCTGATGAGCGTGATGGCGGGCGATGATTTAGGCCCGATCGAAGCGGTGTTCCATCAGGGCGCCTGCTCCTCCACCACCGAGTGGGATGGCAAGTACATGATGGAGAACAACTATCAGTACTCCAAAGAGCTGCTGCACTTCTGTCTTGAGCGCGAGATCCCGTTCCTCTACGCTTCTTCCGCAGCGACCTACGGCGGACGCAACGAGAATTTCATTGAAGAGCGTCAGTATGAGCAGCCGCTTAATGTTTATGGCTACTCTAAGATGCTGTTCGACCATTACGTCCGTCAGATGCTGCCGGAAGCGAACTCGCCGGTATGCGGCTTCCGCTATTTCAACGTCTATGGACCGCGTGAAGGCCACAAGGGCAGCATGGCAAGCGTGGCATTCCATCTGAACACGCAGATCAGCAACGATGAAAATCCAAAACTGTTTGAAGGCAGCGACGGCTTTAAACGTGATTTCATCCACGTTGATGATGTTGCGGAAGTGAACCTGTGGTGCTGGGAAAATGGCGTCTCCGGGATTTACAACTGTGGCAC
Organism: Pantoea sp. Fr-CA_6; assembly: GCF_024520895.1. Classification (NCBI taxonomy): domain Bacteria; kingdom Pseudomonadati; phylum Pseudomonadota; class Gammaproteobacteria; order Enterobacterales; family Erwiniaceae; genus Pantoea; species Pantoea sp. Fr-CA_6. The sequence continues at coordinate 67,339 of NZ_JALNPO010000013.1, read as the reverse complement.
AGGCCGCGCCGAGTCCTTCCAGGAAGTGGCTGACGCAGTACTGAAGTTCCACCAGAAAGGTCAGATCGAGTACATCCCGTTCCCGGAAAAACTCAAAGGACGGTACCAGGCCTATACTCAGGCCGATCTCACTAAGCTGCGTGCGGCCGGCTACGACAAGCCATTTAAAACGGTGGCGCAGGGCGTCGCTGACTATATGGTCTGGCTGAACCGTAACGCATAAAGGAAGCTGCTCCGGCGATGAAAATTCTGGTAATCGGCCCGTCGTGGGTCGGCGATATGATGATGTCGCAAAGTCTCTATCGCACCCTCAAGGCCGAACATCCCGATGCGGTGATTGACGTGATGGCACCTGCATGGTGCCGTCCGTTGTTGTCACGCATGCCGGAGGTGAATCAGGCGCTGGCGATGCCGCTTGGGCATGGCGCACTGGAAATCGGTGAGCGTCGCCGGTTGGGCAAAGTGCTGCGCGCCAGTCACTACGACCGTGCTTATGTGCTGCCTAACTCCTTCAAGTCGGCGCTGGTCCCCTTCTTTGCCGGAATAAAACGCCGCGTCGGCTGGCGCGGTGAAATGCGCTATGGCCTGCTGAATGATTTGCGGGTGCTGGATAAAGCCGCGTTTCCGCTGATGGTTGAGCGCTACGTTGCGCTGGGCTACGACACACCTGTTGCTTCGGCGGCGCAGCTGCCACAGCCGCTGTTGTGGCCAAAACTGCAGGTTGAAGAGCAGGAAAAAATTGAAACGGCCGCACAGTTTCAGCTCGCCGCGACCCGTCCGGTCATCGGTTTTTGTCCGGGCGCTGAATTTGGTCCGGCCAAACGCTGGCCGCACTATCACTACGCCACGCTGGCCCGCCAGTTGATTGCTGAAGGCTTTCAGATCGTGCTGTTTGGCTCCGCCAAAGATCGCCCGACCGGCGAAGAGATTATCGCGACGCTGCCCGAAGAGGCTCGCGGCCACTGCCGTAATCTGGCGGGTGAAACTCAGCTGGAACAGGCGGTGATTTTGCTGGCGCAATGCCGTGCCGTGGTCAGCAACGACTCCGGCCTGATGCATATCGCCGCGGCGCTGGATCGTCCACTGGTGGCGCTCTATGGACCAAGCAGCCCTGACTTTACGCCGCCGCTGGCAAAGCAGGCGCGAATTATTCGCCTGATTACCGGCTATCATAAAGTGCGCAAAGGCGATGCCGAACAGGGCTATCACCAGAGCCTGATCGATATTCAGCCTGAACGTGTACATCAGACGCTGAGCGAACTGCTCGCGCCACAGGAGGTGCCATGCACGTCCTGATTGTTAAAACTTCGTCAATGGGCGATGTGCTGCATTCGCTCCCGGCACTGACCGATGCAATTCATGCCATTCCCGGCATCCGTTTCGACTGGGTAGTGGAAGAGAATTTCGCACAGATCCCTGGCTGGCATCCCGCAGTAGATAAGGTGTTACCGGTTGCGATTCGCCGCTGGCGCAAACACTGGTTTGGCAGTCAGCAGCGTGAAGAGCGCGTGCTGTTTAAGCGCGCGTTACAGTCACGTGAGTACGATATCGTGATTGATGCACAGGGCCTGATCAAAAGTGCCGCGCTGGTCACCCGCTTATCGAAAGGGGTGAAACATGGGCAGGACAGCCGTAGCGCGCGTGAGCCGTTCGCCAGCTGGTGGTATGACATCCGCCATGAGGTCAGTAAGCGACAGCACGCGGTTGAGCGGACGCGCGAACTGTTCGCCAAAAGCCTGGGCTATGAAAAGCCGCAAAGTCAGGGTGACTACGCGATTGCCGGACACTTCCTGCATCATCTGCCCGCTGACGCACATCATTACCTGGTCTTTCTGCATGCCACAACGCGTGACAACAAGCACTGGCCGGAATCACACTGGCGAGAGCTGATTGAGCAGATGCAGCCCAGCGGGTTGCGGGTGAAATTGCCCTGGGGTGCTGAACATGAGCATCAGCGTGCGCAGCGCCTTGCAGAAGGATTTGAGCATGTCGATGTGCTGCCTAAGCTGACGCTGGAAGCGATAGCACAACAGCTGGCGGGCGCACGGGCGGTGGTCTCAGTGGATACCGGATTGAGCCATCTGACGGCGGCACTGGATCGCCCTAACCTCACGCTGTATGGTCCGACCGATCCTGGATTGATTGGCGGTTACGGGCAGAACCAACAGGCACTGAGCGCCCCGAATCATAACCTGGCAGAGCTGACTGCTGACACGGTGGCAGAGAAACTGCAGGCCGTTATTACGGAAAACATGCCATGAACTATGTGCTGATCTACCTGCTGTTGCTGCCTTTCCGGGCCATAATGCGGCTGTTTTACCGGCCAACCGGACGCAGCCTGATCATCCAGACGGCGAAGATTGGTGATTTTATTAATATCACCCCGATGCTGCGCGCACTGGGTCAGTCTGAGTTGCTGATCAGCAAAGCGGTGGAGCCGCTGGCGCGTCACGATGACACGGTCAGCCGCTATTTCCTGATTGAAGAGGCGAAGCGCAGCTTTTTTGCCAAACTGAAGCTCGCGTTCACTCTGATGAACCGCTATGACAACGTCTATCTGGTGCAGCCAAACAGCGTGAACCTGTTTTTCGCCGCGCTCTGCAACGCACCGAACAAGCAGTTTCTGCGCACCTATGTGCGTAAGTCCTACCATAAGACCTTCTATCGCAGCGCCAGCGGTATTGTCGACCACACCAAAACGGATTTAACGCTCGACAGCTACCTGAAGCTGATTAATCGTGACTACCGCAACACCGATTTCCCTAAGCATGCGACCTCACCGCTCTGGCAGCCGCCTGCGCCGCCCGCCGCGCTGCTTAATCCGCGCAGCGGTATTAAAATTGGCATCAGTATTTCTGCCGGAAATCGGGCTAAAACCATTCCTGCCAGCATCTGGCAGCAGCTGATGGCGTCACTGGCTGACCTGCCCTGCACCTTTTATGTGTTTGGCCCACCGGCTGAGCAGCCGTGGCTGGATGAGTTACTGAGCCTGACCGGCCCGAAAGACAATATCGTCAGTCTGATTGGTGAGCTAAAACTGGAAGAGGTTCCGTGGGCCATTGCACAGATGGATTTCTACATCTCCTCTGACTCTGGCAATGCTTATATTGCGGATGCGCAGCAGATACCGGTGATCATGCTTTATGGCCCGTGTGAAGTCCGGGAACAGCGTCCGGTCAATAACGTTTTGTTTATCGGACCGGATAATATTGCTGCGTCGACGTTCGTTTTTGCCACCCGTTTTCAGTTTGATCAGCCTGCTGAAAAATTATTCGGGCTGGATCACGATAAACTGACTAGAATACAAACGTTTATTACTCATAATCTGGAATAGTGAAGCGTAATGGCAATTACCCCTCTTGCTGAGGCCGTTCAGCAAAGTCAGCTGCTGGTTAACACGCTTGCTGACACGGATGATAATCCGGTTCATGTTGCGTTTGGCATCAACTACGCCTACGCGCGTGGCCTGGGCATTACGTTGTTTTCACTTCTCAGCCATCATCCTGATACCGCTTTCCACGCCCATGTTTTTTCAGACTCGCTTTGCGAAGAGGATGTGGAAAAACTGCGTTCACTGGCCACGGGCCATCGTCTGGCGATCACGCTGCATATCTTTAACCGTGCCTGGGTTGATCAGCTGCCTGCGGTCGGACGCTATCCCAAAAGTATCCACTACCGTTTCCTGATCCCGGAAACCGTGGCGAGCTACAGCGATCGGGTGATCTATATTGATGCTGACACCCTGGTGGTGGGCGACTACTCTCCCCTGTTCACGCTGGATATCACTGATTACACGCTGGCGGCCTGTAATGACACACCGCGAGCGCGACATAACCAGTGCGCAAGGCTGGGGCTGAAGCATCACCACTATTTCAACTCCGGTTTTATGCTGATTAATATTCCACGCTGGCTCGAAAGGCAGACCACCGCGCGCATTACCGACGTGCTGGTAACGCGGGGCGCAGAGTTTGGTTTTCCCGATCAGGATGCGCTGAATATCGTGCTGGAGGATGAGGTCCTGATCCTGCCAGACCGCTATAACCACATTTATGACATCATCGCCAATAAAGTATGGGATCACACGGGCGTGCCAGAAGAGACGGTGATGATTCACTACACCGGTAAATGCAAACCCTGGCATGCATGGGCTGGCAGCGATCTTTCCCACCGCTACTACAGCTATTACCAGCGCTCACCCTGGGCTTCACAACCGCTTGATACGCCAAAGCATTATAAAGAGATGAAGCGATTCGCCCGCGTAAAATGGCATCAGAAACAGTATGCTGAAAGCCTGAACTGGATGATGAAGTATGTCAGTCTCAAGTTTTTTAAGCAGAGTGAGCAATAACACACTCAGGTTTATCAGATTGATGCGGGCGCTGTTATTTCAGCGCCTGACTTTCCCGTCATTTATCCCGCCGGCTATTTGCCACGACCTCTGTAATAACGACGCTGACAGCAAGCCGGCATAATAATCTGTTTACCTGCACGGCCACATTGCGTAAAAAAAGCGCATATAGCGCATTATTGTTGTCGGGCGTGGTTTTTAGTAAAGCAGGGATGCAACATCGTTTTATAATTGTGAACTCCCTGATTTCACTCTGCTGATTTGGAAATGATTTATGACGAGGCAACGCCCTTTCGCAGTGAATACAATGCTGGTGCAGATATTGTCATGAGTACTTCTCCTCTGCTGAGTATCATTACCCCGATGTACAATGCGGGCAGCATGTTTGATGAGTTCATGCAGTCACTGCTGGCGCAGACGCTGACTCTGCTTGAGATCATTATCGTCGATGACGGTTCAACCGATGGCTCAGGCGAGCGCGCCGATCAGTATGCACAGCAGCATTCTTACATTCGTGTGATTCATCAGGAAAATGGCGGCGTCTCGCGCGCCCGTAACGCCGGGCTGGCGATTGCCCGCGGGAAATATGTCACCTTCCCTGATGCGGATGACACCATGCAACCCGATATGTATCAGACGCTGGTGACACTGGCGGAGGCAGATAATCTGGATGCGGCACAGTGCAACGCCGAGTGGTTTTTCAAACACAGCCAGCGGGTAAAGCCGCTGATTCCGCTGGATCGCCTGCGCAGCACGCCGGTACTGAGCGGTGCCGACTGGCTGAATACCGCGCTGAAAACCCATCGTTATATGCATGTGGTCTGGCTGGGCATCTATCGCCGGGAACTGATTGAGCAGCATCAGTTGCAGTTTGAACCCGGCCTGCATCATCAGGATATTCCCTGGACCACCGAGTTTATGCTGCTGGCAAAACGCGTGCGTTATACCGAAGCGGTACTCTATCGCTACTATATGCACGACGCCTCAATCAGCAATCGCAAACGTACCGGCGAGCGCAACGTAGAGTATCAGCGTCACTACATGAAGATTGCGCGACTGCTGGAAGAGCTCAATGACCGCTATCGTGACCGCGTGAAGATCTACCCGTCGTTTCACTATCAGGTGACCCATGAAGCGCTCAGTGTTTGCCACAGTGTAAGACGTGAGCCTGACGCCCGCGCACGCCAGGCAATCATTGCCGAGCTGTTCGCCACCCGGACACACCTGCGCATGTTACGCAACGCCCGGGGAATTAAGCAGTGGTATCAGTTGCTGTTGTGGCTGGCCCGGCTCTATCGCTGGCGTGATAAATAACCTTTGAGGCTGGCTTTATCCTAAAAAGGGTTTGCCCTACAATCGGTTCACTGAATTCTGAGAACTCTTGTTTATGGCCAGCCTGACTCCAGCAAACATCTCTCCAAAAAATATATTACTGATTAAGCTGCGCCATCATGGTGACATGCTGCTCACAACGCCCGCCATCAATGCGCTTCATGAGCGTTATCCGCAGGCCAGCATCGACGTGTTGCTCTATCAGGAGACGCGTCCGATGCTGGAAGCGCATCCGGCTATCCGCCATTTGCACGTCATCGATCGTAAATGGAAGCAGGAGGGCACCTGGCGCAAGCTGGGCCATGAGCGTGCATTAATTCGCGCCATACGTGACGCACATTATGATCTGGTGATTAATCTGGCCGATCAGTGGCGGGCTGCCCTGATTACGCGGCTCTCTGCGGCACCCGTTCGCATCGGTTTTGCCTATAAAAAACGTGATAACGTCCTGTGGCGATGGTGTCACAATCAGCTGGTCTCCACACACAATCACAGCAAGCTGCATACCGTTGAGCAGAATATGTCGGCGCTGGCACCCCTCGGCATCAGCAGCGACGGCGCACGGGTCTCAATGCACTACAGCGACGCTGACCAGCAAATTGTGCTGACCCGACTGGCAGAACACCAGGTCACCGCGCCCTATATTGTGGTGCAGCCGACCTCACGCTGGGGCTTTAAATGCTGGGAAGAGGAGAGTGTTGCCGCCACGCTCGATCAGCTGGCGCAGCCGGGCCGCAAAGTGGTGCTGACCGCCGGGCCGGACAAACAGGAGCTGGCAATGATCAACCGCATTCGGGCACTGTGTGCATCGCCGGATGTGGTTTCGCTGGCCGGTCAGTTTACTCTGCCGCAGCTGGCGGCGCTTATCGATCATGCCCGGCTGTTTATTGGTGTCGACTCTGCACCAATGCACATGGCCGCCGCACTTGAAACGCCCTGTATTGCGCTGTTTGGCCCGACCAAGCTGCAGCACTGGCGGCCATGGGGCGACAATAATCATGTCATCTGGGCGGGGGATTATGGCCCGCTGCCCTCACCCGATTCCATCGACACCAAAACAGACCAGCGTTATCTGTCGGCCATTCCGGTGAAGGATGTGGTCGCGGCAGCGAGGAGCTATCTGAATGAGTAAGTTACGGCTGGCGATTGTCCGGCAGAAATATCGTCCGGATGGCGGTGCCGAGCGTTTTATCTCACGCGCGCTGGAAGCGCTGGGCAGCGAGCAGCTCGATCTCAACATCATTACCCGCAGCTGGCAGGGCACACCCAATCCTGACTGGCATCTGCATATCTGTAATCCTGCAAAGCTGGGCCGGGTATCCCGTGAGCGCGGTTTTGCCCGTGCAGCACGCGCCTGCTGGGAGCGCGAAAAGTTCGATATTGTGCAAAGCCACGAGCGCATCGCGGGCTGTGATATTTTTCGCGCGGGTGATGGTGTTCATCGCGTCTGGCTGGAACAGCGCGCCCGCATCGTCTCATCGTGGCAACGACTGAGTGCTGTGCTCAGCCCTTATCATCGCTATGTTCTGCAGGCGGAAGCGGAGATGTTTAACTCTCCGACGCTGAAAGCGGTGATCTGTAATTCTGAGATGGTAAAGCGCGATATCCTGCGCTGTTTCTCGCTCGACGCCGGGAAAATCCACGTTATTCATAATGCTATCGACGCCAGCCGTTTCCAGCCCGCCACGGAAGCAGCACGTCGCGCCACCCGTCAGCAGCTGGCGCTGCCCGATGCGGCCACCGTACTGATTTATGTCGGCTCCGGCTTTGAACGCAAGGGGTTGAAAGCGGCGATACAGGCGCTGGCTGCCAGCGACCGTTATCTGATTGTGGTGGGTCAGGATAAGCAACTGCAGCGGTATCAGCAGCTGGCAAATCAGCTTAACTGTCTGGACCGCCTGCGCTTTGTCGGCGTACAGCAGGATGTGCAGCCGTTCTATCACGCGGCTGATGGCCTGCTGCTGCCCACCCTCTACGATCCTTTTCCTAATGTGGTACTGGAGGCGATGGCCTGCGGCTTACCGGTGATTACCAGCACTGGCTGCGGTGGCGCAGAATTTATTACCGCTGGTCAGGAAGGCTTCGTCTGTGATGCGTTGGATATCAACGGGTTAAATCAGGCTGTTAATGCATTACCGGCGCTTTCCGTCGATTCACGAATGGGTGACGCGGCGCGGCGCAAAATTGAACCTTATGGTCCACAACGGCTGGCGCAGGCGCTGACTTCGCTTTATCAGCAGGTCCTGAGCAGCAACTGACAATGTGGGATGAGTGCATGCGGGGTTTCTGATAACATGCCGCCATCTGATTTTAATCTGCTTTTAGACGCGAATTTGCTGTAACGGTAACTATGACGACCTTTTACACCGCATTGCTCTACTTAATTCAGCCACTGATTTGGCTGCGCCTGTGGCTGCGCGGTCGTAAAGCGCCTGCCTATCGCAAACGCTGGGCAGAACGCTATGGCTATTGTATCGGCAAAGTTAAGCCCGACGGCATTGTGCTGCACTCGGTCTCTGTGGGTGAAACCCTGGCTGCGATCCCGCTGGTGCGCGCTCTGCGTCATCGTTACCCGACCCTGCCGATTACCGTCACCACCATGACGCCTACCGGCTCTGAACGCGCGCAATCTGCATTTGGCAAAGATGTGCATCACGTCTATCTGCCTTATGATCTGCCGGGTTCGATTAATCGTTTTCTGGATACGGTCAACCCACGCCTGGTGATCATCATGGAAACCGAGCTATGGCCGAATATTATCCGCATTCTGCACCAGCGTAATATTCCGCTGGTGATCGCCAATGCCCGCCTCTCGGCCCGATCGGCCAAAGGCTACCGCAAGCTGGGTAAATTCATGCGCCGGCTGTTGCAGAGCATCACGCTTATCGCGGCGCAGAATGCGGAAGATGGCGACCGCTTCCTGAGCCTGGGCCTGAAACGTTCTCAACTAACGATTACCGGCAGCCTGAAGTTTGATATTTCCGTGACGCCAGAACTGGCCGCCAGAGCGGTGACGCTGCGTCGTCAGTGGGCGCCGCGCCGTCCGGTGTGGATCGCCACCAGCACGCACGAAGGTGAAGAGGCCATTGTGCTGGATGCTCATCGCCGCCTGCTGCAGACGTTTCCGGATTTGCTGCTGATTCTGGTGCCCCGCCATCCCGAGCGTTTTAACGATGCCCGTGAACTCACGCAGGAACGCGGCTTCAGTTTTATCCTGCGCAGCAGCGGCGAGATCCCGTCTGGCTCAACGCAGGTGGTCATCGGAGATTCAATGGGCGAACTGATGCTGCTATACGGCATTGCCGATCTGGCCTTTGTCGGCGGCAGCCTGGTTGAACGGGGTGGACACAACCCGCTGGAGCCTGCTGCCCATGCGCTTCCGGTTCTGATGGGACCCCATATCTGGAACTTCAAAGATATCTGCAGCAAGTTGCAGGAAGGCCAGGGGCTGATCACCGTCACCGACGTGATTTCGCTGGAAAAAGAGGTCACCAACCTGTTACAGGATGATGATTACCGCCGTTATTACGGACGTCATGCGGTAGACGTGCTGCACCAGAATCAGGGTGCGCTACAGCGTCTGCTACAGTTACTCGAACCGCATCTGCCACCACGGGCCCACTAATGTCAGCACGCCAACGTCTTTCCGTGGTGATGATCGCCAAAAACGAAGCGGAACTGCTGCCTGACTGCCTGGCCTCGGTCAGCTGGGCCGATGAAATTATCGTGCTGGACTCAGGCAGCCATGACAACAGTGTCGAGATCGCCACGCAGGCTGGGGCGAAGGTCTACCTCAATGATGACTGGCAGGGCTATGGTATCCAGCGCCAGCGCGCGCAGCACTATGCCACCGGCGACATGATTCTGATGATCGATGCGGATGAACGCGTGACACCTGAACTGCGCGCCGCGATTGAGCAGGTGCTGGTCGCGCCACCCAGCCGTACGGTTTATAGCCTGGGCCGCAGTAATCTGTTTCTCGGCCGCTTTATGCGCCATAGCGGCTGGTATCCTGACCGCGTCATGCGACTCTACCCACGCACCTTCCGCTACAATGACAATCTGGTGCATGAATCACTGCAGAGTGACGGCGCGCCAGTGGTGGCATTACCCGGCGATCTGCAGCATCTGACCTGCCGCGATTTAATCGCCTTTCAGCGCAAGCAGCTGGCTTATGCCGAAGCCTGGGCTACGGAACGCCATCGGCGCGGTAAGCGTTGCAGCCTGTTTTCTCTGTTCAGCCATACGCTGGGCGCGTTTATGAAAACCCTGCTGCTGCGTGCCGGTTTTCTCGACGGAAAGCAGGGCTGGATTCTGGCGGTGGTCAATGCGCAATATACCTTCAATAAATATTCAGCCCTCTGGGCGCTGAATCATGCTTCGGCAAAAGGGCGAGTATGATCACGAAAGCCATCTATCCCGGAACGTTCGATCCTGTGACGCTCGGCCATCTCGACATCGTGACGCGAGCAGCGCAGATGTTTGATCAGGTCATTCTGGCCGTTGCCGCCAGCCCCAGCAAAAAACCAATGTTCAGCCTGGATGAGCGCGTGGCGCTGGCTGGTGAAGTGATAGCCCATCTGCCCAACGTTGAGGTGGTCGGATTCAGCGACCTGATGGCGAATTTCGCCCGTGACCAGCAGGCGAATGTGCTGGTTCGTGGCTTGCGTGCGGTGTCAGACTTTGAATATGAAATGCAGCTGGCGCAGATGAATCGTCACCTGCTGCCAACGCTGGAGAGTGTTTTCCTGATGCCGTCTGAAGGCTTCTCGTTTATCTCATCTTCGCTGGTCAAAGAGGTGGCGCGTCACGGCGGCGATGTGACCGCCTTCCTGCCCGCACCGGTGCATCAGGCATTGCTGGCTAAACTGGCTTAATGCTGGCAGTTCGGGCACCAGTAGGTGCTGCGCTGCCCGTGTCTGCCGCTGACAATCGGCGTACCGCATGCCCTGCAGGGTTCGCCTGCCCGCCCATAAACCTGTAACTGCTGTGCAAAATAGCCGGGTTTACCGTCGGTCTGTAAGAAGTCACGCAGTGTGGTTCCGCCCTGCTCAATGGAGCGTAACAGCACCGCTTTGATGGTATTGACCAGCAGTTCCGCTTCGGCCTGCGACAGACTGCCGGCAGCACGATCGGGAATGATCCCGGCGGTAAACAGTGACTCGCTGGCGTAAATGTTGCCCACGCCCACCACCACTTTGTTATCCATCAGCCACTGCTTGATGAGCGTCCGCTTGCCGCGTGACTTCTCAAACAGGTAAGCGCCGTCAAACTCCTCGCTAAGCGGCTCCGGCCCGAGATGTGCCAGCACGCTGCTGCCCGCCAGATCGCTGCTCCAGAGCCAGGCACCAAAGCGGCGCGGGTCGGTGTAGCGCAGCACTTTGCCGTTGCTCATGACCAGATCAACATGGTCATGCTTCGCCGCTGGCAGCTCTTCTGACAGCACGCGCAGGCTACCGGACATGCCAAGGTGGATAATGATCCAGCCATGCGGCAGCTCCAGCAGCAGATATTTCGCCCGGCGCTGCACACTGAGCACCGGCTGATCGCTCAGCGCCAGGATCTCCTGCGAAACAGGCCAGCGCAAACGTGAATTACGCACCACGGCGTGAAGGATGGTTTCACCGACCAAATGCGGTTCGATACCGCGACGGCTGGTTTCAACCTCTGGCAACTCTGGCATACCCTCTCCTCAGCGTTTTACACAAACAAAAAACCCGGCCGGAGCCGGGTTTTTAGCAGAACACTAAAATTACTTAATTTTAGCTTCTTTGTAGAGCACATGCTGACGTACAACCGGATCGAACTTTTTCAGTTCCAGCTTCTCTGGTTTAGTACGTTTGTTCTTCGTGGTGGTATAGAAGTGACCTGTACCAGCAGAGGAAACCAGCTTGATCTTCTCACGAATACCTTTAGCCATGATTCAGTTCCTTAGTACCTTAGTACTTCTCACCACGGGCACGCATATCGGCTAACACCGTATCAATGCCCTTTTTATCAATAATACGCATACCTTTAACAGATACACGCAGAGTAACGAAGCGCTTCTCGCTCTCAACCCAAAAACGGTGTGAGTGCAGGTTCGGAAGGAAACGGCGTTTCGTCGCGTTCATTGCGTGGGAACGGTTGTTACCCGTCACCGGACGCTTTCCAGTTACCTGGCAGACTCGTGACATGTCAATATCTCCAAAAATCAAATCAGCTCGAGCTTTAAAAATTAGGTTTGGGCCGCCTCGTCAGGCTTGCAGCCCGCCAGGCGAATTCCATGGAACCCGCTAAGCTGGCCTAACCGCCAAACCCGAGATTCTCAAAGGTGGCGTAGTATACGCCGCTCAGCCCAAGTGCTCAAGTCCCGAACAGATAAAGATCCCGAATGATCGGGCAAAAAGCCGCCACCTGGCGTGAAATTTCCCCCTGTCAGAGCCATCCCCGCTCGGCAAAGGAGACATATTCGCCATGACCAATCACCAGATGATCGAGCAGACGGATGTCGAGTAGCTGGCAGGCTTCGCTGACTTTATGGGTCACTTCACGGTCTGCACGGCTCGGCTCCGCCATGCCCGACGGGTGATTATGCGCCAGTATCAGAGCGGCAGCATTGAGCTTCAGCGCTTCCCGGACGATCTCGCGGGGGTGAACTTCCACGCTGTTAATGGAACCAGAGAACATATTTTGTGCCCGCAGCACCCGATGCTGATTATCCAGAAACAGTGCCATGAAGATCTCTCGCTCCTGATGGGCTAACAGACTTTGCAGATACTGGCGCGTAATTTGTGGATTTTCCATTGCGCTTTCGCGGGCCAGCTTACTGGCGAAAAAACGCTTCGCCAGTTCGGCAATCGCATGAAGTTGTGCCAGCTTGGCATCGCCGACCCCTTTGATTTCACCGAATGCCGCTTTGTCTGACGTCATGAGCTGATAAAGCGAGCCAAAACCGTCCAGCATCTGTCCGGCCAGCTCCAGGACGTTCTGTCCAGGCGATCCGGTACGGAGAAAAATGGCCAGTAGTTCGGTATCGCTGAGGGCATGCGCACCCAGCTTCCGGAGTTTTTCCCGTGGTCCCTTTATTTTCATGTCCGCTCTCCCTGAGATGAGCCTCAGCATGGCCCATCATGAAGAGTGCAGCTATCAGTGAAGCTGCAATCTACGAGACGGCTCGCAAACGCAGTCAGTGAAAAGGCGCATCCACGCTTTTGTGATAAAGTCCGTGCATTCGCCGCCGCGAGCGGCAGAGAGCTTAGTGAGGCCAACATCATGATGGGATTAGCCGGCAAAAAAATTCTTCTTGGCGTGAGCGGCGGTATTGCTGCTTATAAAGCACCTGAGCTGGTGCGCCGCCTGCGCGATCGCGGTGCTGATGTCCGCGTGATGATGACAGAGGGGGCGAAAGCATTTATTACTCCGCTCAGCCTGCAGGCTGTCTCCGGCTATCCGGTATTTGACGATCTGCTTGATCCGGCAGCGGAGGCAGCGATGGGTCATATTGAACTGGCAAAATGGGCCGACCTTATTGTGCTGGCACCGGCCACTGCTGACCTGATTGCCCGTATTACTGCCGGTATGGCAAACGATCTGGTGACGACCGCCGTGTTAGCGACGGCCTCACCCGTGGCAGTGGTGCCCGCTATGAATCAGCAGATGTATCGTGCGGCGGTGACCCAGCATAACCTGCAGAGCCTGCAGGCGCGTGGCGTGCTGATTTGGGGACCGGACAGCGGCAGCCAGGCCTGCGGCGATGTCGGGCCGGGCCGGATGCTCGACCCGCTGGTGATTGTTGACCATGCGGTGCAGTGGGCTACGCCCGTCAACGATCTGCAACATCTCAACATTATGATTACCGCCGGTCCTACCCGTGAGGCGCTGGACCCGGTGCGCTACATCACTAACCACAGCTCCGGCAAAATGGGCTTTGCTATTGCCGCCGCCGCCGCCAGACGCGGTGCACAGGTCACGCTGGTCAGCGGCCCGGTCAACCTGTCTGCGCCAGCGGGTGTGCGGCGAATTGATGTGACCAGCGCGCTGGAGATGCAGGCCGCCGTCATGAGTGAGATAGATAAACAACATATTTTCATTGCAAGCGCAGCCGTGGCAGACTACCGGGCAGCCGATATTGCGGCCGATAAAATCAAGAAACAGGGCGGCGATGATAACGTCACGCTGAACCTGGTAAAGAATCCCGATATTGTTGCCGGCGTCGCTGCACTTCAGGAAAACCGGCCATTCGTCGTTGGATTTGCTGCTGAAACACAGAATGTGGAAGAATACGCCCGGCAAAAACGGGTGCGCAAGAATCTGGATCTGATCTGCGCTAACGACGTCGCTAAAGCCGGACAGGGGTTTAATAGCGACACCAATGCTCTTCACCTTTTTTGGCAGGATGGAGAAAAACGCTTACCGCTCAGCGATAAGTCTCTCCTTGGCCAACAATTAATAGACGAGATTGTCAGCCGTTATGATGAAAAAAATAGACGTTAAAATCCTGGATCCGCGCGTCGGCAAAGAGTTTCCACTGCCGACCTACGCGACTTCAGGTTCCGCTGGGTTAGATTTACGCGCCTGCATTGATGATGTTCTCGACATCGCACCAGGCACCACAACGCTGGTTCCGACCGGCCTGGCAATTCATATTGCCGACCCCGATCTGGCCGCTGTGATCCTGCCGCGCTCAGGCCTTGGCCATAAACATGGCATCGTGCTGGGCAACCTGGTGGGTCTGATTGACTCCGACTATCAGGGACAGCTGATGGTCTCGGTCTGGAATCGCGGCCAGGAAAGCTTCTCGCTGCAGCCCGGCGATCGCATGGCACAACTGGTCTTTGTACCGGTGGTGCAGGCGGAATTTAACCTGGTCGAAGATTTCGACGCCAGCCTGCGCGGCGAAGGCGGCTTCGGCCACTCCGGTCGCCAGTAACCCGCATTACCGACTTTCACTTACGCCCGTTATTTTTTCCTCATCGCCACAGGACGCGTTCCTGTGGCAGATGCGTAGGTGTTGCCTGTTTTTAGGTGAATTTCAGGGGTCTTTAAGGTCATGGCAGAAAAAAAAGTCGCGAAGCGGAATCGTCGCGAAGAGATTTTGCAGGCGCTGGCGCAGATGCTGGAGTCGGGTGATGGCAGCCAGCGCATTACCACAGCCAAACTGGCAGCCACGGTGGGCGTTTCCGAAGCGGCGCTGTATCGTCACTTCCCGAGTAAGACACGAATGTTCGATAGCCTGATTGAGTTTATCGAAGACAGTCTGATTACCCGCATCAATCTGATCCTCAAGGATGAAAAAGAGACCATGACGCGTCTGCGTCTGATCGTGCAACTGATTCTGGGATTTGGTGAGCGTAATCCGGGACTGACGCGCATTCTGACCGGCCATGCATTGATGTTTGAGCAGGACCGACTGCAGGGACGCATCAATCAGCTGTTTGAGCGGATTGAAGTGCAGCTGCGACAGGTGATGCGGGAACGGAAAATGCGCGAGGGCGAAGCCTTTCAGGCTGATGAGGCGCTGCTGGCAAGTCAGTTGCTGGCTTTCTGTGAGGGTTTACTGTCACGGTATGTTCGTTCTGAATTTCGTTTCAGTCCTACCGCAGACTTTGAGGCTCGCTGGCCGCTGATTGCCGCCCAGCTGGCGTAAAGCGTAAAAGAAGGCGGGCATTGCGCCCGCCTCTGTTAAATCCCGTACGCTTTCTGATAGGCACGTACCTGGGCCAGATGATCGGCCATCTCAGGCTTCTCTTCCAGCCAGGCAATCAGGTCTGCCAGCGTTATAATCGCGGTCACTTTGCAGCCGTAATCATGTTCCACTTCCTGAATCGCCGACATTTCTCCGCGTCCACGCTCCTGACGATCAAGCGAGACCAGCACGCCTGCCAGAGTGGCGTTGTGCGCACCGATAATATCCATCGACTCACGAATCGCGGTGCCTGCGGTGATCACATCGTCCACCAGCATCACTTTGCCCTGCAGCGGACTGCCAACCAGCAGGCCACCTTCGCCGTGATCTTTCGCTTCTTTACGGTTAAAGCAGTAAGGCACATCGCGGTCATGATGATCCGCCAGCGCCACCGCCGTGGTGGTGGCAATCGGAATGCCTTTATAGGCCGGGCCGAACAGCAGATCAAAATCAACAGCGCCATCCACCAGCGCCTGCGCGTAGAAGCGTCCCAGCAGCGCTAAATCCCGTCCGCTGTTAAACAGACCAGCATTAAAGAAATAGGGGCTTTTACGCCCGGACTTCAAAGTGAACTCACCGAACTTCAGCACCTGCTTGTTCAGGGCAAATTCAATAAACTGACGCTGCCAGGCTTTCATTTCTCACTCCTCAAATAAAGAAAAGGCGACTCTGAGGTCGCCTGTTACATCAATTTTCCAGCGCTGCTTTCTGCGCCTGAATTAATTCCTCAATTCCGCCGCGTGCCAGCGCCAGTAGCGTCAGCAACTCTTCATGGCTGAACGGTTCGCCTTCGGCAGTGCCCTGCACCTCGATCATGCGGCCATCTTCCAGCATCACGACGTTCATATCGGTTTCTGCGGCTGAGTCTTCAACATACTCCAGATCGCACAGCGCTTCGCCTTTGACGATGCCCACTGAAATCGCCGCGACCATGCCCTTCATCGGGTTCGCTTTCAGTTTGCCGCTGGCCACCAGCTTGTTCAGCGCATCAGCCAGCGCCACACAGGCTCCGGTGATTGATGCGGTGCGAGTGCCGCCATCGGCCTGGATCACGTCACAGTCGAGCGTAATAGTAAATTCACCCAGCGCTTTAAGATCAACCGCGGCGCGCAGTGAACGGGCGATCAGACGCTGAATCTCCAGCGTACGGCCGCCCTGCTTGCCTTTTGCGGCTTCACGCGCCATACGGCTGTGGGTCGAACGCGGCAGCATGCCATATTCGGCCGTTACCCAACCCTGGCCCTGGCCTTTGAGGAAACGCGGAACCCCTTCGTCTACCGAGGCAGTGCAAAGCACTTTCGTTTCGCCGAATTCCACCAGAACGGAACCCTCTGCGTGTTTGGTGTAATTGCGGGTCAATGTGACTGGACGCACCTGTTGTGCGCTACGGCCTGCTGGACGCATGGGTATTCTCCGGCTTGCTAATGATTGGCTGCGCATTATACGGACTTCCTTGTCCGCTGTCTCTTGCGCTGGTCTGACGCAGGCATCAGATGAAATTCCCCGCCAGCTGTGGCTAAATGCGCGTTCCTTTCTCTCTGATAAAAAAGACATATGGCCGCCATTCTTCATTTCCTGCTGGCGCTGGTGGTGATTTTTGCCCTTGCGCTGCTGGTCAGTCATGACCGTAAACAGATTCGTCTGCGCTTTATTGTTCAACTGATTGTGGTGGAAGCCGCGCTGGGTTGGTTCTTCCTTCACTCTGCCGGGGGTCTGGCGCTGGTCGGTTCGTTCGCCGGTTTCTTTGAAACGCTGCTGGGTTTTGCCGCACAAGGCACGGAGTTCGTGTTTGGCGGAATGAGCAAACAGGGGCTGGCATTTATCTTCCTTGGCGTGCTCTGCCCGATTGTCTTTATTTCGGCACTGATCGGCATATTGCAGCACTGGCGCATCCTGCCGCTGCTGATCCGTATTTTCGGGACGCTGCTGTCGAAGATTAACGGCATGGGCAAGCTGGAGTCGTTCAACGCCGTCAGCACGCTGATTCTTGGGCAGTCGGAAAACTTCATCGCTTATAAAGGGATTCTGGGTGATATCCCGCCGCGCCGGCTCTACACCATGGCGGCGACCGCGATGTCTACCGTTTCGCTGTCGATTGTCGGTGCGTATATGTCGATGATCGAACCGAAATATGTGGTTGCGGCACTGCTGCTTAACATGTTCAGCACCTTTATTATCCTGTCGATCATCAACCCGATGAAAAGCCAGGATGAGCAGCCTATCGCGCTGGATAAACTGCATGAAGAGCAGAGCTTCTTTGAGATGCTGGGTGAGTACATCCTGGCAGGCTTCAAAGTCGCGATGATTATTCTGGCCATGCTGATTGGCTTTATTGCCCTGATTGCTGCCGTCAACGCGCTGTTTGCGGCGGTGTTCGGCTACAGCTTCCAGCAACTGCTCGGCTACCTGTTCTATCCTCTGGCCTGGCTGATTGGCATTCCCAAAGCCGATGCCCTGCAGGCGGCCAGCATCATGGCAACCAAACTGGTGGCGAATGAGTTTGTGGCGATGATTGAACTGCAGAAAGTCGCGGCGGGCATGAGTGCGCGTGGACTGGGTATTCTGTCGGTGTTCCTGGTCTCGTTCGCTAACTTTGCCTCTATCGGCATTGTGGCAGGCGCAATAAAAGGCCTGAATGAGAAACAGGGAAATGTGGTTTCCCGTTTTGGCTGGAAGCTGGTCTATGGCTCCACGCTGGTCAGTCTGCTCTCCGCAGCCTTTGCTGGTCTGTTTATCTGATTATTCAACGGGCGGCAGTTCTGCCGCCCGCTTTCGCCTTAGAATCCGACGCAGACGGGTGCATCCACCCGCATAACCGACTCCTGACCAAACCGTTTTTTATAGAGGCTGCGTAACGCCTCAATATCAACGTTGGTGGCGGGGTCGATCCCGTGGATCAGCATCAACGCCTTACTGTTCTCCCGTGCCAGCTGACCGTTCTCGCCCAGCCATTGCCCTTTGGCATCATAGACCGACAGGCCCGCTTTAAACCGTGGCGTGACCTCATTATCCACGAAGTTCATCCAGTCGAGTGAACTCACCCTGCCGCCATCAGGCTTGCTCAGTCCAAACCACAACGTGGTCTGCATCATCATGTCGCCACCCGCACAGATGGGTTGCGGTTTAGTGGGCGGCGAGTGGCGTGCCTGGCAACCTGCCAGCAGCAGAGCCATCACAACAGGAAGGGCAATAACGCGAGACATAGATCAGTCATCCTCACAAAGGGTCAACGGCCATCATAAGTGGCTGTCGCTGAAAGCGGAAATGGTTCGTTATTTTCCTGTGCGACGCTTATGCCTGTTATGCCGTGGCTCGCCTCGCTATACTTCACCCATCTATCCGCAAATTGAGTACCGCTTATGATCCGCAGTATGACCGCTTATGCCCGCAGCGAAGCCAAAGGCGAATGGGGCAGCGCCGCCTGGGAGCTGCGTTCCGTGAACCAGCGTTATCTGGAAACCTACATCCGCCTGCCGGAACAGTTTCGTGGGCTGGAGCCGGTTATCCGCGAGCGCATTCGCCAGCGTCTGACGCGCGGTAAAATTGAGTGCAACCTTCGTTATGATGCCGATCCCAGCGCGCAGGGCGAACTGATGCTCAACGAAACGCTGGCGAAACAGCTGGTGCAGGCTGCCAACTGGGTAAAAATGCAGAGCGACGAAGGCGCAATTAATCCGCTGGATATTCTGCGCTGGCCAGGTGTGATGTCTGCGCAGGAACAGGATCTGGATGCCATCAACACCCAGTTGTTGCAGGCACTGGATGGTGCGCTTGATGACTTTATTGCGGCACGTGAAAGCGAAGGTACCGCCCTGAAAGCGATGATTGAGCAGCGTCTGGAAGGCGTCTCGCAGGAAGTCAGCAAAGTGCGCGCGCAGATGCCTGAGGTGATCAAATGGCAGCGTGAGCGGCTGGTCGCCAAACTGGAAGATGCTGAAGTCCAGCTGGAAAACAATCGCCTTGAGCAGGAACTAGTGATGATGGCGCAGCGTGTTGACGTTTCTGAAGAGCTGGATCGTCTGGATGCGCACGTTAAAGAGACTTACAACATCCTGAAAAAGAAAGAAGCAGTTGGCCGCCGTCTCGACTTTATGATGCAGGAGTTCAATCGTGAGTCGAACACGCTGGCTTCGAAGTCGATCAACGCCGAAATCACTACGTCAGCCATTGAACTGAAGGTGCTGATTGAGCAGATGCGCGAGCAGATTCAGAATATCGAGTAAAATCCTTAACCGTAAATATATTCTATAACGCCCTGAAAAACGGGCGTTTAACTCCTGAATATCTTACAAGTGTGTCCACTTGAATCCAACAGCGTCCTGCTTCCATTGGGTAGTGAATTGGGTACTAAACCTCTTTACTTCCCTTGACCTGCTCCCCGTTGATTAATACACCGCGATGTTAGTAATGTCTTCATAAGCCACATGAGGACATCCCCATGAAGAAGCGTTTTTCCGACGAACAGATCATCAGTATTCTCCGCGAGGCTGAAGCCGGAGTTTCTGCCCGGGAACTCTGCCGTAAGCACGCCATTTCCGACGCCACGTTTTATACCTGGCGTAAGAAGTATGGCGGCATGGAGGTGCCTGAGGTTAAGCGCCTGAAGTCACTTGAGGAAGAGAACGCCAGACTCAGGAAGCTGCTCGCCGAGGCCATGCTGGATAAGGAGGCGCTTCAGGTGGCTCCTGGGCGAAAGTACTGACGACAGACCAGAAGCGCGAAGTCGTGGTGTTGATGTGTGATGCGACCGGTCTGTCGCAACGTCGTGCCTGCAGACTCACAGGTTTGTCCCTGTCGACCTGCCGCTATGACGCTCAGCGTCCGGCGGCTGATGCCCATTTATCAGGGCGCATTACTGAACTGGCACTGGAGCGCAGGCGTTTTAGCTACCGCCGCATATGGCAGTTACTGCGTCGTGAAGGGCTTCTGGTTAATCACAAGCGCGTGTACCGCCTTTATCATCTGAACGGGCTGGGCGTTAAACGCAGACGTCGTCGTAAAGGGCTTGCAACAGAACGTCTGCCGCTGCTCCGCCCGGCGGCGCCCAACATGACCTGGTCGATGGATTTCTTCATGGATGCGCTGGCTACTGGTCGCAGGATCAAGTGCCTTACCTGCGTCGATGACTTCACAAAGGAATGCCTGACGGTCACTGTTGCCTTCGGGATTTCAGGCGTGCAGGTCACGCGTATTCTGGACAGCATTGCGCTGTTTCGCGGCTATCCGGCTACGATAAGAACCGATCAGGGCCCGGAGTTTACCTGCCGCGCGCTCGATCAGTGGGCCTTTGAGCATGGAGTGGAGCTGCGACTTATCCAGCCCGGCAAGCCGACACAGAACGGATTTATTGAGAGTTTTAACGGACGCTTTCGCGATGAATGCCTGAATGAACACGGGTTCAGCGACGTCAGTCATGCCAGGAAAACCATCAGCGAATGGCGTCAGGATTATAACGAATGTCGCCCGCACTCCACGCTGAATTACCAGACGCCGTCTGAATTTGCAGCGAGCTGGAGAAAGGGTAATTCTGAGAGTGAAGGATCCGACATTACTAACTGAGTTTTGTATTTAATCCTGGGGGCAGGTCATGTTAACTATCTTGGTGGAGAGAAAATAATCTTAATTTCAACTTCGTCCTCTTTAACCAGTTCTTTAGTTTCGTTATTAAAATCAAGAATCGTCATTTCTGGATCATAAATAAGAAAGATTAGCTTTTTTAGATCTTTATTTGCTTGGTAACGTTTTATGTCAATTAGAATTTGCTCAGCTAATAAACCGGGCTTGGAGTTTTTTCTGGATGTCACATGCTTCAATTCTATACCAGTGTGTATATCTTGAATAAAAAAATCTATTCTTGAGTTAGAACCTAATTTTTCAGTAGTAAAATATTCTTTACTTGTGTTGGGGAATATAATGAGTAACAAGGAGAAGAAGATATCTTGTAAATCTAATTCGTCATTAATTATTATGGATGGTCTGTTATTGTGTCTCCTAGTCATTTGAATAATGAATAAATGTAAATTTGTAAGAAGCAATACTAAACATTCTTTCTTTATAGTTGATTCTGAATTGTTCTTACTATCTTCTTCTGAATTTAAAAATCCAAACATGACATCATGATATGATCTTAATATTTCCTCTTCATAATTATATGTGTATTTGTTCTTGCTGAGTCGAATCATATAAATAAGAACACATATCAGAATCATTTCAGTGAACAGGAAAAATATCAATGTGCCCCGATTTAACCTTAAATCAAAGCTTGGTTCATACTTAAATTTTTTTACGCGTTTGTCTGATGTTGTTTTATTGTCAGTTTCATAATCCTCTGATAACTTATAATAAACGCTTAGGGTTACAGCTGGGTTTACTGGCAAGAATGCAAACATATTACCCTTAGGCTCGGTGTCACTTATCCCATTGTTAAAGTTTCTTAAGCTCATGAAGGCAGAGTCAGAATACTTCATTGCCTCTTTGTCAGTGATAGCTGTAGCAATTGTAGGGTTCGTTAAATCGTTAGGTAAGAATATACTTTGAATCAGCAATAGATAACACAGAGCATAAGTTATTATTCCAAAAACAATGCCTGTAATCCCAAAACTTGTCATTCTTCTAGATTTTAAAATAAAATTAGCAGTATCATAAAGTTCTCTACTCGCTATAGCCATTCAATTTGCATCCTAAAAATTATTAATATTAATTGAAGATGAAAAATTAATTTTCCTGATTGCTTTTAATATTCCAACCCGACTGACTTTCAGCGCCTTTACCGCCGCTTGCAGATTGCTCCCAGTACTGAGTTTTAACTTTTGAAGCCTGGAACTGATATGAGACACCGATCAAATCACGATTTGTAGTGCCATTGAAAATCACATTGGTGATAAGAACGTCTTCAAGCGTAATGCGGCAATACTCGATTTGACTCCCTCCGGCCTTACATACCGATAGCTCTACCTTACCAATATGCTTGCCGTTAGAGACATAGCGCATTATTGCTGGAGTTGCTTTGTCTATCAGGGCTTGAACCGAGAGATCGCGGTACTGAACTTTTCCAGCACCACCTCCGCCTCCAACTGACATGTTCCCTGGCTGGTTCGCGCCCCATGTGAAAGATTCAATAGCAATCCAGCCCTTATGGTTACTGTCCGGTGATTCACCTGTAATTCCATCAATTTTTAAGAAGAGATCTGTACTCATAGCTGGTCCTTTTACTTTCCCTGTGATGGGTAATCTGATTAAATAAACTTAACGATACGTATAATGACATAAAGGCACAGTCATGGACTACTGGAAACCAGACCGATTCAAGGATTACTTTCTGACTATGGCTCATGCTGAGGCAAATCAGCTGCTTAGCAATGCTAATCACCTTTCTCACATCTACCTTAAAGACGGATTTAATAGGTTACAGTTCCAGGATAACGTTAAAGCTTTCGTTAACGCTCAGCTTAACGTTATCCGTTCTGGCTCCACTGATGATCAATGCCAGGAATGCATCCAGAATCTCAAAAAGGAAAATGAGTACCTTACGATTCAGGACAGAATGCTAAGAGCAGGAACAGCTGCGGTTCATGCTTCGGTGCAGTTGGTCAAGAATGGAGATTTTTGGGGCTATGTGATCAATGGCGTTGGGGTAGTGCTAAGCGGTATGCAGGTAATAGCCGGTGTATCAGTGATTGGTGCTTCCCTTGCATCAGGGACAATCATAGGTTCTGCCTTTGGCGGAATGTTGGTTCTGCATGGACTCAACGGGTTTCAGGAGTCTGTTGAGAACCTGGTGTATGGCAAAACTGATAGTGTGGGATTACTCAAACAGGGTTATGTAGCAACAGCTGAGTTTTTAGGGTTCGATCAGAGGGTTGGGCAGTTAGCATACAGTTCAATGGACCTGGCACTGTCTCTCTATGGCATCCTGCGTCTGGTACAAAAACCTGAGGCCTGGCGGCTCTACTATTTTCTTAATACCGACTACGTTCGCGGTATTAAGGAAATGAGCAGAAAAGAGCTATTCATAGAAGTCTATAATGACGCTTCAGCCATTAAATCAATCTCTGATACTTACAAAGAGTGACCATGCTTTTTCATGAATCTGTAAGCTTTAAATGCAGGTTTTAAAGGTACGAATATATATAAAATAACGAAACCTGCTACAAGCGTGATCGAATACGAAACAAGGTTTTCTTGTGTACCACTGCGAATGGTATAAATGAGTCCTGAGAGAAGGATTGCTATTAATACCATTGCAACTATAAATCTTTTCTTTAACTGTGAAAGGAGCCAGGGATAAGGATAACCGTCTTTCTCAGCATGCTGACGTATCACAGAGACTTCTTTTGGTGTAAACCCCTCTTTTACAAGCATTTCTTCGATTTTCATTTTGTTCATAATAAGCGTCATTCATTTGTCTTACGATAGTCTGATTGTAACTCATTACCTAAGCCCTATACAAACCGGACACACATTTGAAAGCCTTCTGGTTTTTTATTTTTTTGAATGGTTCCCTGGTGCTAACACTTGCGCATAAAATATGTGCTTTGAAATTTCGTTGAAAAATGAGATTGTTAATTTTTGGATTAAATTAAGGTGATACTTTCCAGTTTCCATCACTCTTCGTAAATTTGAATTCAGCTACGGTTTGCTTTTCGCCCATGAATGGTAGTGTTATATCGGTATTCACTTTGCAGAGGTATGTACCTTTGGCCTCTGATTCCTTACATGAAACCTTCTCAGCTTTGTTCAGGGTAGTAAGCATATCTTTGCCGTTCTCACCGAAACGCTGTCTGGCTTGCTGGTTTGTATGGTCAATGTTGTCCTGCATAGCTTTCTGGATTTCGGAAGAGGAGGGTTCGCTGTCGCAACCAGCGAGCAAAACTGACAAAGACAGAACTGCAACTGTTGAAATTTTATTCATTTCTTAATCCCTTATTTGATATTGATAATTATTGTGTTGCTGTCGTTTTGTTGAGAGTTTGGTCAAAGATTTCACACCACCGCTTCAACTGCATTTCTGTATCCCGGATTCCTCGTTCATGGTGGAACCGGCCTTTACGGGGGTGAAATTTGATCTGCCACTCTGGGATTTCGATGTCTTTGACTTCAATGAAGAACCCAGAGTTCTCGAAGTTTTTAAGGCGGGTAAGATTGTTGTGACCCTTCGCTCCTGCCATTCCAACTAAATCAAAGGCTACGATTTCACCTCCATTAGCAAGGTGATATCGCCAGCCTTTGACGTCAGTGAACTTATAAGCTTTCTTGCGCTTACCAGCTTCAAGCGTCAAGCGTCAAAAGCTCACGATTCGTATCAATGATCATTTTGCTGTCATGGAACTTATGGCTCCACAGACCGTTGTCATTGACGTTCAGCAAATCGACAGTCGAGGCGTTAGCTCTTTTATGTGTGTATGACACATATGCTGTCAGGAGTAAGAAGAAGACAGGTAATGTCCACATGAACAGGAACCCTGCAGTGTCCTTGGGGTTTGAATCAGTCAGTATCCACACAATCACCAGTACAACAATCCATAACCTGATAGAACGAAAGAAAGAAGGTTTACGCACTTTCTGACCATTCAAAGCCGCTGTGTCAATTTTATATACCTTTGACGTTATTTGATTCATAACTAGCTGATTGGTAACTGCTTTTACGAAGCATTTTTTGAACTAGTTCTAAACTTAAGCAAATCACTTGTACCGATCGATGATCCTATTTTGATATGTAATGACTATCGCATTTGACTTATCGATCTGTAAAAACGATTAATTATTTTTTCAAATAAGGACTTAGGCTTGAAAATTGTGTTGAGGCAGGAGGTTATCGAAAGGGCACTGCTGTGCTTTCAGTCAGTATTTCGCTGCTGCCAGGTGGCTCAGATAACTCAGGCTCAGCTGAGCGGACTGTACGAATTATCGAAAATGAGGATTTGTGGTGGAGAAACGTCTTACCTGCCTTTTTGAGCAGGTCTGTGAAAGCGGCCAGGTAAGGAATGCTCAGCAGCCATTTCAATACCCTTGTCATGAAGAAGTCAGCACTTCTGGTTTGCTCGCTCCGCATTCGCGTAATGTTGAGGAGTGTTTGCGCTTCAGTTCCTTTTTCATGTACTTGAGAATGTGTAATTGCCTCAGCCTCTACCTCTAAAGCAGCCGGTGAGGAGATCGCAGGCTCTCTGAGTAACTGATTCACTCTTCTCATTACCTCCTATAGCTGAAGCTTTCAAAGCAAAGAGTAGAGGACTGTCACTATCGGGTTCGTAGCGAAGCTTCGCTTGCAGGTTAGCCCATGAGTATGTCTTCCCCAGTTGGGAAGCTTTAAAAGCAATTCCTCCATATTCGAATGAGAAAGCATTCATGCGACCCGTGGAGGAAATGTTGGGTATGGTCGTTATACCGTTTTCAGCAAGTGCTTCAACGAAGCCCAAGATATCATTGGCACTCGTAAGGATTTCGTCGATAGTGTTCTGTAAGAACGTCTTGGGGCTTGGCTGACCTTCGCGCTTCTCTTTCTGTTCCTCACTTCGTGATAGCCTCTTACGCTTACTGGACGGGGAAGGGCTATGTGAAGGAGAGGGATCTTTTGTTCTGGTCAGGTCATATGCCAGCTCAAGCTCCTGGATTATGCGGGTACTCACAAGGTTTTCATTCCTACCCAGATAAAGCTTTCCACCAATGAGGTCTACTCTGCTGGCAATGATATGAATGTGCTGGCCTGCATCGTCGTCATGTATGACATAGCAGCGCAGGTGCGTTTCACTGAACCCCATGCGATTCATATAGTCGTCGGCAAACATAACCCACTGCTTCACTGTGAGGGATTCACCCGGCGGCAGGCGAAGCGAGTTTTGCCACACCGGTTTCAATATGTCTGTACGAAGTGAAGCGGAAGCGCTGAACTCAGCAATCAACTCAGTTGCAGAAGCGCCCAACATGTTTCCGCCGACAACAACCGGATCGGTTTTATGGTGCGTTCCGGGTTTCAATGCGTATAGGACAGCACCTGCAAAGCTCTTACCTCGTTTGATCTTCTGTATGCCCTTCATTAGAGGGGATACTCCATAGATCAGCGGTAATCACTGATTTGTCGCTTTACGGCGAACAGTTCGGTTTTAGTAAGTGGGTTAAATGACTGGTTCGCGTTCAGGTGACTAACAATATCATTGAGCCTGTGATTTATCTCACCAAACATTTTCCATGCCGCTCTGTTGATCTCAGGAACGACAGGAGGTTGGGTCTTTAAAAGGCACATGCGAAGCCACTCGCCCTTAGCATGTTGCTTACGCTCTTGATCTAAAATATTTAGCTCTGAGTTATTAAGCCTGACGCTGACGCAGTGAATACGTAGATTTTCTGCGAGAGGAGGGTGATATATTTTATTCATAGGAACTGCTTTTCTAAATATAAGCAGAATCCTTATGCCTAATTCATTTATATCCGATAGCTGAATTATGTCAACGGTTTGGGGTTGTTCTACCTTTTGCAACCGAAGAGCAGAAAAAGCAAGGCTACTCAGCTTCGCTGAGTTAGCCCTTGCTTAAAAATTATTTCGCAGAGGCAACAGTAACCTTTAATCCACGTTGTGTAAGATTTGAATACATGTTTATCAAATTAACCTTACTGAAAAAAGGTAATCCTTTTAATAAATCACCTGGCTCACAACCGAGAACTAATAAGACAATTTCAAATTGACTGCTATTGATTTTTTTGGCCGGTATTAAGCGTTTAGCAGCACTTCCATAATGAGATTCAATTACTTCTCTTGCTGCCGCTCTAAACTCTTCATCACCTAAAATTAATTCAGAGGCAACGCTTGCCTGCGCGAAAAGATGGCTCAAACCGGATGACCCACCCTTGCGATGTTTAGCATGGATTAATACTTTGTTTTTAACATCAGCTAAATCACACAACTCAATCGAGGTCGTAGTCCTACTGCTTTTGACTAATTTTTTGTCCATCAATAAATATTTATTAGCCTTAGCTATACGCGCATTATAATCTCCTTCTGATTCTAGACTTACAATGTTCGTTTTTGCATCTGTAGTTCTTATTAAATCAGGGAAACTCTCTGTATGTGTTTTTATATTTCTTAATTCTTTTTCAACGTACTCAGCGAAAGTTTTTTCTATTTCAAACCATTGACCCAAAAACAACATATAGCTATTTTTTCTTATGGTCGCTTCGAAATTAAAACATTTATACATTGAATAGCTATCAATTTCGGCACCCTGGTTATTGAATGCGTACAACCTGTCCCTTTTAATTTTATCGATATCAAGATTTGAATAATCGACAGCGTTAAAGTAAACAGACTTATCTATATTATATGATTTTATCCCTTTAGCCCTTGTATAACTGAAATATTCAATATCCTTATCAGTCATCACTTCTGGCACAACAATGTTAATTTCTTTATATTTTCTATTTTTAACTTTCTTTACCAAAACTTCATCTAATTCATCAATTGTACTTTGCTTCTTTACTTTTTTTAAGTTATCAACCCAAGAGAATTTTTCCAAGTATTCCTTACCATCATAGTAACTTAAACACTCTTCAAGATAAGTTACTAATTCTTCAGGCTCAAGTTCTATCTTTACTTGTAATGAGTTATCACCTCCACAAATCTTTTTAAAAGAAACTTCATTTAACGGGGATCCTGTAACCGATCTTAAAATATCCTTTGATATATCTACTCCAAACATTGAAATTTCGGTATCTAAAGAGGCTTGAGTTTTTTTCTGCACTGGCGAATCGTCGATTGTAAATGTATCAACACTTCTTAGAGAATCAGGCTTTAGCATATTTAAGGCTGACTTAATACCAAAATCCGAAACAAAGTAAGACTGCTCCAGTAGACTTCGCCCATACCCAAAAGCGATGGCAAATATTCTTGATTTATATTTAATAATTAATACTGCCGAACTAGACCTTGTGATTAAGCTATCAATTTTATCTCCAGCAAACTCTTCAAAAAACTCTTTCCATTTTGGAGTATTATTTTGGACATCTTTTATAAAACACTTTCCCTTGACTCCTTTAACCCCATTCAGTGGATACTCTTTACACACTTTTGAAATGAAAAAGTTATAATCTTTGCTTGAGTACTTTTCTTCTGCTAAAAATATATTGAGTGCCATCATCTTTTTGGACATAAAAACCTCAGAAATTTATAAATGAATATTCTAATAACTTATAATCAAGTTAAGGTTACGATTTATGCCCTAATGCAAAAATTAAAAGCCACAATAATATTGATAAGTAATAGTATTTCACACCATATAATAATTTATTTATTACTTATTTTAATGCAGAACCAAATTAAAACTATTTCTTTTACAGCACCACACAACAAATCAACTATCTCATCCATTCTTTCGATATCGATTTCTTCTTCGAGAGTCATCCCAAAAAACGTGGAAATAGTTATAAGATTATTTTTATAAGACTCTTTTTTTTCATCCTTTATCAAACTTAGAAGACCATAACTCCCTCTATTTTGATAAAATGACTCTATTATCTCTTTTGCTTGTAAGTTAAATCTAAGATCATTCATAAACAGAGCACTGAACAGTTTCTTTTTATCCAGCGACTCAAACAATTCCTTTTCCTTAAAAGAATTTTCTTTAATATATGAATAAAAATCCCTTTCTTTATTCATGTAGTTGTTTAATTTTGAGTTAACCAATGAAAGCTTGAAATTATATAAACCTATAAAAAAAACAAATACAGGAATAAATATCAGCGATTGCTTGAGTATAGATAGTGGTGTGCCAAACAAATTTATCGCGTATTTAAAGCAAGATTCAGAAAAACAGAAAGTTAAATGATTACCAATATAAATATTAAAGAATAAAAATAGCGAGCTTAATATCATCGAGATAAATATAAAAACAGTAATAGTCAGTGTCATTATTGATAAAATAAGCGTGACTCTGGATTCATTTATCATTTTTTGGGGCTTATTAATTTAAGTCTTTTTTTAAACTCATTTGTTTCTTTTGGGTATAATTTTTTTAAAATACTCAATCTAAACATAACTTTAAAGTAACGATTTTTGTATCTTTCTGATTCACCTAACGAATTAAAATCTCTCGACAAATTAGAGATGACTCTATTAAGGCGAATGATTTCTTTATGGTCCGGTAAAGGATCACAGTGCCTTTTTAACATTTTTTTAAATATTGGGTAATCAGAACAATCTACTCTTTTTAATTTCGTGATCTTTCCTCTTACAGAAAAATAGAGATCATGAAAGCTTTTTTTCATTCTTTCATTATCTTTACCATACCCTGTTTTCACCACTCGGTGAACATGGTCTTTAATTTTTAATCTTTCAATTCTAGGGAACTTTGGTTTTTCCCCCTCAATACTCAAGCTATGAACTTTAAATTGTTGAGGTGAGGATGAAGATCTTGAAATGGTTTTATCTTTATTAATTGAAAGATGCTTTTGAGTTATAAATTCACCAATAAAAGATTCAACATATTTCCAGCTGCCTTCTTTAGTTGCTCGCGATACAGTGATATCGTCAATTAACCGTGTATAACGGAAACCGTTATTACGCAAATGTTGTACTTTTTTAGGTTCGCTATCAAAAAAGTATAAATTTGCTAAGTATGTGCTTGTTGGTGCACCTTGTGGGACATAACCATCAAAAGTTGTCAACTTGGTTAATATTTGTGCAACTTCTTCAGAGCATTTCAATAATTTATTGAATATTTTGTAGACGTACTCTTCCCTCATAGTAGGAAAAAAATTTTCTATATCTATCTTAATTAAGACCTTAGCCTTGCAATGCTGTTCTGCACATAGTATGTAATCACGTGGGTTTTCTTTGTCAGGAATTGAACCAAAAAGATAATCAGGGTAATTTATTTGAGTAAATATTTTTTGGTTTACTTTACGAAGTAATGATTTAAGCATTTTATTTGGCGCATACACGATTCTCTCCCCTCCATTCTTTTTCTTAATTGGAGGTTTTATATAATAAGAAGTCTCAGCACCGTTTCTGATCAAATCCTCAAACTTTTCGGTATCTTTGACACCAAGAAGATTTATTAGACTTTGAACGCTTTGAATAGGCGTAAATGTTTCTTTGAATGAGAATGAACTAGCCATATTATCCTTATTAGATAAAAGTTAGCGTCCTCACGGCCAGAAAGGGTAGTCGAATCCGAAGGAAGCAACGCAAAAGTATAAAATCCACCCAATCTTCACTAACTTTTTCCAACTGTGTACTGTACTCCGTGGTCTAGCTTTCGCATGGCTCGCCAGAGTGCACCCAGAAAGACCTTACGGTCGTCCCGAACTTAAAGGACATGCTTTTTGCTACACGCTTCCTTGTTCATCAAGTGAGTTGTTCATCCCACGCTATTTTTTTACCAGAAAGCAGATAAATCTTAAAGAAAAATTTTACAATTTACGAAACTTAATGATTTAGGTTAATTGAAAGCTTTCAGAAATCAGTATCGAGTGAAATAAAACTTAGCGGGTAGCTATATGAGTATAGATTTTAAAAATAAGTCATTTCATGAATCTAATATATTGAAATTAATGCATTATTTATATTAATCACCATTCAGATTCAGAGTATCGAGTACTTTCGACTCACCAAAGCGCTAAAGCGGCTCTGTGTTCCCCTCTCAGGCGCAGTCAGTACCTAAATGGTTAGCTCCTTACGCCAGTTGATCGCTTTTTCAGCGCGGCCAGCATCAGAATCAGGTAAAGATAAATAAATAATCATTTCCAGACTGTTCCTGAAACGGCCTCGCTTACAATTAAAGCTGCTTTCAGGCTTAGATTAAGCAGTTGAAAAATAATGATTTTATATGATTAATGTACTTTTATAGCCGGTATTAACTCCTCTCCATGAAACAGGTCAATCCTGTAGATGCCGGAGTTTCCCTTTCTTTGAAGGCACTTTTTGATAAAATGTTGGTCGAAATCAGTACAGCTGTACCGCCTTAAGACTCATGGAAGTGCTCTTTGTGCGATGCATCCCTCTATCCCATGAAGGTTGTTAATGAAAAACACCGGAAAATTTAGCAGTTCGCTGCTGCATCCGCGTTATTGGTTTACCTGGTTTGGCCTTGGCGTACTCTGGCTGCTGGTCCAGCTCCCCTATCCTGTTCTTATGCGTCTCGGTGCCGGTGCCGGCAAAATCTCTCGCCATTTCCTGCAGCGCCGCGAGCGTATTACCCGTCGTAACATCGAACTCTGCTTTCCGGGCATCAGCGAAGAAAAAACAGAACATATGATTGCCGGCAATTTCGCGTCGCTTGGGATGGCGCTGGCTGAAACCGGTATTGCCTGGTTCTGGTCTGACCGTGCGGTAAGACGTCTGTTTAAAGTGTCGGGAATGGAAAACCTGCATGCCGCGCAGAAAGAAAAGCGAGGCGTGATGCTGATTGGTGTACATTTCATGTCACTGGAGCTGGGCGGCCGCATCAGCGGACTCTGTCAGCCAATGATGGCGATGTATCGCCCACACAATAACCAGGCGATGGAGTATGTGCAGACTAAAGGCAGGATGCGCTCAAATAAAGCGATGATCGACCGTCGTGATCTACGCGGTATGGTTAATGCCCTGAAACAGGGTGAATCGGTCTGGTTTGCGCCTGACCAGGATTACGGCCCTAAAGGCAGCACCTTTGCGCCGCTGTTTGCGGTGGAAAAAGCCGCCACGACTAACGGGACTTTTGTTCTGTCGCGTCTGGCGAAGCCAGCGATGGTGCCGATTATGCTGATTCGTAATCCAGGAAATGATGGCTACCATTTGATCATCGAACCGATGCTGGAAAATTATCCTCATACGGACGAGGCTGCTGCTGCAGCTTATATGAACAAAGTGATCGAAAATCAGATCCTTCGCGCACCCGAACAGTACCTTTGGCTGCATCGTCGCTTCAAAACCCGGCCACCGGGTGAAAAGTCGCTCTACGTCTGAGTTAAGTGATAAAGCAGGCCTCGTGCCTGCTTTGTTGTTTTAATCTGCTGAACGACATCTGCTTTACGTCCACTCTCTCATCCTCGTTTGCTGTGCTCTCATACTGCCTCTGCCGTTATAGCTACCTCTACAGTTTCTGCTGTTCAGCACGCCGGTCTGCGTCCGGCAGGCTGGTATCAAAGAGATAATTAAGGAATGATGAATCCTCTTACCTCGTCAATGCCGGACAATCTTATGGATATCAACGATACACAGCAGTGGCAGCGTCCGCTGATTGATGATCGCCTTACGCCCTATATTGAAGTGGATGCAGAGCGCCTGGAGCAGAACCTGCAGCATATGCAGCGCAAAGCCAGTGCGGCAGGCGTCGCGTTGCGACCCCATATCAAAACGCATAAAAGCGTCTGGATTGCGCAGCGTCAGATCGCGTCCGGTGCACAGGGTGTTACCGTCTCTAAGCCCAGCGAAGGCATCAGCTTTATTCAGGGCGGTGTTCGTGATCTGCTATTAGCCTACCCGATTGTGCAACCGCAAAGCGTGGCTGAATTGCTGCGCCACGCCGTGCTTCATCAGGCAAAGCTCACCCTGATTGCGGACAGGCTGCAGGGCGTGGCGGCTATTGCTGATGCCTGCCAGCAGCAACCGGAATGCGACCTGGCGGTAGCGATTAAGGTTGATGTTGGATTACATCGGATAGGTGTCAATCCTGATACAGATGAAGCGGTGCTGATTGCTCAGGCGCTGCAGGACAAAGGGTTACGCTTTGCCGGATTAGTGTCACATGCTGGCCACGCTTATGGTGCCGGTAATGCCGCGGCCATTGCGGATGTCACCCGGCAGGAAACGGCATTGATGCAGCGAGTACAGGCAAAACTGCAGGCGGCTGGTTTTACCGACTGCCCTCTCTCTGTAGGTTCAACGCCTACGGCGCTGGCAGCAGAGATTGCACCCTGCATGAATGAAATCCGGCCAGGAAACTATGCACTACTGGACCTTACCGCCTGCCGTCTCGGATTAAGTCACGTCGATCAGCTGGCAATGAGCGTCATTACCCGTGTCGTGGCGGTGAACGATCATTTCGCGATTGTGGATGCCGGGTCAAAAATGCTGAGTTCGGATAAAGGGCCACACGGCACCAATGCCAGCGGCTTTGGTGTGGCAGCCGACGAAGCGGGTCAGACTTATGAAGTGACAAAATTATCTGAGGAGCACGGTTTTCTGCTTTATCAGGATCGCCGCCCTGAAGTCGGCATGCTGCTGCGTATTTTCCCTAATCACAGTTGTGCCGTGATGGCGCAGTCGGACGGCTTTGTTCTGCGGCACGCTAACGGCCATAGCGAAGATCATGTGGTTTCTGCGCGCGGCAATTTCATCTGAGTCAGTGGCAGACAGCATCATCCGTTGTCTGCCATTTGTACGAAACCCTTTCAACACCACACTTCTGCTGTTACAACGTTTTAACAAGCCTGACCACATGCTTTAATGCCTTTTTAGCTTATTCACCGGAGGTTACATGCTCTCCTCTCGCACTCTGAGCCTGACGATTCCACGTCACTGGTTAGATCTTTATGAAACCATCTGGAAGCCAGAGTTTTTCCCAAAGTGGGCTTCCGGGCTGACGCACAGTGCGTTAGAACCCGATGGCAATCGCTGGCGTGCTAAAGGCCCCCAGGGCAATGTGAAGATCCGGTTCTCGCCACATAATCCGTTTGGGGTAATGGATCACTGGATTGATAGCGGCTCGGGAAAGGAGATCTTCGTACCGATGCGCGTGATAGCAAACGAACAGGGCGCCGAGGTGATGGTAACGGTTTATCGCCAGCCATTTACTTCAGATGAGAAATTTAAGCAGGATATTGAATGGGTTAGCAACGATCTTGAGAAACTCAACCAGCTTCTTACGCAATAAATCAATGACTTAGCGCGCCTTTTTCTCTGCATTTATCACTGGCCGTTAATGAAAAAAAATAGAAAAACTTTCGACGATAAAGCATAAAGCGCTTATCTGATTACTCATCATCCTTACGCATTTATCACCAACCCTGCTTAAGCATCGCTGCCAGGAAAAATCCTGGCAAAATCCTCTGAAAGGCAGGCGACCCCCTCTGATTTCGGGCCTCCTGGTTTGCCGCACAAACAATTTCTGACTGACCCATACATTAATCATTAACAATCGTTTATTAGCAATCTGCTGGGGATTTAATATTTATCATGCATAAAGTGAAACCATTTATTTCTGCGGTCGCGTAATCAGACTTTTCTTATGGTGTTAAATTAAATAAAACAATGTATAAATCATTCCACACACAGCAATACCCATAATGATAAAGCAGGAAAAAAGTCATGGACCGCTCAACGTATCCTTTGTTATCAGAAAAAGAATGCGTTGAGATTGCCGCAAGGATGCTGGCAGGAGAATATAAAACTATAACAGGATTTATTCGTGATCTGGCGGAATTCTTATTCGCTGCAGGGAATTCCGCCATGACACGAAACAGCAATTTTACCAGGGATATCTTTTTTATCCAGGCATCATTTGATTGAACCCATAATAACATGGCAAGCCTGTAAAGCGTTTTCAGGACTTCGGCCGGAAAAATTGCACTAACTAACGGTGTTACAGCAACCTCTCCTTGCCGTTACACAACTATTTAATTCTCACAGAGTCGATGGACTCTAACGAGTATATTATGGCAATACGTGAAAGCAGTCTGAATGGCGCAAAATGGTCTCTGCTCTCTTCAATCAAAATTATTGGCATCGGCGTATTACAA
Organism: Pantoea sp. Fr-CA_6; assembly: GCF_024520895.1. NCBI lineage: Bacteria > Pseudomonadati > Pseudomonadota > Gammaproteobacteria > Enterobacterales > Erwiniaceae > Pantoea > Pantoea sp. Fr-CA_6. Next base: position 32,285 of record NZ_JALNPO010000013.1, on the reverse strand, counting down.
CTCTCGTTGCTGGCGCAGATTCTGCAGGCGAATGAGCTCAATCTGCTGGCGATCGCCGTGATAGCTTTACTGGCTATCGATACTCTGGCCGATCGGGGCTTCTCAAATACGCTGATCCGCCGCTCGATTCTCTCTATCAATGACCTCTCCACGATCTACTGGGGTAATATGTTGATGGGGGTCGCGGTGTTTGGTCTGTTATTTACTGGCAGCCACCTGCTGACCAGCCTTTTTGATCAGCCTGAACTGGCATTAATGCTGCAGATGGTCTCAGTGGTGTTTATTATCATCCCACAGGGTCAGCATTACCGTGCGATATTACAGCGCGAAAAACAATATACCCGTATCGCTTTTGCTGAAACCTCCTCGGTATTAGCCGGACTTGCCGTCACCTTATTTACCGTCTGGCTGACCCCTTCAGTATTGTGTGCGATCTGGGGTTACCTGGCGATGGCATCCATTCGTATGCTGATTTACTGCTACTACGGTCGTTCATGGTTCCAGCCGGAATACCGTTTTAGCCTGAATGCATTTTCTAAAATTCGTGCAAGAAACAAATAATAAAATAAGTCTGTATGGTGGGCTCTGAGCATCCGAAACGATGCGTTGGCGTGCTGTTAACCAGCACGCCTTTTCTTTTTATTTAGTCTGTCGCAATATTTACCTGATCGATTCTTTTCCCGCAGCATCCAGCCCTTTTTTATCTCCTGTATAAACTGGTTTTCGACCAGCGGCTATCTGGCGATCGTCGTCAGTTCACCGCCCGCCCTGGGTCGGAAAACCCCGCGCCGGAACGCGCAAACCCTCTGTACGTTGTTTCCTTTCAACTTTTTCAATCACCTGCCGCAGTCCCTTCGCAAAAAAGTCTTTCTATGATGACGCCAGCGCTGGCTGGTATAAACTGCGCTCATCCCGGACGCCGATCGCCAGAAAATCTTCGGCGCCGTCTCTCAAGCAATGCCGTAGTCTTGCCGCCGTCTTACTGGAGTCTGCTATGTTACTGACCGTTCTCTACATTATTGGTATTACTGCTGAAGCCATGACGGGTGCGCTGGCGGCGGGGCGTCGCAAAATGGATCTGTTCGGTGTCATCATTATCGCGTCCGTGACCGCCATTGGTGGCGGTTCGGTGCGCGACATCCTGCTGGGTCACTATCCGCTGGGCTGGGTGAAACATCCCGAATACATCATGATTGTTGCAGCGGCGGCGGTAGTGACCACTTTCCTGGCCCCCCTGATGACGCATCTTCGCAAAGTGTTTCTGGTGCTCGATGCGTTAGGACTGGTGGTCTTTTCTATTATCGGCGCGCAGGTTGCGCTCGATTCAGGACACGCCATGATTATTGCCGCGATAAGTGCGGTCATTACCGGCGTCTTTGGCGGCGTACTGCGTGACATGTTCTGTAATCGCATTCCGCTGGTGTTTCAGAAGGAACTCTACGCCGGTATCGCTTTCGCCTCTGGCTGGATGTATATCCTGCTGCTGAAAACCACACTGGCGCATGAAGCGGTGATTATCATTACCCTGTTGTTCGGATTCTTCGCCCGTTTACTGGCGCTGCGCTTCCGTCTTGGTTTGCCGATTTTCAACTATCCCCATCCCGAGCATTGAGGATGCGGGAATTCCCTGCTGTCTCAGAAAAGCGATCAGCGTCTGCAGGCGGGCATCATGGAACTGCGTAACCAGGCGCTTTGCCAGCGCCGCCCCGACACCCGGTAAAGCTTGCCAGTCCCTGACATCCCGCTGCGTTAAGCTCTCCCACTGCTGATCGGGCAGCGCATTGAGGGCCTTCCGCGGCAGTGAAACACCTAAGGCATCCACCCAGCGACGAAGCGGCTGCTGACGGGTGAGATTAAAACGGTGCCAGAGCTGACCCGCCCGCTCCCGAGAGAGGCCCGTTGCGGCGGCGATCTGTTCCGGTGTTAACGTCAGCCAGCCGAACAGGTGCGTCATACTGCCGGTTTCCAGTAAGTGCAGCCAGGTGCTGCGCTCAACGCCAGGAATATTCAGTACCGTTTTCTGACTGAGCCAGCGTAATTTTGCCAGTAGCTGCTTCTGGCATTCAGCGCTGAAGGTGTAACAACTCAGCGGCGTGTAGCGCGACGCGTCGGGAGGCTGAGGATAGTGCCGCTCTGCCACGCGCCAGATCACCCGCTCCAGCCGGGGAATGCCCTGGCCTGCCAGACTCAGTGTGATGACATCTCCCGCCACGATATCGCTCTCCTGCCAGCGACGCAACGATCCAACATTGACCCGCCTGACCGTCTTATCATCCAGCTGTACCGGCTGCAGATTAAGTACCGCGGCTATCTTCCCGGTTCGGCCGACTGGAAAATCGACGGAGAGCACTTCAGCGCTGACTTCCGGAGGCTGATATTTCCAGGCAACGGCCCATGTTCCCTCTCCAGGCAGCCAGTTTTTGCCCGCAGGTCGCAGGCTCTGATGAACGACGACACCGTCAGTGACAAAGGGCAGCTCAGCATGAAACCAGCGCTCCCGCCACGCTGCAACCTCCTCTTCGTCTTTAACGCTGTGGCTCCATTTTGCGGCAACGCCCAGTCCCCAGCGGCTGAGTTGCTGAAGGCGTTCCGTCATCGTGGCGGGGCCATCTGGCCAGGCCCAGATAAAAATATCGAGCGAATCCAGCAGAGGAACCCGCTGCTTGCTCATCATGGCGCCAGCGACCTGTGAGCGCGCATTCCTGCCGCCATCAACCGCCTGCTGATGACCGGTCATCGACAGAAACAGCTCACCCTGTAGCACAACCTCTTCAAGTCCGGTCTCGATCTGCAGCGGAATCGCAGGGATCCAGGCGGCTTTAGCCAGCCACTCTTCACCGCGTAATCCATCACCACGACTCAACAGTGAAACCAGTCTGCCGTGGCGATAAACCAGGGAAACGGCAATGCCATCCACTTTCGGCTGCACCCAGAGATCGTGCCGCCCCTGCATCCAGTAAGCCAGGGCCAGCTTGTCGCGCATCTTTTTTACGCCCGTGTGGGCGACCGGATGCAGGTGCTCACCCTCACCCGGCAGTTGCGGTACGTAAGCGGGCTGCGGAGGGTTAAAGCAGTGCTGCCAGTGATTCAGTCGCTGCTGCAGACTGTCATAATCTGCATCAGCCACCGGACTCTGCCCCTGACGATAGTAAGCATCATCCCAATGCTGCAGCTGCTGTTGCAGACGACGGATCTCTTCTGTCGCCCGGGTGGGAGTCCAGACCGGACAAAGGGCGCTATGCGCAGGCCATAGGACGATCCACAGAGCAGCCGCAAACAGCGGCCAGCCGTATCCTTTCATGATCTCTCTCCTGACGTTTTGCAGCATTCAATACCGGTGCTTCAGCGTCAGCCAGAGGTGATGTTCAGCTATGGAAGGAATGCCGTCGCAATCAGGGGATAATTACAGTCGTCCGACAGAGATTTGCGCGAAGATGCGCAAAAGTTGGGTGTTGCCGCTGCGCAAACGCTGCGTGGCGGCGGGAAGCTGTGTATACTGTGCAGGAAATCGACTCCGCTTTTAATCAATTCAAGAAAACCATGGCTCAAGGCACGCTCTATATTGTTTCTGCTCCCAGCGGCGCAGGTAAATCCAGCCTGATTCAGGCGCTGTTAAAGACCCAGCCGTTGTATGATACGCAGGTCTCTGTTTCGCACACGACGCGCGGTATGCGTCCGGGTGAAACCCATGGCGAACATTACTTTTTTGTTGAGAAGCATGAATTTGAGCAGATGATCGCGGAAGAGGCTTTCCTCGAACATGCCAAAGTTTTCGACAACTATTACGGTACCTCGCGCCATGCTATTGAGCAGGTGCTGGCAACCGGCGTTGACGTGTTTCTCGACATCGACTGGCAGGGTGCGCAGCAAATTCGCACCAAAATGCCTGGCGCACGCAGCATCTTTGTTTTGCCGCCTTCGAAAGAAGAGCTCGATCGCCGTCTGCGCGGTCGTGGCCAGGACAGCGAAGAGGTGATCACGCGTCGCATGGCTCAGGCGGTAGCGGAAATGAGCCACTACGCCGAGTATGACTATTTAATTGTGAATGATGATTTCGATCTGGCGCTGTCCGATCTGAAAACCATTATTCGCGCAGAACGTCTGCGTATGGCGCGTCAGAAGGCGCGTCACGATGCTTTAATCAGCAAACTGTTGGCAGTCTGAATACAGTTTCAGTATGATGCGCAGTCATTTCTTCATCTGTGGAGTAGCACACCTATGGCACGCGTAACCGTTCAGGACGCAGTAGAAAAAGTTGGTAATCGTTTTGACCTGGTGTTGGTCGCTGCACGTCGTGCACGTCAGATGCAGGTAGGCGGCAAAGATCCACTGGTTCCGGAAGAGAACGATAAACCTACCGTTATCGCCCTGCGCGAAATCGAAGAAGGTTTGGTCACCAATCAGATTTTAGATGTGCGTGATCGTCAGGAACAGCAAGAGCAGGAAGCCGCTGAGTTACAGGCCGTTACCGCTATCGCTGAAGGTCGTCGTTAACAGCCACCTGCAGGTCGCCCTTGTATCTGTTTGAAAGCCTCAATCAACTGATTGAAAAATACTTGCCAGAGGAGCAGATCAAGCGCCTCCAGCAAGCCTACCTTGTCGCACGTGATGCCCACGAGGGACAGACACGCTCCAGCGGTGAGCCTTATATCACCCATCCGGTTGCCGTGGCCTGTATTCTGGCGGAAATGAAGCTCGACCATGAAACTCTCATGGCCGCGCTGCTGCATGACGTGATCGAAGATACGCCTGCCACTTACCAGGACATGGAACAACTGTTCGGTAAAAGCGTGGCGGAACTGGTCGAAGGCGTTTCCAAGCTGGATAAGCTGAAATTCCGCGACAAGAAAGAAGCGCAGGCAGAGAACTTCCGCAAGATGATTATGGCGATGGTGCAGGATATCCGCGTCATTCTCATCAAGCTGGCTGACCGCACCCACAATATGCGCACTCTCGGCGCATTACGCCCGGACAAACGTCGCCGCATCGCGCTGGAAACGTTAGAGATTTACAGTCCGCTGGCGCACCGCCTGGGTATTCATCATCTTAAAACAGAGCTGGAAGAGCTCGGTTTTGAGGCCCTCTATCCGAACCGTTATCGGGTCATTAAAGAGGTGGTGAAAGCCGCGCGCGGTAATCGTAAAGAGATGATCCAGAAGATTCTTTCTGAGATCGACGGCCGTTTGCAGGAAGCGGGCATTCCCTGCCGCGTCAGCGGGCGTGAAAAGCATCTTTACTCGATTTACCGCAAAATGACGCTGAAAGAGCAGCGTTTTCACTCGATCATGGATATCTATGCCTTTCGCGTCATCGTGAAAGATCTGGATACCTGCTATCGCGTTCTGGGCCAGATGCACAGTTTGTATAAACCGCGTCCGGGCCGCGTCAAAGATTACATCGCCATCCCCAAAGCGAACGGCTATCAATCGCTCCATACCTCAATGATTGGTCCGCACGGCGTGCCGGTCGAAGTACAGATTCGCACCGAGGATATGGATCAGATGGCGGAAATGGGGGTCGCTGCGCACTGGGCTTATAAACAGGCGGGCGAAAGTGGCACCACCGCACAGATTCGCGCTCAGCGCTGGCTGCAAAGCCTGCTGGAGCTGCAACAGAGTGCGGGCAGTTCGTTTGAATTTATTGAAAGCGTGAAGTCCGATCTCTTTCCCGATGAGATCTACGTCTTTACACCTGAAGGCCGCATTGTTGAGCTGCCAACCGGTGCGACACCGGTGGATTTCGCTTATGCGGTCCACACCGATATCGGCCATGCCTGTGTTGGCGCACGCGTTGACCGCCAGCCTTATCCGCTGTCGCAAACCCTGACCAGCGGTCAGACGATTGAGATCATCACCGCGCCAGGCGCCCGTCCTAACGCCGCCTGGCTCAACTTTGTCGTCAGCTCCAAAGCCCGCGCAAAAATTCGTCAGCTGCTGAAAAACCTCAAGCGCGAAGACTCCGTCAATCTGGGTCGCCGCCTGCTCAGCCATGCGCTGGGCGGCAGCCGTAAACTGGCTGAGATCCCGCCGGAGAATATCAGGCAGGAGCTGGATCGTATGAAGCTGACCTCGCTTGACGATCTGCTGGCAGAAATCGGTCTGGGCAATGCGATGAGCGTGGTGGTGGCGAAGAACCTGTTGCAGGCTGACAGCAACGCCATCAGCAGCAACAGCAAGCGCGGTAAACTGCCGATCAAAGGTGCAGATGGCGTGTTGATTACCTTCGCCAAATGCTGCCGTCCGATTCCCGGTGACCCGATTGTTGCCCATGTCAGTCCCGGCAAAGGGCTGGTGGTGCATCATGAATCCTGTCGGAATATTCGCGGCTACCAGAAAGAGCCTGAAAAATTCATGCCGGTCGAGTGGGATAAAGTCACCGAGCAGGAGTTCGTGGCGGAAATCAAAGTCGACATGTTTAACCATCAGGGCGCACTGGCTAACCTGACGGCGGCAATCAACACGGCCGGTTCCAATATTCAGAGCCTGAATACCGAAGAGCGTGATGGCCGCGTTTACAGCGCCTTTATCCGCCTGACCGCACGTGATCGCGTCCATCTGGCGAATATCATGCGTAAAATTCGCGTGATGCCGGATGTGATCAAAGTCCATCGTAACCGTAATTAGGCATGAACGATCAACGATTTGCCCGGATTCAGGCGATGCTGGCACTGCGCCAGCACGATCTCACGGTCTGTATGGAGCAGGTGCATAAACCGCACAATGTTTCCGCAGTGATCCGCACGGCGGACGCCGTCGGCATCCACGAAGTGCATGCCGTCTGGCCGAGCCAGCGGATGCGCACTCAGGCTTCCGCATCTGCCGGAAGCAACAGTTGGGTTAAAGTGGTCACCCATCCCACCATCGGCGATGCTGTAAAAAAGCTCAAACAACAGAAGATGCAGGTTTTAGCGACCCATCTCTCTGCCGATGCCGTGGATTTCCGTGAGATCGATTATACCCTTCCGACCTGCATCCTGATGGGCCAGGAAAAAACCGGCATCACCGAAGAAGCGCTGGCGCTGGCCGATCGGCAGATTGTGATTCCGATGGTGGGTATGGTGCAGTCGCTGAATGTCTCGGTCGCCTGCGCGCTGATCCTGTATGAAGCACAGCGGCAGCGGCAGAACGCGGGTCTGTACCTGCGCGACTACAGCCTGCTGGACGAAGATGAACAGCAACGCCTGTTGTTCGAAGGCGGATTCCCGGTACTGGCGCGGGTCGCAAAACAGAAAGGTTTACCCTATCCGCGCATCAATGCGCAGGGCGAAGTCGACGCCGATCCCAGCTGGTGGGCAACCATGCAATCGACCGGTAAAAGAAGATGAAAGGCCGTCTGCTGGATGCCATCCCGCTCAGTACCCTGACCGGCGTCGGTGCCAGCCAGGCGGCAAAGCTGGCCAAAATTGACCTGCATACCATTCAGGATCTCCTGCTTCATCTCCCGCTACGCTACGAAGATCGTACCCAACTTTATGCCATTGATGATCTGCTGCCCGGTATCTGGGCCACAGTAGAAGGCGAAGTGCTGCACACAGATATCACCTTTGGTCGCCGCCGGATGATGGTGTGCCAGATTAGCGATGGCAGCGGCGTACTGACGATGCGCTTCTTTAATTTCAATGCCGGGATGAAGAACAACCTGTCGCCGGGCCGGCGCGTCACCGCGTATGGTGAAATTAAACGCGGTCAGCGTGGCGCTGAGATTATCCATCCCGAATACCGGATCCAGGGCGAACAGAGCAATGTGACGCTGGAAGAGACCTTAACGCCGGTTTATCCCACCACCGAAGGTATTCGGCAGGCCACGCTGCGTAATCTCACCGATCAGGCACTGACGCTGCTGGAGAGCTGCCCGATTGCCGAACTGCTGCCGCAGGAACTGAGCGGCGGTTTAATCAGCCTGCCAGATGCGCTCCGCACGCTGCATCGTCCACCACCCGATCTAAAACTCAGCGAGCTGGAGAGTGGTCGTCATCCGGCACAACGCAGATTGATTCTGGAAGAGCTGCTGGCACACAACCTCAGCATGCTGGCGGTACGCGCCGGTGCTCAGCGCTATTACGCTTTACCTATGCTTCCCCGGCACAACCTTAGCGACCAGCTGCTGGCAGCGCTGCCCTTTTCACCGACCAATGCGCAGAAACGCGTGGTGGCGGAGATAGAGAAAGATCTGGCAAATGACTTTCCGATGATGCGGCTGGTGCAGGGTGACGTCGGCTCGGGTAAGACACTGGTCGCCGCCCTCTCTGCGCTGAACGTTATCGCACATGGTAAGCAGGTTGCCCTGATGGCGCCGACCGAACTGCTGGCTGAACAGCACGCCAGTAACTTCCGCCAGTGGTTTGCGCCGCTGGGCATTGAAGTGGGCTGGCTGGCCGGAAAACAGAAAGGCAAAGCCCGCCAGGCACAGCAGGAAGCGATAGCCAGCGGTCAGGTGGCGATGGTGGTGGGCACACATGCCCTGTTTCAGGAGCAGGTGCAGTTCAACGGTCTGGCACTGGTCATTATTGATGAGCAGCACCGGTTCGGCGTCCACCAGCGACTGGCGCTGTGGGAGAAAGGTGAGGAGCAGGGCTTCCACCCGCATCAGCTGATCATGACCGCCACACCGATTCCGCGCACCCTGGCGATGACCGCTTATGCCGATCTCGATACCTCAACCATCGATGAGCTGCCGCCGGGACGTACACCGGTGACCACCGTGGCTATCCCCGATACCCGACGCGATGAGATTGTGGCGCGGGTTGAGCATGCCTGCCGCGAAGGGCGTCAGGCCTACTGGGTCTGCACCCTGATTGAAGAGTCAGAATTGCTGGAAGCACAGGCGGCAGAAGCCAGCTGGGAATCCCTGAAAACGGCGCTGCCCGACTTAAACATCGGGCTGGTGCATGGCCGCATGAAACCCGCAGAAAAACAGGCGGTGATGCAGGCGTTTAAAGCGAATGAACTGCAGCTGCTGGTGGCGACGACCGTGATTGAGGTTGGTGTGGACGTGCCGAATGCCAGCCTGATGATCATCGAAAACCCGGAGCGGTTAGGGCTGGCACAGCTGCATCAGCTGCGGGGCCGTGTGGGCCGTGGTGCCGTGGCATCACACTGTGTACTGCTCTACAAAGCGCCGCTGAGCAAGACGGCGCAGAAGCGTTTACAGGTGCTACGCGACAGCAATGACGGCTTCGTCATTGCCCAGTTCGATCTGGAGATTCGCGGGCCGGGTGAACTGCTGGGCACGCGTCAGACCGGCAATGCCGAATTTAAAGTGGCCGACCTGCTGCGCGATGCGGCGATGGTGCCTGAAGTTCAGCGTGTGGCGCGCCACATCCACCAGCACTATCCCGAACAGGCCAGCGCATTGATTGAACGCTGGCTGCCAGAGAACACCCGTTATACCAACGTCTGAATGATCCCCATCTGATTCGGCTTTTTTATCCCTGCCGGGCAAACGATTGCTTTTAGCCTGCGGATGATTACAATCGCCACATTATTTTTTGGGAAGAACAGAAGATGTCCACTAATCCGCAGCCAGAACAGCCTTCCGCCACGCAAAGCGAACTGATTTATCGTCTTGAAGATCGTCCTCCCCTGCCACAAACGCTGTTTGCCGCCGGTCAGCATCTGCTGGCGATGTTTGTCGCGGTCATTACCCCCGCGATTCTGATTTGTCAGGCGTTAGGGCTGCCCGCAGAGGATACCCGGCACGTGATCAGCATGTCGCTGTTTGCATCGGGTGTGGCATCACTGCTGCAAATCAAAACATGGGGACCGGTGGGTTCGGGCCTGCTGTCGATTCAGGGCACCAGCTTCAACTTCGTTACGCCCTTGATTATGGGCGGCATGGCGCTAAAAAATGGCGGCGCTGACGTGCCCACCATGATGGCGGCGCTGTTTGGTACGCTGATGATCGCCTCCTGTACCGAAATGGTGCTGTCACGCGTATTGCACCTGGCGCGCCGGATCATTACGCCGCTGGTGTCCGGTATCGTGGTGATGATTATCGGCCTGTCGCTGATTCAGGTGGGGCTGACCTCCATTGGCGGCGGTTTCAGCGCGATTAACGATCATACTTTTGGTGCGCCGAAAAATCTGATGCTGGCAGGGGCTGTGCTGCTGGTGATCGTGCTACTTAACCGGCAGAAGAACCCCTACCTGCGCGTTGCCTCCCTGGTCATTGCCATGGCGGTAGGCTATCTGCTGGCCTGGGCGATGGGCATGCTGCCTGCCGCCGGCATCCCCACCGATCAGCCGCTAATCGTGGTGCCGACCCCGCTTTATTACGGGCTGGGCTTCGACTGGAATCTGCTCATCCCGCTGATGCTGGTGTTTATGGTGACCTCTCTGGAGACCATCGGCGATATCACCGCCACCTCGGATGTGTCAGAGCAGCCGGTCAGCGGACCCCTCTATATGAAACGCCTGAAAGGCGGCGTGCTGGCGAATGGCCTCAACTCCTTTGTCTCCGCGCTGTTTAATACTTTCCCGAACTCCTGCTTCGGTCAGAACAATGGCGTGATCCAGTTGACCGGTGTTGCCAGCCGCTACGTCGGCTTTGTTGTCGCGCTGATGCTGATTGTGCTGGGGCTGTTCCCGGCGGTCAGCGGACTGGTGCAGATGATCCCTGAACCGGTACTCGGCGGCGCCACCATTGTGATGTTCGGCACCATCGCCGCTTCGGGTGTCCGCATTGTGTCACGCGAGCCGCTTAACCGCCGCGCCATCATGATTATTGCGCTGTCGCTGGCGGTGGGCCTGGGCGTTTCCCAGCAGCCGCTGATCCTGCAGTTTGCGCCTGACTGGCTGAAAACCCTGCTCTCTTCCGGTATAGCGGCGGGCGGTATTACCGCTATCGTACTCAACCTGATTTTTCCGCCAGAGAAGTAAGGCCAGAGGCAGGCTTCGGCCTGCCTGCTAATTATTCGGATTTACATCCAGGCTGTTGAGCTGTAACGGTAATTCAGGCATAACAACCTCTCACCGGATTTAACTCGGGAAGGATGCTATGAAATTTATTGGAAAGTTTTTCCTCACCTTACTTTTGCTGCTGCTTTTCACCCTGGTCGTGATCTATGTTCTGTTGCAGACACAGTGGGGTGCAGGCTGGTTTAGCCGTTGGGTGAGTGACAAAACCGAATGGCATCTCTCCCTGAGTAAAATTGAACACAATTTCTCCTCTCCCTCTCATATCATTCTGGATGACTTCAGCTTTGGTCACGATGGACAGCCTGCAGTTCTGGTGGCGAAACGGGTCGATCTCGGTCTGGCACTGATTCAGTTCAGCGATCCGCTGCATTTCAGCAGCCTTGAGCTGCGAGATGGAGAAGTGAATCTGGCCAATCTGGCGCCAGGCAGCGCGCTACCGATTCAGGCCGATCGCCTGCAACTCAACAATATGCGTATCGACAGCCCCAACAGCGCGTTACCGCTGTTTGCTCAGCAGGTTAATGGCGGCATTCTGCCGTGGAAACCCACTGCCCTTGATATGCTGGGCCGCGATGCCCGCTTCCAGATGAGCGCAGGCAGCATGACGCTGAATAATGTGCCGGGTGAAAACGTACTGATCCAGGGCAGTGTCTCCCAGGGTCGGATGCGCTTTGACAATATTGGTGCCGACCTGGCGCGTGGCTCTATGACCGGCAACGGTGAGCGCGATGCCCAGGGCAACTGGAAAATTAATCAGCTGCGACTGAACGACATCCGTCTGCAGACCACCAGCAGCCTGAAAGATTTCCTGCATAGCCTGCAGGTTGTCCCCTCGATCGCTATTACGCGGCTCGACATGACCGATGCCCGCCTGCAGGGGCCTGACTGGGCGGTAACGGATCTGGATCTGACGCTGAGAAACGTTAACTGGCAGGGTGATGACTGGCAGAGTAACGATGGTTCGCTGGCGCTGAATGCCAGCAATTTTATCAACGGTGGATTCGAACTAAATGACCCCATCGTTAACCTGGACTTCTCACCGCAGGGCGTGGCGCTGACGCAGTTCAGTTCACGCTGGGCGAATGGGGTGATTCGGGCTGACGGTGACTGGTCGCGTAGCGATAAGCGCCTGACACTGAAAAACCTGGCGGTGGCGGGACTGGAATACACTCTGCCGCAGGACTGGCGCGATCGCTGGCAGGCGAGACTGCCCGCGTGGCTGGATAGCGTAGAGGTGACGCGCTTCACCTCTAACCGAAACCTGATTATCGACATCAATCCGGCTTTTCCCTTCCAGCTGACCTCACTGGATGGATCCGGTGAAAACCTGCTGCTGGCGCAGCAGCATCAGTGGGGGATCTGGTCGGGTAAACTCAGCCTGAACGCGGCAGAATCAACCTTTAATCGCACCGACCTGCGTCATCCGTCGATTGCGCTGAGCGCTGACCAGCAGCAGATTCAGGTTACGGAGCTGAGTGCGTTCAGTAATAAGGGTCTGCTCGAAGGGACGGCCACCGTAGGCCAGCAGCCAGCCCGTCCGCTGACGCTGCAACTGACAGGTCGTGCTGTACCGGTGAATGTGTTGCAGAACTGGGGATGGCCCGCGTTGCCGTTAACCGGTGACAGTAATATGCAGCTGCAGCTGAACGGTGCATTAACCGCAAATCAGCCGCTGCGCCCGACGGTTAATGGCAGTTTGTCGGTGACAACCGACAGTCAGCAACTGCAGCAGACCATGCAGGCTGGCGAGGTACGTTAATAACAGATCAGGGCCGCTGAAGCGGCCCTGATGATTAGTTGATACGCGCGCCGGAACCCCCCTCTTCCAGCGGCCCGTCAGGATCGGCGGGCAGGACGATATAGACCCCTTCAAACACAGCGCCACACTCATCATTGCCAAACAGCTCAACTTCGAGCTGCACACGCGCTTTACGTCCGCGCGCCAGGCGGTCGAGATCGCCGCTTAATGAGCCCAGATCGGCAATCGCGCCAGGCCGTCCGCTGATGGGGTGGCTGTAGCGAATGTGCGCATCCGCCAGAATAATGGTGCCACCCAGATGACGCTCGCGCAGCAGCAACCAGATCAACCCCCAGCCGGTCAGCGTTGCCAGCGAAAACAGGCTGCCAGCGAACAGCGTCTGGTGTGGATTCTGGTTGCCCGCTTCAGGCATGGTGGTGATAAATTTTTGCCCGGTAAACTGCAGAATACGGACGCCCATCTTTTCGCTGAGCGGGATATGATCATACCAGGCCTGTTGCAGCTGACCGCACCAGTCGGCGCGATGCAGGATATCGTCAAGCGTGACGACCGGTTTGATCATCAGAAAGTGACGTACCGGCGTCGTCTGCGGCGCGGTAATCTCGCCCTGATTGATGTAGCCGAGTTTAGCGAAGAAAGCGACAGCATCTTCGCGGGCGCTGCAGGTTACCCGCTTAGCCCCTTCCTGACGCGCCACGGATTCCAGCGTCATCGCCACCAGAGTACCCAGTCCCTTGCCCTGAACCGAAGGATGAACGGCCATGAAGCGGATAGCGGCCTCGTTGTCGGCATTAATATAGAGACGGCCGATGGCGACCGGATTTCCCTGCTCATCAACCACCATCTGATGATGCGCCAGCGCATCCCAGGCGTCACGTTCCGACCCCTGCGGCTGACGCAGAGGTTTACGCAACATCTCCCAGCGGAACTGATAATAGATATCCAGCTCTTCCGCCGTCTGTGGCACGCGAAGGTGATACATGTAATGTTTCTCCCGCTCGGATGTGTGGCCAGTTCCCTGCCGCTCAGCTGACGCTCTCACACCTGTAACCAGAACGTCACAGGACCATCATTCACCAGCGAGACCTGCATATCCGCAGCAAAACGGCCATTAGCCGTGGTGATGCCCTGCTTGCGACAGCAGTCGCTGAAATATTCATACAGCCGCTCGGCTTCAGCGGGCTCGGCGCCACCCGAAAAGGAGGGACGCATCCCTTTTTGGGTATCTGCGGCCAGCGTAAACTGTGACACCACCAGCAAGCTTCCGCCCGCCTGGCGAACACTCAGGTTCATTTTGCCCTGCTCATCACTAAAGATGCGATAGCCCAATACGCGTTCTGCGAGACGTTCCGCACGCGCGTTGTCATCGTCCTTTTCCACGCCCAGCAAAACCAGTAAACCGGCATCGATTTCACCGACCACTTCCTGATTGACGCTGACGCTGGCGCGCTGTACGCGTTGAATCAATGCAATCATGTTTCCTCGCGTTGCTCCTCTTTGTGTTGCTGCTTTAACTGCCGATAGTCGGCTAACGCAACGGTGATTTCAGCGCCTAACAACACAATACACCAGGTCCAGTAGACCCAGAGAAACAGAATGGGGATCACGGCCAGTACGCCGTAGATCAGCTGATAAGAGGGGAACATAGTAACATAGAGCGCAAAGCCCTTTTTGCCCAGCTCAAACAGCGCACCGGCAACCAGCGCGCCAATCAGCGCATCGCGCGGCGGCACTCGCTGGGTAGGAACGATGCTGTAGAGCAACCAGAAGGCGAGCCACGACAGCAGGAGCGGGAAAATACGCAGCATCTGATCGACCAGGCTGGTGACGCCTGTCGCGTTAATCCAGCGCAGCGACAGCAGATAAGAGCTGATTGCCAGACTGGCTCCGGCCAGTAACGGGCCTAGTGTCAGGATCATCCAGTAGACCGCAAAGGAATAGACCATCGGCCGCTTCTTGTTGCTGCGCCAGATGGTGTTTAACGCGGTATCGACGGAATGCATCAGCAGTAAGGCGGTAACGATCAGGCCGACCGCTCCGACCGCCGTCATCCGGTTTACGTTAGCCACAAACTGCTCAAGATAGCGTTGCAGCGTGTTACCTGCAGCCGGCATCAGATTGGTAAAGACAAAGTGCTTTAACTGCACGCTGATATCTGAAAAGACCGGAAACGCCGCAAACAGGGCAAACACCACCGCAATCAGCGGCACCAGCGCCAGCAATGAGACATAAGCCAGATTACCGGCCTGGGTCGTCATGCCATCCTCATCAATGCGTTTCCACAACAGTTTGAGCCACAACCAGAACGCATGCAGCCCGAGACGAAATTTACGTGACATCATGAATTACTGTTGACCTGCAAACCAGTTGGGTACCGTTTTACTGTCAGTAACCAGTACACTTTCAATACCCAGGGCGCGGGCCGCCTCAATATTCTGTGGATTATCGTCAAAAAATACCGCCTGATCGGCAGCCACACCTTCTGCGTCCAGCACATGCTGATAAATCCGGGCTTCCGGTTTACGCATGCCCAGCTCCTGGGAGAGATAGAGCTTGTCGGCTGCCTGCTGCACGTCCGGATACTGTGTTGGCCAGAATTCGCAATGCAGTTTGTTGGTGTTAGAGAGGATCACCACCCGATGGCCCTCCAGCCGCAGCCGGTTCATCAGCGCCAGGATTTCCGGACGCACGTCAACGAATACCGCCTGCCAGCCAGCGGCAAACTGTTCATAGCTCAGCGCGATTTCCAGCTTTTCACACAGCGCCAGCGCGAAATCTTCATCGCTGATCTCGCCACGTTCGTGTTGTTCAAACGCCTCATCCATCTGGAAATGGCTTTGCAGCGAGGCCAGCGGCACACGACTAAGGTCACTCCAGACACCCAGCACGCGGTTAAAGTCGATATCGATAATCACATTGCCCAAATCAAAGATATACAGCATGGTGTGTCTCCTTCTGTTCCCTGGAGTATTCACTCTAGCGGCAAAAGGGCAGGCTGAACAGGCACTCGCGGAGAGAAAAGCGTAAACGGCAGCGGGCAGGTAAAAAGCGCGACATATCCCACAAATAATCGCTGGCCCGGCTGAAGAGGCAGGAATTTCAGGCAAAAAAAAGCCCCGCAGGCGGGGCTCTTTATCAGTTAAAGGCGCAATTATGCGTCTTTAGGACCACGTGATGCACGTTTACGGTCATTTTCAGTCAGGTGACGTTTACGGATACGCACTGACTGTGGTGTAACTTCTACCAGTTCGTCATCATCGATGAACTCGATCGCCTGCTCAAGGGTCATCTTGATTGGCGGAACCAGCGTCGTGGCTTCATCAGTACCTGAAGCACGCATGTTGGTCAGTTTCTTACCGGTCAGGCAGTTAACTGTCAGGTCGTTAGAACGGCTGTGAATACCGATGATCTGGCCTTCATAGACTTCTGCACCGTGACCCAGGAACAGCTTACCGCGGTCCTGCAGGCTGAACAGTGCAAACGCAACTGCTTTACCCTGACCGTTGGAGATCAGTACGCCGTTCTGACGCTGGCCCACTTCGCCCGCACGAATGTCATCGTAGTGGCTGAAGGTAGAGTAGAGCAGACCGGTACCGGAAGTCATGGTCATGAATTCGTTACGGAAGCCGATCAGGCCACGGCTTGGGATCACGTAGTCGAGACGTACGCGGCCTTTGCCATCCGGATCCATGTTTTTCAGATCGCCCTTACGCTCACCCATGGCTTGCATGACTGAACCCTGGTTGTTCTCTTCGATATCCAGCGTAACGTTCTCGAATGGCTCCTGTTTACGGCCATCGATTTCGCGGAAGATAACTTTCGGACGGGATACCGCCAGTTCGAAACCTTCACGACGCATGTTTTCGATCAGAACTGACAGGTGAAGCTCACCACGACCTGATACGCGGAACGCGTCAGCATCTTCAGTTTCTTCAACGCGCAGTGCCACGTTGTGAACCAGTTCTTTGTTCAGACGCTCAAGGATCTGACGTGACGTCACGTACTTACCTTCTTTACCGCAGAACGGTGAGGTGTTGACGTTAAAGAACATGGTAACTGTTGGCTCATCAACGCTTAGTGCTGGCAGCGCCTGCACGTTCTGTGGATCACAGATGGTGTCAGAGATGTTCAGCTCGCCCAGACCGGTGATAGCAATGATATCGCCCGCTTCTGCCAGGTCGCTGTCGATACGCTCAAGACCCAGGTGAGTCAGGACTTTACCGACTTTACCGTTACGGGTTTTGCCTTCGCTATCGATGATAGTGACTTGCTGGTTAGGCTTAACTTTACCGCGCTTGATACGGCCGATGCCGATCACGCCCAGGTAGTTGTTGTAGTCCAGCTGAGAGATTTGCATCTGCAGTGGGGCGTCAGCCTCAACCTGCGGAGGTGCAACGTGGTCGACGATCGCCTGATACAGCGGGGTCATATCGTCAGCCATGTCGGTGTGCTCAAGACCTGCAATACCATTCAGCGCAGAGGCGAAAATGATAGGGAAGTCGAGCTGCTCATCAGTAGCATCCAGGTTAACGAACAGGTCAAATACCTGATCAACAACCCAATCCGGACGCGCACCAGGGCGGTCTACTTTGTTGATAACCACAATCGGCTTCAGACCATGCGCGAACGCTTTTTTGGTCACGAAGCGGGTTTGCGGCATAGGGCCATCCATCGCATCTACAACCAGCAGCACCGAGTCCACCATGGACATGACGCGCTCAACTTCACCACCGAAGTCGGCGTGTCCCGGGGTATCAACGATGTTGATACGGTAGTCATTCCACTTAATGGCGGTGTTTTTTGCGAGGATGGTAATCCCACGCTCTTTCTCCAAATCATTGGAGTCCATCACGCGCTCTGTTGCTTCGGTACGGGCATCAAAAGTACCGGATTGTTGCAGCAGTTTGTCAACCAGGGTGGTCTTTCCATGGTCAACGTGCGCGATGATGGCGATGTTACGCAAATTTTCGATCACAGCTTTGCCTCAGGCATTAGAAATAGCGCGTTATTGTACACTGATTAAGCGGAAGACTGAACACGATCACACTTTTCACTGAAAGTTTATTGCATGGAGGCCAATTTGCCCTGTTACCGGTGCAGAAAATGCACTAAGTTGGTCTGATGCACCAAAATAGTGCCGCCAGACGACCGTTAAGCACCACACTGGTGCAATAAAACGATCGTGGTGCAGCCGCTTTATGACAAAAAGGTGCACCACAAGGCGATTTAAGCAACATCAAAAAAGTTGGCACAGAATTCGCTTTATCTAAATCAAGCGTAAACGCCAGACAGATGTCGGTTGAAGAGCGTGCCGGAAGAGGTTGGTCAGGGAGTTGTTTTCCCGCAACGTATTCCGGAAACGACGTTTCCTCGCCATGTAGATAATGAAAGACCATTTCCAGGAGAGTTGAGTATGTCCGCTGAACACGTTCTCTCGATGATGAACGAGCATGAAGTTAAGTTTGTTGACCTGCGTTTTACCGATACCAAAGGTAAAGAACAGCACGTTACGATCCCTGCTCACCAGGTTAACGCTGACTTCTTCGAAGAAGGCAAAATGTTCGATGGTTCGTCTATTGGCGGCTGGAAAGGCATTAACGAATCAGACATGGTGCTGATGCCTGACGCCACCACGGCGGTCATGGATCCTTTCTTCGAAGATTCTACGCTGATCATCCGTTGTGACATCCTCGAGCCAGGCACCATGCAGGGCTACGACCGCGATCCACGCTCTATCGCTAAGCGCGCTGAAGATTTCCTGCGCTCTTCCGGCATCGCTGATACCGTACTGTTTGGACCAGAACCAGAATTCTTCCTGTTCGATGACATCCGTTTCGGCTCATCGACGTCCGGTTCACACGTTGCTATCGACGATATCGAAGCGGCATGGAACACCGGTAAAGAGTACGAAGGCGGTAACAAAGGTCACCGTCCAGGTCTGAAAGGCGGCTACTTCCCGGTTCCACCGGTTGACTCATCACAGGACATCCGTTCTGCCATGTGTCTGACTATGGAGCAGATGGGCCTGGTTGTTGAAGCGCATCACCACGAAGTGGCGACCGCGGGTCAGAACGAAGTGGCAACCCGCTTCAATACCATGACCAAAAAAGCGGACGAAATTCAGATCTACAAATATGTGGTTCATAACGTTGCGCACGCTTACGGCAAAACCGCGACCTTTATGCCGAAGCCTATGTTTGGCGACAACGGTTCAGGCATGCACTGCCATATGTCACTCTCCAAAGGTGGCCAGAACCTGTTTGCCGGCGATAAGTACGGCGGCCTGTCTGAAATGGCACTGTTCTACATCGGCGGTATCATCAAGCACGCTAAAGCGATCAACGCCCTGGCGAACCCGACCACCAACTCTTACAAGCGTCTGGTCCCGGGTTACGAAGCACCGGTTATGCTGGCTTACTCTGCCCGTAACCGTTCAGCCTCAATCCGTATCCCGGTTGTTGCCAGCCCGAAAGCGCGTCGTATCGAAGCGCGCTTCCCGGATCCAGCGGCTAACCCATACCTGGCGTTCACCGCACTGCTGATGGCTGGCCTGGATGGCATCATCAACAAAATCCATCCTGGCGATGCGATGGACAAAAACCTGTATGACCTGCCACCGGAAGAAGAAGCTGAGATTCCAAAAGTTGCAGGCTCTCTGGAAGAAGCGCTGAATGCACTGAACGAAGACCGCGAGTTCCTGACCCGCGGCGGAGTATTCACTGACGAATCGATCGATGCTTACATCGAACTGCGTAAAGCAGAGATGGATCGCGTTCGCATGACGCCACACCCGGTTGAGTTCGAGCTCTACTACAGCGTTTAACTGGTCAGACGTTTTTTGTTGCCGTGGAAACTTTTAGCCCATCTTCGGATGGGCTTTTTTCTCCGCGAATTCACCGTTCATTCGCCCTCTTTTCGGCTTAAAGACTAAAATGCACCTCTTTAGTGCAGAGGAACGTTGTATGGCAACTGGCTCTCTGCCCGATGCAGGGCAGATTCTCAACGCGTTAATCAACAGTATTTTGTTGGTGGATAACGATCTGGTTATTCATTACGCCAACCCGGCGGCGCAGCAATTACTGGCGCAAAGCTCACGCAAATTGTTCGGCACGCCGTTACCGGAATTAACCGGCTACTTTTCGCTGAATATCGAGGTGATGCGCGAGAGTCTTGAGGCTGGCCAGGGATTTACTGACAGTGAGGTCACGCTGGTGGTAGATGGTCGCGCACACATTATGTCGCTGACCGCCCAGCGGTTACCCGATGGCTTAATCCTGATGGAAATGGCGCCGATGGATAATCAGCGTCGTCTCAGTCAGGAGCAGTTACAGCACGCCCAGCAGGTGGCCGCTCGCGATCTGGTTCGCGGCCTGGCCCATGAGATTAAAAATCCGCTGGGAGGATTGCGCGGCGCGGCACAGCTTTTATCCCGCGCCCTGCCCGATCCCTCGCTGAATGAATATACCAAAGTGATTATTGAACAGGCCGACCGGTTGCGGAATCTGGTTGATCGTCTGCTGGGGCCGCAGCAGCCGGGCATGCACATCACGCAGAGCATTCATCAGGTGGCCGAACGGGTGGTCAATCTGGTGTCGATGGAGCTGCCGGAGAATGTCTCGCTGGTACGGGATTATGATCCCAGCCTGCCGGAACTGCCGCACGATCCCGATCAGATTGAACAGGTGCTGCTTAACGTGGTGCGCAATGCGCTTCAGGCGCTGGGCGACGATGGCGGCACCATTATTATCCGCACCCGCACGGCTTTCCAGCTGACGCTGCACGGCACGCGTTATCGCCTGGTGGCACGTATTGATATTGAAGATGATGGCCCCGGCATTCCGGCCCAGCTGCAGGATACGCTGTTTTATCCGATGGTCAGCGGACGCGAAGGCGGTACCGGTTTAGGCCTCTCCATCGCCCGTAGCCTGATTGATCAACATTCAGGAAAAATAGAATTTAACAGTTGGCCGGGACACACCGAATTCTCGGTTTACCTGCCTATTCGCCAGTGAGGTTTCTATGCAACGAGGGATAGTCTGGATCGTCGATGACGATAGCTCCATCCGCTGGGTGCTTGAACGCGCGCTCACTGGAGCCGGTTTGAGCTGTGCGACTTTTGACAGCGCAAGCGAGGTGCTTGATGCCCTCTCAACCAAGACCCCGGACGTTTTACTGTCAGACATTCGCATGCCCGGTATGGATGGCCTGGCGCTGCTGAAACAGATTAAGCAGCGTCATCCGATGCTTCCGGTCATCATAATGACGGCGCATTCTGATCTGGACGCTGCCGTCAGCGCCTATCAGCAGGGTGCCTTTGATTACCTGCCTAAGCCGTTCGATATCGATGAAGCGGTTGCCCTGGTCGAGCGTGCTATCAGCCACTATCAGGAGCAGCAGCAGCCACGTAATCAGCCGGTCAGCGGACCCACCACCGATATCATCGGTGAAGCGCCCGCGATGCAGGATGTGTTCCGCATCATCGGACGATTATCGCGCTCGTCGATCAGTGTGCTGATCAACGGCGAGTCCGGTACCGGTAAAGAGCTGGTGGCCCATGCGCTGCATCGCCACAGCCCGCGCACCAAAGCGCCCTTTATCGCGCTCAACATGGCGGCGATCCCCAAAGATTTAATTGAATCAGAACTGTTTGGTCACGAAAAAGGCGCCTTTACCGGGGCGAACCAGATCCGTCAGGGCCGTTTTGAGCAGGCGGATGGCGGCACGCTGTTTCTGGATGAGATCGGTGATATGCCGCTGGATGTGCAGACCCGTCTGCTGCGCGTGCTGGCCGATGGCCAGTTCTATCGCGTTGGTGGCTATGCGCCGGTCAAAGTGGATGTGCGTATTATCGCGGCGACCCACCAGAATCTGGAATTACGCGTACAGGAAGGCAAGTTCCGTGAGGATCTGTTTCACCGCCTGAACGTGATTCGTGTGCATCTGCCACCGCTGCGTGAGCGTCGTGAGGATATCCCGCGTCTGGCGCGTTATTTCCTGCAGGTGGCGGCGCGTGAGCTGGGTGTGGAAGCGAAGATTCTGCATCCGGAAACCGAGACAGCGTTAACCCGACTGCACTGGTCAGGTAACGTGCGTCAGCTGGAGAACACCTGTCGCTGGCTGACCGTGATGGCTGCGGGTCAGGAAGTCCTGATTCAGGACCTGCCCGGAGAACTGTTTGAATCCAGTACGCCGGAGAATCCGGTACAGTCGCTGCCTGACAGCTGGGCAACGCTGCTGGCACAGTGGGCCGATCGCGCTCTGCGTTCCGGTCATCAGAATCTGCTGTCAGAAGCCCAGCCAGAGATGGAGCGCACGCTGCTCACTACTGCGCTGCGTCATACGCAGGGCCACAAACAGGAAGCGGCACGTTTGCTGGGCTGGGGACGAAACACGCTGACGCGCAAGCTCAAAGAGCTGGGCATGGAATAAGCGGTTCAGTTCGGGCTGGTGTAGTCTGCCAGCCCGTTTCTTCAGATAACGCGGGAGAACTGCTGCTGACGCGCTTTCTGACGCAGATAGCGATCAAAGCACATGCAAATATTGCGGATCAGTAACCGGCCAATTCCCGTCACATCCAGCCCCGTAGCGGTTTGTTCCACCAGCCCATCGGCTATCAACGGCTTCAGCAGCGCCAGGTCCTCAGCAAAATAGTCGCTGAAGCGAATTCCCCATTGCGCTTCTGTCGCGGCAAAATTCAGCGAGAAGTTGCAAATCAGCGTTTTTATCACGTCACGACGCAGGCAATCATCGTCGGTTAAGGCGATGCCACGCCACAGGCCATTTCCCTGCTGTTCCACACAATTGTACCAGGTATTAAGGTCTTTCTGGTTCTGCGCATAACTGTCGCCAATCATGCTGATGGCAGAGACGCCAAGCCCCAGCAAATCGCTGTCGCCCTGCGTCGTGTATCCCTGGAAATTGCGATGCAGCTGGCCTTTGCGCTGCGCGATAGCCAGTTCATCCTGCGGCTTCGCAAAGTGATCCATTCCAATGAACTGGTAGCCCTGCTGAGTCAGAGTTGCGATGGTCTGCTGTAAAATATCCAGCTTTTGCTGAGCCGATGGCAGTTCACCCTCTTTGATTTTACGCTGTGCCGCGAACATCGCCGGCAGATGCGCATAGTTAAAGACGCTAAGACGATCCGGGCTCAGCGCCAGTACCCGCTCCAGCGTCCAGGCGAAGCTGGCGGGCGTCTGCAGGGGTAAACCATAGATCAGGTCAATGCTGGTCGAGCTGAACCCCTGTTCACGGGCACGCGCCATCAGCCCGAAAATCACCTCTTCATCCTGTACCCGGTTAACCCGCTCCTGCACCGATTTGTTGAAGTCCTGCACCCCCATGCTCAGCCGGTTGAATCCCAGCGATCGCAGGTGATCAATCACATCCAGCGCAATTTCCCGGGGATCCACTTCAATCGACATTTCGGCATCATCGGCCACGCTGAAATGCTGCTTCAGTAAACCCACCAGCCGGGAAATCTGCGCATTGTCGAGGAAGGTTGGCGTGCCGCCGCCCCAGTGAAGCTGCGTGACCTGACGCTGACGAAACAGCGGCGCACGCTGAATAATCTCCTGCTCAAGCACATCCAGATAGCGATCCGCTTTGTGGCGCTGACGCGTCACTATCTTATTGCAGCCGCAGAAGTAGCAGAGACGATGGCAGAAGGGAATATGGACATAGAGCGACAGCGGACGATCAGGGTAACGCGCCACGGCACGCTGGAAGTCGTTTTCCGCGTACTGCTCGCTGAACTCCAGCGCAGTGGGATAGGAGGTGTAACGCGGGCCGGCATAATTGTATTTTTCAATTAACGCCTGATCCCACTCAATCTGCTGCGATGGCATGCTCACTCCTTCCGGGAACGTCGTCTGAGAGAAGGTCGCGAAGAAGAGGAGACAAAAGGTGAGCGGGATGAGACCCGACGTAAACGTTGCTTCAGACGCGACAGGCGTCGTAGTTTAAACAATAACCACAGCAGATAACATGTCGCCAGCAGCGCGAAAATTGATCCAGGCCAAAACATTGTCGTTTACCTGTTAAGCGCGGCATGCGGATAGCGCATGCCGATCAAATTTGCTTAGTTGCCTTTCAGCAGACGGTACATATCTTCTTCAGCCTGCTCATCTTCGGCATCATCCATCACAATGCCTAACTGCTCCATCAGTTCGTCGATACGATCCAGCGAGGCATCCAGCCAGCCCTGATCTTCAGCCGACAGCGTTTCGCCATTTTCCAGCCGATCCAGCAGCGCGTCCAGACGTTCGTCATTTTCCAGCTTCGCCAGCTCTTCTTCTGGTGTCAGACGCACTTTCTTCTCTGCTGCCGGTTTTTCTGCGCTTTTCTTTGGTTTAACGGCAGCGGTTTTTCCTTCAGCGATCAGGGCCACCGGTTTTTTACTCCCGATGCGCGGATCTTTGACGCTGTCCGCCTGACGTCCGCCATTGTTTTCGGACGCAGCCGGATTAGCACGGCTGCCAGATGCATGTCCGCGATGCTTTTTATCACGTTTGCGATCGCGTGCTTCATGGTTGATATCGTCACGCGATTTGCGTTTGGCTTTGACGGCAGGTTTGCCGTTAGCAGCTCGTGCAGGTTGCTTCATAGTATTCGGTCCCGGCTTTTTTTATTCAGTATAGAATTGCGGCGAAATCTAGCAGAAAGTAGACAAAGAAAAAAGGCGACAGCTCAAGCTGTCGCCTTATTTCATACCTTCATAAGAAGGAATCATGTTTTAAATCCTTTTCGGCTCGTAACATCCCGGTTAATCCCGCGCCTGCTCAACTCCTGAGCTATTCCTTATCCCTGTCTGGCCGCATCCCTGACCCTGTTCCATTCCATCGCTCATAACCCTCCTGGTATCCCTGAGCGCATCATCCTGATGTGTGCTGCCGTGCACTGCACACTAATGTAGACCAACTGGTAAAAGCCTCAAGTCAGTGTCAAAAATAGTTAGTTCAAAAAAAGAACGTTTTAAGATAAGGGTTTGAATTACATATTTTTTTATTTTTAGTAATTAAAGTAAAAAGCGAAATAACCCGCACCGTGAATGGCAAATCTCTTACAAAGTTTGTTACCGAGATGCGATTGAGCACTTTCGCGTCATAACGCGTATAATCGCCCGCATTGCCTTAATGCGTTTTCTGGAGTGTCACCTTGTCTGAATTGAATTACCACGTTACCCACTTTGTCATGAGCGCGCCGGATATCCGCCATCTGCCTGCCGATACCGGAATTGAGGTGGCTTTCGCTGGCCGCTCGAACGCGGGAAAATCGAGTGCGCTGAATACGTTAACCAATCAGAAGGGTCTGGCGCGTACCAGTAAAACGCCGGGACGTACGCAGCTGATTAACCTGTTTGAAGTGAAAGAAGGTAAGCGTCTGGTCGACCTGCCCGGTTACGGTTATGCCGAAGTCCCGGAAGAGATGAAGCTGAAGTGGCAGCGCGCGTTAGGTGAATACCTGCAAAAACGTCAGGCGCTGAAAGGACTGGTTATCCTGATGGATATCCGTCATCCGCTGAAAGATCTCGACCGGCAGATGATTCAGTGGTCAGTGGAAAGTGGCATTCCGGTGCTGTTGCTTCTCACTAAAGCAGACAAACTGGCCTCAGGTGCCCGTAAAGCGCAGCTCAATGTCGTGCGTGAAGCCGCACTCGAATTTGTTGGTGATGTGCAGGTAGAGCTCTTCTCATCGCTGAAGAAAATCGGCGTGGATAAGGTTCGTCAGAAGCTGGACAGCTGGTTTAATACGCTTGAACCTGCGGTTGAAGATCAGGACGCGGAAGAGTGAGTGGCAACCTTATGCCGGTGATGCTGACGGTACAAAAAGCCCAATAAAAAACGCCCCAGTCACAGAATGACTGGGGCGGCTAAATTCAGCCAAATCCGATTACGTGAAGTAAAAGGTCTGAAAGATAGAACATCTTACCTCTGTACCCTACGCGACGAACTTTACCTGATTTTCTGTGCGTGACAAAGGCTTTTTTGTTGCTTACTTACATGAAACAGGACTTTTTTTACCATGCACGTCACAAAAATAGCGTTGCGATGTAGTTTAATGACGAAAAAAGTGTTTAGACCATAAGCAGTTAGAAAAGCGTTTTCTCTCAGTGCCAGCGTTAACCACGCTAAACCGGTCAACTAAACGATTTTCTTATACCTGATTCAGGGCCGGTTCTGTTCTTCAGAACCGACCACACGCATCGAATCAGTGGGCTTCATCCCAGTTGTCACCCACACCGACTTCAACCAGTAAAGGTACGTCGAGCTGCACGCTACCTTCCATCAGCGCACGGATTTTCTGGCTCGCCTCTTCAACCGCCCCGGCTTTGACTTCGAACACCAGTTCATCGTGAACCTGCATGATCATTCTGACGGCATTGTCGTTTTGCTGTTCCAGCCAGTTATCCACGGCAATCATTGCCCGCTTGATGATATCCGCTGCCGTTCCCTGCATCGGCGCATTGATCGCGGCACGTTCAGCGGCTTTCCGGCGAATGGCGTTACCGGATTTAATATCGGGCAGCCACAGCCGACGGCCTTCCAGCGTTTCGACATAGCCTTTACTCGCCGCCAGCTGGCGTGTGTTCTCCATATAGCGCAGGACGCCCGGATAGCGTTCAAAGTAGAGATCCATATACTTTTTCGCTTCACCCGCGCCGATATTCAGCTGACGCGACAGGCCAAAGGCGCTCATGCCATAAATCAGACCAAAGTTGATCGCTTTGGCGCTGCGACGCTGTTCGCCGCTGACCTTATCCAGCGCCACGCCAAACACTTCGGATGCCGTCGCGCGGTGGATATCTTCGCCCTGGGCAAAAGCGTCCAGCAATCCTTTGTCCTGAGAGAGATGCGCCATGATACGCAGTTCGATTTGTGAATAGTCTGCCGCCACAATGCGATGGCCTTTGGCCGCTACAAATGCCTGACGGATTCGGCGTCCTTCATCATTACGCACCGGAATGTTTTGCAGATTCGGATCGGCAGAGGATAAGCGTCCGGTTGCGGTGACGGCCTGATGATAAGAGGTATGTACCCTGCCACTGATCGGATTGATCATCAGCGGTAATTTATCCGTATAAGTAGACTTAAGTTTGGATAAGCCGCGATGCTCCAGAATCACTTTGGGTAACGGATAATCAAGTGCCAGCTCGGCTAACACCTCTTCGCTGGTTGACGGCGCGCCGCCTGGTGTTTTCTTTGTGGGCTTGATGCCCTGTTTTTCAAACAGGATCACCTGAAGCTGCTTGGTGGATGAGAGGTTGAAGGGTTCCCCCGCCAGCTCATGCGCTTTCAACTCAAGCTCAGCCAGTCGGGCCGTCAGCTCTTTCGAATGCTGCGCCAGAATAGACTGATCGATCAACACACCGTTGCGCTCTATGCGCGAAATCACCGTCAGTAACGGCATCTCAATCTGTTCGAAGACTTTTTTCGGGCCCGCTTCTTTCTCCAGCTCTGGCCACATCTTCAGATGCAGCTGCAGGGTCACATCTGCATCTTCGGCAGCGTAATGGGATGCCTGCTCTAACGCGATTTGATTGAACGTCAGCTGATTTTTGCCTTTACCGGCGATCTCCTGGAAGGTCACGGTTTTATGGTTAAGCCAGCGAGCGGCCAGGCTATCCATGTCATGTTTGCCCACCACGCTGTTGAGGATATAGGACTCAAGCATGGTGTCGAATTTGATACCGGCCAGTTCAATGTCGTAGTTTTTCAGTACGCCGCGATCGTATTTCAGGTTCTGGCCAACTTTCCAGGCGCTCTCATCTTCCAGCAGGGGCTTGAGCTGTGCCAGAACGGTAGCGCGATCCAGTTGATCAGGCGCATCAAGATAGTCATGGGCAACCGGCAGATAGGCGGCTTCACCGGGCGCCACCGCGAAGCTGATGCCGACGATGTTAGCGCTCAGGGTATCCAGCGCGTCGGTCTCCAGATCAAACGCAAAGACTTCGCTGTTTTTCAGCTTCTCCAGCCAGCTATCAAAGAGATCCTGATCCAGAATGGTGACATAACCCTCGGTCGGTAACACGCTGCTGGTTTCCGCCACCGGGGCCGGTTCATCGGCCTGCGCTTTTTGCGCCTGCGTAGTGCTCTTTTTACCCTGCAGCCATTTACCGTCCTGCAGGTCACTCAGCCAGCGTTTGAACTCGTAACGACTGAACAGGGCCTGCAATGCCTCTGTATCGGGCTCAGTGACTGTGAGCTCTTCACAGGGCAGCGCCAGCTCAACGTCTGTCTTAATGGTCGCCAGCTGATAAGAGAGAAACGCCACATCACGATTCTGCTCAAGTTTGGTCGCCATGGTTTTGGCACCACGAAAGCCGAGATCGGCCACTTTGTCCAGATTGTCATAGATCGTCTGCATGCTGCCCAGCCCCTGCAGCAACGCCTGTGCCGTTTTCTCACCGACGCCTGGCACGCCAGGAATGTTATCGGAGCTATCACCCATCATGGCAAGGAAATCGATGATCAATGCGGGTGGAACACCATATTTCTGCTCAACCTCTTCTGGTCCCAGAATGGTGTTGCTCATGGTGTTAATCAGCGTGATTGCGGGCGTGACCAGCTGCGCCATATCTTTGTCGCCGGTGCTGATCAGTACTGAGAGACCCTTTTTCTCCGCTTCCAGCGCCAGCGTACCGATGACATCATCAGCCTCGACGCCGCTCACAGCCAGCAACGGCAGCCCCATCGCCCGCACCATCTCATGCAGCGGCTCAATTTGTGCACGGAGCTCGTCAGGCATCGGGGGACGGTGAGATTTGTAATGCTCAAACAGCTCGTCCCTGAAGGTTTTGCCTTTGGCATCGAATACCACAGCAACGTGACTCGGATTGTATTGCGCCAGCAGGCTTTTCAGCATGTTGAGCACGCCGTACATGGCGCCAGTGGGTTCACCTGCACTGTTGGTCAGCGGCGGAAACGCGTGATACGCGCGATAAAGATAGGATGAGCCATCGACCAGAATCAGGGGATTTTCTGCTATTTGCGCCATAAGTCTGTGTAGTCTTCGTTGCTATGAGTTGGGCTATAAGGATGCCACAACCAGGCAGAAATGGTGAACTAAGGCGTGCCACGTCTGGAGTTTTTCACGCTTTTGGGGACAGGATCGCAACGATCGTTCTGTGGATAACTTTGTGCGTAAAAATTATAACGCGCTGTTTTTCAGGAAAATAAATAATCGGCACTTGAATAAAAACCATAAATTTCATTGGCTTATTTAATTTCCGTGACCCGATCGCTATTTTTAATAGCGCGATCCCTTGTGTGGATATTAAATTTATGCCCTGGAGATGGACAAAAATTGGCCCGTTGTTCAAAGGCATAAAAAAAACGCCAGCAGAGCTGGCGTTTAACGGGGGTGTGAGGCTGATTACTTCTGGCTTACCAGGAATTTAACCACGTTCGCATAGTCTGCGACGAAATTATCCATAGAGCTGGTATCAAGACCGCCGTTGTTAACCATGTATTTGCCATTCACGAAAATAGCAGGCACACCACGCAGATCAACATCAGCAGCGGCTTTTTGCTGCTGCGCAACCAGCGCTTTTACGGCGAAGCTGTTCCAGGCAGCATCATAGTCCGCCGCAGAGATACCGGCCGCTTTGACAAAGGTCTCTTTCAGACTGGCAGGATCGGTGATGGTCTGCGTTTTCTGAATGCCATCGAAGATCGGTGCTGTCACTTTATCTTCAACGCCCAGCGCCATCGCGACAGCCCAGGCCTGGGTCACGACCGGCCCCAGCTCTCCACCGAGAAAATCGACGTGGTATTTCACCATTTTAGTGTCAGCAGGCAGATTCTTTTTCACCGCGTCATTGACGTGATAAATACGTTCAAACTGATAGCAGTGCGGGCAGAAGAAGGAGAAGAACTCCATCACCTGAGGTTCGCCGGCCACAGGTTTAGGCAGACTCACATATTGTTTACCTTCAGTGAACTGGGCAGCAGATGCGCTGAATGCCAGCACTAAACCCATCAGTGCAAACCAAATTTTTTTCATCGTGAAAAATTCTCCTGACTACGTCATTAATATTGCGGTGTCAGCTGCAGAGGAGGTTCCTGCAACAGCTTCTCCTGCTCGGTAAAGAGTGAAATTTGCCTGCGCCAGAAATCTTCATCTGTCATCCAGGGGAAAGCGCGCGGAAAAGCGGGATCCTGCCAGCGTCGGACAACCCAGGCCAGATAATAAACCATGCGCATGGCGCGTAAAGGTTCAATCAGTGACAATTCATTAATATCAAAATCACTGAACTCACTGTACGCCTCCAGCAGTATATCCCATTGAATACGCTGTTCCTGACGATCGCCGCTGATCAGCATCCAGAGATCCTGCACGGCCGGGCCATTACGGGCATCATCCAGATCGACAAACAGCGGTCCGTCACGCCACAGGATATTACCCGGATGGCAGTCGCCATGTAATCGTAGCGGCTGCCACGTGGTGTGCCACTGTTGTTGCAGCGTGTTTCCCAGCTTATCGATAGCCTGTAGCAGTGCGACTTTAAGCGATGCAGGCACTAACAGAGAGTGCTCCAGCACCTGCCGGGGTTCATGCAGATATTCATCCAGACCGATGGCAGGCCGATGCCTGAACAGCGCTTTACGCCCGGTCTGATGAATGCGGCCCAGGAAGCGGCCTACCCACTCCATCTGATCTTCGTTGTCTGTCTCATATTGCCGTCCGCCCAGGCTGGGGAATACGGCAAAGAAGAAGCCAGCGTGACTGTGCAGTGTCTCACCCTTTAACCGCAGTGGCGCCGCGATGGGCACTTCGTCAGCCAGCAGATCAAGTGCGTACTGATGTTCTTCAGCAATCTGTTCGGCACGCCAGCGCTGTGGGCGATAAAACTTCGCAACATAGCGGCGTTTTTCGTCGTCGCTGAATTGATAAACCCTGTTCTCGTAGCTGTTCAGGGCTGTCAGACCCGATTCGACGCGAATTCCTGTTTCCCAGAGCGCATCAACCAACACGTCGGGATTCAATGTCTGGAAGTTAAAAGCAGCGTCGCTCATCATGTTACCTGTAGTTGCCCTTGCAAATAGCAGCCAAGGATAACACTACTCGTCCTGTTTAATGACACCCCGTGCGCGGAGCAGTGCTGTTTTGAAATCAACTTCATAATCTTTTTTCAGGCCTGGGATCTCATCATCGCTGGCTGAGTCACGCATCTTGAGATGGTAAATTAATACATCATCGGTTAATTCACTTAACGGGCCACGGAAACCAGATTCCTGAGCCAGTTTCTGCAAAAATGTGACCAGATTAAGATCAGGCTCTTTTTGCCAGGCGGGTTGCAGCAACGCGATTAACTCGTTTAAACGATGGCATTTCATTCAGATTTCTCCTTTCACAGTGCGTCATCAGCGAGGGCACAGTCATGACAATATTAACCGGCATCATTCTGGCCGGTGGTCAGGGCCGCCGTATGGGTGGTCAGGACAAAGGGTTAGTACAGCTGGATGGCAGGCCGCTTTATCAGCATGTCCTTGAACGGCTCAGGCCACAAGTCGA
The DNA here is from genome assembly GCF_024520895.1 of Pantoea sp. Fr-CA_6. NCBI lineage: Bacteria > Pseudomonadati > Pseudomonadota > Gammaproteobacteria > Enterobacterales > Erwiniaceae > Pantoea > Pantoea sp. Fr-CA_6. Next base: position 1,097 of record NZ_JALNPO010000013.1, on the reverse strand, counting down.
CATTGTCATGATTAATGCGAATCGTAATATTGATCGCTATCAGTTAAGCGGATGTCGGGTTATTCAGGATGTTTTTGATGATTATCCCGGTCCGCTGGCCGGTATCTACAGTGGGTTGCTCGCCATCGACGGTGAATGGGCCGCTTTTTGCTCCTGCGATACGCCTGCAATACCTCTCAACTTCGTCGAAAAACTGCTCCATCAACGCGAAGAGGCGCCGGCAGTCTGGGTACGTTCACAGTCGCGCGATCATCCTACGCTGGCGCTGATTCATCGGGAAATGGCTGCACCTCTTTATGACTATCTTCAGGCTGGAGAACGACGTCTTATGCATTTTCTGCGCGACCACGGTGGCCATGCTGTCCGGATGGATGAGGATGAGGCTGCCTTCCGCAATATCAATACGCCTGATGACCTGAACAACAGAGGCTGACATGTCATTACCTATACTTGCCATTGTGGGCTGGAGTGGAACCGGGAAAACGACGCTATTGCAGCAGGTGATACCGATTCTCGGCGATAAAGGTATCCGCGCAGGATTGATTAAACATACCCATCATCAGATGGATGTGGATACGCCAGGCAAAGATAGCTATCTGCTCAGAAAAGCGGGTGCCAGTCAGGTAATATTGGCCAGTTCAGAGCGATGGGCATTGATGTGTGAGACGCCGGAAAAGCAGTCGATTAATCTGCCTTATCTGCTCAGCCGCATGGATCACGCTACGCTTGAGGTCGTGCTGGTCGAAGGCTTCAAAGATGAACCCGTACCTAAAATTGTTTTATGGCGGGCCGGGATCAAGGGTGGGATCGAGGAACTGCTTGATGAGCAGGTAATCGCTGTCGCCAGCGACCAGAAATTAACGCTGAACGTGCCAGTTCTGGATATAAATCGTCCGGACAGCGTTGCAGACTTCATTGCCGACTGGCTTGAGAAACGCTGAAATGGATGTTGTGATGCAGTTTTTCACGATCTGCAGACGTAAAAAAGCCCCGCACTTCCGTGCGGGGCTTCTTCACTTATTTAATGCCTGGCAGTTCCCTACTCTCGCATGGGGAGACCCCACACTACCATCGGCGCTACGGCGTTTCACTTCTGA
>NZ_JALNPO010000012.1:0-133308 GCF_024520895.1 Pantoea sp. Fr-CA_6 | reverse complement strand
GGCGGCGCAGTCTCCTGTGCCTCTCAACCCGCTTCCCGTTGCCGGTGTTCCGTGTCGATGGAGGCGCATTATAGGGATCCCGTTTCAGAGCACAACCCTTTTTTTGGATCTTTTATCTGAACGGTTATAAATGATCCAGATTGATGAGATCGCCAGCGATCCAGGCCAGAATTGGCTTGTCAGCTGCCTGAAATCGCATCAGGCTGCATTGAAAACAGAACAAAGGAGAACATGATGACTTCCGCCTTACGTCCATATAAAGACCTTTTCCCGCAAACCGGCCAGCGCGTTATGGTCGATCCAAGCAGTGTTGTGGTCGGTGATGTCATAATGGAGGACGACGTGAGCATCTGGCCGCTGGTTGCGATCAGGGGTGATGTGAATCAGGTCCGCATTGGTGCCCGTACTAATGTACAGGACGGCAGCGTTCTGCACGTTACGCATAAATCAGCGTCTAACCCGCAAGGCTTCCCTCTTATTATTGGCGAGGATGTCACGGTCGGGCATAAAGCGATGTTGCACGGCTGTACCATTGGCGATCGCGTGCTGGTCGGAATGGGATCGATTCTGCTTGATGGCGTAATAGTAGAAGAAGAGGTGATGATTGGTGCCGGAAGTCTGGTGCCGCCAGGTAAAAGACTGGAGAGCGGCTATCTCTATCTGGGTAGTCCGGTCAGGCAGATCAGGCCGCTGAATGACAATGAGAAGGAAGGTTTACGCTATTCCGCTAATAATTATGTCGCCTGGAAAGATGATTACCTGGCGGGAGATAACCAGATCCAGCCCTGAGCATCAATATTATCCTGACGGATAGCCGCTTCAGCCTCATCTTCCAGATCCCAGCGATGGTGCTGAAACAGCGCCATCGTCTCCCCTTCACCAAAACGTGAAGTCAGCGACTTCCCGCTGATTGCACAGGTCAGCCGCATGCCGTTGACCTGCACCGGGAAACAGACCGCGTTCAGTTCAGCATTATAGGTTTCATCATCAGGAAACTGTATCGCCTGATTCATGGCTGCATGGCCTGTTTAAGCTGGGTAATCACCGGTGCGATTTCCGGCATCACACCGTGCCACAGATAGAAGGCATGAGCAGCCTGCCCCACCAGCATGCCCAAACCATCTGCCAGATGAGCCGTGCCCTGCGCCTGACACCAGCGCAGGAAAGGCGTCAGCCCGCTTTGATAAAACATGTCATAACAGCGCACATCAGCATGAATGACTGCTGCAGGTAAAGGAGGGGTTTCGCCATTCACGCCGCTTGAGGTCGCATTAATGATCAGATCAAAGTGCTGATCTGCCAGCTGCTCAAAACCACATGAGCGGATAGTGCCGCTCGCTGCAAACAGGCTAGCCAGCTCTTCCGCCCGCGCGGCGGTACGGTTAACAACAGTGAGTGTCACGCCTGCTGAGAGAAGCGGCAGAATGACCCCACGTGCAGCACCACCCGCCCCCACCAGCAATACCTTGTCACCAGCGTTGATCATCTTCAGCCGTTCAAGATCGCTTAACAGCCCGATACCATCCGTGTTGTCACCCAGGATCTGCCCATCGCTGAGTTTTTTCACCGTGTTTACCGCGCCGGACAGGGCTGCACGTTCGCTGAGCTGATCGGCAAATTCCCATGCCTGCTGTTTAAAAGGTAACGTCACGTTGGCGCCACGGCCTCCCTGTTCGAAAAAGGCAGAGAGCGCCTGAGGAAAACCATCTATCGGGGCACAAATCCGACCATAGCGATGTTCAATGCCCGTCTGTTCAGCGAAAGCCTGATGGATCAGCGGAGATTTACTGTGGTTGATCGGATTACCGAAAACGGCGAATTGATCCATGAATTAGCCCTGACGTATAAGTTCGCCGCTGATGACATCGCGGATTTCAGAGGGATTGAGCCGCCCACCCGTTTTTCCCGACAGAACCGGGAACTGCTCACCAAACTGCTGCTTCACTTCTTCAGCCGTTCGGCAGGGAGGCAGGCCTGACAGATTTGCACTGGTTGAGACCAGCGGTTTACCAAATGCGCGGCAAAGGGCCTGCACATCAGGATGGTCACTGACGCGAATGGCCAGTGAATCAAACTGTCCGGTAAGCCAGCGAGGCGTTTGTGGCGGAACGGGTACGACAAAGGTCACCGGGCCGGGCCAGCATGCAAACATCCGCTCACGCTGTATCACAGACAGTTCCCGAGCGGAGATGTAAGGTTCCAGCTGGGTGTAATCAGCCGCAATCAGGATAAGCCCCTTTTCTACCGGACGCTGTTTCAGCGCCAGTAAAGCCATGACGGCAGATTCACTGTCAGGGTCACAGCCCAGACCAAATACGGCTTCAGTAGGATAGGCGATGACCGCCTGTCGATTCAGCTGCTCTAAGCAGGTTTCAAGTGAATCGGCGAGGTGTTGATTTTCCATGGTCTATGAATTCTCTTCAGCAATGGCTTTGCCACAACTTTTACTGGCGCAAAAGCGTTTGATCCCTTGGGCCGTCTTTTTTTCAACTAATAGCGGATACTGGCAATAAGGACAGATTCCGGCAACGGGTGTCAGATTCACAACAAACTGGCAGGCTGGATAGCGATCGCATGAGTGAAACGTTTTGCCGTAACGGGAGCGCCGCTGAACTAACCGGCCTTCATGGCACTGTGGACAGGCCAGCGAGGTTTCATCTGGTTTGTCGATGGTTTCGGTGTATCCGCATTCCGGATAGAGGCTACAGCCAATGAACATGCCAAATCGCCCCTGCCGCAACACTTTATCCGCGCCACATTCGGGACAGGCGTGGCCTTCCAGCACTTTGACCACATGACCATCGGCCTGACCCTTTAAGGGTCGAATGTAGTCGCATGCCGGGTAGTTCGCGCAGCCCAGAAAAGGACCGTGTTTACCGGAGCGGATAACCAGTTCTGCCCCGCAAGCGGGGCAGGGATCCTGTTTACGCACGGTGAAGAGTGCAGCTTTACTCATAGCGATCAATGCATGAAAGGAAATTTAATGCAGCATACCTTCATTGGCGTCGAATAGCAGTTCTTCCATCTGCTGATAGGCATTTTCACATCCGGGAATGTTGAACAACACCATCAGTACCACCCATTTGAGATCCTCCAGGTCAAACTCAGAGGTATCCAGCGCCATAATGCGTTCGATGACCATTTCACGCGTTTCCAGGTTCAGCACCTGAATCTGCTCCAGGAACAGCAGGAAACCACGGCTGTCAGCATCTAAACGTTTGCTCTCTTCATCGGTATAAATACGCATGGAGAGCGGATCATTTGTCAGTAAAATTGGCGCAACCAGTCCTTCCTGATAGTCAGCCAATCTTTCTAACCAGTTCAGCGCACTGTAAATATCTTCACGATGGAACCCGGCATCCGTCAGGTCGTCTGTCAATCTGTCCTGATCAACACCCATTTCTGCTTCGTTGTGGATATATGTCTCAAACAAATACATCAGTACGTCGAACATGGCATGCCCTCCTCAATCGGACATAGCCGCCGGGTACAGCTGCGATCCATCCTGCTAACTCCAGTTCCAGCAACTGAGCTGAGATAACTGGCACAGATTGGCCGGCACGTTCAGCGACAACGTCAACAGGTGTAACATCATCACCTACGTTAGCCAACACATCAGCAAATGGCAATGGAGCATCGTCACTCACCTCAGAATAAATTTCACCGGCCGGTGTCATCGGCAGCCAGTTAAGTGCACTAGCCAGATCTTCCACGATGTTATGGGGATGGGCCACCAGCAGCGCCCCCTGCTGAATCAGCCAGTTTACGCCTTCGCTTAACGGGTTACCGAGCGCGCCAGGTAAGGCATAGACATTACGATTTTGCTCCAGCCCATACCGCGCCGTTACCAGGGAACCACTCTTCAGCGAGGCTTCTACCACCAGCACCCCATGGCTCAGGCCGCTGATGATACGATTACGGCGCGGAAAATTAAGCGGATGCGGCAGGGTCGTCAGCGGAAACTCAGAAACCACCGCCCCACCCTGTTCAACGATCTCTGCAGCAAGATGGGCATGATTGCTGGGATAGAGCCGCTGCAATCCACTACCTAACACGGCCACCGTTTTACCGCCCACGTTGAGTGCTGCCTGATGCGCAACACCATCAATACCCCTTGCCAGTCCGCTGGTAATGGTCAGACCGCTGAGGCTTAAGTGCTGGGTAAACCAGTCGCACCAGTAGCGGCCATAGTGTGAACAGTTTCGGCTGCCCACCACCGCTAACTGTGGTGTGCTGATAAGCGCAGGATCGCCATTAATATATAGCAGCGGCGGAAAGCGGTTGGTTTCTTTAAGACGGGCAGGATAGGCCGCGTCCAGAGCAGTCACCAGATGATGAGCCGGACTCTGATCCAGCCAGGAATAGACTTCTGTGAGATTATTTTCATTAAAATCATCATATTGCTGGCACTGGCTCTCATCTAAGCCAAGCCGGATAAGCTGCTCCCTGTCTGCCTGTCCGGCACCTATTTGCTGCGCCACATCAACCCAGCGTTTCCCTGTCATGCCAGTGACGGCGGCCAGCCGTACAGACTGCGCTATTTTGTCCATCTTCAGCTCCCTGATCGCCCTTGCTTCCTGCCGCAGAATGCTGTCAATCAGGCCTCGAAAAGTCTACAATATAAGGTAGTAATCTTTTCTTAACCGAATACAGATCTGGATATTTATGTCAGTTTTGCAGGTATTACATTTCCCTGACGAGCGTCTTCGCAAAGTTGCTGCGCCCGTTAAAGAAGTTAACGCAGACATTCAGCGTATCGTTGATGATATGTTCGAGACGATGTATGCCGAAGAAGGTATCGGTCTTGCGGCTACGCAGGTCGATATTCATCAGCGCATTATCGTGATTGACGTCTCTGAAAGTCGTGAAGAGCGTTTAGTGCTGATTAACCCTGAGCTGCTGGAAAAAAGCGGTGAAACCGGCATTGAAGAGGGCTGCCTCTCTATTCCGGAACAGCGCGCATTTGTTCCGCGTGCCGAGCGGGTAAAGGTCCGTGCACTGGATCGCGAGGGTAAAAGTTTCGAACTGGAAGCCAGCGAGTTACTGGCCATCTGTATCCAGCATGAGATCGATCATCTGGAAGGCAAACTGTTTATCGATTATCTGTCGCCTTTAAAGCGGCAACGGATCAAAAATAAATTAGAGAAACTGGCGCGTCAGAACGCGCAGGCTTCCTGAGATCTTAATAAGGGATAAACGTGTCTGCCCCGCTAAAAATCATCTTTGCCGGCACACCTGACTTTGCAGCGCGTCATCTTGACGCGCTGCTTGCTTCTGAACATCAGGTTATCGGCGTATTCACCCAACCCGACCGTCCTGCTGGTCGCGGTAACAAATTAACGCCAGGCCCGGTCAAAACGCTGGCGATGGCACATGACATTCCGGTTTATCAGCCTAAGTCACTGCGACCTGAAGAAAATCAGCAACTGGTTGCTGACCTCAAGGCCGATGTGATGGTGGTTGTGGCCTACGGATTAATTCTGCCCAAGGCCGTGCTTGATATGCCACGTCTGGGATGCATCAATGTCCATGGCTCACTGCTGCCACGCTGGCGTGGAGCTGCGCCTATTCAACGTGCGCTCTGGGCTGGCGACAGCGAAACCGGCGTGACCATCATGCAGATGGACGTGGGACTGGATACCGGCGATATGCTGCATAAGCTGGCCTGTCCGATTACTGCCCAGGATACCAGTGCCACGCTGTATGACAAGCTGGCACAGCTTGGCCCACAGGGGCTGCTGGATACGCTGACATTACTGACCACTCAGCAGGCTTCACCTGAAAAACAGGATGAAACGCTGGCCAACTATGCTGAGAAACTCAGTAAAGAGGAGGCACGTCTTGACTGGACACTCTCTGCAGAACAGCTTGAGCGTTGTATTCGCGCTTTTAACCCGTGGCCGATGAGCTTTTTCACCATTGAAGATCAGCCGGTTAAAGTCTGGCAGGCAAGCGTTCTGCCCCACTGCGATCGTGCGCCTGGTGAAATTATCCATGCTGACAAGCATGGCATCCAGGTGGCAACGGCTCAGGGCGTACTGAACCTGCTCCAGTTGCAGCCCGCCGGTAAAAAACCGATGTCGGCTCAGGATCTTCTCAACTCGCGCCGGGAATGGTTTGAACCTGGAACCCTTCTGGACTGACTCTCAGGCCCGGTCCCTCACCGGGCCTTTTGTTTGATGACAAAACCCTATGACTAAATCTATCAACCTGCGTAGCCTCTCAGCTCAACTTATTGAGCGTGTGGTCGACAAGGGCGAATCCCTGAATACGGCACTGCCAGCCGCCCAGAAAAAGCTCTCTGACAAAGATAGCGCATTAGTGCAGGAGATCTGTTTTGGCGTATTGCGCACATTACCGCAGCTGGAAGCGCTGATTGGCAAACTGATGGAGCGTCCACTTACCGGCAAACAGCGGGTTCTGCACTATCTGATCATGGTCGGGCTTTATCAGCTGGAGTATACCCGTGTGCCTGCCCATGCCGCACTGGCAGAAACCGTCGCGGGCGCCGAAGTACTGAAGCGCACCAGTATGAAAGGCTTATTAAATGGCGTATTACGCCAGTTTCAGCGTCAGCGGGAAGAGCTGCTCGCCACTGTTCAGGATGGCCCGCAACGCTATCTGCATCCGGGATGGCTGCTAAAGCGTTTGCAGCATGCCTGGCCGGAACAATGGCAACAGATTGTCGAAGCAAATAATCTGCGTCCGCCGATGTGGCTGCGGGTTAATCGCCAGCACCACGATCGTGACACGTGGCTGGCTATGCTGGCCGAAAGCGGCAGGAATGCTCAGCCTGATGTCGATGTGCCGGATGCGCTGCGGCTTGACGCCCCTGCCCCGGTCAGCCAGCTACCAGGCTTTGATCAGGGTTGGGTTACCGTGCAGGATTTATCTGCTCAGCGCTGTGCCTTGCTGCTTGAGCCCCAAAACGGCGAACAGATTCTGGATTTATGCGCTGCGCCCGGCGGTAAAACGACCCATATCCTTGAAATCGCGCCTCAGGCCGAAGTTATGGCCGTCGACGTGGATGCGCAGCGTCTTAAACGCGTAAATGAGAATCTGCAACGACTGGGTATGAAAGCAGACGTGAAACAGGGTGATGGACTAACGCCGCAACAGTGGTGCGGCGTTCGTCAGTTTGACCGTATTCTGCTGGATGCGCCCTGCTCTGCTACCGGTGTGATCCGACGCCATCCTGATATTAAGTGGCTGCGTCGCGATCGGGATATCGCCGAGCTGGCAAAGCTTCAGGGTGAAATTCTTGATGCTATCTGGCCGCACCTGAAACCTGGCGGTACACTGATTTATGCCACCTGTTCCATCCTGCCTGAAGAGAATCATCAGCAGATAGATGCTTTCCTGCAGCGCCAGCATGATGCGCAGGCTGAGCCCCTCGGAGATGCGCCCGCGAACGGCTTACAGGTATTCCCGGAAGCCGAGGGCGGAGATGGTTTCTTCTACGCTAAGCTGATAAAAAAATCGGGTACAAACTGAAATGAGTATTGATAAGCGATGAAAATAATCATTCTGGGCGCAGGACAGGTTGGCGGAACCCTGGCAGAAAATCTGGTGGGTGAAAACAACGATATCACGGTGGTTGATACCGACTCTTCACGCCTGCGTCACCTGCAGGATAAGTTCGATCTTCGCGTCGTGCAGGGTCATGGTTCTCATCCACGCATTTTACGTGAGGCGGGTGCAGAAGATGCCGACATGCTGGTTGCCGTAACCAACTCCGATGAAACCAACATGATTGCCTGTCAGATTGCTTATTCGCTTTTCAATACGCCGAATCGTATCGCCCGTATTCGCGCGGCCGATTATCTGCGTGATGCGGACAAATTATTTATTCCTGAAGCGGTGCCTATCGATCACCTGATCTCGCCTGAACAGCTGGTGATCGACAATATCTATCGTTTAATCCAGTACCCTGGCGCATTGCAGGTCGTCAACTTTGCTGAAGGCAAAGTCAGCCTCGCCGTGGTGAAAGCTTATTATGGCGGGCCACTGGTAGGAAATCCGCTATCGATCATGCGTGAGCATATGCCACACATTGATACCCGCGTAGCCGCTATATTTCGTCAGGATCGCCCCATTCGCCCGCAGGGTTCAACCATCGTAGAAGCGGGTGATGAAGTCTTTTTCATTGCAGCCAGTCAGAACATTCGTGCGGTAATGAGTGAAATGCAGCGGCTGGAGAAACCTTATAAACGGATTATGCTGGTAGGTGGCGGTAATATCGGTTTCGGCTTGGCACAAAAACTTGAGAAAAATTACAGCGTGAAGCTGATTGAACGTAACCCCCAGCGCGCAGCAGAACTGGCAGAGCATCTTCACGACACAGTCGTCTTTTATGGCGATGCGTCAGATCAGGAACTTCTCGCTGAAGAACATGTTGATCAGGTTGATCTCTTTATCGCCGTCACCAACGATGATGAAGCCAATATTATGTCAGCCATGCTGGCAAAAAAGATGGGGGCGAAGAAGGTTATGGTGCTGATTCAGCGCCGCGCCTACGTCGATCTGGTACAAGGCAGCGTTATCGATATCGCTATTTCACCTCAGCAGGCCACGATTTCTGCCCTGCTTGGTCATGTGCGCAAAGCGGATATCGTGGGCGTTTCATCGCTACGACGCGGTATTGCAGAAGCGATCGAAGCGATAGCCCACGGAGACGAATCAACTTCACGCGTGGTCGGCCGCTCCATTGATGATATCAAACTACCGCCAGGCACCATTATTGGCGCAGTGGTTCGTGGAGACGATGTGATGATTGCCAATGATAACCTGCGAATTGAACAAGGTGATCATGTCATCATGTTCCTGACCGACAAGAAGTTTGTATCAGATGTGGAACGTCTCTTCCAGCCGAGTCCATTTTTCCTGTAAATGCCGCGTTTACAGGCGAACAGAGCACAGGGAACGCAAAACTGCCGCTTAATTCGCTGTGTTGATGGCAAAACCAGTAGGGTTTGTTAGACTTTATGGCATTGGCTTGGGCAAGGAGATAAGTATGAGTTTAATCAAAGAGTTTCGCGATTTCGCAATGCGCGGCAATGTGATGGATTTAGCCGTTGGTGTCATCATCGGTGCTGCATTCGGTAAAATTGTTTCATCGTTAGTCGCCAACATCATTATGCCGCCTTTAGGCTTGCTGATTGGTGGTGTGGATTTTAAATCATTCGCCTGGGTACTTAAGCCTGCAGTTGGTGATGCTCCAGCCGTTGTAATGCAGTACGGTATCTTCCTTCAGACCATCTTCGATTTTGTCATCATCGCTTTCGCAATCTTTATGGCGATCAAGTTAATGAATCGTCTGTACAAGAAAAAGGAAGTAGAGAAGCCAGTGGCTAAACCGTCAAACGAAGAAGTTCTGCTGACTGAAATCCGCGACCTGCTGAAACAGCAGAATACCCGGGTCTAGTTAATAAGCCGCCGCACAGGCGGTTTTTTTAACCGTAAAAGCAGAAGGGCAGTGATAAGACGCTTTCTTATCACTGCCCTCCCATCCAGTCCCCTTGCCATGTTTCTCTTTCCGCTTGAAACTACCTTTACCCTTTTGCTTCTGCTCTATGCGTTGCCGAAATAGTGGGTCGTGTAACAGAGCCTGAATCGCGTTATCGCGGATTTGCCCTTTGGTGTGCTGATATTTACTCATGACGCCTCCTGTTGAGATGGTCTGATACTCTATTCCTTTGCAGCAAAATAACAATATGCTTATTTGCTCGAAGCCTCTCCCCGCTCCAGCGCCTCAAGAATTGAGCACGAAATGCTACTGTGACTGTCACCACAACAGGCATCGGAAAGGTGTCGCAGGGAACGCTGCATCGTTTCTAATTCTGCGATCATCTGAGCAACTTCGCTCAGCCGTTTTTCAACGATCGCTTTTGATTCCTGACAGGTGTGGTGCGCAGGATCAACCCGGATCGAAAGTAGCTCTCTGATCGCTTCCAGACTGAAACCCAGTTTACGACCATAACGAATAAATTTCAGACGCTGAAGATCGCCCTCGCTGTAAAGGCGAAAACCACCTTCCGTCCGAGCATCATGATCCATCATCTGCTGCTTTTCATAAAAACGGATAGTGTCTGGCGTCACCTCCGCAAGCTTAGCTAACTGACCGATGCGAAACATTTACTCCTCCTCGCGGAAACGATGCTGAATAGCAGTGGAATAACTGCCATGGAGAAAATCGGTACTGATACCCGCCTGGCGTAATCTCAGCTCCAGCACCTGAAGCCGATGGCAATGATCCTGAAAATTTTGATCCGCAGGATCGAGGTTGCGAATAAGATCGTTAACTTCCATGGCTTCCCGTCTGAGCTCAAGCTCTGGCGGCAGAAAGCCCGCATTTTTCAGTAACCGGTAGCCCGCTCTTAACTCAGGCGGAACATGACTGTCATCATCCAGCTGCAGCGGCTTACCGGAGCCGGGAAGATTACTCAGCTCGCCTTTTTCCAGCGCCGCTTTGATATGCTGTTCAGCAAGTTCATCAACCAGCCACATAGTTGGCTCCTTTGAACATGAAAAGAGTAAGTTCTAAGGTAGTAAATTTCAGGCAATAAAAAACCCGCCGAAGCGGGTTTTTTACGTTGCTACAGATTACTCTGCGGCTGCTTCTGCTTGAGCTTCTGGACGATCAACCAGCTCGATGTAAGCCATCGGAGCGTTGTCACCAGCACGGAAGCCACACTTAAGAATACGAGTGTAACCACCGGCACGGCTCGCGAAACGCGGGCCCAGCTCATTAAACAGTTTTGCCACGATCTCGTTATCACGAGTACGGGCGAATGCCAGACGACGATTAGCTACGCTGTCGGTCTTGGCAAGAGTAATCAGCGGCTCAACTACGCGACGCAGTTCTTTGGCTTTCGGCAGAGTCGTTTTGATGATCTCATGACGAACCAGAGAACCGGCCATGTTGCGGAACATAGCCTGACGATGGCTGCTGTTGCGGTTCAGTTGACGACCACTCTTACGATGGCGCATGACCTTATCCTTCTCAGTGAAACCTTAACCTGTGATCTGATTATTCATCAGCAATGCTTGCTGGCGGCCAGTTCTCGAGGCGCATGCCCAGAGAAAGACCACGCGAAGCCAGCACATCTTTAATCTCGGTAAGAGATTTTTTACCAAGGTTAGGCGTTTTAAGCAGCTCAACCTCGGTACGCTGTACCAGATCACCGATGTAGTGGATAGCTTCTGCCTTAAGGCAGTTAGCAGAGCGGACAGTCAATTCCAGATCGTCAACAGGGCGCAGCAGGATCGGATCGAATTCTGGTTTCTCTTCTTTAACTTCCGGCTGACGTACATCACGTAAGTCAACGAAAGCTTCAAGTTGTTCTGCCAGAATGGTTGCCGCACGACGAATCGCCTCTTCAGGATCGATTGTGCCGTTGGTTTCCATTTCGATGACCAGCTTGTCCAGGTCGGTGCGCTGCTCTACACGCGCTGCTTCAACATTGTAGGCGATACGGTCTACAGGGCTGTAGCAAGCGTCAACTAACAGGCGGCCGATTGGGCGCTCATCTTCTTCCGAATGAATTCGGGCAGAAGCCGGCACATAGCCACGACCACGCTGAACTTTGATACGCATGCTGATAGCAGCGTTCTCATCGGTCAGATGGCAAATGACATGCTGAGGCTTGACGATTTCGACATCACCATCATGGGTAATGTCGGCTGCAGTCACAGGGCCAATGCCAGATTTATTCAAGGTCAGAATAACTTCATCTTTCCCCTGAACTCTTACCGCCAGCCCTTTCAGGTTGAGCAGGATTTCCAGGATATCTTCCTGTACTCCCTCTTTGGTGCTGTACTCATGAAGTACACCATCAATTTCAACCTCGGTCACCGCGCAACCCGGCATGGATGAAAGCAGAATACGGCGCAGTGCGTTACCAAGAGTATGGCCAAAGCCACGCTCTAAAGGCTCAAGGGTCACCTTGGCGTGCGTCGAACTCACTTGCTCGATATCTACCAGGCGCGGTTTTAGAAACTCTGTCACAGAACCCTGCATTGTGTCCTCTCTTTGGTACTAAGCCTTACTTGGAGTAAAGCTCGACGATCAGGTGTTCGTTAATGTCCGCAGACAGATCAGTACGTTCAGGAATACGCTTGAACACACCTTCCATCTTAGTCGCATCAACTTCCAGCCAGGTTGGCTTTTCACGCTGCTCAGCCAGCTCCAGAGCGGCCTTCACGCGAGATTGCTTTTTGGCTTTCTCACGGATGCTAACGACATCATTCGGAGATACCTGATAAGAAGCGATGTTAACAACGCGGCCATTTACCAGAACAGACTTATGGCTAACCAGCTGACGTGCTTCTGCACGAGTGGCACCAAAGCCCATACGATAAACTACGTTGTCCAGACGACCTTCCAGCAGAGCCAACAGGTTTTCACCGGTGTTGCCTTTCAGACGAGCTGCTTCTTTATAATAGTTACGGAACTGACGCTCCAGCACGCCGTAGATACGACGAACTTTTTGCTTTTCACGTAACTGACCGCCGTAATCAGACAGACGCGGTTTACGCGCACCATGCTGACCAGGGGCTTGTTCAATCTTACACTTGGAATCAATCGCGCGAACGCCAGACTTAAGGAATAAGTCAGTGCCCTCACGACGGCTCAGCTTGAGCTTAGGACCCAAATATCTTGCCATTTTCTTTCTCCAACTATCCTAAAAAAACGGGCGTTATACGCGACGTTTTTTCGGCGGACGACAACCGTTATGAGGGATCGGAGTCACATCAGTAATATTAGTGATGCGGAAACCAGCGGCGTTCAAAGCACGAATCGTAGATTCGCGACCTGGACCCGGACCCTTTACCATAACTTCCAGGTTCTTAATTCCGTAATCTTTTACCGCTTCTGCACAGCGCTCTGCAGCGACCTGAGCAGCAAACGGAGTGGATTTACGTGAACCGCGGAAACCGGAACCACCGGCGGTTGCCCAACCCAGTGCGTTACCCTGACGATCAGTAATGGTAACGATGGTGTTGTTAAAAGAAGCATGGACATGAGCCACGCCATCTGAGACTTGTTTTCTTACACGCTTACGTGCACGAACTGGTGCCTTTGCCATTATTTACTCACCCCGATTATTTCTTGATCGGTTTACGCGGACCCTTACGGGTACGTGCGTTGGTCTTAGTACGCTGACCGCGAACCGGAAGACCACGACGATGGCGCAAACCACGGTAGCAACCAAGGTCCATAAGACGCTTGATGCTCAGGGTGATTTCACGGCGCAGATCACCTTCTACAACGAATTTCGCAACTGCATCACGCAGCTGATCAATTTGTTCTTCAGACAGCTCACTGATCTTAACATTTTCAGCAATACCCGTTGAAGCGCAGATGGCTTTAGAACGAGTTTTACCGATACCGAAGATCGAAGTTAATGCGATAACGGTATGTTTTTGATCAGGAATGTTAATGCCTGCTATACGGGCCACTATGCACTCCTATAATTAAACAAGCACGTCCCATGCTGAAAAGCCCGTTTTCAGGATACTCAAATGGAAACGCACTGACATACAAAAGATTGGCTGGCTAATCTAGCCAGCTCAACCCGACTTTGCAAGAAAAATATGTGACAAAATCAGCCTTGGCGCTGTTTATGCTTTGGCTCGGCGCTGCAGATCACACGGACGACACCGTCGCGACGAATGATTTTGCAGTTACGACATAATCTCTTGACGGAAGCACGAACTTTCATTTTTACTCTCCGTAACTTCTCAACCAACTGAATTAACGGCCGTAGCCTTTCAGGTTAGCTTTCTTCAGTGCCGACTCGTACTGACTTGACATCATCAGAGTTTGCACTTGAGCCATAAAGTCCATGATGACGACAACTACGATAAGCAGTGAAGTACCGCCAAAGTAGAAGGGAACCTTCATCGCATCACGCATGAACTCCGGGATAAGGCAGATAAACGTAATGTAGAGAGCGCCGATTAAGGTCAATCGCGTCATTACTTTATCAATATACTTCGCCGTTTGCTCTCCCGGACGAATTCCCGGTACGAATGCACCAGACTTCTTCAGGTTATCTGCTGTTTCACGTGGGTTGAAAACCAACGCCGTATAGAAGAAACAGAAGAAGATGATTGCAGTCGCATAGAGTAGCACATAAAGCGGCTGTCCTGGCTGCAAATACAGCGAAATTGTTGTCAGCCAGTTCCAACCGGTACCGCCCCCAAACCACGATGCAATCGTTGCCGGGAACAGAATAATGCTGGAAGCAAAGATGGCTGGAATGACGCCTGCCATGTTCACTTTCAACGGTAAATGTGTGCTCTGTGCAGCGTAAACGCGACGACCTTGCTGACGTTTTGCGTAGTTCACCACAATGCGGCGTTGACCACGTTCAACAAAGATAACAAAGAAGGTCACTGCGAATACGAGTACTGCAACCAACAGCAACAGAAGGAAGTGCAGGTCGCCTTGCCGCGCTTGCTCGATGGTATGGCCAATGGCCGGCGGGAGACCCGCAACGATACCTGCGAAGATAATGATCGAAATACCGTTACCGATACCACGTTCAGTAATCTGTTCGCCCAGCCACATCAGGAACATCGTTCCTGAGACCAGACTCACAACAGCGGTAAAGTAGAAAGCAAAGCCTGGATTCATTACCAGGCCTTGCATCCCTGGCATATTCGGCAGACCGGTAGCAATACCGATCGACTGAAATATGGCCAATACCAACGTACCGTATCGGGTGTACTGGCTAATCTTACGACGGCCAGCCTCCCCTTCTTTCTTAATTTCCGCTAACGCTGGATGAACCACCGTTAATAACTGGATGATAATCGATGCCGAAATATACGGCATGATGCCCAGTGCGAAAATAGAAGCACGGCTCAGAGCACCACCAGAGAACATGTTAAACATTTCAATGATGGTGCCACGCTGTTGCTCAAGCAGTTTGGCAAGTACAGTGGCATCAATACCAGGGATTGGAATAAAAGAGCCAATACGGAAGACAATGAGTGCGCCGATTACAAACAGCAGTCTGCGTTTCAGCTCACCAAAGCCACCCTTGGCACTTTGAAAATCTAATCCCGGTTGTTTAGCCATCTGCTACTTATTCCTCGATTTTACCGCCAGCAGCTTCGATTGCAGCACGTGCACCTTTGGTGACACGCAGACCGCGAACCGTTACCGGTGTAGAAACTTCACCAGACAGAATTACTTTAACGAATTCAATCTGAACACCGACAATGTTGGCTGCTTTCAGCGCGTTCAGGTCGACGATACCGCCTTCAACTTTCGCCAGATCAGACAGACGAATCTCTGTGGTGATCATTGCTTTGCGAGAGGTGAAACCGAACTTCGGCAGACGACGGTACAGAGGCATCTGACCACCTTCGAAACCGCGACGTACGCCACCGCCAGAACGTGAGTTCTGACCTTTGTGACCACGACCACCGGTTTTTCCGAGGCCAGAACCGATACCACGACCCAGACGCTTGGTAGCGTGCTTAGACCCTTCGGCCGGAGACAGAGTATTTAAACGCATCTCTTACTCCTCCACTTTAACCATATAGGAAACCGCGTTAACCATACCGCGTACTGCAGGCGTGTCTTCACGCTCAACGGTGTGGCCAATACGACGCAGACCCAGGCCAACCAGAGTGGCTTTATGCTTAGGCAAGCGGCCGATTGAACTACGGGTTTGAGTGATTTTAATAGTCTTAGCCATCGTGATTACCCCAGAATTTCTTCAACGGATTTACCACGCTTAGCAGCGACCATTTCCGGAGATTTCATATTGCCCAGGCCGTCGATAGTTGCACGAACCACGTTAATCGGGTTAGTAGAACCATAGGCTTTTGCCAGTACGTTATGAACTCCAGCGACTTCCAGAACGGCGCGCATTGCACCACCGGCAATAATACCGGTACCTTCTGAAGCCGGCTGCATGAACACGCGGGAACCCGTGTGTGCACCTTTAACTGGGTGCTGCAGGGTGCCGTTGGTCAGCGCGACGTTAACCATGTTGCGACGGGCTTTCTCCATCGCTTTCTGGATCGCTGCTGGAACTTCACGCGCTTTACCGTAACCAAAACCTACGCGACCATTACCATCGCCTACCACAGTCAGTGCTGTGAAGGAGAAGATACGACCACCTTTAACAGTTTTAGAAACACGGTTTACCGCGATCAGTTTTTCCTGCAGTTCGCCAGCTTGTTTCTCGATGTGTGCCATCTTAGACCTCTACCTTAGAACTGAAGGCCAGCTTCACGGGCAGCATCTGCCAGTGCCTGGACGCGACCATGATATTGGAAACCGGAACGGTCGAAAGAAACACCAGTGATGCCTTTTTCGATTGCGCGTTCTGCGATAGCTTTACCTACTGCAGCTGCGGCTTCTTTATTACCGGTATACTTCAGTTGTTCAGTGATAGCTTTTTCTACAGTAGAAGCAGCGACCAGAACTTCGGAACCGTTCGGGGCGATTACCTGTGCGTAAATATGACGCGGGGTACGATGTACCACCAGGCGAGTAGCACCCAGCTCTTTGAGCTTGCGACGTGCACGGGTCGCACGACGGATACGAGCAGATTTCTTATCCATAGTGTTACCTTACTTCTTCTTAGCCTCTTTGGTACGCACGACTTCGTCGGCGTAACGGACACCCTTGCCTTTATAAGGCTCAGGACGACGGTAGGCGCGCAAGTCCGCTGCAACCTGACCAATCAGCTGTTTATCAGCGCCTTTCAGCACGATCTCAGTCTGAGTTGGACATTCTGCAGTGATACCCGCGGGCAGCTGGTGATCGACTGGATGAGAAAAGCCCAGAGACAGGTTAACCACGTCGCCTTTAACGGCTGCACGATAACCTACACCAACCAGCTGCAGCTTCTTAGTGAAGCCTTCGGTAACACCGATTACCATTGCGTTCAGCAGCGCGCGAGAAGTACCCGCCTGCGCCCAGCCGTCAACGAAACCTTCGCGCGGAGCGAAAGTCAGAGCGTTGTCAGCATGCTTAACTTCAACAGCATCATTGATAGTACGAGTCAGCTCGCCGTTTTTACCTTTAATCGAAATTACCTGACCGTTGAGTTTTACCTCTACGCCGGCAGGAACAACGACAGGTGCTTTAGCAACACGAGACATATGTATCCTCCGATTACGCTACGTAGCAGATAATTTCGCCACCAAGACCTGCCTGGCGCGCTGCACGATCAGTCATGACACCTTTAGATGTAGAAACTACAGCGATGCCCATACCAGCCATTACCTTTGGCAGCTCATCTTTTTTCTTATAGATGCGCAGACCAGGACGGCTTACTCGCTGAATGCTTTCTACAACAGCTTTGCCCTGGAAATACTTGAGAGTAAGTTCCAGTTCCAGCTTGATGTCGCCTTCGATTTTGAAATCTTCAATATATCCTTCTTCCTTCAGAACGTTGGCAATTGCCAATTTCAGCTTGGAGGAAGGCATGGTGACCGCAACTTTGTTTGCGGCCTGACCGTTACGGATACGGGTCAGCATATCCGCGATCGGATCTTGCATGCTCATCTGTGTTACTCCCGTGATTCAATTGGTGACAATTACCAGCTAGCCTTTTTCAGGCCCGGGATTTCACCGCGCATGGCGGCTTCGCGGACCTTGATACGGCTCAACCCAAACTTCCGCAGGAAACCGTGCGGACGACCTGTTTGACGGCAGCGGTTACGCTGACGCGAAGGGCTGGAATCACGCGGCAGACTCTGCAGCTTCAGAACAGCATCCCAACGATCTTCGTCGGAAGCGTTCACATCAGAGATGATCGCTTTCAGTTCAGCGCGTTTAGCGAAGAATTTGTCTGCTAATTTTGCACGCTTAACTTCGCGTGCTTTCATAGATTGCTTAGCCATTAAGTAACCCTACCTTACTTACGGAACGGGAAGTCAAAGGCAGCCAGCAGAGCACGGCCTTCATCATCAGATTTCGCAGTAGTGGTAATGGTGATATCCAAACCACGAACGCGATCGACTTTGTCGTAGTCGATTTCTGGGAAGATGATCTGCTCACGTACACCCATGCTGTAGTTGCCACGACCATCGAATGACTTAGCGGACAAGCCACGGAAGTCACGGATACGTGGAACAGCAATGGTGACCAGACGCTCAAAGAACTCCCACATGCGCTCGCCACGCAGAGTTACTTTACAGCCGATCGGATAGCCCTGACGGATTTTGAAGCCTGCAACTGATTTGCGTGCTTTGGTGACCAGCGGTTTTTGACCGGAGATTGCTGCCAGGTCAGCTGCTGCGTTATCCAGCAGTTTCTTGTCAGCGATCGCTTCACCAACACCCATGTTCAGGGTGATCTTCTCGACCCGAGGGACTTGCATGACAGAATTGTAGCCAAACTCTGTCATGAGTTTCTGGACTACTTCGTCTTTGTAGTAATCATGCAGTTTCGCCATCGTACTACTCCAAATTACTTGATAGTTTCGCTGTTAGACTTGAAGAAACGGACTTTTTTGCCGTCTTCGAATCTAAAGCCTACACGGTCAGCCTTACCAGTTGCCGCGTTGAACAGTGCAACGTTAGAAACCTGAATAGCAGCTTCTTTTTCAACGATGCCACCTGGTTGGTTCAGAGCCGGAACCGGCTTCTGATGTTTCTTCACCAGGTTGATACCTTCAACGATGACCTTACCAGAAGACAGGACATTCTTAACTTTACCGCGCTTACCTTTATCTTTACCGGTTAACACGATAACTTCGTCGTTACGACGGATTTTAGCTGCCATTGTTCGCTCCTTAGAGTACTTCTGGTGCCAGAGAGATAATTTTCATGAACTTTTCAGTACGAAGTTCACGAGTTACCGGCCCAAAAATACGCGTACCGATAGGCTGCTCACTGTTATTGTTCAGAATAACGCATGCATTACCATCGAAGCGAATGACAGAACCGTCCGGGCGACGAACACCCTTCCTGGTGCGCACCACTACCGCCTTCAGGACATCACCTTTTTTGACTTTACCACGCGGAATTGCTTCCTTGATGGTAACTTTGATGATGTCACCGACGCCTGCGTAGCGACGGTGCGAGCCACCCAGAACCTTGATACACATTACGCGACGTGCACCGGAGTTGTCGGCGACGTTCAGCATAGTCTGTTCTTGGATCATTTTAGTGCTCCGCTAATGTCAACTACTACTTCGGGACCTAAACCTCAGGTCGTTAGAAAGCCCCATAATTGAGGGCGCGGCATTGTAACACCGGTTCTCACAGATGGGTAGAAAAAATAAACGGCTCTCAATCGAGCCGCTGATTTCCCCTGATGACAGGGAGGGCGTATTCTAGGGAATAGTGCGAACAGTAGCAAATGTAATCTGCCTTATTTTTCGTCGCCTCCCAAATAAAGTGCCCTTCTGACTCAACCAGCCAGTTTCCTGGCCAGTTGGTTATGCTGACGCAACACGGCTGGCAGTTCAATTCCGGCCACTTGTCCGTCCCGTACCCGGACTTTTCCGTTAATGATGCTATAGGCAACCTGTCCCGGATTACAGAACACCAGGGCGGCGACAGGATCGTGCCCTGCCCCGGCAAGTCCAATTCGGTTCAGGTCAAAAATGGCCAGATCGGCCATCATGCCCGGCGCAATGGTGCCCACATCATCGCGGTTAAGCACCTTTGCTCCACCCAGCGTCGCCAGTTCCAGTGCCTGACGTGCCGTCATCGCATCCGGGCCGAAGCCAACGCGTTGCAGCAGCATCGCCTGACGAACCTCGGCCATCATGTCTGAGCTGTCATTGGAGGCTGAGCCATCCACACCCATACCCACGTGTACGCCGGCATCACACATATGGCGTATCGGCGCAATACCGGAACCGAGACGCATGTTCGAGCAGGGACAGTGCGCGACGCCGGTACCGGTACGTGCAAAGAGTTCTATGCCATGCTGATCCAGTTTGACGCAGTGTGCATGCCAGACATCCGGTCCTACCCAGCCGAGGTCTTCAACATACTGTGCTGGCGTCATATTGAATTTTTCACGGCTATAACGGATATCGCTGTCGTTCTCCGCCAGATGGGTGTGCATTGAGACATTGAAGCTGCGTGCCATCGCTGCGGATTGCTTCATCAGCTCACGGCTGACTGAAAACGGCGAACATGGCGCAACCACGATGCGTAACATCGAACCGTGGCTGTCATCATGGTAGCGCTCAATCACACGCTGCGTATCTTTAAGAATGGCGGCTTCATCTTCTACCAATGCATCGGGTGGTAAGCCACCCAGGGACTTACCGACGCTCATGCTGCCCCGGCTCGCATGGAAACGCATGCCCATTAAGGCTGCAGCCTCAATACTGTCGTCAAGCTTACAGCCATTCGGGTAGACGTAGAGATGGTCACTGGTAGTGGTGCAGCCGGAGAGCATTAACTCGGCCATGGAGATCTGTGTTGAGATATGAATCATCTCAGGCGTCAGATTCTGCCACAGTGGATAGAGGTGGGTCAGCCAGTTAAAGAGCTCGCCGTTTTGCACTGCAGGAATAGCGCGGGTCAGGCTCTGATACATGTGGTGATGCGTATTGATCAGGCCAGGGATGACAATATGTCCTCGCAGATCGATGATCTCATCCGCGCTATCAGGTAACGAGCGTGCTTCCCCGACTGCAACGATCTTATTTCCTTTTATCAGAATAGAGGCGTTACCTATTTCCCGACGGTCAGCATCCATGCAGACCACACATTCAGCATTCTTCAGTAACAGAGTTCGTTCCATGCTATTGCCTGTGGGTAGTGGTTGTGTGTTACCCGATAATAGCGGCAAGCTTTTGGCAGAGCTAATCGCAGGTAACGCAGCTAACAGTGGCAATTTTAACAGTGACCGGCGTAAGCGGTCATGACTCTCCATTTTCACGGCACATTTCCTTGTACAGTTATGATAACCCCGGCGTTTATAGCCTGGCGCTTTCAGGCCACCTCGCCTGAAGAGAGGCAGCTTAATCCCTGCAAATCCCTGAATTTGTGAGCACCATCAAATCCGTATTGCCACGGGCACAAATGGATCAAGCCCGAATCGCAGGCAAAAAAAAACCCCCTGCCGAAGCAGAGGGTTTCCTCAGAAAAAACGATTCTTATTACAGAACAGCTTTCTCGATTACGCGAACCAGGGTCCAGGATTTAGTCTTGGACAGTGGACGGCATTCGCGGATTTCTACCACGTCACCAATTCCACATTCATTGTTCTCGTCATGGATGTGCAGCTTGGTCGTACGTTTAATGAATTTGCCGTAGATCGGGTGTTTCACGAAACGTTCGATAGCAACAACTGCAGATTTCTGCATTTTGTCACTTACTACACGACCCTGCAGAGTACGGATTTTATCGGTCATTACGAACCCGCCTTCTCAGTCAGTAAAGTCTTAACGCGTGCAACATCACGGCGAACCTGTTTCAGCAGATGAGTCTGCTGCAGTTGGCCAGATGCTGCCTGCATGCGCAGGTTAAATTGCTCACGCAGCAGATTAAGCAGCTCAGTGTTCAGCTCTTCAACGCTTTTTTCACGCAGCTCAGTTGCTTTCATTACATCACCGTCTTAGTTACAAAGGTGGTTTTGATAGGCAGTTTTGCTGCTGCCAGCTTGAATGCTTCACGGGCCAGCTCTTCTGGTACGCCGTCCATTTCATACAGGACTTTACCAGGCTGGATCAGGGCAACCCAATACTCTACGTTACCCTTACCTTTACCCATACGCACTTCCAGCGGCTTCTCGGTGATCGGTTTGTCCGGGAATACTCGGATCCAGATCTTACCTTGACGCTTAACTGCACGGGTCATAGCACGACGTGCTGCTTCGATCTGACGAGCAGTCAGACGACCACGGCCAACAGCTTTCAGACCGAAAGTACCGAAGCTGACATCCGTACCCGCAGCCAGACCGCGGTTACGGCCTTTGTGCACTTTACGGAATTTCGTACGCTTTGGTTGTAACATCAGCGACTCTCCTTACTTACGGCCTTTACGCTGCTGCTTTTTAGGTTGAGCAGCCGGTTCCGGTTGTTCAACAGCAGCCATACCACCCAGGATCTCACCTTTGAAGATCCATACCTTAACGCCGATTACACCATAAGTGGTGTGCGCTTCAGAGGTGTTGTAGTCAATGTCAGCACGCAGTGTGTGCAATGGCACGCGACCTTCACGATACCATTCGGTACGTGCGATCTCGGCGCCACCCAGACGGCCGCTAACTTCGACTTTAATACCCTTCGCGCCAAGACGCATGGCGTTCTGAACTGCACGCTTCATAGCACGACGGAACATCACACGACGCTCCAGCTGTGAAGTGATGCTGTCAGCTACCAGTTTCGCGTCCAGTTCCGGCTTGCGGACTTCGGCGATATTAATCTGTGCAGGAACGCCAGCGATATTCGCGACGACCGTGCGCAGTTTTTCTACATCTTCGCCTTTCTTACCGATAACGATGCCCGGACGAGCGGTGTGAATAGTCACACGGATGCTCTTCGCTGGACGCTCGATAACGATACGAGAGACAGATGCTTTAGCCAGTTCTTTAGTCAAAAACTGACGTACTTTAAAATCGCTGTCCAGGTTGTCAGCGAATTCTTTGGTGTTCGCAAACCAGGTAGAGTTCCATGGTTTTACAATACCCAGGCGAATACCATTAGGATGTACTTTCTGACCCATTGCTAGTCTCCAGAGTCTCAGCGATCGGACACAACCACAGTAATGTGGCTGGTGCGCTTCAGGATGCGATCTGCACGACCTTTGGCACGCGGCATAATGCGTTTCATGGTCGGACCTTCATCAACGAAAATTTTCGTGATTTTCAGATCGTCGATATCAGCGCCATCGTTGTGTTCGGCGTTAGCAATGGCAGATTCCAGAACTTTTTTGACCAGTACAGCCGCTTTCTTATTGGTGTAGGTCAAAATGTCCAGTGCCTGCGACACTTTCTTACCGCGAATCAGGTCAGCAACAAGGCGAACCTTCTGAGCAGAAGAACGAGCGTGGCGATGTTGAGCTAAAGTTTCCATCTCTTCCTCCTACTTATTTCTTCTTGGCTTTTTTATCAGCCGCGTGACCGCGATAAGTACGTGTCGGCGCGAATTCACCCAGTTTGTGACCAACCATTTCGTCGGAAACAAAGACAGGAACGTGCTGACGACCATTATGGACAGCGATGGTCAAACCGATCATGTTAGGAAAGATCGTTGAACGACGGGACCAAGTGCGCAAAGGCTTCTTGTCACCGCTTTCCACCGCTTTCTCTACCTTCTTCAGCAAGTGCAGGTCAATAAAAGGACCTTTCTTGAGAGAACGTGGCATGGCTTATCCTCTAATATTATTTGCTACGGCGACGTACGATAAACTTATCGGTACGCTTGTTGCTACGGGTCTTCTTACCTTTGGTCTGAACGCCCCACGGAGTTACCGGGTGCTTACCAAAGTTACGACCTTCACCACCACCGTGCGGGTGATCAACTGGGTTCATCGCGGTACCACGAACGGTAGGACGAACACCACGCCAACGGGCTGCACCAGCTTTACCCAGAACGCGCAGCATATGCTCAGCGTTGCCGACTTCGCCCAGTGTTGCGCGGCAGTCAGACTCGACTTTACGCATTTCACCTGAACGCAGACGCAGGGTAACGTAAGAACCTTCA
Source organism: Pantoea sp. Fr-CA_6 (assembly GCF_024520895.1). Classification (NCBI taxonomy): domain Bacteria; kingdom Pseudomonadati; phylum Pseudomonadota; class Gammaproteobacteria; order Enterobacterales; family Erwiniaceae; genus Pantoea; species Pantoea sp. Fr-CA_6. The sequence goes on along the minus strand of NZ_JALNPO010000012.1, from coordinate 109,663 downwards.
CGCGCAACGATCTGCACGTAAGCACCGGCTGAGCGAGCAATCTGACCGCCTTTGCCTGGTTTCATTTCTACGTTATGCACGGTTGAACCCACCGGGATGTTACGCATCGGCAGAGTGTTACCTGCTTTAATCGCAGCATCAACGCCAGATTGGATCTGGTCGCCGGCTTTCAGGCCTTTAGGGGCCAGGATGTAACGGCGCTCGCCGTCTTTGTACAGAACCAGTGCGATGTTCGCAGAGCGGTTCGGATCGTACTCAAGACGTTCAACAACTGCCGGGATACCGTCTTTGTTGCGTTTGAAGTCAACAATACGATAAGCCTGCTTGTGACCACCACCGATATGACGGGTAGTGATACGACCATTGTTGTTACGGCCACCGGATTTGCTGTTTTTTTCTACCAGCGGGGCAAATGGTTTGCCCTTGTGCAGCTCCGCGTTTACCACTTTAACTACATGGCGACGACCCGGAGATGTCGGTTTACATTTAACAACTGCCATTGTCTTTCTCCTCCGACTTACTCAGCGCCGCCAGCGAAGTCCAGATTCTGGCCTTCTTTCAGGGTGACGTAAGCTTTTTTCCAGTCGCTACGACGACCGATACGCTGTCCTTGACGCTTAACTTTGCCCTTAACTACCAGGGTGTTTACGTCTTTAACTTCTACTTCGAACAGTTTCTCAACAGCAGCAACGATCTCTGCTTTGGTCGCGTCATTAGCAACTTTGAGAACGATGGTATTGGTTTTTTCCATCGCGCTAGATGCTTTTTCAGATACGTGCGGCGCGCGCAGTACTTTCAGCAGACGTTCTTCACGGATCATGCCAGCATCTCCTCAACTTGCTTAACTGCATCAGCAGTCATAACGACTTTGTCGAAGGCGATCAGGCTAACTGGGTCGATACCGGATGCATCACGTACGTCAACCTTGTACAGGTTGCGCGCAGCCAGGAACAGATTCTCATCCAGTTCACCGGTGATGATCAGCACGTCTTCCAGAGCCATGTCTTTCAGTTTCTGTACCAGCAGCTTGGTTTTCGGTGCTTCTACAGCAAATGATTCGACAACGATCAGACGATCTTGACGTACCAGTTCGGACAGGATGCTTTTCAGCGCGCCGCGGTACATCTTTTTGTTAACTTTTTGACTGTGGTCCTGCGGCTTCGCAGCAAAGGTCACACCACCTGAACGCCAGATTGGGCTCTTTACAGAACCTGCACGCGCACGGCCGGTGCCTTTTTGACGCCATGGCTTTTTGCCTGAACCGGTTACTTCGGCGCGAGTTTTCTGCGCGCGAGTACCCTGGCGGGCGCCAGATGCGTAAGCAACAACAACCTGGTGAACCAGCGCTTCGTTGAAATCACGACCGAAGGTAGTTTCGGAAACAGTCAGCGCGCTCTGCGCGTCTTTCAATACTAATTCCATTGCTATCCCCTTACGCCTTCACAGCTGGTTTAACGATCAGGTCGCTACCGGTAGCACCGGGAACTGCACCTTTAACCAGCAGCAGGTTGCGCTCAGCGTCAACACGTACTACGTCCAGACTCTGAACGGTTACGCGCTCATTACCCAGCTGACCTGCCATTTTCTTGCCTTTGAACACTTTGCCCGGAGTCTGGTTCTGACCGATAGAACCCGGAACGCGGTGAGACAAGGAGTTACCGTGAGTAGCGTCCTGGGTACGGAAGTTCCAGCGCTTAACGGTACCGGCGAAACCTTTACCTTTAGAGGTACCGGTTACGTCAACTTTCTTAACTTCAGCGAAAATCTCAACGCTGATGCTCTGACCTACAGAGTATTCTTCACCTTCAGCGGTGCGGAATTCCCACAGGCCACGGCCAGCTTCAACGCCAGCTTTAGCAAAATGACCAGCTTCAGGTTTGGTCACACGGTTTGCTTTTTTAGCACCGGTGGTAACCTGAATTGCCTGGTAACCATCGTTTTCCAGGCCTTTGACCTGAGTAACGCGGTTCGCTTCAACTTCGATTACGGTGACGGGGATAGAAACGCCATCTTCAGTGAAGATGCGGGTCATGCCCACTTTTTTACCGACTAAACCAATCATTGTTTCAACCTCTCAATCGCTCGATGACCTGATTAACCCAGGCTGATCTGCACGTCAACACCGGCAGCCAGATCCAGACGCATCAGAGCATCAACGGTTTTTTCAGTTGGCTCAACGATGTCTACCAGACGCTTGTGAGTGCGGATTTCGTACTGATCACGCGCATCTTTGTTAACGTGCGGAGAGATCAGAACAGTAAAACGCTCTTTGCGGGTTGGCAGCGGGATTGGACCACGAACCTGCGCACCAGTGCGCTTGGCGGTCTCAACGATTTCCGCGGTTGATTGATCGATCAGACGATGATCAAACGCTTTAAGACGGATACGGATTCTTTGGTTCTGCATGAGACCAGAGCTCCAAACTTTTTATAGACGAAAAAAATTACTACTCGAGCCCATTACGATTGATGGGAGAGTGTAATCGTTCAGCATATAACTCCACAATTGGGAGTATTGTCAGGCGGCCTAAATTTCAGCCGTCTGCGATTCTGCTCGAATCGCGCCTGCAATATCTGCAGGCCCGCGCATTATACGTAAATCTGTTCAGGAAGCAACCCGTGTTGAGGTTTTACCCATTAAATTGTGGCCGGTTCGTGAAGCGTGCGTCGCATTGCACTGCCGTAACGCTGATAAATCAGTTATTCAGTTGTGAGTCTGTTTCCGCCCTTCTTCATTCATAGGTGACACAGAACCCGTTGCCCACGAGAGTGCATCTAACCTTTCGTCCGGAGCATAATCATGTCGCCCACTCTGATAACTCACATTGCTGCACTCGCAGGCGGAGGTGCATTGGGAAGCTTTCTTTCGCTGACCAGCCAGCGCTTCACCCCCGCCCTCTCACCCGCTCAATGGTTTGCCCTACTCTGCTTTCCGGGTTCGCACTGTAATCATTGCCAGCAGCGCCTGCTGTGGCGAGATGCGCTGCCGTTAATAAGCTGGCCTGGCTTAAAAGGGCGGTGTCGCTTCTGTCATCGCGCGTTCGGCGCAGAAAGCGTTGTCATTGAATGGCTGTTTGCCCTTCTGTGCCTGCTGGTGCTGCAGAGTTTTGACCACTCTGCGGAGGCTATTTTTATTATTACTGCCTCCGGCCTCTTGCTGCTCGTGGCTGCCATCGATCGTCGCCACTTCTGTATACCTGACCCGCTCAATTATCTGCTGATCTGGTCTGGATTATTCCATGCCACGCTGTCCGGAACCGAAACAACGGCGATATGGGGTGCTGTGGCGGGCTACTGTGCGTTGTGGCTGCTCGCCTGGAGCTATCGGCAGATGCGGGGGTACGAGGGATTAGGTTATGGCGATATCAAGCTCTTCGCAGCGTTAGGTGCCTGCTGTGGCTGGCAGGCATTACCCTGGATTGCGTTGGGTGCCACCGTTATGGCGCTGACGTCGATCGTGATGCTGCAACTGCGGGGTTTTATTCAGGGGGACAGCCCGCTGCCGTTTGGCCCTTTCCTGGCCATTGCGGGCTGGGTAGCGATAGTACTGCAGACCCGATTCACTCTTGTTTGATTTGAGCCTGCAGATAGTTCTGGATGCCCATCTTCTGGATTAACTCAAGTTCCGTCTCAATCCAGTCGATGTGATGTTCCTCATCAGCCAGGATTTCAATCATCATGTCACGGCTGACATAGTCATGCACTTTGTCAGCATAGGAGATAGCTTCACGAAGGTCTTTCGCGCCCTCCAGCTCCAGATTCAGGTCTGAACTCAGCATCTCTTCAACATCTTCACCGATACGGAGCCGTCCCAGATCCTGAAGATTTGGGATCCCTTCAAGGAAAAGAATACGCTCAATATATTTATCGGCATGTTTCATCTCATCGATTGATTCATGGTATTCCACATCATTGAGGCGCGTCAGACCCCAGTTTTTGAACATGCGCGCATGAAGAAAGTACTGATTGATAGCAACCAGTTCATTTCCAAGCAGTTTGTTGAGATGACTGATAACTTTGATATCGCCCTTCATTGTTAACCCTCCGCGTCTGGTTTATTAGAGCGTAGATGCGGTTAAAAAGAAGTCAAAAAAACGCGACAGATATTGTGGGTATTCACGCACCGATCGTCGGTCAGGCTATCTCTTTGTAGAGTGGTGCATGCTGCATCTCTTCATCCATAATTTCACGCGCAGCACGAATACATTTGCCGCATTGCTTGCCGACCGGCACAAGCTGGCGCAGTTGCTGAATAGATTTGGGCTGATAGCGACGCACGACTTCACGAAGGGTTTTATCACTGATGGCATTACACAGGCAGACGTACATTGATTCATCACTCGGGTACATTTTCTGTACACAGTGTAAATGCGAATAGTTTTTATTTCAAACCCACCCTTTGCAGGGTTATGGCGTTTTCAGAGCAAAAAAAAGAGCACCGAAGTGCTCTTTTTACTGTGTTGCAGTGGCCATTTACACAGCCACAGCAGATATCACAATTAAGCGATAACTTTAGCAACAACACCCGCGCCAACGGTACGGCCGCCTTCGCGGATTGCGAAGCGCAGACCTTCGTCCATTGCGATTGGGTGGATCAGGGTAACAACCATTTTGATGTTGTCGCCTGGCATTACCATTTCAACGCCTTCTGGCAGCTCTACTGAGCCGGTTACGTCAGTTGTACGGAAGTAGAACTGTGGACGATAGCCTTTGAAGAACGGAGTATGGCGACCACCTTCGTCTTTAGACAGAACGTAAACTTCTGACTCGAACTGGGTGTGCGGCTTGATTGAGCCTGGCTTAGCCAGAACCTGGCCACGCTGGATGTCTTCACGCTTGATACCGCGCAGCAGAACACCACAGTTTTCGCCTGCCTGACCCTGGTCCAGCAGCTTACGGAACATCTCAACACCGGTACAGGTTGATTTCACAGTATCTTTGATACCCACGATTTCAACTTCGTCGCCGACTTTAACGATGCCGCGCTCAACACGACCGGTAACAACGGTACCACGGCCAGAGATTGAGAATACGTCTTCGATTGGCAGCAGGAACGGCATGTCGATCGCACGCTGTGGCTCTGGGATGTAGTTGTCCAGATGCTCAGCCAGTTCGATGATTTTCGCTTCCCACTCTGGGTTGCCTTCCAGCGCTTTCAGAGCAGAACCACGAACGATTGGAGTGTCGTCGCCTGGGAAGTCATATGCTGACAGCAGGTCACGAACTTCCATCTCTACCAGTTCCAGCAGCTCTTCATCATCAACCATGTCACACTTGTTCAGGAACACGATGATGTAAGGAACGCCAACCTGACGACCCAGCAGGATGTGCTCACGGGTCTGTGGCATTGGGCCATCAGTCGCAGCAACAACCAGGATCGCGCCGTCCATCTGCGCAGCACCGGTGATCATGTTTTTCACATAGTCGGCGTGGCCTGGGCAGTCAACGTGCGCATAGTGGCGAGTCGGGGTTTCATACTCAACGTGTGAAGTGTTGATGGTGATACCACGTGCTTTCTCTTCTGGTGCGTTATCGATCTGATCGAATGCACGAGCCTGGCCGCCGTAAGTTTTAGACAGTACGGTGGTGATAGCTGCAGTCAGGGTGGTTTTACCGTGGTCGACGTGACCGATGGTACCCACGTTTACGTGCAGTTTGTTACGCTGAAATTGCTCTTTCGCCATGGCGATAATTCCTTACGTTGTGCCTTCACCATCTGGGTGAAGGCATCAGTTCAAATTTAAACCGTAGCTTATTTGCTACGAGCTTCAATAACGGCCTGCGCTACGTTGTTTGGCGCATCGTCATACTTCAGGAACTCCATGGAGTAAGAAGCACGACCTTTGGTCAGAGAACGCAGCTGAGTTGCGTATCCGAACATCTCAGACAACGGAACTTCAGCGTGAATCTGAACGCCAGTAGCGTTAGATTCCTGCCCTTTGAGCATACCACGACGACGGCTAAGGTCACCGATGACATCACCCGTGTTCTCTTCTGGCGTTTCAACTTCAACCTTCATGATAGGCTCAAGCAGAACAGGTGTCGCTTGTTTAAAGCCTTGTTTGAAGGCAAGAGACGCGGCCAGTTTAAACGCCAGTTCTGAGGAGTCGACATCGTGGTAAGAACCGAAGTGCAGACGCACGCCCAGATCCACAACCGGGTAACCAGCCAGAGGGCCTGATTTCAGCTGCTCCTGGATACCTTTGTCAACCGCAGGGATGTATTCACCAGGAATCACACCACCTTTGATGTCGTTGACAAATTCGTAGCCTTTCGGGTTCGAACCTGGCTCCAGTGGGTACATGTCGATAACAACATGGCCATACTGACCACGACCACCAGACTGCTTGGCGTGTTTACCTTCAACATCGGTAACTTTGTTGCGAATCGCTTCACGGTAAGCAACCTGTGGTTTACCCACGTTTGCTTCAACGTTGAACTCACGCTTCATACGGTCAACGATGATGTCGAGGTGCAATTCACCCATACCGGCGATGATGGTCTGGTTAGATTCTTCATCAGTCCATACGCGGAATGATGGGTCTTCTTTTGCCAGACGGCCCAGAGCCAGACCCATTTTTTCCTGGTCAGCTTTGGTTTTTGGCTCAACGGCGATAGAGATTACCGGCTCCGGGAACTCCATGCGCTCAAGGATGATGACGTTATCTGGGTCACACAGGGTGTCACCAGTGGTCACATCTTTCAGGCCGATCGCAGCTGCGATATCACCCGCACGAACTTCTTTAATCTCTTCACGCTTGTTAGCGTGCATCTGAACGATACGGCCCAGACGCTCACGGTTTGACTTAACCGGGTTGAACACGGTGTCACCCGTGTTAACAACACCAGAGTAAACGCGGAAGAAGGTTAAGTTACCCACGAACGGGTCGGTAGCGATTTTGAACGCCAGTGCAGCAAACGGCTCGTTGTCATCAGAGTGACGAACAGCCGGCGTGTCTTTACCGTCGTCCAGCATACCGTTGATCGCGGTAACGTCAGTCGGTGCTGGCAGATATTCAACAACTGCATCCAGCATCGCCTGAACACCTTTGTTCTTAAATGCAGAACCACAGGTTACCAGGATAATTTCGTTGTTCAGAACACGCTTACGCAGAGATGTTTTGATCTCTTCTTCAGTCAGTTCTTCACCACCGAAGAATTTCTCCATCAGCTCATCAGAGCCTTCAGCAGCGGCTTCAACCAGCTTCGCATGCCATTCTTCAGCCAGTTCCTGCATATCAGCTGGAATATCTTCGTAGACGAAGGTTACACCCTGGTCTGCGTCGTTCCAGTTGATTGCTTTCATTTTCACCAGGTCAACAACACCGGTGAATTTCTCTTCTGCGCCGATAGCCAGTTGCAGAGGAACTGGAGTTGCGCCCAGACGAACTTCCATCTGTTTAACAACTTTCAGGAAGTTAGCACCCATGCGGTCCATTTTGTTAACGAACGCAATGCGTGGAACTTTATATTTGTTAGCCTGACGCCATACGGTCTCAGACTGTGGCTGAACGCCACCAACTGCACAGTAAACCATTACCGCGCCATCAAGCACACGCATAGAACGTTCAACTTCGATGGTGAAGTCAACGTGTCCTGGGGTGTCGATAATGTTTACGTGGTGTGGTTCAAACTGCTTGGCCATACCAGACCAGTAACAGGTGGTCGCAGCGGAGGTGATGGTAATACCACGTTCCTGTTCCTGCTCCATCCAGTCCATGGTTGCTGCGCCGTCATGTACTTCACCGATTTTGTGGTTTACACCGGTGTAGAACAGAACGCGTTCGGTAGTGGTAGTCTTACCGGCGTCGATGTGCGCACTGATACCGATATTACGGTAGCGGGCAATGGGTGTTTTACGAGCCATTTGATTCCTCTGATTCTCGGACGTTCAAGGTAAGTCGACCCCAGCGGGTTGGCTGATTGAGCGCCCGCTGGTTTAACAACTACGTGGTGATTACCAACGGTAGTGTGCGAACGCCTTGTTGGCTTCTGCCATGCGGTGAACGTCTTCACGTTTCTTAACTGCTGTACCTTTGTTCTCTGCAGCATCAGAAAGTTCGTTCGCCAGGCGAAGAGCCATTGATTTATCACCGCGTTTACGAGCAGCATCTACGATCCAGCGCATTGCCAGAGCATTACGACGAACCGGACGGACTTCTACTGGTACCTGATAAGTAGAACCACCAACGCGACGTGACTTAACTTCGACAGTCGGACGCACGTTTTCCAGGGCTACTTCAAAAGATTCCAGCGCGTTTTTACCTGAACGCTGAGCCAGGGTCTCAAGCGCGGTATAAACGATTGATTCTGCGGTAGATTTTTTACCATCTACCATCAGGATATTTACAAATTTGGCCAGCAGCTCTGATCCGAACTTAGGATCTGGCAGAATTTTACGCTGACCAATGACGCGACGACGTGGCATGGAAATACTCCGTTGTTAATTCAGGATTGTCCAAAACTCGATGAGTTTATTTTGACATTTAATTTAAAACGTTTGGCCTTACTTAACGGAGAACCATTAAGCCTTTGGCTTCTTCACGCCGTACTTGGAGCGAGCCTGCTTACGGTCTTTAACACCTGAGCAGTCAAGCGCGCCACGAACGGTGTGGTAACGCACACCTGGCAGGTCTTTTACACGACCGCCACGGATCAGGATCACGGAGTGTTCCTGCAGGTTATGACCTTCACCACCAATGTAGGAGGTAACTTCAAAACCGTTGGTCAAACGCACACGGCAGACTTTACGCAGTGCGGAGTTTGGTTTCTTAGGAGTGGTGGTGTACACACGAGTACAAACGCCACGTTTTTGCGGGCAAGCTTCCAGCGCCGGCACGTTGCTCTTTGCAACTTTGCGGACGCGTGGTTTGCGAACCAGCTGGTTAACTGTTGCCATTAAATAGCTCCTGGATTTGCTTTTGCTTCGTAAACACGTAATAAATCGCCTCGTAGAATTACGAGGAGGCAGAATTTTAGGGCTGAGTCAAAGGGGTGTCAAGAAATAACCAGGTTTTAGCCGATTACCAGACCATTTGTTGCTGATGCCTGATCGTTAGCGTGACAAACCCAGTATAGTCTACTGACTGCACACGGGTCGAAATTTGTCCAGCGAGACCGCGAGCCTGGACATCTTCGTCCAGCACCCAGAGCGTCGCTTCGCTCTCTGACAGTCGCATCAATGCGTGGCTGCCAGCTAAAGCGGCCAGCACGCCATCCTGCAACAGCAGCAGGTCATCACCCGCACCCGCCATTAAAAGCAGGCTCTCAAGGTCACAGTGTGCCGGTGAGTGCAGTAACGTATGCAGCATTAACGTCTCTTAAAAAGTAAGAATGCGATCGTAGCTGGCCAGCGTCTGTCGCAGCGCCGGCGCGTCCAGTAGCGTAACATCCAGCAACCGGTCAGCGTCAACCTCTAATCCACGCGCTATCAGCGATGTCCGGCAGAGATAGCAGTGTTCAATCTCATACAGTGCCAGCACGCCAAAGGTCGCGGCATAGTGACGGCTCTTAATCGTCTCAGGTTGCTGGTGCAGATTAAGCTGCAGCACGCCATCACCGATAAAAAACAGGCCGATATCCTCACTGAGCGCGCCCGTGGCCAGCGCGGCATCCAGCCCCTCACGTCCTGCGCTGCTGCCGTGCGGCGCCCGGGTAAAGACAAATGCGACCCGATTCATCAGAACTGCACCATGCGTTCACAGCTCAGCGCCGCTTCTGCCAGCGCGCCCAGCCCACTCAGGGTAAAGCCCGGCTGCAGGTTACTGCCCGCCAGCTGGAGTCGTGCCGCTTCCTGCTGGTCGCTGACGCCACGACGCAGCGCGGCCGCCACACAAATATTCAGTGCCACACCCTGCTCCTGATGCAATGTCTGCCACGCGCGCACCAGATCAAACTCATCACTGGCGGGCGACGTCAGTTGGTTAGCGTTCAGCACCCCTTCGCGATAGAAGAAAACGCTGTCAAGCTGATGGCCTGCCGTCAGCAGTGCGCGGGCAAACAGCCAGGCACTGGTCGCCTGTTGCGTACCGTAAGCCGGGCCGGTGACCAGCAGGGTGTAACGCATTACCGCTCCTGCCCCTGGAAGTCGCCATTTTTAAACTGACGGATATAGAGATAGACGGTGTGTTTGGAAATATTCAGCCGATCGGCCACCTGGTTGATGGCATCCTTGATGTCGAAGATCCCCTTCTCATACAGGTTCAGCACAATCTGACGATTCTTGGCGTTGTTCGATACATTACGGTCAGCACTCACCTCTTCAATGGTGAACTCCAGCGTCTGCATCACCAGATCGTCTACCGAACTGGCGAAGTTGACGTTGGAGTCAACCTGCTGCATCTCGGGCGGCATAAAGGTCGACATGATCTGTGAGAACGGCACATCAAGGTTCATGTTGATGCAGAGCAAGCCAATGACCCGTTGCTGACGGTTACGAATTGCAATCGTGACCGATTTCATCAGCACGCCGCTTTTGGCACGTGTGAAGTAAGCACGGGAGACATTACTGTCCGCGCCATGCATATCATGCAGCATACGCAGGGCTAAATCGGTAATAGGCGAACCGACTTTACGTCCAGTGTGTTCACCATTAGCGATACGCACGGCCGAACACTTAAGATCTTCAAGCGAATGCAGGACAATTTCACAATGCGAACCGATCAACATCGCCAGGCCATCCACGACAGCCTCGTACGATTTCAGAATATCGTAATCACTTTGTTCGAACGGGCGCTGCTCCAGAAGATCGAAGTCGCTCAGTTCACCCGGATTGAATGGATTAGACATTGAAGAGTATCACCCTGAATGGCTGGAGCCTGTCACAGCGGCTTATGGGCAGACTCGATATTGGGATAATTAGGCAGGCATTAGTCTGGCAAATGTCGTCGGCTTATGCCAGAGGTTTGTCGTGAAGCCGAAATGAAACCGCCGCCCGGAGGCGGCGGTCAGCAGATTACTGCGCTTTTTCTGCAGCAGCAGGCGCTGGAGCCTGTGCTTTTTCATCTGCCTTTGGCGCGGGTTTGATATCAAGCAGCTCGACATCAAACACCAGGGTGGAGTTAGCCGGGATGCCCGGAACGCCATTTTTGCCGTAAGCCAGATTTGGTGGGATAACCAGCTTGATCTTGCCGCCTTTCTTCACGTGCTTCAGACCTTCAGTCCAGCCAGGGATGACACCATCCAGACGGAATGAAAGTGGCTCGCCACGGGTATAAGAGTTGTCGAATTCAGTACCGTCAATCAGCGTACCTTTGTAGTTTACCACTACAGTGTCGCTGTCTTTAGGTGCGTCGCCGGTACCCTCTTTCTCAACTTTATACAGCAGGCCGCTTTCGGTTTTCTTCACGCCGCTCTCTTTAGCAAATTTGGTTGCGTAAGCTTCGCCCTTTTCAGAGTTCTCTTTCGCATCTTTTTCCATTTTCGCTGAGGCTGCGCCTTTCACGCGGCCTTCAAAGGATTGCAGCGTCTGCTCAATCTCTTCATCAGAGAGTTTGCTCTTGCCACCAAATGCATCCTGAACACCAGCGATCAGCTGCTGCTTATCCAGTTTGATGCCCAGTTTTTCCTGCTCCTTCAGGGAGTTGTCCATGTAGCGACCCAGTGAAGCACCCAGCGCGTAGGCAGACTGCTGGTCTTCATCTTTGAAGGCAGCATTTTTCGGTGCCTGAGGCGCAGACTGTGGCGCGGCGGCTGGTGCAGCCTGTGGCGCCGCAGCGGTATCTGCCGCCATTGCCAGCGGAGCATTCAGCGCAACAGCCATGGTGGTAGCTAACAATGTGACTTTAAACAGTGATTTCATCCATTCTCCAAAACCGAAGCGTCTAACCTCGGGAAACATTGCGGACTTCAGGGTCCACACTATAACTTTACGTGGCAGTGTCGAACACTCCCACAATGTAATTACCCGGTTAACCTCCGACCTTTATAACATCGGGAAGTTTCATCAGAGATGATGCCGCGCTGCCTTTTTTCAAGCGCAACGCCTCCGGGCGTGAAAAAAACAGGTGATTCCTGGCATTCAGATCGTAGAATCACGCCCCGAGTCGCACCTTAACAGAGGAACAGGTCATGCAACAATTTGAGTGGGAACAGCGTCTGGAGACGCTGGAGAGCAAACTGGCCTTTCAGGAGATGACTATCGATCAGCTGAACAGCGCGGTCGTTCAGCACGAGCTGGAGATGAATAAGATGCGTGAGCAGATGCGCATTTTAACCGACAAGCTCAAAGCGAATGCGCCATCGATCGTCGCCTCACAATCTGAAGAGACGCCACCACCGCACTACTGATCGCGGGCTATCTGGCCCCGGCTTACCCGGGCAGAACCAGAATACGCGCCAAAAGAAAGGCCACCCGAGGGTGGCCTTGAAAGGTCTGTTGAGACTTAGTGGCTGCAGCCGCAGCCGCCAGTGCCACAACCGCCTTTACCCTGATCGTGGTCGTGGTCGTGGTCGTGGTCATGGCCGTGATCGTGGTCATGATGATGGCCATCTGCACCGTGAACGTGGCCATGAGCCAGTTCTTCCGGCGTGGCTTCGCGGATAGCAACCACTTCAACGTTGAAGTTCAGGTTCTGACCCGCCAGCATGTGGTTACCATCAACCACGACGTGATCATCTTCCACTTCGGTGATTTCTACCGGTACCGGGCCCTGATCGGTTTCTGCCAGGAAGCGCATGCCAACCTGCAGTTCGTCAACGCCCATGAAGACGTCTTTAGGAACGCGCTGCACCAGGTTATCGTCATACTGACCGTAGGCATCGTTTGCCGGGATATGCACGTCAAACTTGTCGCCGGCAATGTGGTTTTCCAGCGCATTTTCCAGACCAGAAATCAGGGAACCATGACCGTGCAGGTAGTCTAACGGTGCACTCACCGGTGACTCGTCAACTAACACGCCGTCTTCTGTACGTACCTGATAGGCCAGGCTTACCACCAGGTCTTTTGCTACTTTCATGATATCTCCTAACCGTTGAGAGCTGAGATCCCGTCTCATTGGTCTATTCTTTCGTGCAATAACACCAACCAGAAAGGTTCGGGGCTGAGTACAAGAGGGTTTTCACTTTCTCTTGCGACTACAGCGTTAATGGCGACAATTGTAACGGAATTCAATCCCGCTGTAAGTCCAGGCGTAAAAAAAGCTGCGCCATTCCGCTACTCAGGATGAAAAATACCGATAACCTGCTCATTAGTGCGAACCTGATCGCGCGCCTGCTTATCGGCCTCACGCATCTGGTGACCACACTTCACGCACTCCACCACATCGACATTATTTTCACGCCACATTGCCAGCGTGTCCTTCTCCTGGCAGTGCGGGCATGTCGCACCAGCAATAAAACGTTTACGCATTAGCTTCTGCCTGTTTAAAGAGGTTATTCATCATCGTCCCAGCCGTCGATCTGCCGCTTTTCGCGCTGCATTTCGCGCTGGAAGATATCTTCCAGTTCACGCCGCGCTTCACGGACGCGCGAAGCCTGCGCGCTTTCAGAGAGATTGGGCATCAGCTCGCGCAGCATCCGCATATCAAGATGGCGGAAATACTGCTGGGCGCGGTGCGCCTGATGCGGATGCATCCCCAGCGTCATCAGCGTTTTACGTCCCAGCTCCAGCGCACTGGAGAAGGTCTCACGCGAGAACTGCGTGACGCCCGCCTGAAGCAGTTCATGCGCTTCTACACGGCCCCGGGCGCGCGCCTGAATCTGCAACTGCGGAAAATGCTGCTGGCACAGATGTACAATCGTCATCACATCTTCGGGCTCGTTACAGGTGATCACAATCGCCTGAGCGCTGGCCGCACCGGCTGCCCGCAGCAACTCCAGTTCAGTAGCATCGCCGTAATAGACCTTATAGCCATATTTCCGCATCAGACTGACTGCACTGATGTCGCGCTCAAGCACGGTGATGCGTTTGTTATTCGCCATCAGCAAACGCCCCACGACCTGCCCGAAGCGACCAAAGCCCACCACAATCACCTGCGGCTGATCGTCTTCGACAAAGTGTTTCTCTGCCTCGTCATCCGGCTCATTGAAGCGGCGTGCCAGCAGACGATCGATTCCCTTCATCAACAGCGGCGTGGTCATCATCGACAGGGTTACCGTCACCAGCAGCATCGGCAGTTGATCGCCAGAGAACAGCTTTGCCGAGGAGGCCGCGGAAAAGAGCACAAAGGCGAACTCGCCCCCCTGACTCAGTACGCCAGCGAACTGCTGCCGCTCAGAGCTGCGCAAGCCATAAATGCGCGCCAGCAGATAGAGCACCAGCGTTTTCACCGCCACCAGCGTCACGACACCCAGCAGGATGGTCACAATATGGGTATAGAGCACACCGAGGTTGAGCGCCATGCCAACCGAAATAAAGAACAGGCCCAGCAGTAAACCTTTAAACGGGTCGATGGCGACTTCCAGCTCATGCCGGTACTCGCTCTCCGCCAGCAGGATCCCGGCAATAAAGGTCCCCAGCGCCATCGACAGACCCAGCGCATCCATAAACAGCGCGGAGCCCAGCACCAGCAGCAGCGAAGCGGCGGTAAAGACTTCGCGCACGCCCGACGCAGCGATGTAACGGAAGATAGGCCGCAGCAGATAGCGTCCGCCTACCAGCATGCCGGCAAACGCCAGTACTTTCATGCCGACCTTCATCCAGTCGATATGACCGCTGTCGGTTCCGGCCAGCAGCGGGATCAGCGCCAGGGCTGGGATCACCGCGATATCCTGAAACAGCAACACCGAAAAGCCCAGTTGCCCCGCTTCGCTGCGGTTCATGCCTTTATCCATCATCAGCTGCAGGGCCATAGCGGTCGAGGACATCGCCAGACCAATCCCGCCAATGATCGCCGCCTGCCAGCTAAAGTTGGTCAGCCATAATAAGCCGCCCAGAATCGCCGCTGAGAAGATCACCTGCGCCGCGCCGACGCCAAAAATGGAGCGGCGCAGCGCCCACAGCTTTGCCGGGTTCAGCTCCAGCCCGATAATAAACATCAGGAACACCACGCCGAGCTCAGAGAAGTGCAGAATCTCGTCGACGTCGCTGATAAAGCCTAATCCCCACGGGCCGATAGCGATACCCGCCACCAGATAGCCCAGAACTGCACCAATACCGAGGCGAGCCGCCACCGGTACAATCAATACCGCCGCGACCAGATAAATCACCCCGGCGGTCAGCAGCGTTTGCCCTTCCATCTATACCCCTCCATTCGGCAGCGGTGCCGCCAGCCAGTCGCCATAGGCGCGGGCGTAATTTTTCATTAATTCAGGACTCTGACGACGCGCCCAGTAGACGATCATCGGCGGCATCCAGTGCATACGGCACATCTGCGCGGTCAGCTCAAAAGGACGCATAATGTCATTGAGCGAATAGCGGTTCAGACCCTGATGTCTGAAGGCACTTTCCGGTTCTCCGGTGGTGACGACGCTGCGCCAGTACTTTCCTTCCAGCGCATTGCCATCCACGCCATTGGCGAAACCGCGCGACAGAACTCTGTCCAGCCACTCTTTCAGCAGCGCCGGACAGCTATAGGTATAGAGCGGATGCTGAAAAATGATGACATCATGTTCACGCAGCAGCTGTTGTTCATGGTGAATATCGATAAAAAAATCCGGATAGGTTGCGTACAGATCGTGCACGGTAACGTGTTCCAGTGCCTGAGCCGGCTGCAGCAGAATCCGATTGGCGATCGAATCCTGTGATTCCGGATGAGCATAAAGCAGCAAAACCCTGGGTGGCTGCGACATCCTTTCCCTCCAAAGCGTCGTCATTGGTGCGGTTTTCCGCTACCATGCACGACGCAGCAAAATCTCATTATGTTGCCAGTAAATTAACATATTCTGACGATACGGCGCTTACATGATTGTCTTCTCAGCCTTACAAATTCGCCGCGGCATCCGCGTCCTGCTCGACAATGCCACCGCCACCATTAATCCCGGCCAGAAGGTCGGGCTGGTGGGTAAAAACGGCTGTGGAAAATCCACGCTGCTGTCGCTGTTAAAAGGTGAAATCACCAGCGATGCCGGTACCGTCACTTTCCCCACTCACTGGGCGCTGGCCTGGGTGAATCAGGAAACCCCTGCGCTGGATAAAGCCGCGCTGGAGTACGTGATTGATGGCGATCGCCAGTTTCGCCAGCTTGAAGCAGAACTGGCGGACGCCAATCTGCGTGACGATGGCAATGCCATCGCGCTGCTGCATGGCAAGCTGGACGCGGTGCAGGCGTGGAGCATCCATGCGCGCGCCTCAAGCCTGCTGCATGGTCTGGGCTTCAGTCAGGAACAGCTGCAACGCCCGGTCAGCGACTTCTCGGGTGGCTGGCGCATGCGCCTCAACCTGGCACAGGCGCTGATTTGCCGTTCCGATCTGCTGCTGCTGGATGAACCGACCAACCACCTCGATCTCGATGCGGTGATCTGGCTGGAGCGCTGGCTGAAGAGTTATGAAGGCACGCTGATTCTGATTTCGCACGATCGTGACTTCCTCGATCCCGTCATCGACAAAATTATTCATATCGAACAGGAGTCGATGTTCGAATATACCGGCAACTACAGCTCCTTTGAGCGGCAGCGCGTCGCCAAACTGGCTCAGCAGCAGTCGCTGTATGAGAGCCAGCAGGAGAAAGTGGCGCACCTGCACAGCTACATTGATCGCTTCCGTGCCCAGGCCACCAAGGCGAAGCAGGCGCAGAGCCGCATCAAGATGCTGGAGCGCATGGAGATGATTGCGCCCGCCCATGTCGATAATCCATTCAGCTTCACTTTCCGCAAGCCGGAGAACCTGCCTAATCCACTGATGAAGATGGAGAAGGTCACCGCGGGTTATGGCGATCGTATTATTCTCGACGCCATCAAGCTCAACCTGGTCCCCGGCTCGCGCATCGGCCTGCTGGGACGTAACGGTGCCGGTAAATCGACCCTGATTAAGCTGCTGGCGGGTGAGCTGGAGGCGATGGACGGCAAGATGGGTCTGGCGAAAGGGATCAAGCTCGGTTACTTCGCCCAGCATCAGCTGGAGTACCTGCGGGCCGATGAGTCACCGTTGCAGCATCTGTCGCGTATTGCGCCTGAGGTGCTGGAACAGCAGCTGCGCGACTATCTGGGCGGCTTCGATTTCCGCGGCGATAAAGTCACTGAAATCACTGAGCGCTTCTCCGGCGGAGAGAAAGCGCGACTGGTGCTGGCGCTGATTGTCTGGCAGCGCCCTAACCTGCTGCTGCTGGATGAACCCACCAACCACCTCGATCTCGATATGCGCCAGGCGCTGACCGAAGCGTTGATCGACTTCGAAGGTGCGCTGGTCGTGGTATCGCACGACCGACATCTGCTGCGCGCGACCACCGACGATCTCTATCTGGTGCATGATGGCAAAGTGGATGTGTTTGAAGGCGATCTCGAAGATTATCAGAAGTGGCTGAGCGATCTGCAGAAGCAGCAGGCGCAACAGGATGCCGCGCCGAAGCAGGATAACGGCAACAGTGCCCAGGCGCGTAAAGACCAGAAGCGTCGTGATGCTGAACTGCGCACCCAGACGCAGCCGCTGCGCAAAGAGATAGAGAAGCTGGAAAAGCAGATGAGCAAATGGCAGAGCCAGCTGGCCGAAGCCGAAGCTCAGCTCTCAGACAGCGCTATCTATGAACAGAGCCGTAAAGCGGACCTGACCACCGCGCTGCAGCGTCAGGCGGAGAGCAAATCTGCGCTGGAAGAGGTGGAGATGGCGTGGCTGGAAGCGCAGGAACAGCTCGAACAGATTATGGCCTCATAAAAAAATCTCCCCGCGAGCGGGGAGATTCTCTTTTAACGGGGTTTATCGCCCAGCACCGTTGCCCGCTGCATGATGCGCCGGGCAGGATAGTAATCAGCATTGGCATAATGCTGCGTGACCCGATTATCCCAGATAGCCAGATCGTCTGGCTGCCAGCGCCAGCGCACCTGAAACTCCGGTTTGGTGGCGTGCGCAAACAGAAAGCCCAGCACCGCATCACTCTCTTTCTCGCTTAAATCGACGATCCGCGAGGTAAAGCCCTCATTCACAAACAGCGCTTTTTTGCCGCTGACCGGATGGGTGCGGATGACCGGATGCTGCACCGGCGGATGTTTTGCTACCGCCTGCTGCCAGCGCTGATGCTCCTCCTCGGTTTTGCGGTACTTATACTCCTGGAATGACTTTTTGAAATCATGCTCGGCATGGAGACCTGCCAGCAGCTGCTTAAAGGGTTCAGAGAGCGCTTCGTAAGCCGCAATCCCGCTGGTCCAGAGCGTGTCACCCCCCGACTCCGGTAATACCTTCGAGGCCAGCAAGGCGATCGCTGGCGGCGTATCAATAAAGGTGACATCGGTATGCCAGTTGTCATTATCCGGCGGATTATCCTGATGGGTATCCAGCACGATAATCTCCTCGACGCCTTCCGCATGCGGATAGACCGGATGGATGTGCAGATCGCCAAAGCGGATTGCCAGCGCGCGGTGCTGTTCCGGCGTTATTTTCTGGTCACGCAGAAACAGCACCTGATGACGCAGCAGGCCATGATAAAGCTGCTCAAACTGAGCATCACTCAATGGGCGAGACACATCCAGGTTTGAGACCTGCGCGCCAATGTACGGGCCAAGCGGGGTAAAACTGAGACGTTCGTTCATGATTGTTCTCCACTCCAGGGCGTCAGACGGCGCTGCAACGCGCGGAGCCCGAGTTCTAAGCTAAAAGCAATAAAGGCGATTACCGCGATACCCGCCAGCACCACATCGGTGGCGAGGAATTCTCCTGCTGACTGCACCATAAAACCCAGACCCCGCGTGGCGGCAATCAGCTCAGCGGCCACCAGCGTTGACCAGCCAACCCCCAGACCGATGCGCAGACCGGTGAGGATCTCCGGCAACGCGCCTGGCAGAATCACCCAGCGCAGCAGTTGCCAGCGGTTAGCCCCCAGCGAGCGCGCCGCACGCAGTCGGACCTGCTGCGTGTTACGCACACCGGCCAGGGTGGAAAGCGTCACCGGCGCGAAAATCGCCAGATAGATCAGCAGGATTTTCGAGGTCTCACCAATGCCGAACCAGATCACCATCAATGGCAGATAGGCGAGTGGCGGAATCGGGCGATAGAGTTCAATCAGAGGATCGAGCAACCCGCGAGCGACCGGGCTGAGGCCCATCAGGATCCCTACAGGAATACCGATGGCGGCAGCGGCAGTCAGCGCAATCAGCATTCGTGTCAGGCTGGCGGCCAGATGCTGCCACAGCGTGGCATCCATAAAGCCCTGCGCGCTGGCAATCAGCAGCAGCTTGCTTAACACCTGCTGCGGCGACGGCAGGAACAGCGGGGCAATCAGGCCCAGCGCGGTCACGCCCCACCAGAGCAGCAACAGCAGAGAGAGACTCAGCATGCTCAGCGTAAAGGTGGTTGAAAACGGCCAGCGCAAACGACGGCGCACCGGCAGAGACTTGTCATTGATGAGTGCACTCATGCAAACGCCTCCCGCTGATCAAAGACCCGGCTCAGCACATACTCGCGCTGGGCGATAAACTGCGGATCGGATTTGATGCTGCGGCACGACTCTCCCGCGGCAAAGCGCTGACCAAAGCCAGGACGCAGCCGCTCTACGATGCGGCCCGGTCCTGGCGACAGCAGAATCAGTTCGCTGGCCAGGAAAATCGCCTCTTCTATGTCGTGCGTAATCAACAGAATCTGTTTACCGCTGTCGCGCCACAGCGTCAGCAGCAGGGTTTGCATCTGCTCGCGGGTAAAGGCATCCAGTGCGCCGAAAGGCTCATCCAGCAACAGCAGTTGTGGATCCGTGGCCAGCGCGCGCGCAATGCCCACCCGCTGACGCTGACCGCCGGACAACTGCCAGATGGCGCGCTTTTCCGCACCTTCAAGCCCCACCTGCCTGATTAACCGGCGGGCAATCGCGTCGCGATCCGGGCGTGACATCCCCGCCAGCTGCAGGCCAAAGGCGACGTTATCCAGCACGTTGCGCCACGGCAGTAATCCTTCATGCTGAAACACCACGCCGCGCTCCGCACCAGGCCCGGTCACCGGCTGGTTATCCAGCGTGATGCTGCCCGACTCCACCGGCAGGAAACCGGCAACCAGATTGAGCAGTGTGGTTTTGCCGCAGCCGGAGGGGCCGAGCACCACCAGCAGTTCATGGCTATCCAGCTGCAGATTGATATCCTGCAACACCGGCTGTCCGGCATAACGGGCATTAAGGTGAGCGATGCGCAGCATAGTGCCTCCTTAAGGTTTAACTAATGGCTCGACGAAACGGGAGGTCACATAGCTGCTGTAGTCGTTATCCGCCTGCGGCACCCGGCCCTGTGCTTTCAGAAACTGCGCGGTATCGACGATCGCTTTATTGACCGGTTTGCCCAGTTGCTCAACCTGCTGCTGCGCCGTGAGATAGGTATTGCCCTTCACCAGACCGGGCACCTGTGCTTCCGGCACACCGCTGAGGCGAGAGAGTTTGCTGAGGTTATCGGACTGCTTCAGCCAGCTGTCAGGGCTGTTCAGGTAGGCCTGCTGCGCGTCAAGCGCGCTGCGGGCAAAAGCAGTCACGATCTCCGGATGCTGCTGAGCAAAATCTTTGCGTACCACCCAGACATCCAGCGTCGGCGATCCCCAGCTTCCCACTTCCGCAGAGTCGGTTAACACCTTGCCCTCTTTTTCCAGCTCATTAACCGCCGGTGCCCAGACGTAAGCGCCATCAATGTCGCCACGCTGCCAGGCAGCAATAATCGCTGGCGGCTGCAGATTGACCAGCTGTACCTGTGACGGTTTGATGCCCCAGTGTTTAAGCGCAGCCAGCAGGCTGTAGTGGGTGGTAGAGATGAACGGCACCGCGATGCGTTTGCCAATTAAATCTTTGGGCGTAGTGATGTTCTTCTTCACCACCAGCGCTTCAGAGTTGCCCAGCTGAGAGGCGAGTAAAAAGGCTTCAATCGGCAGCTTCTGCGCCGCCGCGACCGCTAACGGGCTGGAACCGATATTGCCAATCTGGACGTCACCGGACGCCATCGCACGTAATACCCCGGCGCCGCTGTCAAACTTGCGCCAGTCAACGCTGGCCCCGCTCTCTTTCGCAAAGCTGTTGTCAGCCTGCGCCACTTTCGCCGGCTCAGCCGAGGTCTGGTAAGCCACGGTGACATTGACCGCATCAGCCCGAAACGCCAGCAGCGCCAGCGCTGCGGCTAAAAAAGTTAAACGTGTTGCTGCCATGATCACTACCCCACCGTTTTTATAGTGGAGGCAGTGTCTCTGCGCGCTATAGTTTCATAAAGGAATTAAAAATTATCCCTAATAGAAATAAGTTCTTAGATCACTATCTGCAAAACTAAGTTAAAAATCGCAAATGCTGAAAATAGCTAAAGTAAGCAAAAATGTCAGGCGCTCACATTGTCCCTGTGCTATTCATATGCGTTCCCAATTATTGCCTGTTAAGGTTTCAGAATCCGATGTCGATCGAGAAAGTCGCTCAGCTGGCTGGCGTCTCCAAAGCCACGGTATCGCGGGTTCTCAACGCGCATCCCGGCGTGAAGCCCGATACGCGTGAGAAAGTTCTGGCGGCAATCTCTGCCTGCGACTATCAGCCCAACTTACTGGCGCGTCAGCTGCGTACGTCGCAAAGCAACATGCTGCTGGTGCTGATCTCGGATATCACCAATCCCTTCTGTTCACGCGTGGTTCAGGGCATCGAGGCCGAAGCGGAACTGCACGGCTATCACATCCTGCTCTGTAACTCCGCCTCACAGCTCCAGCGTGAAGCCGCCTATCTCTCCCTGCTGACCGGAAAAGTGGTCGATGGCGTGATTACGATGGATGCGGCCTCCGGTTTACAGGATTTGCAGGCGCTCATCGCCGGTGCGCCGTGGGTACAGTGCTGCGAATTTGATCCGGATATCCCCGCCTCCTCGGTCAGCATTGATCACCTTGAAGCCGCGCGCGACACCGTCCACTACCTTGCCGGTAAAGGGCGTAAACGCATCGGGCTGATCAATGGCGACATGCGTTACCTTTACTCACATCATCGTGAAAAGGGCTACCGGCAGGCGATTGAGGAGCTGGGGTATGCGTGGTCCGGCGTCTCCTACACTTACGAAATCTCCTGTGAGGCGGGCAGTCAGGGGCTAAGGGAGTTGATGGCGCTGCCGGAACCGCCGGATGCGGTGTTTGCGGTTTCAGATGTGCTGGCGGTAGGCGTGGTGCATGCGGCGCTGGAAGCGGGTCTGCGCGTGCCGGAAGATCTGGCGGTGGTCGGGTTTGATGGCGTGTCGTTTACCCGCAGCCTGAATCCACCGCTGACGACCATCGAGCAGCCGATGAACCAGCTGGGCGCGCGTAGCGTGCAATTGCTGCTGCAGAAGATCCGCAACGCTAATGCGCCAGTCATCCGCGAGGTGCTGCCCTGGACGCGCGTTGAACGCGCATCCAGCTAATTTAGTGCCAGATTAACAGCACGCAGGCGGCGGTCAGCAGCCCCATGGCGAGGTTAAAGATTTTCCAGGCGCGACGGCTGCGCAGAATGCGGCCGATCATCGCACCAAATCCCATCCAGATAACACCCGACACCAGATTAACCAGAAACATGCCGATGCTTATCGCCATCACTGAATGGCGATACGCGTCACCGGCCAGGCTGAAGCTGGCGACCGCGCCCAGCGCCATCAGCCAGGCCTTGGGATTGATCAACTGCAACAATCCGCCCTGCCAGAAGGGCATCGGCGCATCCGGCGCCTGATCGGTTTCCAGCTTCTCATAACTGGCGGTAGCGATTTTCCACGCCAGCCAGAGCAGATAGAGGCTACCGGCGATTTTCAGCACCAGGTGCAGCGAAGGATAGAGCAGGATCAGCCCGCCGACGCCAAAGGCCACCATCAGCAGCATCACCTGCATTCCGATCATGATGCCAATCATCAGCGGAATGGTGCGCATAAAGCCAAAATTAGCGCCCGAGGCGGTGAGTAACATATTATTAGGCCCGGGCGTAATGGCCGCGACCCAAAGAAATCCCAACATTGATAAGAAAAGACTCAGTTCCATGGCAATCGGGTACTCCTTACCCTGCAAGAAAAAACTTATCGAAGCTAACAGTGTGATATGGAACAGACAAGCTTTTACCACATGAAATTTACCGGACCGGAAAACGAGCACTTCACGCCTCCTGAGAGTCTGCGTAATGCGCACCTGCAGACCCTGCTGCCGCGCCTGCTACGTCGTCGTATCACGGGCGCTCCCCACTGGCAGCGTCTCGACCTGCCGGATGGCGACTTCGTCGATCTCGCCTGGAGTGAAGATCCGCAGTTTGCGCAGCATAAACCGCGCGTGGTGCTGTTTCATGGGCTGGAGGGCAGTTTTCATAGCCCCTATATTCATGGACTGATGGCGATATGCCGCGCGCGCGGTTGGCTGGCGGTGGTGATGCATTTTCGCGGCTGCAGCGGCGAACCGAATCGGCTCAACCGCATCTATCACTCTGGCGAAACCGAAGATGCCCGCTTTTTTCTGCACTGGCTGCGCACCCGCTGGGGCCGCGTACCCACCGCCGCGGTCGGTTTCTCGCTGGGCGGTAACATGCTGGGCTGCCTGCTGGGCCAGCAGGGCGCAGCCGCTGAGGTAGACGCGGGGGTCATTGTCTCCGCTCCGCTGCTGCTGGAGCCCTGTAGCGTAAAACTGGAACGCGGCTTCTCACGCGTCTATCAATACTATTTGCTGGCGCAGCTCAAGAAAAATGCCCGCCGCAAACTGCACGCCTGGCCGGATACGCTGCCGGTCAATCTGGCGCAGCTGAAAGCGCTACGTCGACTGCGCGATTTTGATGATGCCATTACCGCCCGCGCCCACGGTTTTCTGGATGCGGCCGATTACTATCATCGTGCCAGCGCCATGCCCTGGCTGAAGCACGCAGAGAAACCGCTGCTGATCATTCACGCCAAAGATGATCCTTTTATGAGTGATGAGGTGATCCCGCACAGCAGCCAATTATCTGCCACTATTACTTATCAACTGACACCACACGGCGGCCATGTAGGTTTTGTTGGTGGGACATTACGCCAGCCTGAAATGTGGCTGGAACAGCGTATCCCCCAGTGGATCGCCCCTTTTCTGGATAACTGATCTCGTGATTATTCCCTGGCAACAGGTCTCACCTGAGACCCTTGAAAATCTGATTGAAACCTTTGTGCTGCGCGAAGGCACGGACTATGGCGAGCAGGAACGCAGCCTGATCGACAAGGTGGCCGATGTGCGACGTCAGCTGGAAACGGGTGAAGTGGTACTGGTGTGGTCGGAACTGCACGAATCGGTCAATATCATGCCGCGCAAAGAATTTCGTGGCTGATGCACCCAACGGCATTTCGTGTTAACAATGCCTATTGCCCGACCTCACAGGGAGCTTTTCTATGTCTGCACGTCATCCCATTATCGCGGTGACTGGTTCCAGCGGCGCAGGGACCACCACCACCAGCGTGGCGTTTCGCAAAATCTTTCAGCAGCTCGATCTTCATGCGGCGGAGCTGGAAGGTGACAGTTTTCACCGTTTTACCCGCCCTGAAATGGATATGGCGATTCGTAAGGCGCGCGATTTAGGACGTCATGTCAGCTACTTCGGCCCGGAAGCCAATGACTTTGGCCTGCTGGAGCAGAGCTTTAAAGAGTATGGTCAGAGCGGACAGGGCCAGTCGCGTAAATATCTGCATACCTACGATGAAGCGGTGCCGTGGAATCAGGTGCCCGGCACCTTTACGCCGTGGCAACCGCTGCCGCAGAACACCGATATTCTCTTCTACGAAGGGCTGCACGGCGGTGTGGTGACGGCGCAGCACAACGTAGCAGAACAGGTTGATCTGCTGGTTGGCGTGGTGCCGATTGTGAACCTGGAGTGGATTCAGAAGCTGGTGCGCGACACCGGCGAGCGCGGCCATTCACGTGAAGCGGTCATGGATTCGGTGGTGCGCTCGATGGAAGATTACATCAACTTCATCACACCACAGTTCTCACGCACTCACCTCAACTTTCAGCGCGTCCCGACGGTCGATACCTCAAACCCGTTCGCTGCCCGCGCTATTCCGTCACTGGATGAGAGCTTTGTGGTGATCCACTTCCAGGCGCTGGAAGATATCGACCTCCCCTACCTGCTGGCGATGCTGCAGGGCTCGTTTATCTCGCACATCAATACGCTGGTGGTGCCTGGCGGCAAAATGGGTCTGGCGATGGAGTTGATCATGGGTCCGCTGGTGAAGCGGCTGATGGAAGGTAAGCGAATAGAGTAAGAGGCCAGCAAAAACCGCTCTGAGAGCAGATGTCTTTCATAAAGATGGTAAAACTGGCTTTCCTGCGGCTAAAGACTTACCGCTGAGCAGGCTTCAGGGAGCATAAACCTTTCGCAAAGACGCAAAACCGCCATCCCTGGCAGGCTCAGCGCGGGCCATCCCTGGCCCGCGATGCTTTGCTACAGGTATATGCTCCCTTCGCTTCACGTCCGGCAACCGCATCCGGTTTCAGGAAGGTCGCTACAGACAACGCCTGGGCAGAAAGAATCTGGCAGCAATAGATAAGTTCAACACGCTGGGAACCGGGTCAGAAGAGGAAAGCGTCCCGCGCCTGGGACGGCGCGGGCCGAGCGGCCAGGGATTGGCTTAAGCGACTTTCCGATCTGACCCGGTTCCCAGCGCAGGCACAGTCTGACAGCAGAGCACGACAGATTTTGCCCGCGACCTTAAAAGATCCCTGCGGGTACTAAAGTTCGATCACTTCATAGCTATGCGTAATGTTGACGCCTTTACCCAGCATGATGGCCACAGAGCAATATTTTTCAGCAGAAAGATCCACAGCGCGTGAGACCGCTTTATCCTGGAGGGCTTTGCCACTCACGATAAAATGCAGGTTGATGTGCGTAAAGATTCGCGGCGCCTCTTCACGACGTTCTGAGGTCAGTTTTACTTCACAATCAGCCACATCGTTTCGGCCTTTTTGCAGAATTGATACCACGTCAATCGCGCTGCATCCGCCCGCCGCCATCAGCACCATCTCCATTGGGCTGGGCGCTTTATCACCCGAATTTCCATCCATCAGTATCTGATGGCCGGATGAGGATTCTCCGAGGAATGTCAGCCCTTCTACCCATTTCACTCTTGCCTGCATGATTTTTGCTCCGGAATACGCTGTTTTGTCGCCAGAGTACGCTTTCGCCTGGTAAACAGCAATCCAGAGAAATCCGCCCGTAGCTGAAGCGAGACAACAGAAGACAGTCGGCAAAAGCTGTGCTACAAACAGTGCTGAAAATATTTTTCGTCACCCGATGACGAAGCCGGGAAGGATGATGCGCACTGCGCCTGATGCGGCCCGAATAATTTCCTGAAATGGAAACGCTTGAAGCTTTCACCGCCTGACAGGGAAAACTGCCCCCTGTATTTTGGGCACGATTACAACAGAGGATAATAGCGAATGGTTCTCGGCAAACCGCAAACAGACCCTACACTCGAATGGTTCCTGTCCCATTGCCATATTCACAAGTATCCATCCAAAAGTACGCTGATTCACCAAGGTGAAAAAGCAGAAACGCTTTACTACATCGTGAAAGGTTCCGTTGCGGTTCTGATTAAAGATGAAGAAGGCAAAGAGATGATTCTTTCCTACCTGAATCAGGGCGATTTTATTGGTGAACTTGGCCTGTTCGAAGAAGGCCAGGAGCGCAGCGCCTGGGTACGTGCGAAAAGCGCGTGCGAAGTGGCGGAGATTTCTTACAAGAAATTCCGTCAGCTGATCCAGGTTAACCCTGACATCCTGATGCGACTCTCATCGCAGATGGCGCGTCGCCTGCAGGTGACGTCTGAAAAAGTGGGTAACCTCGCTTTCCTCGACGTAACCGGACGCATTGCACAGACCCTGCTCAACCTGGCGAAGCAGCCAGATGCCATGACGCATCCCGACGGCATGCAAATTAAAATCACTCGTCAGGAAATTGGCCAGATTGTTGGTTGTTCACGTGAAACCGTGGGCCGTATTTTGAAGATGCTGGAAGATCAGAACCTGATCTCCGCACACGGCAAAACCATCGTCGTTTACGGCACCCGCTAATTCCTGTCACCCACGGCGTGATGGCAACATCACGCCGTTATTGTTTGTGTTGGGCCGATGTGGCGTCGAATTATTTACCATCCTGAAGTCAATTATGCCTTGCGGCAAACGCTGGTGCTCTGTCTGCCAGTGGCGCTGGGCTGGCTGGCTGGCGACCTGCAAAAAGGTCTGCTGTTCTCATTAGTGCCCGCCTGCTGCAACATCGCCGGTCTGGATACCCCGCATAAACGCTTCTTCAAACGCCTGATTGTTGGCGGCAGCCTGTTTGCCCTCGGCAGCTTTCTGATGCAGTGGCTTACCCTCCATGCTATTCCGCTGCCGCTGATCCTGTTTGCTATGCCCTTATTGCTCGGCGTTACCGGGGAGATCAGCCCGCTGCATGGCCGTCTGCTGCCCGGCACCCTGATTGCCGCCATCTTTACCCTGAGCCTGATTGGCCGCATGCCAATCTATGTTCCCCCGCTGCTCTATATCGGCGGCACGCTGTGGTACGGGCTGTTTAACTGGTTCTGGTTCTGGCTGTGGAAAGAGCAGCCGATGCGCGAAAGCCTGAGCCTTATCTACCGCGAGCTGGCTAACTACTGCGACGCAAAATATACCCTGCTGACGCAGCTGACCGATCCGGAAAAGGCGCTGCCGCCGCTGCTGGCTCGCCAGCAGAAAGTGGTCGATCTGATTAACACCTGTTATCAGCAGATGCATATGCTGTCGGCAAGCCGCGATCACAGCCATAAACGGCTGACGCGCGCCTTTCAGGTGGCGCTGGATCTGCAGGAACATATCTCGGTCAGCCTGCATCGGCCGGAAGAGGTGCAGAAGCTGGTCGAACAGAGCCACGCCGAAGCGGTGATCCGCTGGAATGCCAAAACCATCTCGGCCCGGTTGCGGGTGCTGGCGGATAACATTCTCTATCACCAGCTACCCGATCGCTTTGCGATGGATAAACAGCTCGGCGCGCTGGAGAAAATCGCCCATCAGCATCCCGACAATCCGGTGGGTAACTTCTGCCTTTACCACTTCAACCGCATCGCGCGGGTCCTGCGCACCCAGAAACCCCTTTATCAGCGCGATCTGATGGCTGACCGCCAGCGCCGTCTGCCGCTGTTACCGGCGCTGCGCAGTTATCTCTCTTTTCGTTCATCGGCCCTGCGCACTGCCGGCCGCTTTGCGGTGATGCTGATGCTGGGCAGCGCGCTGGCGCTGTTCTTCAACATCCCCAAACCCTACTGGATCCTGATGACCATCATGTTCGTCAGCCAGAACGGCTACAGCGCTACCCGTGTCCGCATTCAGCACCGGGCGCTGGGCACTTTTGCCGGTCTGGTGATCGCGGCCGCCACGCTGCGCATGGCGGTGCCGGAGTCGCTGGTGCTGCTGATCATGCTGGCGATTACCTTTATCAGCTATCGCTTTACCCGCCAGTTTTATGGCTGGTCGATGATTGGCTTTACGGTCACGGCGGTTTACTCGCTGCAGTTGCTGTCGCTGAATGGCGCGCAGTTTCTGCTGCCGCGACTCATGGATACGCTGATGGGTTGTCTGATCGCCTTTGGCGGGATGCTCTGGCTGTGGCCGCAGTGGCAGAGCGGCTTGCTGCGGCAGAACGCCCACGACGCACTGGAAACCTATCAGGATGCGCTGCGGCTGTTGCTGGGTGACGAACAGTCACCAGAGAAACTGGCTTATCAGCGGGTGAAGGTCAATCAGGCACACAATGCGCTGTTTAACTCACTGAATCAGGCGATGCAGGAACCCGCGTTCAACTCCCGCTATCTGAGTGATATGCGGCTCTGGGTCACGCACAGCCAGTTTATCGTCGAGCATATCAACGCCATGACGATTCTGGCGCGTGAGCACACCATGCTCACTGCCTCGCTGGCTGAGCGTTACCTGCAATCCTGTGAAATCGCGCTGCAGCGGTGTCAGCAGCGGCTGGAATATGATGGTGAAAGCTCACAGGTTAACCTGCTGGATGAGCTGGAGAACATCAGTGAGGGACCGATCACGGTGGTGGAGCAGCATGTGCGGCGCATTCTCGATCATCTGAGCGTGATGTACACCATTTCATCGCTGGCGTGGAACCAGCGGCCGCAACATGGCCGCTGGCTGATCAGACGCTTACGTAAAAACTAAGCTAGCCGTTGAGCACGTTGCCGACGGCCGTGGCGAAGCGGCTCATGCCCTCTTCGATATCGGCAGGCTCAATGATCAGTGACGGGGCAAAACGCATCACGTCGGTGCCGGCAACCAGCACCATCACGCCTTCTGCGGCCGCGGCATTCAGGATGTCGCGTGCTTTACCGGCATGCTGCGGTTTCAGCGCCGCGCCAATCAGCAGACCCTTGCCGCGAATATCGCTGAAGAGATCATACTTCGCATCGATGGCCTGCAGCGCCGTGACAAAGTGCTGACGACGCGTCTCAACGCCTGCCAGCACCTCCGGCGTATTGATAATATCTAGCGCGGTTTCGGCGATGGCGCAGGCGAGTGGATTGCCGCCATAGGTGGTGCCATGCACGCCCGGCGCCATGGTCGAGGCGATCTCGTTAGTGGTCAGCATGGCGCTGACCGGGAAACCGCCGCCCAGCGCTTTGGCTGAGGTCAGAATATCGGGCTGGATACCATAATGCTCATAGGCGAACAGCTTGCCGCTGCGCCCCATGCCGCTCTGCACTTCATCCAGCACCAGCAGCGCCTGATGCTGATCGCACAGCTCACGCAGTCCCTGCATAAATTCCTGCGTTGCGGGCACGACGCCACCCTCCCCCTGAATCGGTTCAACCACAATGGCGCAGGTGTGATCGTCAATCACCGCTTTCACTGCGTTCAGATCATTGAACGGCACATGGACGATATCCGCCGGTTTAGGCCCGAACCCATCAGAATATTTTGGCTGTCCGCCGACCGTGACGGTAAACAGCGTCCGGCCATGAAAGGCGTTATGAAAGGCGATAATCTTACTTTTGAATGGGCTGTGACGTTTGCAGGCGTAGTAGCGCGCCAGCTTAAAGGCGGCCTCGTTGGCTTCGGCCCCGGAGTTAGCGAAGAAGACCCGCTCGGCAAAGGTCGCCTGAATTAACTTACTGGCAAGACGCAGCGCCGGTTCGTTGGTGAAGACGTTGCTGGTGTGCCACAGCGTCTCGCCCTGACTTTTTAGCGTCTCTACCAGCGCAGGATGGCAGTGTCCAAGTGCGGTGACGGCGATACCACCTGAGAAATCGATATACTCTTTGCCCTGCTGATCCCATACACGACTGCCCTTGCCTTTTACCGGCACGAACTGCGCAGGTGCATAAACAGGCAAAATAACGTTATCGAACGTCTCCCGCGTGACCGCAATTTTTTCCGCTGCCATTGATGACCCCATTTAGATGATTGACGTGCAACTTTGAAATAATAATCACAAAATATGCATAAAAAATCACTCAAAGGCAACTTATTGCTCAAGGAAATTGCGCAGCAGCTGATGTCCCTGCTCGCTGAGAATGCTTTCGGGATGGAACTGCACGCCTTCCAGCGCCAGGGTTTTATGGCGGAATCCCATAATTTCGTCAGGCTCGCCGTCACGCACCGTCCAGGCAGTCACCTCGAAGGCATCTGGCAGGGAGTCGCGCTGTACAATCAGCGAATGGTAGCGGGTCACGATCAGTGGATTATTCAGAGTGCGGAACACGCCCTGTCCGGTGTGCTGAATCGCAGAGGTTTTGCCGTGCATCACCTGACGCGCGCGCACGACCTGCGCGCCATACGCCTGCGCAATCGCCTGATGACCCAGGCAGACGCCCAGCACCGGCAGCTGACCGGCGAAATGCCGGATCGCCGCCAGCGAAATGCCTGACTCCGACGGCGTGCAGGGACCAGGCGAGATCACCAGATGAGTCAGCGGTAATGCCGCCATCTGCTCCAGCGTGATGGCATCATTGCGCACCACCTGAACCTGCGCGCCCAGCTCGCAGAAATATTGATAAAGATTCCAGGTAAAGGAGTCGTAATTGTCGATAAGCAGCAGCATGGCCAGTCCAGAATAATTACCCGCGCCGCTATTCTACGCGGTTAAGCCGCCTCGCTCACCACTTTCGCAAATACCTGCTCCAGCAAAGTCAGGTCTCCGGCCACACCGGCCTGATTCGCCGCTTTCCAGCTTTCAGCGTCAGTCTCTTCCCAGGAGAGCAGATAACCGGCATGCAGCGCCAGCTGTTCAAAGAAAATCCGCTGCGCACGACCATTGCCGTGGCGGAAAGGATGCAACATATTGATTTCGCAGTAGTAGTGGGCAACGCGCTCAATAAACGCGTCACGCGGCAGGTCAGCAAGGCCCTTCTCCTCCTCCAGCGCGGCCATCAGGGCGTTACCTTCCTTTTCAATATATTCGAAATGACAGAACGGCGTCTCATCGCGCCAGATATCGATAGTGCGCAGTTCACCAGCCCAGCTGTAGACGTCCTGAAACAGCGTACGGTGGATCTGGCGCAGGTAAGGCAGTCCAGGATTACGTGGGCCCAGCTCCAGCGTGGCGGCACGCGCCGCACTAAAACTCAGCTCCGCCTTACGCAGCTGCGCTGCATCGTGGATATCGGGCAGGTTTTTCAGCACATTGTCATGCTGCCACAGGTAAGGATCCTGGCTGACGGCGGTATTAGAGTCCATATTGCCTCCTCAGTGACGCCAGACGTGCGGCCGCATCATCGCTGTTTACGCTGGTTTCATTTGTCGAGAAGCCTTCCAGCCGACAGCTGGCCTGATAGCTGGCGCTACGCCGCTGTCGCCACAGGGTGACCTTCTGTTTTTCGGTGAGTTTGTTCGCCATGCCGCCTCCTGCTCAGGTTTTTGCCCTAAGTATAAGAGCAAATTCTGGCTTTGCCGGATGCGGCAGGCGGTCGCCATCCGCAGATGGCGACGAACGGACTTAAGGCAGGACTTTGGCGGAGAGGATAACTACCGGTTTGGATGGAACATTCTGGTAAGGACCCACATCTTTGGTCGGTACCTGAGAAATTTTTTCAACCACATCCTGACCTTTCACAATCTTACCAAATACGGCATAGCCAAAATCGCGCTGTCCGTGATCGAGGAATGCATTATCCGCGACGTTGAGGAAGAACTGGCTGGTCGCACTGTCTTTATCGGCGGTACGCGCCATGGAAATCGTGCCACGCAGGTTACGCAGGCCGTTATCCGCTTCATTCTTGATCGGCGCGTTGGTCTGCTTCTGCTGCATGTCCGTAGTGAAGCCCCCACCCTGCACCATAAAGCCCGGGATCACGCGGTGAAAAATGGTGTTGTTGTAAAAACCGTTGTTGACGTAATCAACGAAGTTTTTCACAGAAACCGGCGCTTTCTGGTTATTCAGTTCGAGTTCGATATTGCCGGCGGAGGTGGTGAGCAGAACGTGGGTGTCACCTTTTGCAGCCAGCGCCTGGGCGGAAACGGAAGAGAGCGCTAACAGGGTGATGGCCGCTGTTAAAGTACGTTTAAACATGAAAGATTCCTTACCTGGGAGAGCGGGCACAAAAACGTGATTGATTGTAAAGAGACTCTATTCCAGGAGCCAGCGTTTTACCTATATTTACGCTGTGGCAGCAAATGGGGGGAGCAAACGTTAAACCCCGGCAATTACGTGATTAAAATCACACAACACATGAAATATGGATCTCTGGTTTCACTGGTTGTTTATTAAGATCACGGTTCCGTTTACACTTTCTGACACTTTTTGGCACCCGGTTCTCAACAGGTTCAGAACATGACAAACCGTAATCGTATTGGCCTCACCTGGATAAGCTTCTTCTCCTACGCGCTTACCGGCGCGCTGGTGATTGTTACCGGCATGGTAATGGGCGATATCGCAAAAGATTTCCAGATCCCCATCTCCAGCATGAGTAATACCTTCACCTTCCTCAACAGCGGCATCCTGGCGGCGGTTTTCCTGAACGCCTGGCTGATGGTGATTGTGCCACTGAAGCGTCAGCTGATTTTCGGCTTCGTCCTGATGGTACTGGCGATAATCGGGTTGATGACCAGCCGCGATCTGACCGTCTTCTCGCTCTGTATGTTTGTGCTGGGCGTGGTCAGCGGCATTACTATGTCGATCGGCACCTTCCTGATCACCCATATGTATGAAGGCCGCCAGCGCGGTTCGCGCCTGCTGTTTACCGACTCCTTCTTCAGCATGGCGGGCACGCTGTTTCCGGTGCTGGCGGGGATTCTGCTGGCGCGTCAGCTGCCGTGGTACTGGGTCTACGTCTGCATCGGCTTTATCTACGTCGCGATCTTCATCATGACGCTGTTTGTCGAGTTCCCGGTGCTGCGTAAGCCCGAAAACAGCCCGACAGTTGAGAAAGAAAAATGGGGTGTGGGCGTGCTGCTGCTGGCAGTGGCGGCGCTCTGCTACATTCTGGGCCAGCTTGGCTTTATCTCCTGGGTGCCGGAATATGCCACCAAAGTCATGGGCATGAATATTAATGATGCCGGACAACTGGTGGGCAGCTTCTGGACCGCGTATATGGTGGGGATGTGGGCCTTCAGCTTCCTGCTGCGCTTCTTCGATCTGCAACGCATTCTGATGGTGCTGGCGGGACTGGCTACCGTGCTGATGTACTGGTTCGTCAGCAGCCAGGATGCCAGCATGCTGAAGTGGATCATTATGGTGTTGGGCTTCAGCTCCAGCGCGATTTACACCACTATCATCACGCTCGGTTCGCTGCAGACCAAAGTGGCGTCACCGAAGCTGGTGAACTTCATTCTGACCTGCGGTACCGTCGGCACCATGCTGACCTTCGTGGTGACCGCGCCGATTGTTGAGAAGAGCGGCGTGCACACGGCGCTGGCCACCGCCAACGGCCTCTACGCGGTGGTGTTTGTGATGTGTGTCCTGCTGGGGCTGGTCACTAAACATCGCTCGCACGGTCACGTTACGCATTAATCATTCAGGGCGGCGATTGATCGCCGCCCTGCTTTAACGCCGGAAGTCTATCCGCTCCCGCTCCCGCCAGTAAATCTCGCTTTCTGCGGGCTTTGTCTCTGCCACCACAGTGCCGCGACGCAGCGAGTAGCGCACCGGAACCTGTCTTCTTACTGCATCAAAACCACTCTCTGCCGGCAGAATAATCAGGCTGGCATCGTTGCCGGTCTGAATGCCATAGCCTGACAGCTGCAGCGTCTTCGCGCTGTTATGCGTAATCAGATCCAGACCCGCATCAATCTGCTCATAGCCCATCAACTGACAGACGTGTAAGCCCATATGCAACACCTGCAGCATGCTGGCGGTGCCCAGCGGATACCAGGGATCGAACACATCGTCGTGGCCGAAACAGACGTTAATCTCCGCCTCCAGCATCTCTTTCACCCGCGTAATGCCGCGCCGCTTAGGGTAGGTATCAAAGCGGCCCTGCAGGTGAATATTGACCAGCGGATTCGCGACAAAATTAATGCCCGACAGCTTAAGCAATCGAAACAGTCGTGAGGTATACGCGCCATTATAAGAGTGCATCGCGGTGGTATGACTGGCCGTCACGCGCACGCCGTTGCCATCGCGATGCGCCAGCGCCGCCACAGTTTCCACAAAGCGCGACTGTTCATCATCGATCTCATCGCAGTGAACATCGATCAACCGATCATAGCGGTTAGCCAGCGCAAAAGTTTTATGCAGCGACTCAACACCATATTCACGGGTGAATTCGTAATGCGGGATCGCGCCGACCACATCCGCGCCCAGCCGCAATGCCTCCTCCAGCAGCGCTTCACCGTTGGGATAAGAGAGAATACCCTCCTGGGGAAAAGCAACAATCTGGATAGTGATCCACGGCGCCATCTCCGCCTTCAACTCCAGCATCGCTTTAAGCGCCGTCAGTGACGGGTCAGAAACGTCAACATGAGTACGGACAAACTGAATGCCGTTGGCAATCTGCCACTTCAGCGTCTGCATCGCCCGCCGCTTAACATCTTCATGACTGAGCATGGCTTTGCGTTCAGCCCAGCGCTCAATGCCTTCAAACAGCGTCCCGGACTGGTTCCACGCGGGTTCGCCAGCGGTCTGGGTGGTATCCAGATGAATATGCGGCTCAATAAAAGGCGCGCAGGCTAAGCCACCCTCGCCGTCCAGCGATTCATCCGCCGGTGAAGCGTGCTGCGGCTGGGCTGAGAGCCGGGCAATTTTGCCATCGGCGATGGCGATCTGCCATAACCCATCCCGCCAGGGTAAACGCACGTTATTGATCCACTTAGGTGACATCATTGCCGACTCCTTTTCCGGTTTTGTATTTTAAAACTAACACGATTCAGGTGACCCGCCGCAAGCCCGAATAATCAGCGGGTTATCCGCACCAGAAAAAATTATTTCAAATCAACCATATACCTCTTAATGGGTATATGGCGTCGTGGTTGATGTATATCAATAAGTGCCAGAAACGGCGCGCTATTGTAGCCGCAGATATCGCAAATTTGAGGCAAAAATGAGCAAGCACAATGTCGTCGTTATCGGTAACGGCATGGTCGGCCACCGCTTCATAGAAGAATTACTAGAGAAAGCGGAACCTGACCAGTTTTCGCTGACCGTCTTTTGTGAAGAACCCCGCGTCGCCTATGATCGTGTCCACCTGTCCGCCTACTTTTCCCATCACACCGCTGAAGAATTGTCGCTGGTTCGTGAAGGCTATTACGACAAACATCAGGTCAATCTGCTGCTGGGTGAACGCGCCATCACCATTAATCGTGATGAGAAACTCATCCACTCCAGTACCGGTCGCGCAGTGCATTACGATACGCTGATTTTTGCCACCGGCTCTTATCCGTGGATCCCGCCAATTAACGGTGCTGAAGGCAGCGACTGCTTTGTCTATCGCACCATCGAAGATCTCAACGCCATCGAAGCCTGTTCGCGCCGCAGCAAACGCGGCGCGGTGATTGGCGGCGGCCTGCTGGGGCTGGAAGCGGCGGGCGCACTGAAAAATCTGGGCATTGAAACCCACGTCATTGAATTTGCGCCGGTGCTGATGGCGGAGCAGTTAGATCAGCAAGGCGGTGAGCAGCTACGTCGCAAGATTGAGCAGATGGGCGTGCGGGTCCACACCGGTAAAAACACCCATCAGATTGTGCATCACGAGCACGGCGGCAAAACGCTGCAGTTTGCTGATGGCAGCGCGCTGGAGGTCGATTTCATCGTCTTCTCCACCGGCATTCGCCCGCAGGACAAACTGGCGAAACAGTGTGGATTAACCCTGGGTCCGCGCGGCGGCATCGCCATTGATGACCAGTGCCGGACCAGCGATCCCACCATCTACGCTATCGGTGAGTGCGCTGCCTGGCAGAATCGCGTCTATGGCCTGGTGGCGCCGGGTTACAAAATGGCCCAGGTCGCCAGCGACCATCTGCTGGGCCGCGACAATGCGTTTACCGGCGCGGACATGAGCGCAAAACTGAAGCTGCTGGGTGTTGATGTTGGCGGCATTGGCGATGCGCGCGGCACCACGCCAGGCGCTCGCAGCGTGGTCTGGCTGGATGAGAGCAAATCGATCTACAAGCGCCTGATTATCAGCGAAGATCAGAAAACCCTGCTGGGTGCCGTCCTGGTGGGCGACACCAGCGATTATGGCAACCTGCTGCAGCTGGTGCTGAATGGTATTCCGCTGCCTGCTAATCCGGAAGCGCTGATTCTGCCAGCCGGCAGCGGGGATAAACCGGCCATCGGCGTCGATTCTCTGCCTGATACCGCACAAATCTGCTCCTGCTTTGACGTCAGTAAAGGCGACATCATTAAGGCGGTACAGGGTGGCTGTCATACCGTGGCAGCACTGAAAAGCAGCACCCGTGCCGGCACCGGTTGCGGCGGCTGTATCCCACTGATCACCCAGGTTCTCAACAGTGAACTCAGCCGTCAGGGCATTGAGGTCAATAACCATCTTTGCGCCCACTTCGCCTGGTCACGTCAGGAGCTTTATCACCTGATTCAGGTAGAGGAGATTAAAACCTTTGACGAACTGCTGGCCCGCTATGGTCAGGGTTACGGCTGTGAAGTGTGCAAGCCGGTGGTTGGCTCACTGCTCGCCTCCTGCTGGAATGAGTATGTGCTCAAACCCCAGCACGCGCCGTTACAGGACAGCAACGACCTCTATCTTGGCAACATCCAGAAAGATGGCACCTACTCGGTGATCCCGCGCTCGCCCGGCGGTGAAATCACGCCTCAGGGACTGAAAGTGATTGGCGAGATCGCCGAGCGCTATCAGCTCTATACCAAAATTACCGGCTCTCAGCGTATCGGTCTGTTTGGCGCGCAGAAAGACGATCTGCCCGCTATCTGGTCACAGCTGATCGACGCCGGATTTGAAACCGGCCAGGCCTACGCCAAGGCGCTGCGGATGGCGAAAACCTGCGTTGGCAGCGCCTGGTGCCGTTATGGCGTGGGTGACAGCCTCGGCTTCGGCGTGATGCTGGAGAACCGCTACAAAGGCATCCGTACGCCGCACAAGATGAAGTTTGGCGTCTCTGGCTGCACCCGTGAATGTGCAGAAGCACAGGGCAAAGATGTCGGCATTATCGCGACGGAAAAAGGGTGGAACCTCTACGTCTGCGGCAACGGCGGCATGAAGCCGCGCCATGGCGATCTGCTGGCGGCCGATCTCGATCAGCAGACGCTGGTCACCTATCTCGACCGTTTAATGATGTTCTATATCCGCACTGCCGACAAACTGCAGCGCACCTCGCTGTGGCTGGAGAGTCTGGAAGGCGGCATCGACTATCTGCGTAAGGTGATCGTGGATGACAAACTTGGCCTCAACAGCCAGATGGAGCAGCAGCTGGCCGCCCTGCGTACCAGCGTCAGCTGCGAATGGAAAGCGACGCTGGAAGATAAGGATCACCTGACGCGCTTTGCCCACTTTATCAACTCGCCGCAACGCGATCCTGGCGTGCAGCGGGTCGCGGAGCGCGACCAGCACCGCCCGGCACGCGCCGATGAACGCATTGCCGTGACCCTGATTGAGGAGACCGAATCATGAGCCAGTGGAATCCGGTGTGCCCGCTGACGCAGATCCTGCCCGCCACGGGCGTCTGCGCGCTGGTCAAAGGCCAGCAGGTTGCTATCTTCCGTCCCCGCAACGATGAGCAGCTCTATGCCATCAGCAATATCGATCCCTTTGCCGATGCCAGCGTGCTGTCACGCGGCATTATTGCTGAACATCAGGATGCGCTCTGGGTTGCCAGCCCGCTGAAAAAGCAGCGTTTCCGTCTTAGCGATGGCTACTGCATGGAGGATGAAACGCGCTCCGTGGCGGCCTGGCCGGTGCGGGTCAATGCCGGACAGGTTGAAGTCTGCCTGTAACTCCCGTCAACAGCCCGCCTCCGCGGGCTTTTTTAAGGACGTCTGATGGACTACTTCCCCTTGTTCTGCCGCCTGCAGGGCCGACGCTGCCTGCTGGTCGGCGCAGGTGGCGTGGCTGAGCGGAAAGCCCGCCTGCTGCTGGAGGCCGGCGCCGAGCTGCTGGTCGGTGCCCTTGATTTCTCCCCCGCCTTCCGGCAATGGGCGCAGCAGGAAACCATCACGCTGCTGCCAGGGGCGTTTGATCCGCACTGGCTCACCGGCTGCTGGCTGGTGGTCGCCGCGACCAGCGATGATGCGGTTAATCAGCAGGTGGCTGAAGCCGCCGAAAAACAGCAGATCTTCTGCAATCTGGTGGATGCGCCGCAGCAGGCCAGCGCCATTATGCCGTCGATTATCGATCGTTCCCCGCTGATGGTCGCCGTCTCTTCCGGTGGACGCGCGCCGGTACTGGCGCGCCTGTTGCGGGAGAAGCTGGAGCCGATGCTGCCGCAACACCTTGGCCAGCTGGCTCAGCTGGCAGGCACTCTGCGCGCGCGGGTGAAACAGCAGTTCAGCTCTGTCAGTGCCCGCCGCCACTTCTGGGAACGCTTCTTTAACAGCGAGCGGCTGGCCCAGACGCTGGCCAACGGCGACAGTGAACGCGCGGAGCAGATTACCGACCAGCTCTTTAACGCTGACCTTCGCCAACAGGGTGAAGTGGCGCTGGTCGGTGCCGGTCCGGGTGATGCCGGATTACTGACCCTTAAAGGCTTACAGCTGATCCAGCAGGCAGACGTCATCGTCTA
Source organism: Pantoea sp. Fr-CA_6 (assembly GCF_024520895.1). Classification (NCBI taxonomy): domain Bacteria; kingdom Pseudomonadati; phylum Pseudomonadota; class Gammaproteobacteria; order Enterobacterales; family Erwiniaceae; genus Pantoea; species Pantoea sp. Fr-CA_6. The sequence continues at coordinate 70,519 of NZ_JALNPO010000012.1, read as the reverse complement.
TGACCGGCTGGTCTCCGATGAGATCCTGAATCTGGTGCGCCGCGATGCCGAGCGCATTTTTGTCGGGAAACGCGCCGGACATCACTGCGTACCGCAGGATGAGATCAACCAGCTGCTCTGCGAACAGGCGCAGCGTGGAAAACGGGTCGTGCGGCTGAAAGGCGGCGATCCCTTTATCTTTGGTCGCGGCGGTGAAGAGCTGGAAGCGCTGGCGCAGCGGCAGATTCCGTTCAGCGTGGTGCCGGGGATCACCGCCGCATCGGGCTGTGCGGCTTACAGCGGTATTCCCCTGACCCACCGCGATCATGCGCAGAGCGTCAGACTGGTTACCGGACATCTGCAGAAAGAGGGCTCGCTCGCCTGGCAGACGCTGGCGGCGGAACAGCAGACGCTGGTCTTTTATATGGGGCTCACGCAGGCCGGAGAGATTCAGCAGCAGCTGATAAAGCACGGTATGCGCAGCGATATGCCGGTGGCGCTGGTGGAAAACGGCACCACTACGCGTCAACGCGTGGTCACCGGGACACTGAGCGAGCTGGAAGCGTTAGCCGGTCAGGTGACCAGTCCCAGCCTGATGATCATCGGCAGCGTGGTAAGTCTGCGTGACAGCCTGCGCTGGTTCTGAGTCCGGCAAATAAAAACGGCGGGCACAATGCCCGCCGTCCTGGTTGTCTGCTCAGCCATTACGGCATCGCGACAAAGCCTACCGCCTGATACACCTTCTTCAGCGTTTCCTGCGCCTGTGCGCGTGCTTTGGCCGCGCCATCACGCATCACCTGCTCCAGCAGTGCTTCATCGTTGCGGAAGCTGTGATAACGCTCCTGCAGCTCAGAGAGCATACCCGACACAGCATCGGCTACTGCGCCCTTCAGGTGACCATACATCTTGCCTTCGAACTCCTGCTCCAGCTCGGCGATAGTTTTACCGGTCACGCCCGACAGAATATCCAGCAGGTTAGAGACGCCCGCTTTCTCTTTGATGTCGTAGCGCACCACTGGCGGCTCTTCAGAATCGGTGACGGCGCGTTTAATCTTCTTCACGACCGCTTTCGGATCTTCCAGCAGGCCGATCACGTTATTGCGGTTATCGTCAGACTTGGACATCTTCTTCGTCGGTTCCAGCAGCGACATCACGCGCGCGCCAGACTTCGGAATCAACGGCTCTGGTACTTTGAAGATATCGCCGTAGATCGCATTGAAGCGGTGCGCGATATCGCGGCTCAGCTCCAGATGCTGCTTCTGATCTTCACCCACCGGCACCTGATGGGTCTGATAGAGCAGAATGTCAGCCGCCATCAGCACCGGATAGTCGAACAGACCGGCGTTAATGTTCTCTTCGTAACGCGCTGATTTATCCTTAAACTGCGTCATGCGGCTCAGTTCACCGAAGTAGGCATAGCAATTCAGGATCCAGCTCAGCTGCGTGTGCTCTGGCACATGCGACTGAACGAAGATGGTGCTTTTTTGCGGGTCTATACCACAGGCCAGATAGAGCGCCAGCGTGTCCAGCGTCGCTTTACGCAGTGCAACAGGATCCTGACGCACGGTGATCGCGTGCAGATCAACGATGCAATAAATGCAGTGGAAATCATCCTGCATCTGCACCCACTGACGCAGCGCTCCCATATAGTTGCCAATGGTCAGTTCGCCGGACGGCTGTGCGCCGCTGAAAACGATGGGTTTCATACTTATGTCCTGATATTTACAGCCCCAGAGCGGGCAAAAGTTCGTCGAAAGAGTCGAGGGTTAAATCGGGCTGGCTGGTGGCAATCGGCTCGCCATAGTTATAGCCAAAGGTCATGCCGATATTGGGTACGCCCGCCGCCTGTGCCGCCTGGATATCATTGCGTGAGTCGCCGACAAACAGCAACTCATTCGGCAACACACCAAAGGTGCCCAGCACCATAAAAATTGCCGCAGGATGCGGTTTTTTAACCGGCACATCGTCGCCACCGATAATCAGCGAAAACGCATCAGCAATGCCAAGCGACTCCAGCAGCGGTGCCACAAACGGCGTCGGCTTGTTGGTGACTATCGCCATCGGCAGCCCGGCGGCCTTTAAGGCGGCCAGCGTCTGCTTTACCTGTGGAAACAGCGTACTGCCCGCATCCACGGTATCGGCATAATGTCGGTCAAACAGCGCCCGCGCATCACGCTGCTCTTCCGGCTGCGGCTCACGGCCCAGCGCGAAGGTCAGCGCGCGGGCCATCATGATATCCGCGCCGTTGCCAATCCAGGTTGAGACACGCTCAAGGCCCGCCTGCGGCAGACGGAGGTCATTCAGCGTGCGGTCAATCGCATCGGCCAGGCCGGGTGCGCTATCCACCAGTGTCCCATCGAGATCAAACGCCAGCGCACGAATATCAGTGAAATGAGCCATTGGCCTTCTCCAGTTCGTTGCGCATATCATCGATCACTTTTTTATAGTCAGGGTGACCGAAGATCGCGGAACCGGCGACAAACATGTCGGCACCGGCGGCAGCGATCTGGCCAATATTGTCGATCTTCACGCCGCCATCCACTTCAAGGCGAATGCTGTAACCGCTCTGATCGATACGCCTGCGCGCTTCACGCAGTTTATCCAGTGTACCAGGAATAAATGACTGACCGCCAAAGCCAGGGTTCACTGACATCAGCAGAATGATATCCAGCTTATCCATGACGTAATCGAGGTAGCTCAGCGGGGTCGCCGGGTTAAACACCAGACCCGCTTTGCAGCCATGCTCTTTGATGATTTGCAGGGTGCGGTCAACGTGTTCGCTGGCTTCGGGATGAAAGGTGATGTAGGTGGCACCCGCTTTGGCGAAATCAGGGATTAGCGCATCTACCGGCTTCACCATCAGATGCACATCGATGGGGGCAGTGATGCCATAGTCGCGCAGTGCTTTCAGCACCATCGGACCCATGGTCAGATTAGGCACGTAGTGGTTGTCCATCACGTCGAAGTGAACCACGTCACCTCCGGCCGCCAGCGCTTTGGCTGTGTCTTCGCCCAGGCGAGCAAAGTCCGCCGAAAGGATTGAAGGGGCCAGCAAATATTGTTTCATCCGATTCTCCCACTGTTGTGCGCCAGCACGCAGGCTGGCGTAATGCGTTGGTCGCGGACGAAACAGACTAGCTATAAAGTGCCAGCAGTTCGTCGACCTTGGTGCGACCCGTTATGCTTCGGCTGATAGAACGCCGGGCTTTGACCACATGTAACTCTGCATCCTGATACCATAAACGCGTCAGTGCAGTGTCGTGGTTAGAAATCAGTACCGGAATCCGGTCCTCCGACGAAGCCAGCTTTGCCGCTAACGCCGCCAGGTTCTCCTGCTCACGCAGGCTGAAGCTGTTGGTGTGATAAGCCGTGAAATTGGCCGTTGCCGACAGCGGCGCATAAGGCGGATCGCAATAGACTACCGAGCCTTTACCGGCATTGGTCAGGGTAACATCGTACGATTCACAGACAAACGTCGCTTTTTGCGCACGCTCGGCAAACCATAACAGTTCTGCTTCAGGAAAGTAGGGTTTGCGATAGCGGCCAAACGGCACGTTGAACTCGCCACGCAGGTTATAGCGACAGAGGCCGTTGTAACAGTGACGGTTCAGATAGAGGAACAACAGCGCGCGCAGGTAGGCGTCGGTGCTGGTGTTAAATTCGGTGCGACGCTGGTAATAACAGATCTCGTTGTTACTTTCCGGCGTAAACAGCAGCTGCGCGTCACGGATGAAATCCGCCGTGCGCGTTTTAACAATGTTATAGAGATTAATCAGGTCACTGTTGATATCAGCCAGATGGTAGCGATCAAATTCAGTGTTCAGAAACACCGAACCCGCGCCAACAAAGGGTTCTACCAGACAGTCGCCTTGCGGCAGATGGCGATGGATCTCTTCTACTAAGGGAAATTTTCCCCCTGCCCATTTCAGGAAAGCGCGATTTTTTTTCATGCTGTCGTGGTTATTACATCTTATTGTGAGGCTGTGGCTGGACCGACAGCAGATCTGCGCTTAAAACGGGGCCAGAAACTGGCCCCACATCCGCTATTGGCTGGCTTCTTTCTTCACCTGGCTTACTGGTTTAACCCACGGGTTCTTCGCACGCACTTCGGCAGGCAGTGAAGCTACCGCGCGTTTGGCATCAGCCGGTGTGGCATAGGAACCACTCACCAGCACGTACCACGACTGACCGTTACGGGTGGTTTTGTAGACGTGATACCCACTCAGATTCTGCTGCTTAGCCCAGGCATTCAGGCTTTCCGCCTTCGATGCACCGCTCAGCTGCAGGGTATAGCTGCCGCCTGGTAATGATTTGCTGGCTGAACTGCTGCCTGCCGCCGCAGCAGAAGGGGCTGGCGTACGTGCTGGCGTGGTATGTGTTTTGCTGTCACGGGTTGCAGGCTTCGAAGCAGTTTTATGCGATGAATCGTGCGCCGGACGGGCAGAAGCGTTTGATTTGTTTGGCGTCTGACGGCCTGCAGGGGCCGTAACCGGATTCGCAGCCGTTCCGGCATTGCCGCTGACCGTGGCAGGCGCTGTTGGCAGTGAACTGCCACCCTGCGTGCCCATCGCGGCACTGTCGACCTGCTGCTGCTGATTACTCAGCGCGCTGTTCAGATCGCCCGGCAGCGTGACACGCTGCTGATTTGCTGGCGTCTCAACAGGGGCAGCCTGCGTAGGCGTTGAAGCCACAGGCGGCATTGAGACGTCGCGCTGCGGGTCAGACGCAGCATTACCGCTGGTCGCCGCGTTATTTTCGCTGGTAGCTGGCGTGCTCTGCCCGCCATTCGGCGTCGTCTGTCCACCTGACATAGAAGAGGAGCCAGCCAGGTCGATGTTCTTCTCGCTGCCGGAACCGCCGCCAGCGGCAGGCGTATTGCCCGCAGTAGCAGGTTTTTTCTCATCCGGGCCATTCAGCGCCGAACCAATACCCAGTACCAGTAACAAAAGAACCAGGATCCCGACACCCATCATGATGCGCTGGCGCGAAACCGGTATTTTGGCTGCGGGAGACGACTTACGAGGGCGCGAGGGACGGCGATCGCTGGCGTCAGGTTTTAACTCATCTTCCGGTTTAAACTCATCCATTTTGCCTCCTCCGTAAAGCGGCATTCCGCACTGCGCACCCTGCGCGCCGCGTCACCACTCAACTGCTTAATCTCAGGATTGCTGACAATCATTAATTGCAGCCAGCACCATATCATGTGCCACGCCACCACGCACTTCAGAGCGGCCAATCGACAGCGGGAGTACCAGCCGCAATTCGCCCGCCAGAACTTTCTTATCGCGCATCATGTGCGGCAGATACATCTCCGCACTCATCGCCTCCGGCCCATGTACCGGCAAACCGGCACGCAGGAACAGAGCAATAATGCGGTCCGTCTCCTGTGCCTGGAACTGCCCCAGGCGTTCAGCCGTGCGTGCCGCCATCACCATGCCCGCTGCAATCGCTTCACCGTGCAGCCAGTTGCCATAGCCCATGTGTGCTTCAATCGCATGACCAAAAGTATGGCCCAGATTCAGCAACGCCCGCTGACCGTTTTCACGTTCATCGGCGGCCACGACTTCGGCTTTCAGTTCACAGCAGCGACGAATGCAGTACGCCAGCGCCTGTTCATCCAGCGCCAGCAGGGCATCAAGATTCTGCTCCAGCCACTGGAAAAACGCACCGTCGAGGATGATGCCGTACTTAATCACTTCCGCCAGACCCGACGCCAGTTCACGCGCGGGCAGCGTCTGCAGACAGGCAGTATCAATCACCACTGACGCGGGTTGATAAAACGCGCCGATCATGTTTTTGCCCAGCGGATGGTTAACGGCCGTTTTGCCGCCAACCGAAGAGTCGACCTGCGACAGTAAGGTGGTCGGTACCTGAATAAAGCGTACGCCACGCTGATAACTGGCCGCAGCAAAACCGGTAAGATCGCCAATGACGCCGCCGCCTAAGGCGATAAGCGTCGTATCACGACCGTGCGGCTTTTGCAGGAGCGCGGTAAAAACCTGATCCATCACGGCCAGCGTCTTATATTGCTCGCCGTCGGGTAAGATCACCTGATCCACTTTTACACCTGCCGCCGTCAGCAGCGCCGTCAGCTGGTCAAGATAAAGCGGAGCCAGCGTCTGGTTTGTCACCACCATGGCGTTTTCGCCCGCGGTTAGCGGCCAAAAAGAAGCCGGATCGTTAAACAGTCCGGCAGCGATAGTGATGGGGTAACTGCGTTCCCCCAGTGAGACGGTGATCTTCTCCATGATGCCCGATACCTGTTAAGGAGCCTTCGAACGTTGGATCAACTTTTTTCCAACATGTGGATAATCTGATTCGCCACCACTTTCGCACTCTGATCATCTGTGCGAATGGTTACATCGGCGATCTCTTCGTAGAGCGGGTTACGTTCGCCAGCCAGCGCTTCGAGCACTTCACGCGGCGGTGAATCCACCTGCAGCAACGGACGTTTTTTGTCACGTTGGGTGCGCGCCAGTTGCTTCTCGATGGTGGTTTCAAGATAAACCACAACACCGCGGGCGGAGAGACGATTACGCGTTTCCCGGGATTTGACGGAACCACCGCCTGTCGCCAGGACGATGCCTTGCTTCTCGGTCAGTTCGTTAATGATTTTTTCTTCGCGATCGCGAAAGCCAGCTTCGCCTTCGACATCAAAAACCCAGCCCACATCCGCTCCGGTGCGTCGCTCAATTTCCTGATCGGAATCGAAGAACTCCATGTTGAGTTGCTGAGCCAACTGACGGCCAATAGTGCTTTTGCCGGCACCCATCGGCCCAACCAGAAAGATATTGCGTTTCTCTGCCATTTTGTCGGTATTACTAAGAATTCGTTAATGATACCCCGCGTTCAGCATTTGCTGGCGGGACAGGAACTGAGACCTCATGAGCGTTAGCAAGAGTCAGATGAAAAATTATCTCAACACTCAAGGCTGTTTGGCAACCGATTATATTGCCTTCAGCACATCCATTTCTGAATTGGCCTGTGTTCGCGAAACTGTAACGCGCCAGCGCTGCGTCTTTACAACGCTGCGTACAGAGGAGTTTTCTGATCTGTTTGCCGGGATTTACCCAGCATAGACGGTTACACCGTATTGAAAATCGCTAAACCTTGTAAGCTAATTCCTCTCCTGCGTCAACGCAGATGGCCTTAAGGGACGCATTTTCCGTTTTATCCAGCCGTAAGCGCTGCTTCCCTGACCAATCGCGGCGTAATGAAGATCACCAGCTCTCTTTTTTTGCGCTGATCAGATTGCTGGCGAAACAACCCGCCAATCAGCGGCACATTTCCCAGTAGCGGCACCTGATTCTGTCCGCGGGTGCGCTGCTGCTGAAAGATACCGCCTAACGCCAGTGTTTGCCCGTCACTGACCGTGACCTGAGTCTCAATTTCCTGTTTATCGATGGATAATATGTCGCTATCGCCGGTTCTGATGCTGCGACCCGGCATATTCTGACTGATATGGATCTTCAGCTGGATGCGGCCATTGCCGGAAATCGTCGGTGTCACCTCCATACCCAGTACCGCTTCTTTAAACTCAATACTGGTGGCCCCGCTGTTTCCTGCCGACACTTCATAAGGAATTTCTGTGCCCTGCTTAATCGAAGCGGTCTGCTGATGTGAGGTAAAGAGGCGCGGACTGGCGATGATTTCAATCTGGTTCTCCTGCTCCAGCGCACTTAACTCCAGATCCAGAAGCTGCCCCCCGATGCGCGCCAGCGCCATACCCACGCTGATGCCGGGTGAACTCACCGCAAGCGGAACATCCAGCCGGGGATGATGCAGAATATCCGTTACGGCGGCGTCCCCCGCCTGCAATCCCCACTTCACGCCCAGCTCCTGCAGATGCTCCTCGCTGATAGTGACGATGTGGGCTGACAGTTCAATCTGTTCCAGTGGCAGATCCAGCGCCCGTATCCAGCGCTCCGTCTCTTTTAAAGCCGCCGCACTATCGCGCAGTAACAATGCGTTGGTGCGTTTGTCGACCGTCACGCTACCGCGCGGTGTCATCAGCGATTGACGCTCACTCAGCAGGCTGGCATATACCTCGCTGGCGCTGGCATAACGCAATATCACAGCGCGCTGTTGCAAAGGAACCTGCTGCAACTGCGACTGCTTCTCAGCCTCACGTGCCTGCTGCTGAGCCTGCTGCCAGCTTTCCGGATAGACCAGCAGGACATTATCCTGTTCAACCAGCGTCAGCTTTGCCATTCGCGCCACCAGGTCCAGCGCCTGATGCCAGGGCAGGTTATCCAGCCGCAGCGATAACGAACCTTCAACCTCTGGCGCAATCATCAGATTGATCTGCTGATAGTCAGCCAGCGCCTGCAAAATACGCTCTACCGGGGCGTTATCAAAAGTCAGACTGAGAGGTTCCTCATCAGCGGCGTGAACCGGCGGCAGGCAGCTTAGTAGCAGCAGCAGAGTGGTTATCCTTATCATGCGAACGTCCTTTTAAATAAAATACGGCCTGTTGTGCGTTGCAGCTATTAGGCACCGCTAAGGTAAGGCTGCGGCGGGTCATCTCCGCCAGTTGCCAGGGTGCGAATGGAAATGGCTTACCGGTGCGGGCCGTAATACTCTCTCCCTGCGGGGTCAGCAGCCAGGCATGGAAATGCGCCTCCCGGCCAATGATCCCCTGCAGACGCCAGCCGGTGAGCGGTTCCACTGACGCCTCACAGACGGAACCGGCTACAGGCCGGAACGGATCGCGCGCCAGTACGCCGCCACAGCACAACAGTAAAATCAGCAGACTATGGCGCATCGTCAGGTTCCAGCCAGAGTTGAGCCACCAGGTACTGCGGCTGCGCCAGCAGCTGGAAATGCACCGGAAACGGTGCGGAGGCCTGGGCAAGCTCGGCAAAAAGCGACTGGAACGCCGGCCACTGCAGATGCAGCGTCAGCATGCGTGAGGGGGCGTCCGGCTGCCACTCTTCAAGCTGGCTACGGCGTGCCGCCAGGATCTCTTCCACTGCACGGCCCGATGCAGATGCTGATCTCGCGATCTGCATCGACTGCAGCTGCGCCTGCAACTGCGCATTATCAGGGTTCTGACGCCACTGGTGCTGGCGCAGCTGCAGAGTGCGGGTCAACTGCAACAGCGTCTGCTGTTCAGCAATGAGCGCCTGCTGCTGTGGCCGTAACCACAGGATCCAGAAGAGCAGCAGCAGACCGGATAAGAGTGCGGCGAGCAAGCCATAGCGCGCAATAGCGGCCATCTGCCACCAGCGCTCCCACCATTCACTCACTGTTCACCTCCTGCATCTCTGCCCGCAGTGAAAACCGATAATGGCCATCAGCCTGACGCTTAACCCCGCCCTGCTTCACCAGACCAAACAGGGCCACAGTGGTTAATTGCTGGCGGAACTGTCGGACTGCCGCCATATCCTGTGCCTGCCCCTCCAGTGTCAGACGGTTGTCGCGCTTTTCCAGCCGGGTCAGCCAGGCGGTGTCGGGCAGCAACGCGGGTAAATCGAGCCAGAACTGCTGCCAGGCGGCCAGTTGTGCAGCCTGCTGGCGATGCTTCGCCTGCTGTTTTTGCACGACTGCGAGCTGCTCCAGTAACTGCTTCTGTTGCGCTAACTGCTGCCCAAGGCTTTCCAGCGCCTGCTGCTGCGTCCTGCTCGCCTGCGCCACCTGCTGACGCGTCTGCTGTATCCGCCAGGTTTGCTGCATCACCACCAGTAACAGGGCGCCAGTCGCCAGTGACAGCACGACCAGGCTCTGTCGCCGCTGCTGTTGCCGACGGCGCTGCCGCCAGGGCAGCAGATTAACCGCGACCATCACTCATCTCCGTCGCGCAGCGCCAGCCCGGCCGCCAGCGCAAAAGCGCCCGGATTCTCCGGCAAAGGTGGCTGCTTATAACGAAACAGATCAAAAGGGGAAAACGCGCTAACGTCTGCGGGCAACGGCGTCTGCTCTGCGGTACACCAGGCGACAGAACGCGCCCCGGGAAAGGCCTGCCGTTGCAGTGCCTCCAGCGTGGCGGCTTCGCCTGTGTCAGCAGCGGTGTGCGCATCGCTCCAGAGCCAGCGGTTATCCTGCTGCAGAACCAGTACCGCATCGTCCTGCAGCGCTGCCTGCCGGGCTAACCGCTTCAGCGCCTCGGTGGTCAGTTCGAACACCTGCGGCTTTAAACCCGCCTGCAACAGGGGTGCCGCCCACTGGTCGATAATCTCCAGCCGCGCTGCCGTGACGCAGAGCTGCCCGCTCTGCTCATCCGGCCGGTAATCCAGCGCCAGCGCAGCGGGCTCCAGCGGAAAGAGACGGCGCGCGGCCGCCTGCACGTAGTGCCCCAGCGCGGGCTCCTTCAGCGACTGCGCAGGCAGGGGAAGCTGGCGCTGCAGCACCAGCTGGGCAGGCAATCCGACCCGCAGCGAATAACGGCGTGGCAACCGCTGACGCCAGGCCGTTAAGGCCGCCAGTAATTCAGGCGAAGATTGCAGCACGCCGTTTCTTAACGTATCTTGCGGCAGCCGCTGCTGCCACCAGTGGCGTAGCTGCCAGCCATCACGACGAGGCTGGAGGGCCAGGGCGCAAATCTGCCTATTCTGAATATCCAGCCCAATTTGCCAGGTATGAAAAGCCATACGCGCGATCTCCTTATCGTCCGGGAAAATGGACATATCAAAGCGTCTGGCTTGCCTTTATACTACCGCGCGGTTGTTTATAAACTGCTCAAACGACAACAGATGGGAAATTCCAGGTGAAGTTCGTAAAGTATTTATTGATCCTTGCAGTGTGTTGCATCCTGTTGGGAGCTGGCTCGATTTATGGTTTATACAAATACATAGAGCCACAGCTGCCCGACGTAAACACGCTGAAAGATGTGCGTCTGCAAACCCCTATGCAGGTTTACAGCGCCGATGGCGATCTGATCGCCCAGTATGGCGAAATGCGCCGTATTCCTTTGACTCTGCAGCAAGTGCCACCTGTGATGGTGAAAGCGTTTATTGCGACCGAAGATAGCCGTTTTTATGAGCACCATGGTGTTGATCCGGTGGGTATTTTCCGTGCGGCCAGCGTTGCGCTGGTCTCCGGTCACGCCTCACAGGGTGCCAGTACTATCACTCAGCAGCTGGCCCGTAACTTCTTCCTGAGTCCGGAACGCACCCTGATGCGTAAAATAAAGGAAGCGTTCCTGGCGATCCGCATTGAGCAGTTGCTGAACAAAGATGAAATACTTGAGCTCTACCTGAATAAGATCTACCTCGGCTACCGTGCTTATGGCGTTGGCGCAGCCTCACAGGTCTATTTTGGTAAGCCGGTTGACCAGCTGTCGCTGAGTGAGATGGCGATGATTGCCGGTCTGCCGAAAGCCCCTTCCACCTTTAACCCGCTTTACTCGCCGAGTCGTGCCCTGTCGCGCCGCAACGTGGTGCTGGCGCGTATGCTGGATCAGCATTACATCACGCAGCAGCAGTATGATGAGGCGCGTAATACGCCGCTGGTCGCGAAGTATCACGGCCCGGAAATCGCTTTCTCTGCCCCCTATCTCAGCGAGATGGTGCGTCAGGAGATGGTGAAACGCTACGGCGAGAATGCCTACACCGACGGTTACAAGGTCTACACCACCGTGACCCGTCGCCTGCAGGAAGCCGCGCAGACCTCAGTTCGCAATAACGTCATGGCCTACGATATGCGTCATGGCTATCGCGGCCCGACCAGCGTGCTGTGGAAAGTGGGTGAACCGGCCTGGGATCAGACGAAGATTGAGAAAGCGCTGAAGACGCTGCCGGTCTATGGTCCGCTCAATCCGGCAGTCGTAACGGAAGCGCGCAGCGATGAAGCGACGGTGATGCTGAAAGATGGCAGCAATGTGTCGCTGGCATTAGCCGGTGTGCGCTGGGCGCGTCCTTATAAGTCTGACACCGTGCAGGGCCCGACGCCGAAAAGCGTGACGCAGGTATTGCAGGCAGGCCAGCAGATCTGGGTGCGCAAAGTGGGTGATGAGTGGTGGCTGGGCCAGGTGCCGGATGTGAACTCGGCGCTGGTCTCGCTGGATCCGAATGATGGTGCGGTGCGCGCGCTGGTAGGCGGCTTTGCCTTTAACCAGAGCATGTTTAACCGTGCGACCCAGGCGCTGCGTCAGGTCGGCTCTAACATCAAGCCTTTCCTCTATACCGCCGCAATGGATCGCGGGCTGACGCTCGCCTCAATCCTTAACGATGTGCCGATTTCACGCTGGGATGCGGGTGCGGGTGCTGACTGGCGTCCCAAGAACTCACCGCCAACTTACGATGGTCCGATTCGTCTGCGTCAGGGTTTAGGCCAGTCGAAAAACGTGGTGATGGTGCGTGCGATGCGTGCGATGGGCGTGGATTACGCTGCTGAGTATCTGCAGCGCTTTGGTTTCCCGGCTCAGAACATTGTTCATACCGAATCGCTGGCATTAGGTGCGGCCTCGTTTACCCCGTTACAGGTGGTGCGCGGCTACTCCGTGATGGCGAATGGCGGCTTCCTGGTCGATCCTTACTTCATCACCCGGATTGAGAACGAACAGGGCGGCCTCGTATTTGAAGAGAAACCGAAGATCGCCTGCCCGCAGTGCAATCTGCCGGTGATCTACGGCGAGACCAAAAAAGCGCTGGCCCTGAATGAAGAGAGCGTCGAGAACGTTGCAGCCTCTAATAACAACCAGAATCAGGCCGTTCCTCAGCCTGAACTGGAGCAGGTTCCCGCTCAGGCACAACAGGGTGAGCAGCAATATGCGCCGCACGTGATCAACACCCCACTCACCTTCCTGATCAAGAGCGCGCTAAACACTAACATCTTTGGCGAACCGGGCTGGATGGGAACAGGCTGGCGTGCCGGGCGTGACCTTAAGCGTAATGATATCGGCGGTAAAACCGGTACCACTAACAGCTCGAAAGATGCCTGGTTCTCGGGTTACGGCCCTGGCGTGGTCACCTCAGTCTGGATCGGCTTTGATGATGCGCGCCGCAATCTGGGCCGCAGCACGCTCTCCGGCGCCATTCCCGATCAGATTTCGGGCTATGAAGGCGGTGCGAAGAGCGCGCAACCGGCATGGGATGAGTACATGAAGAGTGCGCTGGATGGCGTACCGGTGCAGCCGTTAACGCCGCCGGATGGTGTGGTCACGGTGACGATCGATCGCAGCACCGGCAAGCTGGCAAATGGAGGGGGTAACACCCGTCAGGAGTACTTCATCAATGGCACCCAGCCAACCGAATATTCGGTTCATGATGTGGGTACCACCATTATGGATAACGGTGAAAGTCACGAGCTGTTCTGATGTGATATCTGCAATGTGAAATATCTGAGGCTGGTCACCTGAAGTGATCAGCCTTTTTTATTGGCCCGCTTATCCTGATGAAACACGCGATGCTTTTCGTGCCTGAGCGACTCAGTCAACTGGGATGGAAAAAAAGTAAGGTAAAAGCCGGAGAGAGATCATCATCTGTTGCTGAGGAAAATGCCGATCACCCTGAGCGATCGGCATTAAATCAGTCAGATAATATAAAGCAATGTGTATGAAGCGATTCAGAAAGTGAACCTAAAAAAGAATATAGTTATTATATCGCTATGATTAGCTTAGTCTTCCCTGGTGCCAGCAAAGATAGTTATTGGCATATCAGCTGAACAACGACAACCATCTTAATATTAATTGCGCCTAATAACAGGAGGGATATTAACTCTTGCGCATCGCTTATCATCATGATAAGAATAGAAAGCCCGATATCCTCTATTTTGATTTAATCACCTATGGATACTTTTATATATGGAAATTAAAGTGTGTCATACGCAAGACCCCAAAACTGAAGAGTATATTATTCAGCGACTCTGGCAGCATAATGGACGCTTTGCTGACATCAATATGAAAACGCTGAATGTTATCCTGTATGACGACCAGAAAAATATCCAGGGTGGCCTGTTAGCCCATACCTGGTGTGGCACGCTGGATATTCATTATTTATGGATAGAGGATGCCTGGCGCCTGCATGGCACAGGACGTCAGCTTATGCATGCAGCGGAAGAAGAAGCGCGCAATCGAGGCTGCCATATGTCCATCGTTGACACGTTAAGTTTCCAGGCTCGTGGTTTTTACGAAAAACTGGGTTATCGCGTCTATGGCGAACAGGATGGATATGCGCAGCGCTACGCACGTTATTATCTGGCAAAAAGATTATAATCTGAATGCTTTCAGCGAGGGGCCATGGACAGCCCATACCGTAGTATTGATGATTTCATTTCTGCATTCGCCACCACCATGGATTTATTACCGACACCCTGGGGTTTTAAGAATGCCGCATCGCAGCATCTTTATATGAATGAAGCTGCAAAAATGTATACTGCTACGCCTAAAAGTTATTTATTTGAGGGAAAAAGAGACAGTGAGTTCCCCACGCGCTGGAGTGATTGCGCCGATGAATTCTGCGAGCATGATCAACAGGTAAAATTGAATAACAGTAGCGTGGCCGTGATTGAAACCCACTACTGGTATGGCAACAATTATCTCACTCCTTTTATCAGCGAGAAATACCCTGTTTTCGACAACCGAAATCAGTGGCTGGGCTGCATCTGGAATGCACGTCCGGTGGATAACCTTACGGCAATGAGCTTTATCGATCCCAAAAAATCTTCTGTACTGACGACGCGTCTTGAGCACCCCCTTTTTACCCCCGCCGAGCTGGATGTCATTTTCCTGTTGCTACGGCGATTCAGCGCGAAAGAGATTGCCCGCATCTACAACCTCAGCGTAAAAACTATCGGTAACCGCATCACCACGCTTTATCAAAAAGCGGGGGTGCATTCGCTACAACAATTTGAGAGCTACTGTCGTGCGGAGTCACTGGAGAATTATCTGCCAGAGAGGTTTCTCAGCACAGGCGTTATTTATATATAAACCGGTAAGGAAACCATATTTTGAGTAAATTTGATGATTATCCACTGAGCCCTGTACCTGCAAATAAAAGGCTCTCACTGCTTAGCGTCGCTATTGTGCATATGGGCATGCTGACTGCGCTGGATCAGTTTATGCTTGGCGCGGTTCTGGGCAACAGTATGACGCCGGGCGAGGCGTTTACCGCAATCACTCTGGCCAGCCTGCTATTTGGCGTGCTGACCTTCGCGCTCGGCTATGCAGGGATGCGCGAGGGATTGCCGGGCAGTCTGCTGGCTCGCTGGTGTGGTTTTGGTCGCCACGGCTCAGTGTTCATTGGTCTGCTGGTCGCGGTCAGCCTGCTGGGCTGGTTCGGCATTCAGAATGCCGTTTTCGCCCGATCGCTGAGCTATGCCCTGAACGGCAAACTTAGCTTTGCAGAGTCGGCAGCGCTTTCAGGAGCCGTGTTGACTTTACTAGTTACCTTTGGCTTTAAGGCGCTGCGCTTTACCGCACGCATTGCGGTTCCGCTCTTCATCATGCTGGTCGGCTGGATTTTCTGACACGCTTTCCACGGCCAGTCTGGCCAGATGACGCCGCCGGTTATTGCGAGCGAAACCATTACCGTGAGCGCCGCCATTACCATGGTAATTGGCGGTGCAATCCTGGCCAGTCTGATGACTCCCGACCTGACGCGTTTCTCACGTAACGGTAAAGATGTCTTCGCCATTACGCTGCTGACCATTCTGGCGGGAGAATATGGGATTAATGGGCTGGCAATTCTGATTGCCAGAGAACTGAAGACCTCAGACATCATCGCGATTATTACTCAAACTACCAGCTCACTGGGTTTGCTGGTTGTGGTCTTTTCTACCCTGCGCATTAACGACCTGAATCTCTATTCGTCAACGCTGGGCATCGCCAATGCGATTGAAGGCTTAACCGGCTATAAACCGCGTTATCCTGTGATTACGCTGCTGCTCGGTATGCTCGGCACACTCTGTTCAATTCTTGGGATTCTTGATCGTTTTGTCGATTTTCTGGAACTTCTGGGGGTCATCTTCCCGCCGGTACTGGGCGTGATGATCATTGACTACTATGTGCTGAAAACTGACCGCCAGACGCTGGCGCTGAGCCGCAACAGCAATTCCTTACCGGCAACGTCTCAGCTTATCGGCTGGCCCGCGCTGATAGCCAGTGCAGCGGGCGGAGCTACCGGACTGTTGGTTGAGCGCGGCGTACCGGTACTTAATTCGATTCTCGTGGCATGCGTGGTTTATCTGTTGACCGCCCCACTGTTGAAGCCTGCATCAGCCATACAGGAAAATGCAAGAGCAGAATAAAATCGAAACGCGCCTGCTGACCAGGCTCGTTTCCTTACTTATGCGCTCGCTCAGTAACTCAGCCGCCCCTGCTTCACCAGCCATTCGCGCGCCATAAACAGCGCACTGACATTACGTGCCTCGCGGAAATCGGGCTCATCCAGCAGCGACATCATATCGCTCAGCGGCCAGCGGTGGACAATCAGCGGCTCCGGCTCATCGCCTTCCAGCTTTTCAGCGTAGAGACCTTCCGCCACCACAATGTTCATTTTGCTGGAAAAGTAGGAGGGCGCCATGGTGAGTTTGCCCAGCGTTGTCAGCTGATCGGCACCAAAACCGACCTCTTCTTTCAGTTCGCGAACTGCCGCTTCATTCACGGTTTCACCTGAATCGATCAGCCCCTTGGGGAAACCAAGCTCATAGGTTTCCAGTCCGACGGCATACTCCTGAATCAGGATCAGATGGTCATCAATAATCGGCACAATCATCACCGCTTCACGCTCTGAGGGCTTCATCCGCTCATAAACGCGATGCGCACCATTGCTGAAAGTCAGATCGACCGATTCAATGGTGAATAACCGTGAACGTGCCACGGCGGTGATATTGAGGATGTCAGGTTTTTTTGGAATTTTCATATCAGCCTCAAATTATTTTGCGCCGGCTATCTGGAGCGAATTAGCATACCTAACCACAGGCAATTGTGCGACAGTCAGACAATCACGTTATCGTTACACAGATTACATCGATTGAATAACAGCCTTTGGTTATCACTTAAGACTAAATTTGCATTAGTCAATATGCTGCGATAAGTTTCAGATAATACCGATATTTAATCCAGTCTGAGCCGGTTACCATTCGGACAAGGCAGGGTTTAACAAATGCTAATCAGATATACGCTGGCACTATTTCATCGGGTGTCTGACTCCTCAGGGTTATATAATCTTCCGGAATGCCTCTTTTATAGTGAGCATAACCGAAAGCGAAAGTTTAAAGTGAAGGCAGCATTTTGGCTGAATTGAGCAGAGCATGAGCACAATCTTGATGATCCTGGCCATAGTGCTGACCTGTTCAATCCTGGCAGGCATTGGGTTCTGGTACGCTATGCGGCATCGTCCGCCGTTGGCGAAACCTCTGCCATTTATCAGTCCGCCCTGCCGTAAACTCTCTGCTCAGGAGCGTGAGGCGGTTGATAAGTATGTCGCCGCGCTGGAAAAGCAGCCCCGTACCACGGTGACGACCGATAAGCGCAGCGCGTCCGAACGTCTGACGCTGACGGCACAAAGCAACAATGTCTACCCCGTTACCCGTGCGATTACCCGCTATGGACTCTCTACGGATGATCCCCATAAATGGCGCTACTACCTTGATGAAGTTGAAGTTCATCTGCCGCCGCTGTGGGAGCAGTACATCGCCGACGAAAACTACGTTGAGTTAATCCGCACCCAATCTATTCCGCTGGTGATCTCGCTGAACGGCCACTCGCTGGTGGATTACGCCGTGGATCAGCAATCGCTGCCGACGCTGATGCGTCCGGTGTCGACCAACGCCTCTATCCGCAAAGCGGAAACGGAAAACGTCGAACTGCTGCAGGTGCGCAAAGAGACGCCGGAAGAGTATCGTCTGTCGCGACCAGATGGCACGCGTGAAGCGGTGCTCATCTCTCTTGCCTTCTTACTCTTCTTCTTCAGCCTGTTAGTCCCCGCAACGCTGATGATCTGGCTGGTGCTGACGGGTGCAGTCATGATTGCCGCCAGCCTGTGGCTGCTCTACCGCATTCCGGGTGAGCGCGGCCTGCGTGACATACACTGCCTGCGCGGCGCGCCAAAGCGCTGGGGCCTGTTCAGCGAATCGAACCAGGAGCAGAGCAATATCACACTGGGGATTATTGACCTCGCCTATCCACCACACTGGCAGCCTTATGTCGCGCACGATCTCGGACAGGTGACGGATGTGGAGATCTACCTTAACCGTCAGGTGGTGCGTCAGGGTCGCTTCCTGTCGCTGCAGGATGAAGTCAAAAACTTCCCTATTCAGCGCTGGCGGAAAAACGTGGTGCTGGCCTGTGGTTCACTGATGGTGCTGACCATGCTGGTCACCTGGATCCCGCTCGGCATGCCGATCAAGCTCAGTCTGGCCTGGGCCAGGGGCACCGACAGCCTGGAGGTCAGCAGCGTCGATAAACTCAGCAGCGTGCCCCTGAATATTGGCGACAACCTCAAAGTGAGCGGTACCGGCATGTGTTCGGTGCCGGACAACTATCAGAGCAACCGAAGTTACGCCTTCATGCCGTTCGACTGCTCGGCGGTCTACTGGAATAACGCCACGCCGTTGCCGCAGCCACAATCGGACATTATTGATAAAGCCGCTGCTCTGCTGGAGACCACCACAAAGCAGCTGCATCCGGAAACCAATACCGATCCTAAACTGAATCCGCAGCTGGCCTCCGCGATTCAGAAGTCCGGCATGATCCTGCTGGATGACTTCTCCGATCTGGTGATGAAAACGCAGGATCTCTGTAATCAGCCACAGGATTGTATGCGCCTGAAAAATGCGCTGGTGAACCTGGGCAATGCCAAAGACTGGGAAGCGCTGATGCGTCGCGCAGATTCCGGCCAGCTAAACGGCATGAATGTGCTGCTGCGGCCGGTCAGTGCCGAAGCCCTGGAAAACCTGGTCAATACCGCCACCTCGACCTTCTTTTTCCGCGAAACCCGTCGTGCGGCAGAAAATCTTAACAGCCCGCCGCCAGGGGGGTTCCTGATCGTCAGCGACGAGGGTCGCCAGCTGGTGAATCAGCCTCAGCCAACCGTGTCGCTGTTTGACCTCGATCCGCCCTCTCAGTGGCGCGAACTGCAACGTATCTCCGCCATGCTGCTGCATACGCCTTTCAGCGCCAGCGGCATCATCACCAGCATTTCAACGGATGCCAACGGCACGCGTCACATTGTGCTGCACAATGAACCGGATGCCATGGCGCAATGGCGCTATCTCGGCACCGTATTGCTGCTGCTGGTGCTGTTAACCTGCGGTGTGATCAATGGGTTACTGGCGCTGCGCCGTATGCACCTCAATCGCCAGCGCATGATCGATATCCAGCACTACTACGACAAGTGTTTCAATCATAACCTCGGCACTTTGCAGAGCGTGCGCCCGATATTCTGAGCCCTGCCCTTCTGTGCTACCCTGTCGCCCGGTTTTTTTACAGGGTGAAACATCCGCATGCTCAACTGGTCTGAGATTGATACCGTGCTGCTCGACATGGATGGCACGCTGCTGGATTTGGCATTTGATCGCCACTTCTGGCTGGAGCATGTGCCTGAACAACTCAGTCAGCAACGCGGCATCACCCGGGCGGAAGCCGAAGCGATCATCGCGGAAAAGTATCAGGCCGTCGCCCATACGCTAAACTGGTATTGTCTGGATTACTGGGCAGAAGCGCTGGCGCTGGACATCCGTGCCATGACCTGGGCGATGCGCAGCCGGATTGCGCTGCGTGACGATACGCTGCCTTTTTTGCAGGCTCTGCGCCGTGCCGGCAAGTCCACTATCCTGCTGACCAACGCGCATCCTTACAATCTGGACGTCAAACTGGCGCAGACAGGTTTAGCGCCGCACCTTGATTTATTACTTTCCACCCATACCTTTGGGTATCCGAAAGAAGACCAACGTTTATGGCAGGCGGTACAACAGCACACCGGCATTTCTGCGCCGCGCACGCTGTTTATCGATGATAGCGAAGTGATTCTGGATGCTGCGACGTCATGGGGCATCGGCGAGTGCTTAGGCGTAAAGAACCCCGATTCGGGTCGCCCTGAGCAAATCTTTCAGCGTCATCGCGCCACCGGCGACTACCGGACGCTGATCTGAGTCAGGAGCAGCAATGAAGAAAGAGAAAAGCAGCGAAGAGGTACGCCTCGACAAGTGGCTGTGGGCCGCGCGCTTTTACAAAACCCGGGCGATTGCGCGGGAGATGATTGAAGGCGGCAAAGTGCATTACAACGGCCAGCGCAGCAAACCCGGCAAGGTGGTAGAGCTGAATGCGGAACTGACACTGCGTCAGGGCAACGATGAACGCACCGTGGTGGTGGCGGACATCAGCGCTCAGCGCCGTCCCGCCAGCGAGGCCCAGCAGCTCTATCGCGAAACCGATGCCAGCATTGAAAAACGCGAAAAAATGGCGCAGGCGCGCAAAATGAATGCGCTGACTATGCCCCATCCCGATCGGCGACCTGACAAAAAAGAGCGTCGCGATTTGATGAAGTTTAAATTATCGGGCGATGAATAACGCCGTCTTAGCTGACGCGCCATCGCCCCGTACCAGTGAGAGAAAAAATATGTCAGCCCAGGATCAACTGCACCGTTATCTGTTTGAAAATGCCGCCGTGCGCGGCGAGCTGGTGAACGTCTCTGACACCTGGCGTGAAACCGTAAAGAACCATGATTATCCGGCACCGGTTAAAACGCTGCTGGGTGAGATGCTGGTCGCCACCAGCCTGCTGACTGCCACGCTGAAGTTTGATGGCGAAATCACCGTGCAATTGCAGGGTGACGGTCCGCTGTCGCTGGCGGTGATCAACGGTAACAACAACCAGGAACTGCGCGGCGTAGCGCGCATCAAAGGCGACATCCCGGACGACAGTACCCTGAAAAGCATGGTGGGCAATGGCTATCTGGTGATCACCATTTCCCCTGAAAAGGGCGAACGTTATCAGGGTGTGGTGGGACTGGAAGGTGAAACCCTGGCGGAGTGCCTGGAAGATTACTTCATGCGCTCAGAGCAGCTGCCAACGCGGCTGTTTATCCGCACCAGCGACAAAGGCGCCGCAGGTATTCTGCTGCAGGTGATGCCGGCGCAGGATACGGAGAAAGAGGTTTTCGACCATCTGGCAACGCTGACCGAAACCATTAAAACGGAAGAGCTGATCGATCTGCCTGCGAATGAAGCGCTGTGGCGTCTCTACCATCAGGAAGAGGTCACCCTCTACGATCCGCAGCCGGTGATCTACAAATGCACCTGCTCGCGTGAGCGCTGTGGCGAAGTACTGACCACGCTGCCGCAGGAAGAGGTGGATGAGATCATCGCGGAAGATGGCAAAATCGACATGCACTGCGACTATTGCGGCTCAAACTACGTGTTTGACGCCGTCGATATCGCCGGTATTCGCAGCCACTCCCTTGAGAATAATAACCAGCTTCACTGATTTATCGGGCGGCTTCTGCCGCCCCTTCCCCGCCGCCCATGCCTATCCCCATAATTTTTCAGACAAATTATCTTTTTTTACTTTCATAACATCTTTTAAACGTTCGAAACATAGCCTTAACGCGCCCTGAGTCGCATTTTTAGATCACTGCCCTTTTTCCCTTAACGCAGAAGAGTAAACTGCGCGCGATCGTGCAAACGCCCGGAAGTCAGAGGCAGATGCCCTGAATTGCCCGGTGATCTTTGCAGGCTGTCGTGACGAAGCGCAGTCGACTGTCAGTGATTTGCCGCACCCGATACAACAGCCGGTGGCACGATCCCAACCTATCTCTGCTTTGCAGAACAGACACCGATTTAAGGAGCAGTAAAATGCGCGTTAACGGCCTGACCTCGCAAGACCTTGCCGCTTTGGGCATCGTGGATACCACGGAAGTGGTTTACAACCCTGATTACGACACGCTTTTTCAGGAAGAGACGCGCCCGGACCTCGAAGGTTTTGCTCGTGGCACCCTGACGCAGAGCGGCGCGATTGCAGTAGACACCGGGATTTTCACCGGGCGATCGCCAAAGGATAAGTACATTGTGCGTGACGACACCACGCGCGATACCCTGTGGTGGAACGACCAGGGCACCGGCAAAAACGACAATCAGCCCCTGTCGCAGGAGACCTGGAACGCGCTGAAAAGCTGCGTCACCCGCCAGCTTTCCGGCAAGCGCCTGTTTGTGGTGGATGCGTTCTGTGGTGCCAATGCCGATTCCCGTCTGAGCGTACGTTTTGTCACCGAAGTGGCCTGGCAGGCACACTTCGTGAAAAACATGTTCATCCAGCCTGACGACGCTGAACTGGCCGAATTCACTCCCGACTTTGTGGTGATGAACGGCGCCAAATGCACCAATCCAGACTGGCAGGCGCAGGGTCTTCACTCTGAAAACTTTGTCGCCTTCAATCTGACTGAACGCATGCAGCTGATTGGCGGAACCTGGTACGGCGGCGAGATGAAGAAAGGTCTGTTCGCCATCATGAACTACCTGCTGCCGCTGAAAGGCATCGCCTCAATGCACTGCTCAGCAAACGTGGGTAAAGCGGGCGATGTGGCGGTCTTCTTTGGCCTCTCGGGCACCGGTAAAACCACACTCTCTACCGATCCTGACCGCCAGCTGATCGGTGACGATGAGCACGGCTGGGACGATGATGGCGTGTTTAACTTCGAGGGCGGTTGTTACGCCAAAACCATCAACCTCTCTGAGCAGGCTGAGCCGGAGATCTACCGCGCCATTCGCCGCAATGCGCTGCTGGAAAATGTGGTGGTCCGCGAAGATGGCAGCGTCGATTACGACGACGGCAGCAAAACCGAAAACACCCGCGTCTCCTATCCGATCAATCACATCGACAATATCGTGCAGCCGGTCTCAAAAGCGGGCCACGCGAAGAAAGTGATTTTCCTGACCGCCGATGCGTTTGGCGTGCTGCCACCGGTTTCACGTCTGACACCGGAGCAGACGCAGTATCATTTCCTGTCAGGTTTCACCGCCAAACTGGCGGGGACCGAGCGTGGCGTCACTGAGCCGACCCCCACCTTCTCCGCCTGTTTCGGCGCGGCGTTCCTGATGCTGCATCCGACGCAGTATGCGGAAGTGCTGGTGAAACGGATGGGGGCGTCCGGTGCGCAGGCTTATCTGGTCAATACCGGCTGGAACGGCAGCGGCAAACGCATCTCACTGAAGAATACCCGCGCCATTATCAATGCCATTCTGGCGGGTGAGCTGGATAATGCGCCGATGGAAACGCTGCCGATCTTTAATCTGCAGATGCCGGTTACGCTGGGCGAACTGGATAGTGATACGCTCGATCCGCGTCGTAGCTGGGAGAGTGAGGAGAAGTGGACCGCCGCCGCCGAAGGTCTGGCGCAGCGCTTTATTGATAACTTCGACAAGTACACGGATAACGCCGCAGGTGCTGCGCTGGTGAAAGCTGGCCCGCAACGCTAAAAGAAGCGGCGCGGCAATGAAACTGCCGCGCCGTTTTTATCATCCCGACACGCTGTTGCTGCCGTTGTTGTGGCTCAGCGCCATGCTTTCCACTAACGGCAACCAGGCACGAATGCGTAAACCGCCGCGTTCGCTCTCGCCAATCTCCAGCGAGCCCTGATGAGCATCAATAATACGCTGCACGATCGCCAGGCCCAGACCGGTACCGCTGGTGCTGCGGGCGCTGTCGCCGCGCACAAAGGGCTGGAACAGATGCGCCAGCTGATCCGGCTTGATGCCAGGTCCATCATCTTCCACCTGGAACCAGGCACGATGCAGTTCCCGTCCGCTGCTGACCCTGATCCAGCCATTACCATATCGCGCGGCATTGACCACCAGGTTAGCCAGTGCCCGTTTAATCGACAGCGGGTTGATATCCAGCATTAACTCTTCCGGCATCACCGCATTTTCGATCTCACGTTCATAGCCGCTTTCAGCGGCCACCACTTCGCCCAGCACACTGTTAAGGTCGGCGCGCTCAGTCTGCATCTCCTGACCGGTACGCAGGTAGTCGATGAACTGTTCGATAATGGCGTTGCACTCTTCGATATCTTTATTAATCGATTCGGCCAGGTAGCCATCCTGCTCGCTCATCATCTCGGTGGCGAGACGAATACGGGTCAGCGGCGTTCGCAAATCATGGCTGACGCCCGCCATTAACAGCGTGCGGTCATCTGCCAGTTGCTTCACCCCGGCCGCCATCTGGTTAAAGGCGCGGGTCACCGATCGCACTTCTGACGCGCCATACTCGCGCAGCGGCGGCGGAATAATCCCGCGCCCGACCTGCAGGGCGGCGTGCTCCAGATCCACCAGCGGGCGGTTCTGGATGCGGATAAACAGCCAGGCACCGCCAATCGCCAGCAGCATAATCGCCAGGGTGTAGCGGAACAGCGGCGAGAAGTCGCCCTGATGAATCTCAGTCAGCGGCACCCGCACCCAGATATCGGGCGACAGCCAGGTTTTCAGCCAGACGACGGGCGAGTTTTTGTTAACCTCAACCCGCACATCGGTGGGACCGCCAAGCTGCTGGCCCATCTGCTCGCTCAGGAATTCATAGTGCTGCGCCCATCGTAATCCGCTCTCCTCTGCTGCTGCATTGGTGTAGAGCGAGATCCCCAGTTCGCGGTAGATTTCCCGGCGAAACGCCGGTGGAACTTCCAGCTGCGTGCCATCTTCCAGCTGCAACCGATCGGTCATCAGCATACGAACTTCGTAAGCGAGCACCTTATTGAACTGTTGCAGGCTGGGAAGAATGGCGAAGTTCAGCACCACCAGATAGGTCGTTACCAGGCTGACAAACAGCAGGGTAACGATCAGCAGAAGGGTGCGGGCAAACGAACTGCGAGGCGAGAAGCGCAGTCGCTTCATGCTTTACTGCCGTCCGGCACAAAGACGTAGCCCAGACCCCAGACGGTCTGGATATAACGCGGATGCGCAGGATCCTCTTCCACCATGCGACGCAGGCGGGAGATCTGGACGTCAATCGAACGTTCCATGGCGCTGTATTCACGGCCACGCGCCAGGTTCATCAGCTTATCGCGAGACAGCGGCTCACGTGGATGGCTGACCAGTGCTTTCAGCACCGCAAACTCACCGCTGGTCAGCGGCATCGGCTCATCTTCACGGAACATCTCGCGGGTGCCGAGGTTAAGTTTGAACTTACCAAAGGCGATGATCGCCTCTTCCTGCGAAGGCGCGCCTGGCAGTTCATTAGCCTGACGGCGCAGCACCGCACGGATGCGCGCCAGCAGCTCACGCGGGTTAAAGGGTTTAGGAATATAGTCGTCAGCGCCGATCTCCAGCCCCACGATACGATCCACCTCTTCGCCCTTGGCGGTCACCATAATAATCGGCATCGGGTTGCTCTGACTGCGCAGACGACGGCAGATAGAGAGACCATCCTCGCCTGGCAACATCAGGTCGAGCACCATCAGATGAAAGGATTCACGGGTTAACAGACGATCCATCTGCTCGGCATTAGCGACACTGCGCACCTGAAAGCCCTGCTCGGTGAGATAGCGTTCAAGCAGTGCACGCAGACGCATATCATCATCGACGACCAGAATTTTGTAGTTCTCTTGCATTTTCAACTCCCAAAGGCGCTATTGCCTGAGCCAACATTGTTAAAAAAAGATGCCTTATAGTGACAGTCATTAATGGTTTATATTCTAGCCAAAATTGTTACAAAGCATATTAAACAGGAGCTTATATTTGATTTAAGGCGATTTCGGGTCAGTTTTAACGCGTCTGGCGCTGCCCGGCCCCTGTTACGGCAAATCTGAAAAAACGGCTCTGTTTCTCTGAATCGCTGGCGTCAGAAGCGGGCCAGTTTTTATTCGATGAACGAATTCAGCAAGTTAGCAGACAATTTGACTTAATGATCAGCCATCACTTTGGATAAGCTCCAGATAATCTACCTCAACAGCAGTCAGGCAGCATAATATTCCAGCAAACCTGCGTAACGCCCCACTCTCCTCTCGGATTAGTTTCAGCGGTTCCACCAGCAAGACCAGTTGAAATTAAAGTCCGTTAAATCAATCAGTAAAGCCAACTTTTCGCCTTCTCCGTTTTCAACCAGACTGCTCAGGCAACATTCGATGTCTCAACGGGGATTACACACAATGAAAAAAACAATTTTACTGCTGAGCGCGCTGGCATTAAGCAGCGTCACTCCAGCTTATGCTGCCACAGCCACCGGTGAAGCAGCTGGCGCAGCGGCAACCACCACAGCACAAGGTAACTCTAACGCTATCGGTGTTGGCGCAGTCGCAGCCCTGCTGGGCGTTGCGCTGGCCACCATGGGCGGCGGCGGCGGTGACGGTCACAGCACCGGTACATCGACCACCACGGCGACTCACGCCGGTAAATAAGTATCACGACTTCTTTTACAGCTTCAGATTACTGGCTTCAGATTGTTGTTCAGCACCAACCCTTTCGCCGCCGGGGAAGTCAACGTGGGTTTTTAGCCTTTAAAAACCCTTTCCCCGCCCTTTTTTGCCGCGCCCCCTTTGTCTTACACTGTTCTTCTTTGGATCTCTCTGGCCGGTATAGCATGAAAACCCGACTCATTACCCGCGAAGGCTTCGATAAGCTGAAAGCAGAACTCGACTATCTCTGGCGTGAAGAGCGACCGGAAGTGACAAAAAAAGTCACCTGGGCTGCAAGTCTTGGCGATCGCAGTGAAAATGCCGATTATCAGTACAACAAAAAACGGCTGCGTGAAATCGACCGTCGCGTTCGCTATCTGACCAAAAGTCTTGAACAGCTGCGTATCGTTGACTATTCACCCCAGCAGGATGGCAAAGTCTTCTTTGGCGCCTGGGTGGAAATTGAAAACGATGAGGGCGACCTAAAACGCTTCCGCATTGTGGGCTACGATGAGATTTTTGGCCGCAAAGATTACATCTCCATCGACTCGCCCATGGCGCGGGCGCTGCTGAAAAAAGAGGTCGGCGATGCCGCCACCGTCGAGACGCCAGTGGGGCCGGCACTGTGGTATATCAACGCGATTGACTACCCGCAATAACCCTTCAGATTATCGCTGAAAGCCGCCCGCGTCTCTGGCAATTTTAACCATCAATCCGTATAACTGTCGGCTATTTCTCAACCCGGAAAGCAAGACAATCCTGATGATGAAAGTTCTGAGCCAGATAATTGCCAGTGAGCTCCAGGCGCGTCCAGAGCAAGTTGACGCCGCCGTTCGCCTGCTGGATGAAGGGAATACCGTGCCGTTTATCGCACGCTATCGTAAAGAGGTCACCGGCGGGCTGGATGATACCCAGTTGCGCCAGCTGGAAACCCGCCTCAGCTATCTGCGTGAACTTGAAGAGCGACGCCAGTCGATTCTGAAGTCGATTGACGATCAGGGGAAACTCACTGACGACCTCGCCCGCGCGATCAACACCACCCTCAGCAAAACCGAGCTTGAAGACCTCTACCTGCCCTACAAACAGAAACGCCGGACGCGTGGACAGATCGCTATCGAAGCGGGTCTGGAGCCGCTGGCGGAGACGCTGTGGCAGGAGCCGTCTCACATTCCTGAGCAGCTTGCCGAACAGTATGTCGATGCCGACAAAGGCGTCGCCGACGTCCGTGCCGCGCTGGATGGTGCCCGCTACATTCTGATGGAGCGTTTCGCTGAAGATGCCGCGCTGCTGGCGAAGGTGCGTAATTACCTGTGGAAAAATGCCCATCTGGTGTCACGCGTGGTGGAAGGCAAAGAGGAAGCGGGCGCGAAGTTCCGCGACTACTTTGATCACCACGAAGCGCTCAGCGGCGTGCCGTCGCACCGTGCGCTGGCGATGCTGCGTGGCCGCAACGAAGGCGTGCTGCAACTGTCGCTGAATGCCGATCCGCAGTTTGATGAAGCACCGCGTGAGAGCCACGGCGAAACGCTGATTGCTGAGCACCTGAACCTGCGCCTGAATAACGCTCCTGCCGACAGCTGGCGTAAAGCGGTGGTGAGTTGGACGTGGCGCATCAAGGTGATGCTGCATCTGGAAACGGAGCTGATGGGCACGGTGCGCGAACGCGCAGAAGATGAAGCGATTAACGTCTTTGCCCGCAACCTGCACGATCTGCTGATGGCCGCTCCCGCCGGTATGCGCGCCACCATGGGGCTGGATCCGGGCCTGCGCACCGGCGTCAAAGTGGCGGTGGTCGATGCCACCGGCAAGGTCGTCGCGACCGATACCGTCTATCCGCATACCGGCCAGACCGCGAAAGCCGCGGCCGCCGTAGCGGCACTCTGCATTAAGCATCAGGTTGAGCTGGTGGCAATTGGCAACGGCACCGCTTCACGTGAAACTGAGCGCTTCTTCCTGGATCTGCAGCAGCAGTTCCCGCAGGTCACGGCGCAAAAAGTGATTGTCAGTGAAGCTGGCGCATCTGTCTATTCGGCCTCTGAACTGGCGGCGCTGGAGTTCCCGGATCTCGATGTTTCGCTGCGCGGCGCGGTGTCGATTGCCCGACGTTTGCAGGATCCGCTGGCAGAGCTGGTGAAAATCGACCCGAAATCGATCGGTGTGGGTCAGTATCAGCATGACGTCAGTCAGAGCCAGCTGGCGAAGAAACTCGACGCGGTAGTGGAAGATTGCGTGAATGCCGTCGGCGTTGACCTCAACACCGCCTCGGTGCCGCTGCTGACCCGTGTGGCGGGCCTGACGCGCATGATGGCGCAGAATATTGTCGGCTGGCGTGATGAGCATGGCCGCTTCCAGAACCGTCAGCAGTTGCTGAAAGTGAGCCGCCTTGGGCCAAAAGCCTTTGAGCAGTGTGCGGGCTTCCTGCGCATCAACCATGGCGATAACCCGCTGGATGCCTCAACTGTGCATCCGGAAGCCTATCCGGTGGTGGAGCGCATCCTGGCCGCCACCGAGCAGGCACTGAGCGATCTGATGGGCAACGCAGGTAGCCTGCGTAATCTCAGCGCCCGCGATTTCATTGATGAACGTTTTGGTCTGCCGACCGTCACCGACATCATGAAAGAGCTGGAGAAGCCAGGCCGCGATCCGCGTCCTGAGTTTAAAACCGCACAGTTCGCTGAAGGCGTAGAGACGCTGAACGATCTGACGCCGGGCATGATCCTCGAAGGTGCCGTCACTAACGTGACCAACTTCGGTGCATTTGTGGATATCGGCGTGCATCAGGATGGCCTGGTGCATATCTCTTCGCTCTCCGATCGCTTCGTGGAAGATCCGCATCAGGTGGTGAAAGCGGGCGATATCGTCAAAGTGAAAGTGATGGAGGTCGATCTCCAGCGCAAGCGTATTGCTCTGACCATGCGTCTTGATGAGCAGCCAGGCGAAGGCAATGCCCGTGGTGGCGCGAAAAACGCTGCCCCGCGCGAGGAGAAACGTCAGAACACCGCGAAAGGTCGTCCGCGTCCGGTCAGCTCGTCAGCAGGTAACAGTGCGATGGGTGATGCGCTGGCTGCGGCTTTCGGTAAAAAACGCTAAGCTTTTCAGGGGGCCACTGCCTGGCCCCCTCTTCACACCCTTCTCCCCGGTTGAAAATCCCCGCCATCACGCTACGCTAAAAAGACGCCTGTCATAAAAACAACACCTGCTGTGGCACCCAATTCACGATGGAAACGATCACCGATCTGATTGATAAGATTTATGCTGGCACATTTCCGGAGGCAACCTTTGCGCGCCTGCTGGCTGACATCGCCACCGCCCGCGAGGCCATTAAGCTGCCGCGCAAGGCACACTGGGATGAGCAGGATGTGGTGCTGATCACCTATGCCGATCAGTTTCGCGAAGCCGATAAACCCACGCTCAGCACCTTTTCCCGGTTCTATCAGCAGCACCTGCAATCCACGTTTCCGCTGGTTCACCTGCTGCCCTTTTTCCCCTGGTCGTCCGATGACGGCTTTTCGGTGATTGATTACCATCAGGTCGATCCGCTGTGCGGCGACTGGCAGAATATCGCGCGGCTGCATCAGGAAACCCGGCTGATGTTCGACTTTGTCTGCAACCATATGTCGGCACACAGCGCCTGGTTCAGCCACTTCCTGGCGCAGGATCCCGGCTGGGACGATTTCTTTATCAGTATGCCGCCCGCCACCGATCTCAGCGCCGTGACGCGTCCGCGCACCTCGCCGCTGCTGACGCCGTTTAAAATGGCGGATGGCGATACCCGCTTTATCTGGACCACTTTCAGCGCCGACCAGATCGACCTCAACTTTGCCAATCCTGAGGTGCTGCTGCGCATGGTCAATGTGCTGCTCGACTACCTGAAACGCGGCGCTGACTATGTGCGTCTCGATGCGGTCGGCTACATGTGGAAAACGCCCGGCACGCGCTGTATTCATCTGGAAAAGACTCATCAGCTGGTGAAGCTGTTTCGCGCTATTGCCGACCAGGTTGCGCCTGGCACGGTGATTATCACCGAGACTAACGTGCCGCATCAGGACAACATCAGCTATCTGGGCAACGGGCACGATGAGGCGCAGATGGTCTATCAGTTTTCACTGCCGCCGCTGGTACTGCATGCGATTCACACCGGCTCGGCGCGCGCACTGCGGCAGTGGGCGAGCGCTCTGGATCTCAGCAGCAACGACACCACCTTTTTCAACTTCCTGGCGTCACACGACGGCATCGGCCTTAATCCGGCACGCGGCATTTTGTCTGAAGTGGAGATTGTCGCGCTGGTGCGCGATCTGGCGCTGGAAGGCGCGCTGGTCTCCTATAAAAACAACCCTGACGGCACCACCAGCCCCTATGAAATCAACGTCACCTATCTGGATGCGCTCAACCGTGAAGACGACGACGACGCCACGCGGCTGAAACGTTTTTTGCTGGCCCATGCGATTCTGCTGGTCTTTCCCGGCGTGCCTGCCATCTATATCCAGAGCATTCTGGGTGGTCGTAACCATTACGATGGCGTGCGCGCCGCCGGACACAACCGGGCGATTAATCGGCAGAAGTATGATTTACAGCAGATTGAGGCAGATCTTGCGGGCGGTAACTGGCTGCGCCAGCAGGTCTATACCCGGCTCGGACAACTGATTCAGCTGCGTCGTCGCCAGCCTGCGTTTCACCCGGATAATCCGATGACGCTTTATGAGAGCGAAAACGCCGTGCTGGTGCTCAGACGTCATCAGCCAGAAAGCGGCGACGGGCTGCTGTGCGTGTTTAATCTCAGTGGACGGTCAGTGGAGACGCAATTGCCGGTGGCGCATACGTTGCAGGATGTGGTGAGCGGAGAGAAAATTGATGGCACCCAGCCGGTTAAGCTGGATGCCTGGCAGTTCATGTGGCTACGTTAATTACTTGTAGACTTCAGCCGTTGCGCTGAATTTGCCGTGTTCGCGACCGGCGATCACCAGGTAATATTTACCGCCTTTTTCGTCAGCGAGCTGCGACAGCACTTTTTTAGCATCCATTGGCGAGGTGGTTTCCGCCGTGGTGTTAACGGTGCCGATCTTCTGCAGGTTCATTGTCTTAACTTCTTCTTTGGTGACTTCTTTCGCTGCCATCGCAGAAAATGAAATCGCGCCCATCATCATTGAAGCCACAACCCATTTAAAAACCTTCATTATGTTTACCCTCATTCATGATCCATTGTGAGATGTAAGCAGCCGCTAAACGCGTAAGGCAGTATGGAACGGCATAGTCATTTCCATGACTAATCACATAAAATTGCAACGGCCTCGCTCACAGAGAGAAGTATTGCTGCTGTCTGCGATTTTGCCAGTTCAAAGCGTCATTATCACGGCAGATTACTGATAAAATTAACAATATGCTGGCAAAAGCGCTCAGGATGGGAAATAAAAGGCGCATGTGCGGCTTTCTCGATAACCACTGAGGGCGATGCTGGCAACATTTCATCTATCTCCGCCGCAATCCGGCGCGGCACCAGTCCATCTAACGCGCCATAGAGTCGCAGGAACGGCAGCGTAATTTGCGGTAACGCGTCGCGCAGATCGACCTGGCGCAGAATCTCCAGCCCGCCATCCAGCACCGCCACCTCCGGCATCGGCTGCGACAGCACCACCTCTTTCAGCTGCCGCGCATCGGCGCGAGCCGTTTCGGTACCCAGCGTCTGCAGCGCCAGAAAGCGCTCCACCGTGCGCTGGAAATCGTTGCTGAGCATCTGCTGAAAGTTCTGCAGCGTCTCCGGTTTAATGCCGGGCCAGCTCTCTGTGGCGGTGAAACAGGGCGACGAGGCAACGGTGATCAATGCAGCCAGTTTTTCTGGCGCACTCAGCGCCAGCTGCGTCGCCACCAGTCCGCCCAGCGACCAGCCCACCACAATCGACTGCGGTGGCAGCGCAGGCAGCAATTGCGCTGCCATCTGCTCCAGCGTCAGCGCACCGAAATGCTGGCTGCGGCCATAGCCGGGCAGATCGACCAGATGCAGGCGATAGTGCGCGCTGAGTCGCGGAATGATGCTTTGCCAGACTTCGGCATTCAGTCCCCATCCGTGCAGCAGCACAAGATCGCGTTTTCCTTCTCCGCAGGTGTGCCAGTAGAGCGACGTCATCAGTTACTATCCCGAAAATGATAAGGAGGTCGCTATGCTAGCAATGCCCGCCCTGTGTTGGCTATGCCGGATGCCGTTGCGGATAGCCCGGCACGGCATCTGCAGCTTATGTCTGCGCGGATTACCGCCGTTACCGCTGCTCTGTCCACGCTGCGGATTGCCGGCAGGTTCAGCAAAGGTCGCCTGCGGCCGCTGCCAGCTTAAACCGCCCGCCTGGCAGGCGCTGGTCTGCGTCAATGACTATTGTCCGCCGTTCAGCCAGTGGGTTAACCAGCTTAAATTTTCTCACATAACCGCACTCAGGGTGATGCTGGCGCGGCTGCTTTTGCTAAGCTGGCTTAATGTTTACCGGCGTGGCAGTGTGCCGCGTCCCGATCTGCTGCTGCCGGTTCCGCTGCATCGGCGACGACGCTGGCAGCGCGGCTTTAATCAGACGGTACTGCTGGCCGCACCGCTGGCGCACTGGCTGGGATGTGAATGGCGCGAAGGTCTTTCCCGCAAGCGCGGTGGCGCATTACAGCATCAGCTCAGCGCCCGCCAGCGCCGCACCAACTTACGGGGTGCTTTCTGCCTTGAAATGGTGGTGCAGGGACGCCATATCGCTCTGCTGGATGACGTCATTACCACCGGCAGTACGGTAGATGAAATCAGCCGCCTGTTAATGGCCCAGGGTGCCGCCAGCGTGCAGGTCTGGTGCCTGTGCCGTACCTTGTAGAGCGTCTTTGATGGGCGTATTATAACCAACTAAATTAGTCAACTATTGAGCAATCGACATGATCCGAATTACTGACTCTGCCCAGGAACATTTTTCTAAACTGCTATCCAAACAAGAAGATGGCACCCAGATTCGCGTATTCGTGATTAACCCGGGTACGCCAACAGCCGAGTGTGGCGTCTCTTACTGTCCGCCCGATGCCGTTGAAGCTACTGACACCGAACTGAAGTTCGAAAAGCTCTCTGCTTACGTTGATGAACTGAGCAAGCCTTATCTGGAAGATGCTGAAATTGACTTCGTTACCGACAATCTTGGTTCACAGCTGACGCTGAAAGCGCCGAATGCCAAAATGCGTAAAGTCTCTGATGATGCGCCAATGGTTGAGCGCGTTGAGTATCTGCTTCAGGCGCAGATCAACCCACAGCTGGCTGGCCATGGCGGTCGTGTGTCGCTGATGGAGATCACCGATGAGGGCTACGCCATTCTGCAGTTTGGCGGCGGCTGTAACGGCTGTTCGATGATCGACGTGACCCTGAAAGATGGTATCGAGAAAGAGCTGCTGGCCGCCTTCCCGGAACTCAAAGGCGTGCGGGATATTACTGAGCATCAGCGCGGTGAACACTCGTTCTACTGATGAATAAGCGGGGTTTGCAGTCAGAATCTGCCCTCTCCGCTGAGAGATCGAGCCTGCTCAGGGAACGCGGTCAGATCGGAAAGACGCAAAATCCGTCATCCCTGACACGCTCGGCCCGCGCGATTACGCACCTCATCCCTGAGGTGCGCCCGTTGCCGGGCCAACGCTTTGCGTTGTTCAAAAACGCTCCCGGCGTTTTTGTCCCTGACGCGGGACGCTTTCCTCCTCTGCCCGCGCTCCCTGCGTGTTGAGTTGAGCAGTTGCTGCCAGATTTATTCTGATCAAGTTTTATCATCGGTCAGAAACGGCAGCCTGGCTGCCGCGCTTCTGTTATTGCCCTTTCTCTCCTGACTGACGCTGCTGGCTGACCACTTTCAGCAGTGCATTCACTTCTTTGTCCGCAAAGATCTCCTCCAGCGTTTTGCTCAGCTTGCGTCGCCAGTTAGGGTACTGATCCACCGTGCCCGGGACGTTGACCGGCGTGGTCATGCCAAGCCAGTCCTCAGGCTGCAGGCCAAGCAGCGCACTGTCGGTATCCGCCAGGAAGCGATGTATTGCCCGATTCAGCGCAGGCGTCATGGTGAGCTTCTCTGCCTTCTTCTGGCTGCGTGCCGGTAAGGCGCCCGCCTGATGAAGCGCATCCAGCAGCGCCTGCTTCTGCGCGGCGCGCTGCTGATGTAACGCTTTCACCGCATCGCCCGGATAGAGGCCAATCTTCTCACCCAGGGCCAGGTCGCCCTGCTCCCAGAAGCCGGTCAGCGTAGGCAGATCGTGCGTGCTGGCGCTGGCGATAGACTGGCGCGGATAGTCCTGCGGCGCGCGATAGCGCTCATCCTTCTCCTGCTCAAACCAGAGCACCTTCCATGAAAAGACGCCACTTTTACGCAGCAGGCTGACAATCTCCTGGGGCACAGTGCCAAGGTCTTCACCAATCACCATACAGCGCAGCCGGTGGCTCTCCAGCGCCAGGATGCCCAGCAGATCGTTGACCGGATAGGCCACATAGGCGCCTTTATCCGCCGTCTCCCCGGCAGGCACCCACCACAGACGCAGCAGTGACATCACGTGATCGATGCGCAACGCGCCGCAGTCGCGCATGTTGGCGCGCAGCATGTCGATAAATGGCTGGTAGCCGCGCGCCTTCATTACATGCGGATCCATCGGCGGTAAGCCCCAGTTTTGTCCCAGCGGACCGAGACGGTCAGGCGGCGCACCCACCGAGGCCTTGAGGCGGTAAAGCTCCGGGTCGTGCCAGGTTTCCGCGCTGCCTTCCGCCACGCCCACAGCCAGGTCACGATAGAGTCCGACGCTCATGCCCAGCGCCTGACTGTGCGTCCAGCAGCCAGAGAACTGCTGCTGCGCCAGCCATTGCAGCCACTGCCAGAAAGCGATCTCCTCTTCATGCTGTGCACACCACTGCTGCACCTCCGGCAACTGGCTGTTGCGCCACCCTTCTGGCCACGCAGGCCAGCCGCCCTGCTGCGCCTTATCTGCCCGCCGCTCCAGCTGTATGCCGTCGTAGGCGGCCTGATAACGCAGGCTGTCGCCGCCTTCACGCACAAAGGCCGCCCAGGATTGATGCTCTTCGCTCTGGCTGTCTCGCGTCTGAAAGTGTGCCCAGGCGTGCCGCAGCGCAGCGAGCTTAAGCGCCATTACGGCCTCGTAGTCAACCAGCTCCGCCTCACGCGCTTCGGTCAGCGCCTTCCGGGTTCTGGCGCTTTTCCACCACTTCTGTGCCGCCGCGCTTTGCTGAAAATCGGCCACCTGACTGACGTCGATATAGATTACGTTCAGCCAGCGGCGCGACGACGGGCTATACGGACTGGCGAAACCGGCGCTGGCAGGATAGAGCGCATGCAGCGGATTCAGCCCGACGAAATCGCCACCGCGCTCAGCCAGCTGCACCAGCAGCTGGTCGAGATCGCCGAAGTCGCCGATGCCCCAGTTCTGTTCAGAGCGCACGGTGTAGAGCTGCACCAGCGCACCCCAGCGTTTTTCCCCCGCTTCCAGCGCCGGAGGCAGATAGCAGCGGCGCGGCGCGACGATAAGCCGCGTCTGCCAGCTTTTTTTGCCCTTACTGAGTGTGAGCTGGTGGTACCCCTGCGCCAGCGGGCCAGGCAGCGTAAAAGGCTCACCGGCGGTTAACTCGCCGCTGTGCTGTTTGCCGTTTTCAGTCTGCAACTGCCAGCGGTAAACGCCGCTGCCCTGTGGCGTCAGCTGTCGCTTGCCACTGCCGCTGAACACCGCGACCGGCGGCAGCGGCGATTTTTTTGCGTCCTGCGGATCGTCCATCACCGCCAGCAGCGCCTGCAGGGTCTCATCGCTGATCGCCTCTTTCTCGCCATTGACGTTGATGTAGTCCAGTGAAATTCCCGCGGCACGGGCGGCCTGATCGAGTGAATGTTGCTTCATTGCTGCTCCTTAGCGCGGTGCCTGCCAGATACGTTGCTGATAGTCACGAATTGACCGGTCCGAACTGAACATGCCGGTTCGTGCCGTATTGAGGATGGCGGCGCGGGTCCAGCCTTCCGGGTCGCGCCACAGGGCTTCCACCCGTTGCTGCGCCTCGATGTAGGCCTGGAAATCGGCCAGCACCAGCCAGGGATCGCCATGTTTCGTCAGGCTCTCCAGCATCAGGTCAAACGCATGTTTATCCCCGTTGCTGAATTTGCCCTTCTCCAGCGATTTCAGTAGATCGTCCAGCGGCTTGTTCTGCTTACGCACCTTTTTCGGGTTATAGCCTTTCGCCTTAAGCGCTTTGACCTCATCCACGGTGTGACCGAAGATAAAGATATTCTCCTCACCCACCTGTTCGGCAATCTCGACATTGGCGCCATCCAGCGTGCCAATCGTCAGCGCACCGTTCAATGCCAGCTTCATGTTGCCGGTGCCGGAGGCTTCATACCCGGCGGTGGAGATCTGCTCTGAGAGATCGGCCGCCGGGATCATCAGTTCGGCCACGGTGATGCGGTAGTCCGGGATAAACACCACTTTAAGTCGGTCGCCGACCCGTGGATCGTTGTTCACCACCTCCGCCACCTTGTTAATGGCGTAAATGATATTTTTGGCGAGGTAATAACCCGGCGCGGCTTTGGCCCCGAACAGGAACACCCGTGGCGTAAAGGTGACATCCTCCGGGTTATGACAGAGCTTCTGATAGCAGTAGAGGATATGCAGCAGGCTGAGGTGCTGGCGCTTGTACTCATGCAGCCGTTTGATCTGCACATCGAACAGCGCGGCCGGGTTCACGATAATCCCCGTGTGGCGGGCGATATACTCTGTGAGCTGCGCTTTATTCTGCTGTTTGATGCTGCGATAGCGCTGACGAAACCCCTGATCGTCGGCATAGGCCTCCAGACCGCTTAACGCCTCAAGGTTATTGGCCCACTCGGTTTTCAGCGTCTCATCAATCAGCCCGGCCAGCGCCGGATTACACTGCTTCAGCCAGCGGCGTGGCGTGATGCCGTTGGTGACGTTGTGGAATTTCTGCGGCCAGAGCTGGTGATATTCCGGGAAAAGATCGCTGACCACCAGGCTTGAGTGCAGCGCCGCCACGCCGTTGACCGCAAACCCGCTGACGACGCAGAGATTCGCCATCCGCACCTGACCGTCAGCGACCACCGCCAGCTTGTGCCACATCGCTTTGTCATCCGGCCAGCGCTGCTTCACCTGCTTTTTCAGCCGCTGGTTGATCTCTTTGATGATCAGCATATGGCGCGGCAGCAGACTGCGCATCAGCTTCTCATCCCAGCGCTCCAGCGCCTCCGGCATCAGCGTGTGATTGGTGTAAGCAAACAACCGGCTGGTGATCTGCCACGCCTCATCCCAGCTCAGCTGATGCTCATCCAGCAGCACGCGCAGCATCTCCGGGATGGCGATGGTGGGATGTGTATCGTTAAGCTGAATCACTTCGAAGTCAGGCAGGCTGTGAATACTGCGTCCCGCCAGATGGTGACGACGCAGGATATCCGCCACCGCACAGGCGCACTGGAAATATTGCTGCATCAGGCGCAGCCGCTTGCCGGCCTGATGGTTGTCATTGGGATAGAGCACTTTGGTCAGTTTTGCCGCCTCGATGCCCGGCTGCTCCGCCTGCAGAAAATTGCCGTCATTAAACGCCGTGAGATCAAAAGGATGCGCACTCACGGCCTGCCACAGACGCAGCGGCAGCGTCACGCCGTTGCGGTAGCCGGTCACCGGCAAATCCCAGGCCTCGCCGCGCAGCGTAAAATCGGGCAGCCAGCGTACGCCGCCGTTTTCCTGCTTTTCTACCCGGCCCCCCATCGCGACTTCCACATCCAGCGCCGCGTTGTGGCGGAACCAGGGATAGCGCTCACGCTGCCAGTCATCGGGCGCTTCAATCTGCTGACCATCATCGAAAGACTGGCGGAACAGGCCATACTGGTAGTTCAGTCCGTGGCCGGTGGCGGACTGCCCCACCGTTGCCATCGAATCCATGTAGCAGGCGGCCAGTCGTCCCAGCCCGCCGTTGCCCAGCGCCGGATCGACCTCCTGCTCCAGCAGTTCCGTTAAATCGAACTCGTGCTCAGCCAGCGCCGCTTTGACGTCGTTATACCAGCCGAGATTGAGCAGGTTGTTGCCGGTCAGACGGCCAATCAGAAACTCCATCGAAAGGTAATTAACGTGACGCTGCTGCACAGCCGGACGCGGTGCCGGTTGTGCGTCCAGTAGCTCCGCCAGCGCCGCGCTGACCGCCTGCCACGCCTGGTGCGGGGTCATCTGCTGGGCGGAACGGAGACTTAACTGTTGCCACTGGCGGGTAAAGGCGGCATTAAAACGGGCTTTATTAAATTTTTGCTGCGGCATATCACTCCCTTCTGTTACGCAATGAGGTGAAGCAAAAATAG
This sequence comes from Pantoea sp. Fr-CA_6, assembly GCF_024520895.1. Classification (NCBI taxonomy): domain Bacteria; kingdom Pseudomonadati; phylum Pseudomonadota; class Gammaproteobacteria; order Enterobacterales; family Erwiniaceae; genus Pantoea; species Pantoea sp. Fr-CA_6. The sequence continues at coordinate 31,943 of NZ_JALNPO010000012.1, read as the reverse complement.
AAAGCGCACGGGCTGGCAACCGGGTGCCAGCAACCGTTAAGTAAAGACGGGAGTGAGGAAAAAAGCGACAGCAATCAAAGAAAAACGCCAGCCGGGAGGCTGGCGTGGCAGGAATCAGCAGAGTTCGAGGTGAACCTCATGCTGCTCAATCACCTTCATTACGCTGGCAGGCGGCGTTTTGTCCGTGTAGAGGTAGTCAAGCAGACTCATGTTGCCGAGGTTGACCATCGCGTTACGGCCAAACTTCGAGTGATCCACCACCAGCATCACGCAGCGTGAATTTTCAATGATGGCGCGCTTGGTGCGGACTTCGTGATAGTCAAACTCCAGCAGCGAACCATCCATATCGATGCCGCTGATCCCCAGAATGCCGTAGTCGAGACGGAACTGAGAAATAAAGTCGAGCGTCGCTTCACCCATTACCGCGCCATCACGGGTCCGCACTTCACCGCCCGCGATAATGACCCGGAAATCGGGTTTATCCATCAGCAGCATGGCGACGTTAAGGTTATTGGTGACCACGCGCAAATCGCTGTGGTTGAGCAGCGCATGCGCCACCGCTTCCGGCGTGGTGCCGATATCGATAAACAGCGTGGCACCATCCGGGATCTGGCTGGCCACGCGCTGGGCAATCCGCGCTTTTTCCGCTGACCACATCATTTTACGGTCGTGCCAGGCGGTATTCTCAGAGCTGGAGGGAAGCGCCGCGCCGCCGTGGTGACGCTGAATTTTGTTCTGATCGGCCAGATCGTTGAGATCGCGACGAATGGTTTGCGGGCTGACCTCAAAATGATCCACCAGCTCCTCAGTACTGACATATCCCTGACGACGGACTAAATCGATAATCGCGTCATGACGTTGCGTCTGCTTCACGTTCCTCTCCTGTTAACCCGCATAATCCTGTCTAACGACGCGTGACTTTACGCGTATCCACCAGCGCCATCGCCAGTCCGACCACCAGACCGGCGACGTGCGCCGCGTTGGCAATAGCCAGACCAAAGACGCCAAACCAGCCAATCACCAGCCAGACCAGCGCAAAACCGATCAATCCCCGTTCAAGATAGACGCCGCTGTCGGGATCGCGCTCCCCGCGCAGCCAGCAGTAACCCATCAGGGCATAGACCACGCCCGACAGGCCACCAAACCAGATGCCGCTGAACTTCGCCTGCAGCCAGCCGCTGAGCAGAGCCGAAATCAGCAGGATGACAAAGAGTTTGCCGCTGCCAAGTCGCTTCTCAACCGCGCCGCCCAGATACCACCACCACATCAGATTAAACAGAATGTGCAGCAGTGAAAAGTGCAGCAGCGCATGGCTGAACCAGCGCCAGACCTGAAGATGCTGATCGGCATCCGGCCAGGAGAGCCAGGCCATCACGGTGCGATCGCCCATGACCTGCATCAGAATAAATATCGCGATACAGAGCACCATCAGCGTCATGGTCAGCGGACCGGCACGCTCACGGATATTCGCCCAGATATTGCTGCGCTCATAGCGCAGGCCACTGTCGGTTTTTCCGCTGTGCCAGCTGGCGGCCTGATAACGCGGATGGTTAGGGTCGTGCAAAAACTGCTGAAGTTCGTTTTCGACCAGTGAAATCTTGCTCTCATCATCCAGCATGATGACGTAGTGATTTTCATGCTCAATACGCAGCGTGATGCCCCGCGTCGCCATGTAGTCAACAAAGGCCTGCGCCATGCGGGGCTGATTAAATTGAGTAATGCGCATCAGTAACTCTCCATGTGACGAGCGGCAATCTATTCGCTGCCGAGGGCAACCTGCTGAGGAAAGGCAGCACGCCAGGCATCAAAGCCGCCATCAATGCTGTACGCCGCGCTGAAGCCCTGTCCCAGCAGATACTGTGCCGCGCTTTTGCTGCTGTTGCCGTGATAGCACATCACCAGCACCGGCAGGCTGAGATCGGCGCCGCTGACAAAATCGCTGAGGTTGCTGTTGGTCAGATGCAACGCACCGGCCGCATGACCCAGGGCATAACTTTGCGGATCGCGGATATCTACCAGCAGCGCACCCTGCGCCAGACGCGCCTGCGCCTGCTGCACATCAATACATTCGAACGTTTCCATGGGATCTCTCATAACAGCGTCACAATAGCGCGTAGTGTAACCCGAGAATCCACGCCGATAACCTGACAATCGTTACGGCTATCGGTTTTTTTGGTGGGCAGAATGTTAGCTATATCACGCAAAAATGTTTTTACCTGGTTAAAAGCTGGCGTCAATGTTGGTTTGCGATTATGATTATGCTCGAAAACGAACATTAGTGAACTATTCCGAACATCGGAGGAGATGACGTGGAAACCAAAGACCTGATCGTGATCGGCGGCGGCATCAACGGTGCCGGCATTGCAGCAGACGCTGCAGGACGCGGACTGTCGGTGTTAATGCTGGAGGCGCGGGATCTGGCTTGCGCGACCTCCTCTGCCAGTTCAAAACTGATTCACGGCGGCTTGCGCTACCTTGAACATTACGAATTCCGTCTGGTCAGTGAAGCACTGGCCGAGCGTGAAGTGCTGCTGAAAATGGCTCCTCATCTGGCGTTCCCTATGCGCTTCCGTCTGCCGCACCGTCCGCATCTGCGTCCGGCGTGGATGATCCGTACCGGCCTGTTTATGTATGACCATCTTGGCAAGCGTACCAGTCTGCCAGGCAGTAAAAGTTTGCGATTTGGCGCGGATTCGGCCCTGAAGCCGGAAATTACGCGCGGATTCGAATATTCTGACTGCTGGGTCGATGATGCCCGCATGGTGGTACTGAACGCACAGGAAGTCGTGAAGCGTGGCGGCGAAGTCCGTACCCGCACCCGCGTGACCCGTGCCTGGCGTGAAGGCGGCCTGTGGAAGGTCGAAGCGGAAGATGTCGACAGCGGTAAAACCTTTACCTGGCAGGCGAAAGGCCTGGTCAATGCTGCCGGCCCGTGGGTCAAACAGCTGTTCGACGACAGCCTGAAGCTGAAATCACCTTACGGTATTCGCCTGATCAAGGGCAGCCACATCGTGGTGCCACGCGTCCATACCGAAAAGCAGGCTTACATTCTGCAGAACGAAGATAACCGCATCGTGTTTGTCATCCCGTGGATGGATGAGTTCTCTATCATCGGTACCACCGACGTCGAGTACAAAGGCGATCCGAAAAACGTCAATATTGATGACAGCGAGACCGACTATCTGCTGAAAGTGTTCAACGGACACTTTAAAAAGCAGCTGACCGCTGACGATATCGTCTGGTCCTATTCCGGTGTCCGTCCGCTGTGTGATGACGAATCCGATTCGCCACAGGCGATCACCCGTGATTACACCCTGGATGTGCGCGACGATAATGGTCAGGCTCCGCTGCTGTCGGTATTTGGCGGCAAGCTGACCACCTACCGTAAGCTGGCAGAACATGCGCTGGAGAAACTGGCGAAGTACTACCCGAACGCGGGCCCGGCATGGACGAAGAACTGCGTGTTGCCAGGCGGAAATATCTCCGGCACCCGTGAAGATTATGCGGCCAGCCTGCGTCGTCGCTATCCGTTTATCAGTGAAAATATGGCGCGCCACTTCTCGCGCACCTACGGCAGCAGCACTGAAACCCTGCTGGCTGGCGCGAAAAGCCTGGACGATCTGGGCGAGAACTTCGGTCACGAGTTTTACGAAGCAGAATTACGCTACCTGGTGCAGCATGAGTGGGTTCGTGAGCTGGATGATGCTATCTGGCGTCGTACCAAACAGGGCATGTGGCTGACCAAAGAGCAGCAGGCGCGAGTCACCGAGTGGCTGGCAGCGAAAGCTAAACCCGCCCTGTCGCTGGCATCATAAACGGACAGTAACTAACTAAAGAATCAGAAAGCAGGCTTCGGCCTGCTTTTTTTATGTCTGCGATAGCGGGTCGGTGAATCCGGGTGCTGATCCGACAGGTTGCGCTTTTCAGCGTGTAGCAGAGTTTATTTTTGTACGACGAACTTTTTATTAAAAATGCCAGGCTCAAACCATTTTTTATACAGAAATCCGTTTATGCGATCACATTTTTGGTCAGCGCCTAAACTCAACTCTTTCTGCTTCGCATATCAAAACGTTCACATCCTATTGTTACTGTAAATATAACGTTCAGGCTTTTTGCTTAATTGAACGACGTCATCAGAAAGCACAAACTTTCCTCAGTAAAAACGAAACAACCGTTATTTTAATCAGGAGGTTGAAATGAACACAGGCCAAACGCCTGCCCGGGAATGGAACACACGCCGCAGTGAAAAAGCGCGTCGTCTGGCATCCTTCCCTGTTGATGGCAAAGTCATTCCTACTGAAAGAGCTGTAGAAGCATTTGAAAAACTGATTGCACCGGGCGACCGGGTGGTACTGGAAGGGAATAACCAGAAGCAGGCCGATTTTTTATCACGTACCCTGGCTGAGGTTAATCCGGCGATAGTACACGACCTGCATATGATTATGCCGAGCGTGGGTCGCAGTGAGCATCTGGATATTTTCGAAAAAGGCATTGCGCGTAAACTCGACTTCTCTTTTTCCGGTCCGCAAAGTCTGCGTATTTCTCAGTTGTTAGAAGATGGTCAGCTGGAAATAGGCGCAATCCACACCTATATCGAACTCTATTCCCGCCTTTATGTCGATCTGAGTCCAAACGTCGCGCTGATTGCCGGTTATAAAGCTGACCGCAAAGGCAACCTTTACACCGGCCCGAGTACTGAAGATACGCCTGCCCTGGTGGAAGCCGCCGCGTTCCGTGACGGTATCGTGATTGCCCAGGTAAATGAGCTGGTCGATGACGAGACCGACCTGCCCCGCGTCGATATTCCCGGCTCCTGGATCGATTACATCGTCGTAGCCGATAAACCTTTCTTTATCGAACCGCTGTTTACCCGCGATCCGCGCCTGATTAAGCAGGAACATATCCTGATGGCGATGATGGCGATTAAAGGCATTTACGCCGAACATCAGGTGCAGTCACTTAACCACGGTATCGGTTTTAATACCGCCGCGATCGAACTGCTGCTGCCTACCTACGGCGAACAACTCGGCCTGAAAGGCAAAATCTGTAAGCACTGGACCCTTAACCCGCATCCGACGCTGATCCCGGCGATTGAGAGCGGCTGGGTTGAGAGCGTGCACTGCTTCGGTGGCGAGCTGGGCATGGAAGAGTACATTCGCGCCCGTCCCGATATCTTCTTCACCGGCAGCGACGGCTCTATGCGCTCTAACCGCGCCTTCTGTCAGCTGGCAGGTCAGTATGCGGTGGATATGTTTATCGGTGCCACCCTGCAGGTCGATGGCCTGGCAAACTCCTCAACCGTGACCCGCGGTCGCCTTTCCGGGTTCGGCGGTGCGCCTAACATGGGCCACGATCCGCACGGCCGACGCCATGCCACGCCTGCATGGCTCAATATGATCACCGAACCGGACCCGATGCAGCGCGGTAAAAAACTGGTGGTTCAGATGGTGGAAACCTTCCAGGCCGGTGCCAAACCGACCTTTGTTGAAACGCTTGATGCCGTTGAAGTGGCGAAATCGACCGGTATGCCGCTGGCACCCGTGATGATCTATGGCGATGACGTCACCCACGTGCTGACCGAAGAGGGTATTGCCTATCTCTATCGCGCGGAAAGCCTTGAAGAGCGCCGTGCGATGGTCGCTGCGGTAGCCGGCATCACCGATATCGGCCTTGGCGTCGATGCGGCGCGCGTGGCGGCCCTGCGTAAAAGCGGCAAAGTGGTCTATCCGGAAGATATGGGCATTCGTCGTTCAGATGCGACCCGCTCACTGCTCGCCGCCAGCAGCGTCTCTGACCTGGTGGAATGGTCGGGTGGTCTTTATAACCCACCGGCAAAATTCCGGAGCTGGTAATGAAACTTCTGTCGCAGACTCAAACCGAGGCGCAGGCCAGCCAGCTGGCGATGATTGCGCGCGATTGTCTGACCGATGAAGCGCGGCTAAGCCCCAAGCCGGGTCTGGTAGACAGTCGGGGAAACGGCGCGCATCAGGACCTGACGCTGGCGCTGATGGAGCGTTCCGCTCACAGCCTTGTGCCGACCTTTCTGGCGCTGGCCCGTCAATGCTGGCTGCGTCCTGCTGATATTGCCCTGCGTGAAACGGTGGGTCGGCTGGGCCGTGACGGTGAACAGCAAATGATGGCGGCAACCGGCGGCGTCAACACCCATCGGGGTGCGATCTGGGCGCTGGGACTGCTGGTCAGTGCTGCAGCCATGCACGGTGGCGCGGCCAGTGCCGACCAGCTGACCCGCACAGCAGCCGCGCTGGCCAGCCTGCCCGACCGCGCCGCACCAAAACTGTTCAGCAAAGGGTTAAAAGCGACGCATCGCTATCGGGTGCCCGGCGCACGCGAAGAGGCGCAACAGGCGTTTCCTCACGTGATGAAGCTGGCGCTGCCACAACTGCTGACAAGTCGTGCAACAGGTGCCAGTGAAAATGAAGCCCGCCTTGATGCGCTGATGGCGATCATGACCTCGCTCAGCGATACCTGCGTGCTGTCACGGGCCGGTATGACCGGACTGCAAGCGATGCAGCAGGGAGCACGCGCCGTGCTGCTGTCTGGCGGCTGTCGCACAGCAGGCGGTCAGAAGGCGCTGGTGCAGCTCGACCAGCGCATGCTGTCGCTCAACGCTTCGCCTGGCGGGGCCGCCGATTTGCTGGCCGCGACGCTGTTTATTGATCGGGTCTGTTCACCTGAACATTCTTATTTCTAGAGGCCATTATGGAACACATCACATTATCTTTACCTGCTAACCGCTCACTCAGCGGTAAAGCTCTGGCAGGGGTCGTTGGTTCCGGTGATATGGAAGTGCTGTACACCGCAACTGAAGGACAAACGCTTAGCATTGATATCACCACCTCACTGGATAACAGCGACGCCCGCTGGAAGGCGCTGTTTGACCGCCTGAATTTAACCAACGGTCTGCCTGCCGGAAAGCTGATTATTTACGATTTCGGCGCGACACCCGGCGTGGCGCGTATCCGTATTGAACAGGTTTTTGAGGAGGTGAGCCATGCGTAACGATGCCAGTTTTATTGAATTACGCGCCCGTGAGCGCGCCCGTGCACTGCTGGACGACGGCAGCTATCGCGAACTGCTGGATCCTTTCGAAGGCATCATGTCGCCGTGGCTGGCCCCGCAGGGTGTGGTGCCGCAGTCAGATGACGGCATGGTGGTGGCACGCGGCACGCTGAACGGGCAGCCTGCGGTCGTTATCGCCATTGAAGGCACCTTCCAGGGTGGCAGCATGGGCGAAGTCTCCGGTGCCAAAATGGCGGCGGCGCTGGAACTGGCAGCCGAAGACAACCGCAACGGAATACCCACTCAGGCGGTGCTCTGCCTGGAAACCGGCGGCGTGCGTTTACAGGAAGCCAATCTGGGGCTGGCGGCGATTGCCGATATTCATGCCGCGATTGTCGATCTGCGCCGCTATACCCCGGTTATCGGCATTATTGCCGGTACCGTCGGCTGCTTTGGCGGGATGTCCATCGCCGCTGCGCTGTGCAGCTACCTGATTGTGACGCGTGAAGCGCGCCTGGGGCTGAACGGTCCACAGGTGATTGAGCAGGAAGCGGGCATTGAAGAGTATGACTCGCGCGATCGTCCGTTTATCTGGAGCATGACCGGCGGTGAAATCCGCTACGCCAGCGGCCTGGTCGATGCGCTGGTCGGTGATGGCGTCAATGCGGTTAAGAGTGCGATGAATGACTTCATCGCTAAAGGTGTTCCGGCGCAGCACCGCAGCGATAAATATGCCGATTTCCTGCCACGTCTGACGCAGTTCGACACCCGTCAGCAGGCGGACACGGCGCAGATTAAACAGCTTTTCGCCCGGGAGGATAAATAATGACCCAGACAAACAGCCGCGGTGCAATCTGGCTGGAAAAACTTGCACCTGATGCGCAGCGCCTCAGCGGCCTGTGTGCCTCTGTCCAGGTGGCGGACGGTGAACTTAATGGTGAAAGCGTGCGCTTTATCGCCGTGGTGCCCGATGCACAAAACCACTATCCGCGTGCCGCGAGGGGCGAAGTCGGTCTGCTGGAAGGCTGGACGCTGGCGAAAGTGGTGAATGAAACGCTGGAAGAGGACAAGAACAGCGACGTAAAACGCCCGATTGTGGCGGTGATCGACGTACCGAGTCAGGCCTATGGCCGTCGCGAAGAGGCGTTCGGTATTCATCAGGCGCTGGCGGGGGCTGCGGGCGCTTATGCCAAAGCACGCCTTGCGGGTCATCCGGTGATTGGGCTGATTGTTGGCAAAGCGATGTCTGGTGCCTTCCTGGCGCACGGTTATCAGGCCAACCGCCTGATTGCGCTCAACGATCAGGGTGTGCTGGTGCACGCCATGGGTAAAGAGTCCGCCGCGCGTATCACGCTGCGTTCGGTGGAGGCGCTGGAGAAACTGGCGGCGACCATTCCGCCGATGGCCTATGACGTGAATAACTTCGCCACGCTGGGTCTGCTCTCCGATCTGCTGAACGTGGCCAATCCCGATGCGCCTTCTGACGCCGATGTGGCGATGGTCGAGATCGCCTTGCAGAAAGCCATTAGCGATGCGCGTCAGGATCCGAGCCTGAAAAACCGGCTGGGCGCATCCAATCGCCACAGCTCCTCCCTGGTTCGCGAGCGGATGCGCGCAACCTGGTAATTAAATAAAAAAATAAACCTGCCGAAACCGGTCTGACGGGGCGCATTGCTAAGTGCGCCCCGGGGCAGTGGCCGTGTTCAGAATTATAAACATCGCTGTTAACAGAAAATTCTTTCTTAAATACAGGTGATTTATGATTTATATAATTGTTCATGCCCTTGCTCCGATTTTTGTCATCATGCTTCTGGGTTTCTGGGCCGGTAAGGCCGGAATGGTCAACAACAAAGACGTCTCTCTGCTGAATATTTTCGTCATGGATTTTGCGCTGCCCGCCGCGCTGTTCAGTGCCACTGTACAAACGCCCTGGCCGGGCATCGTGGCGCAATGGCCGCTGATTGTGGTTATTACCGGCGCAATGTGGATTACCTATGGAGCTGTCTATTTCGCGGCTACAAAAGTTTTCAAAAAGTCACCGCAGGATGCGGCTGTGCTGACACTGACGGTGGCGCTGCCAAATTACGCCGCGCTGGGCCTGCCCATTCTGGCCAGCGTGCTGGGTGAAAATGGTGCCACTTCGCTCTCGGTAGCGGTCTCCATCGCCTGTGGTTCAGTGCTGCTTACACCGCTTTGCCTGCTGATTCTGGAACGTGAAAAAGCGTTTGCCGATGGCACCGAACACGGTTCAACCCTGACCATGCTACCGATTCTGATGTGGCGTTCAGTGAAAAAACCGATCGTACTGGGACCGTTGATTGGCGTGGTGTTATCAGCGCTGGGCGTTAAAATGCCTGATCTGGTGCTGGCCGCCATCAAACCGCTGGGTCTGGCTGCCACCGCCGCTGCACTCTTCCTGACCGGTGTCATCCTGTCGGCACGCAAACTGAAACTCAACGCGGTGGTGGGCGTCGGCACGGTAACTAAACTGCTGATTCAGCCCTTTATCGCCTGGGGTCTGGTGCTGGCATTGGGTCTCAGCGGTCCGGTGGCCATTACCGCCATTCTGATGATTGCGCTCTCCGCCGGTTTCTTCGGGGTGGTGTTTGGCAACCGCTTTGGCGTGCAGTCGCCGGATGCAGAGGCTGTGCTGCTGCTCAGCTCTATTCTCTGTATTTTGTCATTACCGCTGTTCATTACGCTGACATCAGGAATGTAATATGAGCTCTGTACCGCGCCCCCACGATCTGCTCTGGCTGCGAGACGGCAACGCCTTAGCCGCCATCAGTGAGAGCTGGGTCAGTCAGTTCTGGCATCCCGGCCTTCCGGTCGTGGTGCGGCGCGACCGGAGCGAAACCGGGCTGATACCGGTGGGTGTGCGCGGCGAGCGCCGCGAACAGCGCGCCGCCGGATGGGTCAATACAGCGGATATCGTTCGCGTTGTCACGCCGGAGATGCTGACGGCGCGTGCGCAGTTGCTTGCCTCGCCGTTTACCGCTTATGCGCCGGTCGGCGCGGCGATTGCCCTCAGTGAGCACGACTGGCCGTGGCGCTGGGGCATTACCGGCAGTACCGGTTACGCACTGGCAACTCAGCAACCCACACTGCATGCCGCCAGCGATCTTGATTTAGTTATTCGCGCGCCAGAGCCGCTGGCGCGCGATGCGCTGCAACGCTGGCAGGCGCAAACCGACACGCTGGCCTGTCGGGTCGATACGCAGATAGAAACGCCGTCCGGCGCGTTTGCCCTCAGCGAGTGGCTGCGTGAAGGCCGCGCGCTGGTTAAAACCGTTACCGGGCCGATACTGACCGCTTCACCCTGGAGCAGGGAGCTACAATGAAAATACTCTTTACCTTTCCCGGCCAGGGCACTCAGCGTGCCGGGATGTTACAGCACCTTCCCGACGGCGACGCCCTGTTAAACAGCGTGCGTGCAGTTCTGGGCAACGAGACTGACCAGCTCGACAGTGCCGATGCACTGCGCCACACGCGCGCCGTGCAGCTCAGTCTGCTGATTTGCGGTGTCGCCTGGGCGCGCGAGCTGATCCGCCGTGGGGTGAAACCCGATATCGTCAGCGGTCTGTCGATTGGTGCGTTTCCTGCTGCGGTGATTTCCGGCGCATTGGATTTCAGTGATGCTCTGCGGCTGGTGGCACTGCGCGGCGATCTGATGGAGCAGGCTTATCCGGAGGGATATGGCCTGACCGCCATCACCGGCCTGACGCTGAGTCGTCTGGAGAAACTGCTGCCCGGCAGCAACACCTATATCGCCAACCTGAATGCGGAAACGCAGATTGTGATTGCTGGCCGCGACGAGGATATGGCGGTAGTCGCGCAGAAAGCGCTGGATGCCGGTGCCAGCAAAGCGATTAAACTCGCGGTGAGCGTGCCGTCGCACTGCGCGCTGCTGGATAAGCCCGCTGCAGAACTGGCGCGCGCGTTCGGGTCCGTCAGCCTTTCCCGTCCCCATTGCGCTTACCTCAGCGGTTCAACCGGACGCGTGATTTGGGAGCCGGAGAAGATTGCCGACGATCTTGCCTTTAATATGGCGCGTACGGTGCAGTGGAATGATGCGATGGTTTCAGCCAATCAGCGCGATGCCCGACTGGCGATTGAGATGCCGCCTGGCAATGTGCTGACCGGCCTGACGCTTCAGGCAGGCTGGCAGGGCGACGCGATTTGTCTGGAGCGCAACAGCGTTGAGGTTGCACTCCATCTGGTTAAACGGCTAAGTCAGTAAGGCTGCGGGCGTACATCCGCCCTTCTGCCGCCAGTGCCAGCAGGTCATTATCCCGTTCGCGGCGATGTGAGTAGACAATCGAGATCTGCTGACGCATCTGGTAAGGCTCAGCGAGCGTCAGCAGCTGAATGTTGTTTTCATACACCTTCTTCATCCGTCCCGGGATCAGTGCCAGGCCGACGCCCGCCTGCACCAGGCTTATCATCGAGAAGATGTCATTCACCTGGGTGACCATGCGCGGTTCAAATCCGGCTATCTGGAACGCCTCCTGCGAACCGGCATAGGTTGCAAACCCTTCAGCCAGCGAGACAAAATCACGGTCGGCATAATCACGCAGATCCACCGGACCAGCTCCGTCCCGCGTCTCACCGGCCGGTGTGGCCAGAAAGATCCTGTCCTCAAACAGCGGAATCACATCAAAATGCGCGTCGCTGAGTTCGCCGTCATCGGTGGCGATCAGAATCGCATCCAGCGCATCATCTTCCAGCATATTCAGCAGCATTTGATTGGAACCCATGGTCAGATCGAGCTCCAGCGTGGGCCGACGCAGCTTCATGCCCATGATCAGCCGGGGAATGGTCTCCAGCGTCAGGGAGTAGAGCGTGCCAAGTCGCAGACGCCCTCCGCCGATGCCTGCGACTTTGCGCGCCTCTTCAATGCCTTTGCCCATCAGGGTGGTCACATCGCGACAGTAGTCCAGCAGCGTCCAGGCGGCAGGTAGCGGCACCAGGTTGCGGCCCTTGTGGATAAACAGCGGGCAGTCGATGCCCTCTTCCAGCGTATGCAGTGCGCGATGCACGCTGACGCTGCTCAGCTCCAGCGCTTCCGCCGTACGGGCGATATTGCCCTTGCTCATAAACATCATGAAGACGCTGAGTTTACGGAAGGTAATTTCCTGGTTGATGTTGTCACTCATTGCTGCTGTTGCCTGTAGGGTCATTTTGCTTTCCCGCATAGTAGCGATTCTCAGCCAGGGTGTAATGATCTGGCTCGCACAAGAGGCACTTACGGACGCAGAGGCGATAAGAGGCTGAACCTTCTGAAAGAGGAGCGGGATAGACGGTGAACAAAGAGTGCAAAGGAGAGTGCGGCCGATCCCTCGGCCGCAAAGAAAGTCAGAAACCTTACTGCACGCGCCTTACAACCTTACTGGCGAGATATTCCAGATCTCATCAGCGTACTCCTGAATCGTACGGTCCGACGAGAAGTAGCCCATTCCGGCGATGTTTTTAGCCGCGCGGCGTTGCCACTCATCCGGTTTACGGTAGAGCGCATCCACTTTATCCTGGGTATCCACATAGCTGCGATAATCCGCCAGCAATTGGTAGTGATCGCCGAAGTTGACCAGTGAATCGAACAGATTGCGGTAGCGGCCCGGATCCTGCGGACTGAACAGACCGGAAGCAATCTGAGTCAGCACCTGATGCAGCTCTTCATCCTTTTCATAATAGTCACGCGGGTTATAGCCCCCTTTACGCAGGGCTTCGACCTGCGGCGTGGTATTACCAAAAATGAAGATGTTCTCTTCACCGACGTGATCCAGCATTTCAACGTTGGCCCCATCCAGCGTACCGATGGTCAGCGCGCCATTCAGCGCAAACTTCATATTACTGGTGCCGGACGCTTCCGTCCCTGCGGTAGAGATCTGCTCAGAGAGATCGGCCGCCGGAATAATGATCTGCGCCAGGCTCACGCTGTAGTTCGGGATGAAGACCACCTTCAGTTTGTTCTTCACCTGCGGATCGTTGTTGATCACATTGGCGACATCGTTGATCAGATGAATGATGTGCTTGGCAACGTAATAGGCCGACGCCGCTTTACCGGCAAAGATATTGACGCGTGGCACCCAATCCGCCTGCGGATCAGCCTTGATACGGTTGTATCGGGTGATCACATGCAGCACGTTGAGCAACTGGCGTTTGTACTCGTGAATACGCTTGATCTGCACATCAAACAGCGCGTTCGGGTCGAGCACCACGTCCAGATTCTTCGCCACCCAGTCGGCCAGCCGACGCTTGTTCTGATACTTGGCGACCGCCACTTTTTCAATAAACGCCGGATAGTCGATCTGCGCCTTCAGCTCGCCCAGCTGGCTGAGATCGGTGCGCCAGTTGCGGCCAATCTCCTCATCCAGCACCTCTGACAGCGCCGGATTAGCCAGCGCCAGCCAGCGACGCGGAGTGACGCCATTAGTTTTGTTACAGAAGCGACCAGGGAACAGGCGGGAGAAATCGGCAAACAGCGACTGTACCATCAGGTTGGAGTGCAGCTCCGAAACGCCGTTTACTTTGTGGCTGACCACCACCGCCAGCCAGCCCATGCGTATCCGGCGGCCATCGTTTTCGTCGATGATCGAAATGCGCGACAGCAGATCCAGGTCATCGGGATAGTGATCCTGAATGGTCTTAAGGAAGAAGTCGTTAATTTCAAAAATAATGCTGAGGTGACGCGGCAGGATCTTGCCGATCATATCGACCGGCCAGGTTTCCAGCGCTTCGGTCATCAACGTATGGTTGGTATAGGAGAAGACCTGACAGCAGACGTCAAAAGCGTTGTCCCAGCTGAATTTATGATCGTCGATAAGCAGGCGCATCAGTTCGGGGATCGCCAGCACCGGATGGGTATCATTCAGGTGAATAGCGATTTTATCCGCCAGGTTGTCCCAGGTCTGATGCATCCGCCAGTGACGATTCAGAATGTCCTGCACCGTCGCGGAGACCAGGAAATATTCCTGACGCAGGCGCAGTTCACGGCCTGAGTAGGTCGAGTCATCCGGATAGAGCACGCGTGACACGTTCTCGGAGTGGTTTTTATCTTCCACCGCCGCAAAGTAGTCGCCCTGGTTGAATTTGCCGAGGTTGATTTCGTTGCTGGCCTGCGCGCCCCACAGCCGTAAGGTGTTGGTAGCGTCGGTGTCAAAGCCCGGAATGATCTGGTCATAGGCCATCGCCAGGATCTCTTCGGTCTCCAGCCAGCGCACTTTCGCGCCTTCGTGCTGGACGCGGCCACCAAAGCGCACTTTGTAACGGGTATTGAAACGCTGGAATTCCCACGGATTACCATATTCAAGCCAGTAATCCGGCGACTCTTTCTGCTCACCTTCCACAATGTTCTGTTTGAACATGCCGTAGTCATACCGGATGCCATAGCCACGGCCCGGCATGCCCAGCGTCGCCAGCGAGTCGAGGAAACAGGCCGCCAGGCGACCCAGACCACCGTTGCCCAGCCCCGGATCGTTCTCCTCTTCCATCAGCTCGGCCAGATCCAGACCCATCTCATCCAGCGCCTGGTTGAGATCGTCATAAATCCCCATCGCCAGCAGCGCATTGCCCAGCGTGCGGCCCATCAGGAACTCCATCGACAGGTAATAGACCTGCCGGACATCCTGCGACAGCTGAGCACGGCTGGAACGCAGCCAGCGCTCTACCATCCGGTCGCGCACCGCCAGCAGTGAGGCGTTAAGCCACTCATGCTTATTGGCGATAGAGGGATCTTTGCCGATGGTAAACATCAATTTATAGGCAATCGAATGCTTTAAGGCATCAACCGTCAACGTTGGTGAGGCGTAAGTGAAAGGTGCATTCATATCCAGTTTTCCCAATCCGTTACATCAAACGTTGGTAGAGATCACGGTAGGCTTGTGCTGCCACCTGCCAGCTAAAGTCCATCGCCATTGCCTGGCGCTGAACATAGCGCCAGAGCGAAGGACGGGACCACAACACAAACGCGCGGCGGATAGCCCGAAGCAGTGACCAGGCGTTGGCATCTTCAAAACTGAATCCACTGGCGATGCCGTCGGCCAGATTCTCCAGTGAGCTGTCATTCACGGTATCGGCCAGCCCGCCGGTGCGGCGTACTAACGGCAACGTACCATACTTGAGGCCATAGAGTTGTGTCAGACCGCAGGGCTCAAAGCGACTCGGCACCACAATCACGTCTGCGCCGCCGACAATGCGGTGTGAGAACGCTTCGTGATAGCCGATCTGCACGCCGACGCTGCCTGGATGCTCTGCTGCCGCCGCCAGGAAGCCCTGCTGCAGTTCAGCATCGCCCTGGCCCAGCAGCACCAGTTGACCGCCCTGCGCCAGCAAGCCGGGCAGCGCCTCCAGCACCAGGTCCAGCCCTTTCTGTTTGGTCAGACGGCTGATCACGCAGAACACCGGCGCTTTATCATCTACCTTCAGACCCATCGCCACCTGCAGCTGGCGTTTGTTCTCCGCTTTCGCTTCCAGCGTGTCGCGGTTATAACGCGCGCTGAGCAGCAGATCGTGCGCCGGATCCCAGATAGAGGGATCAACGCCGTTGAGAATGCCGCTAAGACGGCCTTCACGCATCCGCTGTGCCAGCAGGGTTTCCATGCCGTAAGCATATTCGGCAGAGGTAATTTCATGGGCGTAAGTCGGGCTGACCGCCGTGATATGGTCGGCGTAAAAAAGTCCCGCTTTCAGGAAGGAGATCTGACCGAAGAACTCCAGCCCGTGCATGTTAAAGAATGACCATGGCAGGCCAATCTCTTCCATGTGGTGCGCCATGAACAGACCCTGATACGCCAGGTTGTGCACGGTGAAGACCGATTTAGCCGGACGACCACGCGCTTCCAGATAGGCGCAGGTCAGGCCTGCATGCCAGTCATGGGCATGAACAATATCGGGACGCCACATCGCGTCCATGCCGCACGCCAGTTCACAGCCAACCCAGCCCAGCAGCGCAAAGCGCAGATAGTTGTCGACATACGCAAACTGCGATTCGTCATGGTAGGGACTACCCGGACGATCGTAGAGGCCGGGAGCATCAATCAAGTAGATGCCCACACCGTTAAATTCACCAAATAGCAGACGTACATGACCGGCAAATGTTTCTCGCTCTGTCACGACCTGGAGATCAGGTATGCCTTTGCGCAATGCGGGAAAAGCGGGCAGTAGTACCCGCGTATCCGTGCCGCCCGCAATTTGTGCCTGAGGTAATGCCCCGACTACATCAGCCAGTCCGCCCGTTTTTAGCAGCGGGAAAAGTTCCGAACAGACATGTAAAACCTGCATCCTCGACCTCATTAAGTTATCCGACACGCTCCGCGTGCCGATTGCGTAAGTTTCGCTTATCGCTTACAGCCCCGCTTTGGCCAGCCTGGCCAGCATGGCGCGGGTTACCAGTACGATGCCTTCATCCGAACGGTGAAACCGGCGACTGTCTTCATCCGGGTTTTCGCCAATGACCATGCCTTCCGGTAACTCGCAGGCACGATCAATGACGCAGCGACGCAGACGACACGATCGGCCCACTACCACATCAGGCAGCAGTACAGTTGAATCTATATTGCAAAAAGAGTTAACGCGTACCCGCGGGAACAGCACCGAATTGACCACCACTGAACCGGAGATGATGCAGCCCCCCGAGACCAGCGAGTTCATAGTCATCCCGTGACTGCCGGAACGATCCTGAACAAATTTGGCAGGCGGCAGCGGCTCCATGTGGGTACGAATCGGCCAGGTGACGTCATACATATCGAGTTCAGGCATCACCGATGCCAGGTCGAGATTGGCGCGCCAGTAGGCTTCCAGCGTCCCGACGTCGCGCCAGTAAGGCGGCGCATTGTCATCGTTCTGTACGCAGGAGAGCGCGAAGGAGTGCGCATAGCCTTCGCCGCTTGCCACGATTTTCGGCAGGATATCTTTGCCGAAGTCGTGGTTAGAGCCTGGCGTCTGCAGATCCTCTTCCAGCAGTTCATAGAGATAGTCTGCGTTGAAAACGTAGATCCCCATGCTGGCGAGCGCCTGGGTGTCATCACCCGGCATGGTGGGCGGTTTCGCGGGTTTCTCCACGAAGTCGATCACCATATTCTCTTCGTCCACCGCCATCACGCCAAACGCCGTGGCTTCATGCACCGGCACCGGTAAACAGGCAATGGTACATTTCGCCTCGTTGACCACGTGATCCAGCAGCATGCGTGAATAATCCATCTTATAAATGTGGTCCCCGGCAAGGATCACGATGTACTGCGCCTGATAGCGGCGAATCACATCAAGGTTTTGCGTCACGGCATCGGCCGTCCCGCGATACCACTGTTCGGTCGAAAATCGCTGCTGCGCTGGCAGCAAATCGACAAACTCATTCATCTCTTCATTGAAGATCGACCAGCCACGCTGGATGTGCTGAGTCAGGGTATGAGACTGATACTGAGTAATCACGCCAATCCGTCGGATACCGGAGTTGACGCAGTTGGAGAGGGCAAAGTCGATAATGCGGAACTTGCCGCCGAAATGCACCGCCGGTTTGGCACGTTTGGCCGTTAAATCGACCAGGCGCGTGCCGCGTCCGCCGGCGAGGATCAGAGCAACCGTCTGTGTAGGGAGCTGGCGGGCCAGCATCAGGTGATCTGTTCTATCTAACTTAACCATGTCTGACTCCTTATGATTGCTTTTGGAACACGCACACACCGTGTGCGGGACCATGCCAGACAGTTAGCAGGATGGGGTTGTCGTCCCCGGCGAAAGGAGGAAGGGCGCGCCATTCTCCGTCTGGTAACACGATGTCATTCACCGTATCCGTGGCGTTTATTGTTATTAACCAGCGGCCGGACAGCAGGATCTGCAATCTGTGCATCCCCTGTGCCCATTCATCGTGTTGCAGTGGCTGGCCACCGGCATTGAGCCACTGCACATTGCCGTCACCGTCCTGCCACCAGCGATCTGCGGTCAGCGCCGGAATGCGCTGGCGCAGCTCGATCAGTGCAGCGGTGAATCCGACTAATCCCTTCTCATCCGCCTGCCAGTCAAGCCAGCTCAGGGCGTTGTCCTGACAGTAAGCGTTGTTATTGCCACGCTGGGTGTGGCCGCGCTCATCGCCTGCCAGCAGCATCGGCGTGCCCTGTGACAGCAGCAGCGTCGTCAGCAGTGCCCGCACGCTGCGACGGCGACGTTCAATCACGTCGAAGCTGACGTTCAGCCCCTCTTTGCCGTGGTTGTGGCTGTAGTTATCGCCGTGACCATCACGGTTATCTTCCCCGTTCGCTTCGTTGTGTTTACGTTCGAAGCTCACCACATCCCACAGCGTAAAGCCGTCGTGGGCGGTGATCAGGTTAACCGTGGCGTGTGGCGACCGGTCATCATGCTGGTAGAGATCGCTGGAGGCGGCAAAGCGACGGACGAACTCGCCGTTGCTTATGTCGCCGTGCAGCCAGTAACGTCGCGCGGTGTCGCGAAACTGATCGTTCCATTCGGCAAACGGCGGCGGAAAACGGCCAACCTGATAGCCGTCAGGGCCGATATCCCAGGGTTCAGCAATCAGCTTGACCTGAGAGAGCAGCGGACAGGCGCGTATCGCCTCAAAAAATGGCGCATCACGCTGGTAATCCGGTGTGCGGCCCAGCACTGGCGCGAGGTCAAAGCGGAAGCCGTCGACGTGGCAGACACGCACCCAGTAGCGCAGCGCCTCTAAAGCCCACGTCATCACCTGCGGATGATGGATATTCAGCGTGTTGCCGCAGCCGGTCCAGTTCTGATAATCGCCCTGCTCATCGAGCCAGTAGTAGCTGGCGTTGTCGATGCCGCGCATGGAGATTGTCGGGCCAATCTCATCCAGTTCAGCGGTGTGGTTGAACACCACATCCAGCAGCACTTCGATACCCGCGGCGTGCAGGTTTTTGACCGCCTG
Source organism: Pantoea sp. Fr-CA_6 (assembly GCF_024520895.1). Taxonomy (NCBI): domain Bacteria; kingdom Pseudomonadati; phylum Pseudomonadota; class Gammaproteobacteria; order Enterobacterales; family Erwiniaceae; genus Pantoea; species Pantoea sp. Fr-CA_6. The sequence goes on along the minus strand of NZ_JALNPO010000012.1, from coordinate 13,033 downwards.
CTGAAACTCCTGCAACGGCGTCACGTCCGGCTGACCGGAGGCGTAACGGGGATCCACCGCCCAGAGCGCAAAGGGGTTATAGCCCCAGTAGTTGCTGAGGCCGAGCTGCAGCAGTCGCGGCTCGCTGGCGAAGTGCGCCACCGGCAGCAGCTCAAGGGTGGTAATCCCCAGACTGCGCAGGTAATTCACCATAACAGGATGACCGAGCGCCGCGTAAGTCCCGCGCAGCGTTTCCGGAATTTCCGGATGCTGCTGCGTCAGGCCGCGCACGTGGGCTTCGTAAATCACCGTGTTACCCCAGGGAATACCCGGTGCGACGTCGTCCTGCCAGTCAAAATCCTCCGCGACTACCCGTGACTTCGGCGCAATCGCCGCGTTGTCATGCGGATCGGGCTGCGCCTCGCCGCCATGAAACAGCGGGTCATCCGGTACATCGCCCTCAACCGCGCGGGCGCAGGGATCAACCAACAGCTTCGCCGGATTAAAACGGTGTCCCTGCTGCGGGGCCCAGGGACCATGCACCCGGTAGCCGTAGCGCTGTCCTGGCTTCAACGCCGGAACATAACCATGCCAGATATCCCCGCTGCGGCCAGGCAGGTCAAGACGCTGTTCTGCGCCCTGCTCATCAAACAGGCAGAGCTCTACGCGCCCGGCATGCTGTGAGAACAGGGTGAAGTTAACGCCTTTGCCATCGTAACTGGCACCCAGCGGTTCGGGATCTCCGGCAGTGATGGTCATTCAGCCTCCCGCACCAGCCATACCGTTGCCAGCGGCGGCAGATTGAGGCTCAGCGACTGCGGTCGCCCGTGGCTCTCCTGCTCATCGGTATGCACCCGATGGTTGCGCACGTCGCTGCCGTGATACTCATGCTGATCGGTGTTCAGCACTTCACGCCAGTAGCCAGGCTGGTTAACGCCAAAGCGATAGCCCGGACGCGGCACCGGCGTAAAGTTACTGACGACGATCACTTCGTTGCCTTCACGGTCACGACGGACAAAGGCGAAGACGGAGTGTTCCGCATCGTTTACCACCAGCCACTCAAAGCCTGCCGGATCGAAGTCGAGCTGATGCAGCGGCGTGTAGTACTGATAGGTGTGGTTGAGATCGCGCACCAGACGGTGAACGCCGTGGTGCCAGTTGTCGTCCCCTTCCAGCAGATGCCAGTCAAGGCTGACGTCGTGGTTCCACTCGCGACCCTGGGCAAATTCATTGCCCATAAACAGCAGTTTCTTGCCGGGGAAGCCCCACATCCAGCCGTAGTAAGCACGCAGGTTGGCGAACTTCTGCCATGCATCGCCCGGCATACGATCGAGAATCGAGCGCTTACCGTGCACCACTTCGTCATGCGACAGCGGCAGCACAAAGTTTTCGGTGTAGTTGTACATCATGCCGAAGCTCATCAGATCGTGATGGTGCTTACGGTAGATGGGATCGACCTTCATGTAGTCGAGGGTGTCGTGCATCCAGCCCAGATTCCATTTGAACCAGAAGCCCAGCCCGCCGTCTTCGGTGGGACGCGTCACGCCAGGATAGTCTGTCGACTCTTCGGCCATGGTCACCGAACCGGATGCCACGGTGCCGAGCGTACGGTTGGTGTGACGCAGAAACTCAATCGCTTCCAGGTTTTCACGGCCGCCATACTGATTCGGTACCCATTCCCCTTCGCTGCGGCTGTAGTCGCGGTAGATCATCGACGCCACCGCATCCACACGCAGGCCATCAATGCCAAAGCGCTCCGTCCAGTAGAGCGCGTTGCCCGACAGGTAGTTGCTCACTTCCCGGCGACCAAAGTTGTAGATCAGGGTATTCCAGTCCTGGTGAAAGCCTTCACGTGGGTCACTGTGCTCATAGAGCTCGGTGCCGTCGTATCTTGCCAGACCGAAATCGTCGCTGGGGAAGTGGCCCGGCACCCAGTCGAGCAGCACGTTGAGGCCCGCTTCATGGGCGGCATCAATGAAGGCGCGGAACTCGTCACGGGTACCAAAACGTCGGGTCGGCGCATACATGCCCAGCGGCTGATAGCCCCAGCTGCCATCAAACGGATGTTCGTTGATCGGCAGCAGTTCGATATGGGTAAAGCCCATCTCTTTGACGTAGGGCACCAGCTGTTCAGCCAGCTCTTTGTAGCTCAGCCAGAAGTTGTTGTCGGTGTGACGACGCCAGGAGCCCAGATGCACTTCATAGATGGAGATCGGCGCGTCAAAGGCGTTGGCCGCCTTGCGCTCTGCTTTCATCTCAACCGGCTCTGGCAGACCACAGATCATCGACGCAGTTTGCGGACGCATCTGCGCCTCAAACGCGTACGGGTCCGCTTTGATGCGCAGTTCGCCATTGGCGTCGATGATTTCATACTTGTAGAGCTGGCCGTTGACCGCGCCCGGTACAAACAGCTCCCAGATGCCCAGTTCCTGACGCAGACGCATCGGATGACGGCGGCCATCCCAGAAGTTGAAATCGCCAACCACTGACACGCGACGGGCGTTGGGTGCCCAGACGCAGAAGCGGGTGCCGAAGACGCCATCGATGACGTCGCCGTGCGCGCCCAGCGTCTCATAAGGGCGCAGGTGTGTCCCTTCCGCCAGCAGCCACAGATCCATCTCCTGCAGCAGCGGGCCAAAGCGATAGGCATCGTCTATCAGGTTTTGCTGGCCGTGCCAGTTCACCGCCAGCTGATAGCGGAACGGGTTTTTGCGGCGTGGAATAACGCCACTGAAAAAGCCACGTGCATCTTCACACACCAGCTGAGCCAGTTTGCGCCCGGTGGAGGTTTCAATGACCCACACTTCAAGCGCTTCGGGGAGCAATGCCCTGACTTCAAGGCCTTGCTGAGTTCGGTGCATCCCTAGTAACGAAAAAGGGTCGGCATAATTACCCGCAAACAGGGCATTGATCGCATCGCGATCGGGAAGCTCTGACATGACTTTCTTCCTGTGATAATTGGCAGCCGAAATGAACGCGACACAGCCTGTCGCGGTTCACCTGCGCTGCTCTTCATTGAGCCATACGTACAACGACAAAGAAGTCAGGCCATTCCGTGGGAAAAGTGTTTTTGCCGTGTACCACAACCATTTAATCCGGAAAGCACAAGAGTTACCTGTGGCACATCATGGTTAAATCATAGCTTGGTCACGGCACTTGCCATGGACTAAAGCAAAATAATCTTTACCGACCGGCAAAAAAGGGAAGTTGATCACTGAGTAAGCGAAACGGCAGATTGTTTCGTGTACGACAAAAACAAAAAAGGCCGGATAAACTGATGATTATGGTCATTTATGTTGCCTGGAGCGCCCCGACTGATGAAGCTGCATTTTTCACCGGAATGAAACAGAGCCTCTGCCACCGCCAAATCTCAGAGTTCAGGATCGCTGGGTGCAGAGGACGATTGAGAAAAGCTACCTGATAATGTGTTGTAAAGCGATGGTTAGCAGTATGTTTCTGACATGAAATGGATTGAGTCATAAAAAAGTTGAGAATTGAATCTGCTTCACGATCCTAAATTTTGCCCAAAATAGCCGTACATCTGTTTTTTACTTTGAATTAGCATGTAAATTCAAAAATTTTAGAAGTAAAGGACTGCTATGTCTTTACAAGGAAAGTTTGTCATAAACAATGCTGATTACTCTCCTCTGATTTTTCCGGGCTTAGGCACTTTTTTAGCGTTTTCTGGTAATGATATTTACCGTAATAAGGGTGGCTGCGGGATGATAATAAACAAAGGGCCATTACCTGCCGGACACTACTACATAGTCGACAGACCTTCTGGTAGTTGGGTCAATAGCGTCAGAGCATGGGCAATTGACGAAATAAAAAGTGCATTCAAATATCATGTTGATCATTCAGAATGGTTTGCCCTTTTCCGCGTTGATGGGATGATCGACGATAGCACCTTTTTTCGAGGAGTAACGCGAGGAGGCTTCAGGCTTCATCCCGGTCAGGTTTCAGAGGGCTGTATTACGCTGGCCTGGCAATCAGACTTCAACATGCTGAGAAATGCTCTATTAAGAACATCTAAAATCTCGGTTCCTGGCACAGACTTAAAAGCCTATGGCACCATTGAGGTAATCACTTATGGCGACACTTGCCCGTAGATTAGGAAAATTAGCCTTCTTCCTTCTTCTTTTACTTATCGTTGGTCGGGCTATGGGTGAGCCTTATAACTGGATTAATTATGATTTCGCTTTAAAGCTAGGCCATATTTTATATGGCTCCGGTGAAATTGGCGCAGAGGCAATAGATGATATGTATTTCTATATGAGTTTCCTCACTAATATAGTTATCACTGCGGCAATTTTTTTCATAACAATGAAGTTGATCAGAAAAGTAAGGTGATAATAGGATGCCAATTCCTGCTTACATGTGGCTCAAAGATGATGGCGGTGCTCATATTAAAGGTTCTGTTGATGTATGGGATCGTGATGGCAGCATTGAGATTGTTGGTTTCAGTCATGGACTGAACATTCCTGTAGATAGTGCTAACGGCAAGATAACCGGCAAGCGTTCACACTCACCGATGATGATTGAAAAGGAGTTTGATAGCTCCAGTCCATATCTTTATAAGGCGGTTGCTACGGGCCAGACGCTGCAAAGTGCGGAAATCCGCTGGTATAAAATCAATCATGCCGGGCAGGAAGAGTGTTACTTTGTCATGACTATTGAGGGGGTAAAGATCACTGGCGTGAATCCTGGCATGCCAAACGCTAAAATGTCCGGTAATGCGCAAATCAACCATATGGAATCAATATCCATGATGTATGACAAAATCACATGGCGTTATGTTGATGGAAATGTCCAGTATACCGATGACTGGAATATACGAGCATAGAACATCGGATAGAAATGCTTCCCTGAAGGGCATGAATGTGTAAATAAACGAATAAAAATATAATAGCCTGAATTTATACTGACTACTACAACTCTAAAATGGCGTACCAGCATCATCGTACAGGTATTTTCTTCCAGAACGAGATTCGCATACATTACTTTCATTCTAAACATTTCCGAATGTAATGGCGCAACTATTTTTTTACGTCATTAACTCTGCAAGCACAGAGGGTTAACATACTAAAGAATGAATAAGTCATTCAATTTTGAACATTGTCACATTTCGAAAATGAAGCGGTAAAAGTTAGCAAAACATGATTGAAAACCAGACAAGTTAGTCGTATTAAAAAAAAGACATCAATTAAGATATCTATGTGAATAAGGAAATTAACAATGGCAAAACATTGGTCAGGGCAACCATGCCCTAAGACTGGAACTTATGGCCAGTATCACGATACTGACAATTCATACGCAGGAACTGCATATGATCGCCATGTGAAAAAAGATGATCCATTTCCGCCAAGCAAAAACAATCATCACTTCAAAGAAAAGTGATACTGAATAGAAAAAGCCCCTCGGGGCTTTTTCTTTTTTACCACCGTATTACATCCTTATTGACCACCGTACCACCATTCCCATCCCGTCATTTAAAATGCATTAGCGTCTAAAAAAGCCTGCATTGCGCATGCCTGATAAATGATGATTTTTGGGCGGTTAGGACCTTAATGAAAAGTGTTTGCAGATTCAGTCTGACGAACACAATTTCTAAGACACTATGTACTCCATTGAGCAGCGACAGAATGTGCATATTGCTGTGATGCAAGTCTCTGCCCAAAGCCATCCATCAAGCTCAAAAAACACACCATAAAACGCAAAGAATTTTTTGGCTGAAGTCAAAATTATCCATAGACTGGACTAACAACAAAAAGCCCGTAACCATCAACAATGATTACGGGCTTTCATATAGCTATCAGACAGTTAATCGATCATCTTTGCCTAATCTGATCGGCATTGATCATAAATCCGGCCTTTGGCGATGTTTTCTGTTTAGCTGGTTAACAACCGCAGCATGCGACGTAGCGGTTCGGCTGCGCCCCATAACAGCTGGTCGCCCACCGTGAAGGCAGAGAGATATTCCGGCCCCATATTCAGTTTACGCAACCGGCCAACCGGCGTGGTCAGCGTACCGGTGACAGCGGCAGGCGTCAGTTCACGCATCGTCAGTTCGCGGTCATTCGGCACCACTTTGACCCACTCATTGTGAGAGGCCAGCAGCTGCTCAATTTCAGCCAGCGGCAGGTCGCGTTTCAGCTTCAGCGTAAAGGCCTGGCTGTGGCAGCGCAGTGCCCCGACGCGCACGCACAATCCATCAACGGGGATGACGTTACGGGTGGCGAGGATCTTGTTGGTCTCAGCCTGGCCTTTCCACTCTTCGCGGCTCTGACCGTTTTCCAGCTGTTTGTCGATCCACGGAATCAGGCTGCCCGCCAGCGGCACGCCGAAGTTATCGGTCGGCAGGGTACCGGAACGGGTGAAGTCGGTCACGCTACGCTCGATGTCGAGGATGGCGGAGGCCGGGTTCTGCAGCGCAGGCGCAACGTGATCGTGCAGCATGCCCATCTGGGTCAGCAGTTCACGCATGTGGCGCGCGCCGCCGCCAGAGGCCGCCTGATAGGTGGCAACCGAAGCCCACTCCACCAGGTCCTGAGCAAACAGGCCGCCCAGCGACATCAGCATCAGGCTGACGGTACAGTTACCGCCGACAAAGGTTTTGATCCCACTGTCGATGCCCTGGCGAATCACCGCATGGTTGACCGGATCGAGGATGATGATGGCATCATCTTTCATGCGAAGCGTGGAGGCCGCATCAATCCAGTATCCCTGCCAGCCGCTGGCGCGCAGCTTTGGATAGACGTCACTGGTGTAGTCGCCACCCTGGCAGGTAATAATGATATCCAGCGCCCGCAGCGCCTCAATATCAAACGCATCCTGCAGTGTGCCCTGCTGTTTGCCCGCAAATGCGGGTGCCGCCTGACCATGCTGCGACGTCGAGAAGAAGACCGGATTGATTGCATCAAAATCACGCTCTTCACTCATGCGGGACATCAGCACGGAGCCGACCATACCGCGCCAACCAACAAAACCTACATTCTTCATGTCGTGTCCGTCTAAGGCAGTTACACCTGCTTTTCATTTCAGAGGAGAGAGCGGCGTGCTATTTTCACGCCGCTCTGCGTAATAATAAGATTTACCTGTGTCCCTTCACTCTACAAAATGCAGGCCGGGTAGCAAGTGAATTAATTCGATTACGCTAACTTTTTCAGCAGCGTAACTAATAACTCCGCTTTTTCGTGAACAACATGGCGTAAAACCGATGACTGAAATGATTTCAGCGACAATATTATTGTTGTTAATTATGGATCCGCTGGGCAATCTGCCGATTTTTATGTCGGTTTTAAAGCATCTGGAGCCGAAACGGCGGCGAGTGGTGCTGATCCGTGAAATGTTGATTGCCCTGATCATCATGCTGCTGTTCCTGTTTACCGGTGAACGCATCCTGGCATTTTTGAATCTGCGTACTGAAACGGTGTCGATTTCCGGCGGGATAATCCTGTTTCTTATCGCCATTAAAATGATTTTCCCGTCGGCGGAAAGCAGCAGTTCTGGTTTACCGGCGGGTGAAGAGCCCTTCCTGGTGCCGCTGGCGATCCCACTGGTAGCCGGGCCATCGCTGCTGGCGACGCTGATGCTGCTGTCGCATCAATATCCGCATCAGATGTCGCACCTGGTCGGCGCGCTGCTGATCGCCTGGGGCGTGACGGTGGGTATTCTGCTGATGTCAGGTCTGTTCCTGCGTCTGCTGGGTGATAAAGGCGTGAATGCGCTGGAGCGGCTGATGGGATTAATACTGATTATGCTGGCCACACAGATGTTCCTGGACGGCATTCGGGCTTATCTGAAGTTATAAGCGCACCTTTGTCCTTTTGCCCTGACAGGCTGGCAGGCAGCCGCATTAATTCAGCCTGTTTATCACAAAGTTACGGCATTGAAATGAACAATATTATTTATATAATGAGGTTGTTATTGCCCTTTTTTTTCGGTGCGCTCTATCTGATAACAGGTTACGTCTCCCTTCAGGAAGTGCTGCAGTATGCCAACAGCGGCCATTCAGGGGTGATCACAGATATGCGCAGTTATCTGGTTGCCCCGCTACTCTGCGCGTTGCTCTGGCTGCTGGTTTATCTGGTAGCCTGGTGGGGTTTCAGAAAAATTGCCTTTCTGTCCGCGGCTAAAGAAACAGCCTTTCAGGCACTATTCTTTCTGGCAAATATACTCTGTTTGGCTGGACTGACCGTATTATCCGTCTCGGGCCGGAAAGCGGCATTGAATGACGTGCAGCTGATACAAGTTGACGTCACTGATTTTGCCTGGGTTTACTTACTTGCCGCCGCCATTACGCTGGTTGTTTTTGCTGTGATAAGAAGAAAATGGGCATGAACAGGCTGCTGCAGATTATCAAAAGCTGTCTGCTGAGCACGTTTAACTATGAGGGGCGTGAAGGAAGGACGAACTATTTTATTTTCCTGCTGTTTCAGCTGGTCTGGTTCTGCAGTTATCTGCAATGGTTTACCGGGCCACAACATGAAATAGGCTTAATCGCGCTGCTGCTGTTTATTTTGCCTGTTTTTTCCTGTGGGGTGAGGAGAATAAATGACTCTGGCTATTCACGCGGCATCATTGTTCTTTTGGTAGTGGCGCCTTATCTGCTGTTCCCTTTTTTACTCTTCCCCCGCTCGCGGGAAAAAAACCTGACGGGCCGATAGCCCGTCGGGTTGGTCAGGAAAGCAGTTCGAAAGCAATCATACCTACGATAGCCCCGGTAGTACCGAGAATGGTTTCCATCAGTGTCCAGGTCTTCAGCGTTTCCGCTTCGCTGGCCCCGGTGAAGCGACCAAACAGCCAGAACCCGGCATCGTTCACATGGCTGATAATGATTGAGCCACCGCCGATGCAGATCGACAGCGCCGCCAGCTGAGCGCCGCTGTAGTGCAGCGGTTCAATCACCGGCATGATTAAGCCCACAGTGGTCAGACAGGCGACCGTCGCCGATCCCTGAATCACCCGCACCGCACCTGACAGGATAAAGCAGGCCAGCGCAATCGGCAGTCCTGCGCCGGTCAGCGCATTGCCCAGCACCGGACCCACGCCGGAGTCCACCAGCACCTGCTTAAACACGCCGCCCGCGCCAATCACCAGCAGGATAATCCCGGCCGGTTGCAGCGCGCTGCCACACACCTGCATTACCCGCTCTTTATCCATACCCTGACGGTAAGCCAGGCCATAAATCGCCACCAGCAGCGCCAGCAGGATTGCGGTGAAAGGATGGCCGATAAATTCCAGCCACTCATACAGGGTGGTGCCTTCGGTCGTGAAGCGTGCGCCGATGGTTTTCAGGCCAACCAGCACCAGCGGAAACAGAATCAGTGAGAGGCTGAAGCCAAACGACGGCAGCTTGCTCTCATCGACATCCGGTTGATGATCTTCCGGCGGCGCGCTGAACGAGACGTGGTTGCCAATGAAGTTGCCAAACAGGGGCCCGGCAATCAGCATGCCCGGGATCGCCGCACAGAGACCCAGCAGGATCATCCAGCCAAAATCTGCGTGCATCTGCGAAGCCAGCAGCATCGGCGCCGGTCCGGGCAGCAGGAACGCCGCCGCTGCGGCCACACCGGCAAACAGCGGGATCACCAGCTTCACCAGATTGCCGCCGGTACGCCGTGCCACCGCAAAAGCGATACTGATCAACAGCACGACTGCCACCTCAAAAAAGAGCGGCAGCGCGCAGATCAGACCGGCAATGCCCATCGCATAATGGGCGCGGCTCTGACCAAAGGTTTTCAGCATCCGGATGGCGATCTGATCAACAGCGCCGGTTTCATGCAGGATCTTGCCGAACATCGCGCCCAGCGCGACCACAATCGCGAGGAAGCCGAGCGTGCCGCCCATCCCCTTCTGCATGGTTTCAGCGATCTGATTCAGTGGCATGCCGGAGAACAGCCCGGCACCGATGGACACTAACATCAATGCGACGAAGGCGTGCATACGGGCCTTCATCACCAGGAAAAGCAGCAGCAGGACGGAGCCTGCTGCGGTCAAAACGAGTGTTGCGGTATTCATCTCTAACCCTGGCTAATAGCGTCCTGGATAGTCGCAACCGTAGCCGCCACCACATCGTCCAGTGAATGCGCGATATCCACCACCAGTACATCCGGCTCGTCCCGCCCTGGCTCTTCCAGCGTCGCAAACTGCGTTACCAGCATCTGCGGCTTGAAGAAGTGGCCTTTACGCGCTTTCAGGCGAGCTTCGATGGTATCGAAGTCGCCCTTCAGGTAGACGAAACGCAGATTGTCATTTCCCTGACGCAGGATGTCGCGATAACTTTTCTTCAGGGCTGAACAGACAATGATGGAAATCGCCTGGGTGCGCTGCATGGCAAACGCGGCGTCGTTCAGTGCCTGTAACCACGGCTGGCGATCGTTGTCATCCAGCGGATGACCATCGGCCATCTTCAGGATGTTGGCGCGGGGGTGGAGAAAATCACCGTCAAGAAAGGCTGTATTCAGCTGGTGAGAGACCTGATTGGCGACGGCAGACTTTCCGCTGCCTGAAACGCCCATCAGGATAAAAACGTGATGCGACGGGGATTGCGTTGTCATTTTTCTGCTCCGGCAGGTGAGAATTTGCCAATGTTACCGATAACAATGTCGTTTCTCATTCTCCTGGCCGCTTAACAGCCTGGCAACCTTTTTACCAGGAAATGCATGAAAGTGTGAGCTGACTCATAAAAACGCCACAATCAGATGCTGCCACCTTCACTGATCTCAAAACCGACATCCAGCGGCTGGCAGGTGCTGGTTTCTCCGGCAATGCGCGCCAGCAGCAGCGCCGCAGCTTCACGCCCCATGCGGTCGCGTGGCGTCAGCACTGTTGCCAGTTGTGGCGTGACAACCTGACTGATGTCATGGCCGTGGAAACCGGCTATCGCCATCTGAGAGGGCACCTGCAATCCCTGGCGCTGGCACTCAAACATCGCGCCGACCGCCAGATCGTCATTGGTACAGAACAGGCTATCTGTTTCGGGGTAAAGGCGCTGCGCCTCACGCAGCAGATCACAACCGGCGCTGAATGAAGAGGCATCTTCCATCATCACACTGCGTGGCGTCAGCCCCGCTTCGCGCATCGCGATTTCGTAACCGCGCTGCTTCTGCAGCGTACGTTCATCCAGGCGTGCGCCGAGGTAGACGGTATGACGATGACCTTTGCTGAGGATTGCCTGCGTCATCTGCCGGGCCGCTTCAACGTTATCGAAGCCTACCGCCATATCCAGGCAGGGCGTGACGCTGTCCATCACCTCAATCACCGGGATACCGGCCACTTCCAGCATGCGCAGCGTGCCTGGTGTATGGGTGCGTTCGGTGAGGATAACCCCATCAATATTCCAGCCCAGCAGCGAGCGCAGTTGCAGCTCCTCTTTTTGCGGGTTGTAACCAAAGTGGGCGACCAGCGTCTGATAGTTGGCTTCGTCGGTGACGGCTTCGATGCCGCGCAATACGTCAGCAAAAACCTGGTTTGTGAGTGACGGCAGCAGTACGCCAATGGCGCGGCTGGTGGCGTTAGAAAGCATATCGGGGGCGCGATTGGGGATATAACCCAGCTCATCCAGTGCCACCGCAATCTTATCCCGCAGGGCAACGGAGACCTGCTCTGGATTACGCAGGTAACGGCTGACGGTCATTTTAGTAATGCCGACGCGATCGGCAACGTCCTGTAATACCGGTCTTTTCTTCTTCATCGTAGCGCCTGGGATCGCCCTTAAAGCTAAAGTACGATGAGTCTATCACTTTTCTGTCACAAAATTGCCAACCGGGCGCGACGATGCGCGCCCGTTATCTGCTTAGACCGGTGGCAGATCAAACAGCAGGACTTCTGCAGCCGAGCTGGCTTCAATGGTCAGCGCGCTTTCGTCCCAGATCGCCAGGGCGTCGCTGGTGGTGATCGCGTTGCCGTTAACGGTAACATCACCTTTCACCACCTGAATCCAGATACGACGTCCCGCATCAATCGCGACATTGTCCTGTTCGCCGGCAGCCATTACCCAGCGCGATAAGGTCATGTCCTGAAAGACTTTCAGCGATCCTTCACGGGCATCCGGGCTTAACACCAGCTGACGCCCCTGCACATCCGGGAAGCGGCGCTGATCGTAGCGTGGTTCGATACCGGTACGCTCAGGAATGATCCAGATCTGATAAAGGTGCAGCGGCTCGCTTTCGCTGGCGTTGTACTCAGAGTGACGTACGCCGGTGCCGGCGCTCATAATCTGGAACTCCCCTGCCGGGATCTGCTCTTTGTTGCCCATGCTGTCCTGATGCTCAACCGTACCGGAGAGCACGTAGGTCAGGATTTCCATATCTTTGTGAGGATGGGTACCAAACCCCTGGCCGCCATCAATCACATCTTCGTTGATGACCCGCAGCGCGGAGAAACCCATAAAGTTCGCATCGTGATAGCTGGCGAAAGAGAAAGTGTGCCAGCTATCCAGCCAGCCATGGTTTGCGTGACCGCGTTCTTCAGCTTTGCGTACATAAATCATGTTCAAATCTCCTCAATGTTTTTTATAGTCTGTCCCTGAGGCGGTCTGATTGATAGCTGAAAAACTTCACGCCTCTGTTCAAAATAGTTGAATGAGCATTGAGCAGTGGCTGAAAAGCACTGAAGAAGGGCAGGCAAAAAAAAAGCCAGCGGATAAGCTGGCTAAATAATACTGGAAGCAATGTGAGCAATGTCGTGCTTTCTCAGGCTGTCGGGCGACCTCCCGAGAACGCATGACAATAATAATCATTATCATTCGCGTCTGTAAAGTCATTTTCATACTTTTTGCTCTGATTAGCGCGGTGAATACCTTGATGTTTAAAGGGTTTTAATGCTGTGGCGGGTTTTAAATCGCGTCACAGCGTATTTTAACTCTGATCCCCTGAATGCAAAAAAGGCCCCTTCCGGGGTAATGCTAGTCAGTTAAGATTAGATTTGTAAAGGCTGTCACGGTCAAACGTGGCAGCTTTTTTTCCGGGCGAGCCAGCCGCAGTGCGGGCCAGCGCACCTCTGCTGCTGCCGGGCCGTCCTCGCGCCGCTCACGCGGTACCTTCGGCTTTGA
>NZ_JALNPO010000011.1:0-135540 GCF_024520895.1 Pantoea sp. Fr-CA_6 | reverse complement strand
GTATATTACGCTTTCCTCCTGCAGAGTCAACCTCTTTCTCAGAAGTTTTTCTCCGGCGGCGCAGTCTCCTGTGCCTCCTGACCCGTTTTCCGTTTCCGGTTTGCCGTGTCAGTGGAGGCGCATTATAGGGAACGGCTCAGATAGCGCAAGTGCAAATTGAGACTTTTTTTCTGTTCGTCTGAAATTTGCACAAAAGCGCTGTTTTACCCCTTTTTAATGCGCGCCGGAAGCTCTGCCAGGCTATTAATCACCCAATCTGCTGCTGCTTCACCTTCAGCAGTGACCGGTTTGCCGCTGCGCACCAGTACTTTCTTGCCGACACCGGCAGCCTGCCCTGCCAGCATATCTTCAAGCTTGTCACCCACCATATAAGAAGCGGCCATATCAATATTCAGTTCTTCCTGTGCCGTCAACAGCATACCCGGCTGAGGCTTGCGGCAGTCACAGGCCTGACGGAACTCTGCTACTGTTGCTTCAGGATGGTGAGGACAGAAATAGATGCCATCAAGATCAACATCGCGATCGGCCAGCGACCAGTCCATCCATTCTGTCAGCCGCATAAAGGTATCTTCAGTAAACATACCGCGCGCGATGCCAGACTGATTGGTCACAACCACCAGCGCAAAACCCATTGCCTTCAGTTGTTGCAGCGCTTCAATCGTGCCGTCAATAAACTGGAAGTCATCGATCTCATGGACATAGCCATTATCGACATTAAGGGTGCCATCACGATCAAGAAAAATAGCGGGGACTTTATTCGCCACGTAGAAACTCCTGCTGTAAAAATTGCCGATAAGTATCGCATGATTGCTATAAAAGGGAGAATGTCAGATTGAATCACTTCCATTGATTTAGACGTCTGGATGCCTTAACATCCATCCAGCTTTTATACCGAATAAAAGCGACGAGGCTCCCCACACCACGGACAACGCAACACGATAATAAATAACATAATGATTAAACTAGAAAATATCACCAAGGTGTTTCAGCAAGGCACGCGGTCTGTTCCGGCGCTAACGGATGTCAGCCTGCACGTGCCTGCCGGACAGATTTATGGCGTTATCGGCGCTTCCGGTGCCGGTAAAAGTACGTTGATTCGTTGCGTTAACCTGCTGGAGCGCCCTACTTCGGGCCGCGTACTGGTAGACGGTGCTGATTTAACCGCACTCAACGAACGTCAGTTAACCCAGGCGCGCCGCCAGATCGGCATGATCTTCCAGCACTTTAATCTGATGAACTCCCGTACCGTCGCGGGTAACGTCTCTCTTCCACTGGAACTCGGTAATCTCTCCCGCGCTCAGATCACGGCTCGCGTAACTGAGCTGCTGGAACTGGTGGGATTATCAGACAAGCATGATGCCTGGCCCGCCAATCTGTCGGGCGGACAGAAGCAGCGTGTCGCGATTGCCCGCGCCCTGGCCAGCAATCCCAAGGTTCTGCTGTGTGATGAAGCCACCAGCGCACTGGATCCCGCGACGACCCGCTCTATTCTGGAATTGCTTAAAGACATTAACCGCCGGCTTGGGCTGACGATTCTGCTGATCACTCATGAAATGGATGTAGTGAAACGCATCTGCGATCAGGTTGCGGTCATCAGTCACGGTGAACTGATTGAGAAAGATAGCGTCAGTGAGGTCTTCTCTCATCCTAAGACACCGCTGGCGCAGCAGTTTATTCAGTCTACGCTGCATCTGGATATTCCGGATGATTACCAGCAGCGCCTTTCTGCCACCGCCGCTGAAGGCACCGTGCCCCTGCTGCGACTGGAATTCACCGGTAAATCGGTTGATGCGCCGCTGCTGTCTGAAGCCGCGCGCCGTTACAACGTGAATAACAACATTATCAGTGCCCAGATGGATTACGCCGGTGGCGTGAAATTCGGCATCATGCTGGCCGAAATGCACGGCACAGAAAGCGATACCCGCGAGGCGATAGCCTGGCTGAAGGAGAATCATGTGAAAGTAGAGGTGTTAGGTTATGTCTGAAGCGATGATGTGGTTGCTGGGACGGGGCGTGTGGGAAACGCTGATGATGACCTTCGTCTCGGGCTTTTTCGGTTTTGTGCTGGGTCTGCCGGTCGGCGTTTTACTCTATGTCACCCGTCCGGGCCAGATTCTGCAGAATCAGGGACTTTATCGCGTGCTCTCCGCGCTGGTGAATATCTTCCGCTCCATTCCTTTCATTATCTTACTGGTCTGGATGATTCCTTTTACTCGCGTAATCGTCGGCACCTCAATCGGACTGCAGGCGGCCATCGTTCCGTTGACCGTTGGCGCGGCACCGTTTATCGCACGTATGGTTGAAAATGCCTTGCTGGAACTGCCAACCGGACTGATTGAAGCGTCACGAGCTATGGGCGCCACGCCAATGCAGATCATCCGTAAGGTTCTGCTGCCGGAAGCGATGCCTGGCCTGGTGAATGCTGCGACCATCACCCTGATTACCCTGGTTGGTTACTCCGCCATGGGTGGCGCGGTGGGTGCCGGTGGTCTGGGCCAGATCGGTTATCAGTATGGTTATATCGGATATAACGCCACTGTGATGAATACGGTATTGGTGTTGTTAGTAGTTTTGGTGTATCTCATTCAATTCTGTGGCGACCGCATCGTGCATGCGGTGTCCCATAAATAAGCCAGCAATATCACATTATTAAGAAGGAAAGGATATGTCTTTCAGATTCAAGAAAATTGCCGCTGTGGGTGCACTGATTGGCGCGATTGCGCTGGCAGGATGCGATCAAAAAGAGAAAGACCCTAACCACATCAAGGTGGGTGTGATTGTCGGTGCTGAGCAGCAGGTTGCTGAAGCAGCGCAGAAAGTTGCCAAAGAGAAATATGGTCTGGACGTTGAGCTGGTCACCTTCAACGATTACGTACTGCCGAATGAAGCGCTGAGCAAAGGCGATATCGACGTCAACGCTTTCCAGCACAAACCGTATCTGGATCAGCAGATCAAAGATCGTGGCTACAAGCTGGTTTCAGTGGGTAACTCCTTCGTCTACCCAATCGCGGGCTATTCGAAAAAGATCAAGTCACTGGATGAGCTGCAGGATGGCGCTCAGGTTGCCATTCCAAACGACCCGACCAACCTGGGCCGTACGCTGCTGCTGCTGCAGAAAGTGGGTCTGATCAAGCTGAAAGATGGCGTGGGCCTGCTGCCAACCTCACTGGATATCACTGAAAACCCTAAGCATCTGAAAATTGTTGAGCTGGAAGCGCCGCAGCTGCCACGCTCACTGGACGATCAGCAGATCGCGCTGGCGGTTATCAACACCACCTACGCCAGCCAGATTGGCCTGACACCAGCCAAAGATGGTATTTTCGTCGAAGATAAAGATTCACCGTACGTGAACCTGATTGTGGCGCGCGAAGATAATAAAGATGCGGAAAACGTGAAGAAATTCGTCAAGGCTTACCAGTCTGACGAAGTCTACGATGCCGCTAACAAAGTCTTTAACGGCGGCGCGGTTAAAGGCTGGTAATTCAGCTGTTCATCTCCTTAAGGGCGGCGCTATGCCGCCCTTTCTGTTATTGGCTGCCCTGCCCGACTTGTTATTTATTCTTGTCCTTGTTTCAATAACGCCACTTTTTGAAACCTGAGGATGTTGCCATGCGTTTTTTACCGCTCTGCTTGTTAGCATTGATGCTGACAGGGTGTGTTCATGAGTATCACCCGATAAGCAGCGCACCGTCCCGGCCGCAGCAATCCAGTGAACCCACCCGTAAGCCTGTGTCACGACCGGCACCGGTTAAGCTCTATACCGATGCCGCCGATCTGGTCAGCAAGCCGTTCCGCGATCTGGGTGAAGTCTCCGCTGAAGATTGCCAGATGAGTAATCAGAACTCCCCAGCCAACATCGCTACTGCACGTAAACGCCTGCAGATCAAAGCGTCACAGATGAAAGCCAATGCGGTGCTGCTGCATCAGTGTGAAATCGTCACCGGCACGCCAGGCTGCTATCGTCAGGCGGTGTGTCAGGGTTCGGCACTGAAAGTCAGCAATCAATGAGTGAATTCGCCTTTGCGCAAATTGGGGTAATCCGCTCACCGTGGAAGGAGAAGTTTGCCGTGCCGCGCCAGCCAGGGCTGGTGCAGGATGGCGGCGGCGAACTGCACCTGCAGCCACCTTACAATCAGCCGGAAGCGGTGCGTGGACTGGAAGCGTTCAGCCACCTCTGGCTGCTGTTTGTCTTCCATCAGACGATGGAGGGCGGCTGGCGTCCCACGGTTCGCCCTCCCCGACTGGGCGGCAATGCGCGCATAGGTGTATTTGCGACACGTTCAACGTTCCGTCCCAATCCCATTGGCATGTCGCTGGTTGAGCTAAAAGGTATCAGGATTGAAAAACAGCAGGTGATCCTGCAGCTTGGCAGTCTGGATCTGGTCGATGGCACCCCGGTGGTGGATATCAAACCTTATCTGCCCTTTGCCGAAGCATTGCCCCATGCCCAGGCGGGTTTTGCTCAGGCGGCACCTGCGGCTGATATGCCGGTTCGCTTCTCCGCGCTGGCACAACAGCAGCTCCACCAGCAGTCGCGCTATCCCAATCTGGCTCGCTTTATCAGTGAAGTGCTGGCACAGGATCCCCGTCCCGCTTACCGTCAGGGCGAGACACAGGCGCGGGAATATGCGGCCTGGCTGATGGATTTTAATGTACGCTGGCGCATTGACGATGCCGGTACTGAAGTGATCGCCATCGACCCGCGTTAAAACCCGCTTTTGAGCCGGTGATCTCACTGGTACACTAGCCGCCAGCAAAATTCTGTCTGTGACTTTCCGATCAACTGGAACCGTAATCAATGCGTACTACTCAATATCTGCTCTCTACTCAGAAAGAGACGCCTTCCGACGCTGAAGTGATCAGCCACCAGCTGATGCTGCGCGCCGGTATGATCCGCAAACTGGCTTCTGGCTTGTACACCTGGTTACCGACCGGGGTTCGCGTGCTGAAAAAAGTCGAAAACATCGTGCGCGAAGAGATGAACAACGCGGGCGCGGTTGAGATTTTAATGCCGGTTGTGCAGCCCGCCGACCTGTGGCAGGAGAGCGGTCGCTGGGAGGAGTATGGCCCGGAACTGTTACGTATTGCAGATCGCCACGAGCGTCCGTTCGTGCTGGGTCCGACGCATGAAGAGGTGGTCACTGACCTGATCCGCAATGAGCTGAGCTCTTATAAGCAACTGCCGCTCAACCTCTATCAGATCCAGACCAAATTCCGTGATGAAGTCCGTCCGCGCTTTGGCGTGATGCGTTCACGTGAATTCATCATGAAAGATGCTTACTCGTTCCACGTTTCGCAGGAGTCGCTGCAGGAAACGTATGACGCGATGTACCGCGCCTATAGCCAGATCTTCAGCCGTATGGGTCTGGATTTCCGCGCCGTGCAGGCCGACACCGGCTCGATTGGCGGCAGCGCCTCCCATGAGTTCCAGGTTCTGGCGCAGAGCGGTGAAGATGATGTGATCTTCTCTACCGATTCTGATTACGCGGCCAATATTGAGCTGGCCGAAGCCGTCGCACCCGCCGGTGAGCGCGCAGCGCCGTCGCAGGAGATGCAACTGGTCGAGACGCCAGACGCAAAAACCATCGCGGAGCTGGTTGAGCAATTCAGCGTGCCTGTTGAAAAAACAGTGAAAACGCTGATTGTTAAAGGTGCCGAAGAGAGCGGCCACGCGCTGGTTGCCCTGCTGGTACGCGGCGATCATCAGCTTAATGAGATCAAAGCGGAGAAGTCAGAGATCGTTGCGTCACCGCTGGTGTTCGCGACCGAAGAAGAGATTCGCGCCGCAGTAGGTGCCGGACCGGGTTCAATCGGCCCGGTTGGTCTGCAGATGCCTGTTATTGCTGACCGTACCGTGGCGAAGATGAGCGACTTCAGTGCCGGTGCCAACGTCGATGGTAAGCACTACTTCGGCATTAACTGGGAGCGCGATCTGCCGCTGGCCAGCGTTGCAGATATCCGTAACGTGGTCGAAGGCGATTTAAGCCCGGATGGTAAAGGCACGCTGCAGATTAAGCGCGGCATCGAAGTCGGTCATATTTTCCAGCTCGGCACCAAGTATTCTGACGCGCTGAAAGCGTCGGTTCAGGGCGAAGATGGCCGCAATCAGGTGATGAGCATGGGCTGCTACGGCATCGGCATCACCCGCGTTGTTGCGGCAGCCATTGAGCAGAACCATGACGATCGCGGCATCATCTGGCCAGCCGCACTGGCACCTTTCGAAGTTGCGATTCTGCCAATGAATATGCAGAAATCGTTCCGGGTTAAAGAGCTGGCGGAAGAGCTGTATGCCACCCTGCGTGCCAAAGGCGTTGAGGTTATTCTGGATGACCGTAAAGAGCGTCCGGGCGTGATGTTCGCTGATATGGAACTGATTGGTGTGCCACACACCATCGTCATTGGTGATCGCAATCTCGATAATCAGGAGATTGAGTACAAATCACGTCGTGCCGGTGAGAAGCAGATGATTAAGCAGGATGAAATTGTTGAATTCCTGCTGAAGGCTCTGAATAAGTAAGTTCTTAGCGTTAATCAAAGCGGGCTGAATCTGGCCACAACAGATGAGCTCAACGCGAAGGGAACCGGGTCAGGAGAGGAAAGCGTCCCGCGCCAGGGACGGTGCGGGCCGAGCGGCCATGGATGGCTTTAGCGACTTTCCGATCTGACCCCGTTCCCTGAGCAGGCTCGATCTCTTCTCCGCTCGCCCCTGACGTTGTAAGTACTCAAACGCCCCGCCTGCGGGGCGTTTTTTATTGCACCTTGCCGCGCATCGATTTAGTTGAACTGCGGCGGGCTTTTCCTTCCAGACGGCGCTCTTTTGAGGCGCGGGTCGGCCGCGTGGCGCGCCGGGCTTTTTCCACGGTACTCAGCTCCTGGATCAGATTAACCAGACGTTGCAGCGCCGCTTCACGATTCATCTCCTGACTGCGATACTCCTGCGCCTTGATCACTACAACGCCATCACCGGTAATCAAATGATGAGTGGCGGTGAGCAGCCGCTCTTTATAAAACGCGGGCAGTGAAGAGGCAGCAATATCGAAGCGCAGATGAATGGCGGTGCTGGCTTTATTGACATGTTGTCCGCCTGCGCCCTGAGCACGAATCGCCGTCAGCTCGATCTCACTTTCCGGAATCTCAACCGAACGGGATAGCATAATCATAAGCTCGCTCCCCACACCTTAACCACGTTGACCTCCGATAACCTGTTCATCAAATTAACCTTTTGTGCTCTGATTTATTCCGCCTCAGACAGCGGAATCTGTCACTTTAGCAGTGATTCGCGCACTGTTCCTGCTTTACGCAGGCTGATTTCCTCTAAATGGCTATGATATAGTCGCCAGTTAACCAGAGTATTTACGCTCTGCCGAGGAGGGCCACGTGCAAAATTATTGTGAGTTAGTTCGCCGGAAGTATGCCGAAATCGGCAGCGGGGATTTAGGTTACATACCGGATGCGATTGGCTGCGCATTGAAGGCACTTAATGATGTTGCCGCAAATACTGAGCTAAACTCTTCTGTCAGGGAACAGGCGGCCTACGCCGCTGCTAACTTATTGGTGAGCGACTATGTTGATAAATGAAGCGTACCAACCTATCAATTGCGATGATTACGATAATCTGGAACTCGCCTGCCAGAACAACTGGATGCTGTCGCTGGAAATGAAAGATGGCGAGCAGCTTAAGGCAAAAGCCAAAGAGATCTTTTCACGTAAGAACGTTGAATATCTGGCTATCGATCTTTCCGGTGAACATCGCGAATTACGTCTCGACCATATCGCCAGCTTCACCCATCCCGAGTTGGGTACGGTGGTTGTCAGCGCAGAGTAACCTACGCATTCAGGGCGGGACCTTTCCGCCCTGTTAAACTTCAGGGCTGCAACGAACTGTAGTACGCCGCTAAATCCGCCATATCGCTGTCACTCAATCCCGCCACAAACGCCTTCATGACTTCAGCCTGACCGCCACTGCGTTCGCCCTTTTTATAGGCCTGCAGCGCATGTTCCAGATAAGGTGCGTGCTGCCCGGCCAGGTCAGGATAGAGCGGCACCGCCGCTTTTCCCGCTGCGCCATGACAGGCCATGCAACTGCCCGCTTTCTGTGCGCCGCGCTGCGCATCACCCGCTGCCCATGCCGGTAACACGGTGACCGCTAAACAGGCAATAAGCCACTGTTTCATTATTGTTGTTCTCCTGCGCCGCATGCTCCGTCCCAGACTATCTGCCAGCCCTGCTGATCAGTGGCCGCGCCATCACGGGTGACAAAAAGAGTCGGAACGCAGACCAGCGTCTGGTTATAAAAAATTAACGGCAGCCGTTCACGCTGCCACGGCGGTATCTGTAACTCCTGCCACAGTTTTTTCATTTCCCTTCCGCCACGACGGCCCACCAGATGGACATGACCCTGTGCGTGAAACCGCACGCTGACCTGCTCATCCGGCTCAGGATAGCGCAACAGGCTCTCTGACTGGCTGGCACGCAGCGTGCCAAGGTTCTGCGGTAACGCCAGCGGCTGGCAGAGATCGGGCCATGCCAGCACGGTGTCGCGCAGTGAACTGAACAACGGCAGCCAGTAGAGCTGCTGACGGTAACGACGGAGTTCAGCCTGACCGAATCGCAGCCGGGGCTGCGCATCCTCCCGGCTCGCCATCACTTCGTCGTGGATGCGTTTCAGCGCTTCACGGGACGGCATCGCCCCACCCTGTCCGGCGATCCAGCGCCGCAATAAGGCATTAGCACGCAGCTCACTCATGGCCATTATGGGTGGAAAGTGCAGGCTGCCATCAGGCTGGATCAGCTCTGCCAGTTGCCCGGTGAGCAGTTCATCCAGCAACTGCTCCTGCTCACTGCATAACGCCGCACTGCGGGCCGCTGCCTCGGCAAAATGGGGCCAGCGCTGGTGAAGCTCAGGCAGCAGCCGCTGACGCAGAAAGTTGCGGTCGTAGCGAAGATCCTGATTGCTCTCATCTTCAATCCACGCCAGCTGATGCGCGTCGGCATAGGCTTCAAGCGACTGTCGCGTCTGATTCAGCAGCGGACGCACCAGCTGATGAGAACCCAGCGCGCGTGTAGCGGGCATCGCTGCCAGCCCGGCGGGTCCACTGCCGCGCTTCAGCGCCAGCAGGAATGTTTCGCACTGATCGTCGAGGTGCTGCGCAGTGAGTAATACTTCGCCCGGCTGCAGTGCCGCACTCAGCGCCTGATAACGGGCGGTTCGGGCGGCCGCTTCAATGCCGTTTTCCCGGCCATCAACGTTAACGCGGAGCACTTCACAGGGCAGCTGCCACTGCGCGCAAATCGTCTGGCAATGGGTTGCCCAGCGATCGGCATTCGGGCTAAGCCCATGGTGAACATGCAGTGCCCGCAGGCGCAACTGAGGATGCTGCTGCTGCCAGCCGCGAAGCTGATGCAGCAGCACGGTTGAATCCAGTCCACCGCTGAATGCGACCACCAGGGCGGCATCAGGTTGCAAAAGGTTGTCAAAAGCGGGCAAAGACATGGCAGAATCCAGAAAATCGGGCCACTGAATGTCGCCCGCTGAGCGCGCTATTTTACGCCTGATAAAGCTCCAGCGGCAAACCATCCGGATCGGCAAAGAAAGTGCATTGTTTACCGGTCAGGTCATCAATGCGAATCGGTTCGCAGATAACGCCTTTATCGGCCAGCGTCGCGACGGCAGCGGCAACATCCGGCACGGTAAAGGCCAGATGACGCAGGCCACACGCTTCAGGATGACTGACCCGCGCCGGCGGCTCAGGAAAAGAGAACAGCTCAATGGTGTAGCGATCCTGTAGGGCAAGGTCGCCTTTCCAGGAGTCCCGCGCTTCGCGGTAATATTCGCCCATCAGACGGAAACCCAGTACGTCACAATAGAATGCTTTGCTGCGCTGATAGTCAGAGGCGATGATGGCGATGTGGTGAATAGCGGTTAACTGCAACATGTTCAATTCCCTGATTCGGGCAGGCTGTCCGCAGACACCCTGCCGCTGATAGTCGTTTAAAGGTTTATGCGAGGTCGTTTTTCAGCACGCGGACGCGATACTCGCCCTCTTCGGTCAGGCTGGCGCCGTGAATATCCGTTTCGAAGCCCGGATAATGCCGTCCAATGCTGCACAGCATCAGCAGAAAATCGAGCACCGCGCGGCTCTTCTCAGTAATCATCTCGCCAGGCATCACCAGTGGAACGCCTGGCGGATAAGGCAGAATCATATTGGCCGACACCCGCCCGACCAGTTCGCTGAGATCCACCGTTTCGATGTTGCCCTTCACCTGCTGCTGAAACGCCTGATGCGGCGTCATCTTCATTTCGGGCAGGACATCAAATGCCTGCAGCATCAGACGCGGCAGATCGTGATGGCGGATCAGCTGATGGATCCCCTGCGCCAGTGTCTGAATGCGCATATTGCGATAGAAGTCAGGATCTTCGGCATAGAGATCCGGCAGCATGTTTTTCACCCGCAGATTGAGATCGTAGGCGCGTTTGAACTCGGTCAGACCGCGCAGTACGCTCATCGCTTTGGTTTTGTCGATACCGATGCTGAACAGGAACAGCAGGTTATAGGGGCCGGTTTTCTCCACCACGATGCCGCGCCCATCCAGAAACTTCGCCACCAGCGCCGCCGGGATCCCCTCTTCCGCCATCTTCCCCAGTTCACTCATGCCCGGCGTCAGAATGGTGACTTTGATCGGATCGAGGTACATGTGATCGCGATCGGCCTGAGTAAATCCGTGCCACTCTTCGTCGCCGGGCTGGATCGGCCAGCATTGCGCTTCATCAACCTCTTCCGGCTGCCAGATATCAAAGAACCAGCTGTCGGACTCTTCGC
The DNA here is from genome assembly GCF_024520895.1 of Pantoea sp. Fr-CA_6. NCBI lineage: Bacteria > Pseudomonadati > Pseudomonadota > Gammaproteobacteria > Enterobacterales > Erwiniaceae > Pantoea > Pantoea sp. Fr-CA_6. Next base: position 124,720 of record NZ_JALNPO010000011.1, on the reverse strand, counting down.
GCAGGCGCTGGATCTCCCGACGGAAGTGCAGCGCGCGCTCCACCGAGCGATTGATCAGTCGTTTACCGGGATTGCCACGCAGCATGGCAGCAGCAGTTTCAATAGAGGAGACGATGGCGTAATTGGGCGAGGTGGTGGTGTGCATCATGTAGGCTTCGTTAAACGTCAGTTCGTCGTAGTCGCCCTTAATGTGAATCATTGATGCCTGCGAAAATGCCGCCAGCAGTTTGTGGGTTGATTGCGTCTCATACACCACTTTGCCCGGGATGCGGTCGCCACTCATGCCACTTTTACCGGCGTAGATCGGATGGAAATTGGTGTAAGGCACCCACGCTGAATCGAAATGAATCGACGGTACATCCAGTGTCTCTTTGATGTACTGGGTATTGTAGAGCAGCCCATCATAGGTGGAGTTGGTGATCACCGCATGAACCGGCCACGTGGCACGGTCGGTGGCAGCCACCTTGAGCGAAATGCTCTCGCGGGTGAACTCCTGCTTCGGGATACCGCCGAGAATACCCAACGCATTGCGGGTCGGCTTCAGCCAGATGGGGATAAGATCGCTCATCATCAGCAGATGGGTCAGTGACTTGTGGCAGTTGCGATCGATCAGCACGGTGCTGCCCGCCGGTGCGGCATACATGCCGACAATTTTGTTCGACGTTGAGGTCCCGTTGGTCACCATGTAACTCTGCTCGGCGCCAAAAGTGCGTGCGATATACTCCTCCGCTTCAAGGTGCGGACCAGTGTGATCAAGCAGCGAACCCAGTTCGGTAACGGAAATTGAGATGTCCGATTTCAGGGTATTGGCCCCGAAGAAATCGTAGAACAGGCAGCCCACCGGGCTCTTCTGAAACGCGGTACCCGCCATATGGCCCGGCGTGCAGAAGGTGTACTTGCCCTCTTTCACATAGGTGAACAGCGCTTTAGTCAGCGGCGGCGTAATGTGGTCGAGATAGTCATCGGTATATTGCCGGATGTGCAGCGCGATATCGTCGGCGGCATTCAGCGCGTACTCAAAAAAGTGCAGCGGCATGCGCATCTCATTGACGCTGATGTCCATCTGCGAGTGGGTGTTGATAAAGGCGTACAGCGGCAGATATTCGTTGAGCTGATTAATCTCACCGCAGAGTTCCGGACTGTTGTGCGCGTCCCAGTCGAAGATGACGCCGCTGATACGCGGATTGTGCTCGATCAGTTTCAGCAGATCGTCACTGTTTTTCGGGTAAAGCAGCCTGAAGCCTTGCAGATTTAACGCCGCGTCGAGTTCGCGTAACGGTTCATCTTTATAAAACACGCCGTGCGCGCCCATGATCGCCAGAATATTCAATGCCCATCTCCCTGATTATTGTGGAACCGGACAAGCATAACCGCTAACCCGCGGAAGGTGTAGCAAGGCGGCTATCGGATGGCGCTGAAAGAGAGGGGAATAGCGTGCGGAGATAAACTGGCGGCATAAAAAAAGCGGACCGGAGTCCGCTTTTACAGATGGGGCTAAATCAGGCGTAGCCGTAGCTCATCAGGCGCTGATAACGACGATCCAGCAGCTCTTCAGTGCTAAATCCATCGAGATCGGCCAGATCGGCCAGCAGCTGCTGCTTCAGTGACTGCGCCATATCAACCGGACGGCGATGCGCGCCACCCAGCGGCTCAGGGATCACCGAGTCAATCAGCTTCAGCTCTTTCAGACGGTGAGCGGTAATGCCCATCGCTTCAGCGGCCAGCGGCGCTTTGTCAGCGCTTTTCCACAGAATAGATGCACAGCCTTCCGGCGAGATCACTGAATAGGTGCTGTACTGCAGCATATTCACTTTGTCGCCCACGCCAATCGCCAGCGCACCACCTGAACCGCCCTCACCGATGACCGTACAGATCACCGGCACTTTCAGGCCAGACATTTCACGCAGGTTGCGGGCAATCGCTTCAGACTGCCCACGCTCTTCCGCGCCCACACCCGGATAGGCACCCGGTGTGTCGATGAAGGTGATGATTGGCATTTTGAAACGCTCAGCCATCTCCATCAGGCGCAGCGCTTTGCGATAGCCTTCCGGTGCTGGCATGCCGAAGTTACGGCGAATTTTCTCTTTGGTTTCACGGCCTTTCTGGTGCCCGATGATCATCACCGGACGTCCATCAAGACGTGCAATCCCGCCCACAATCGCTTTGTCATCGGCATAAGCACGGTCGCCCGCCAGCTCATCGAAATCGTCGAAGGCGTTGCGCACGTAGTCAAAGGTGTAAGGACGCAAAGGATGACGCGCCAGCTGAGCGATTTGCCATGCGCCCAAATCGGCGAAGATCTTACGGGTCAGCTCAACGCTTTTCTCACGCAGACGCTGAACTTCTTCATCCAGATTAACGTGTTTATCATCCTGACGACCAATTGAGGTCAGCGAATCGATCTTCGCTTCCAGTTCTGCAATTGGCTGTTCAAAATCCAGGTAATTAAGACTCATAATGTTCCTGTTCTAGTCAAACTCCAGTTCCACCTGCTCCGATCCAATCAACGAGCGCAGATCGTTAAGTAAACGATCGCTGGGCGAAATTCGCCACGCTGCACCAAAGCGCAGCTTCGCTCGCGCGTCGGCTCTCTGATAGTAGAGATGCACCGGAATAGTCCCTGATCGATGAGGTTCCAGAGACTGACGGAGTCGGTTTAATAGCTGGTCATCAATTTGCCTGTCCGTCAGCGAGATAGCAAGTCCGCGCGCGTATTTTTCGCGAGCTTCGTCGATGTCCATGACTTCACGAGCGGTCATTTTAAGGCCACCACTGAAGTCATCAAAGCTGACCTGTCCGCTGACGATCAGAATTCGGTCTTTCTCCAGCAACTGCTGGTATTTATCTAACGCATCGGTAAATAACATCACCTCAAGACGACCGGAGCGATCGTCCAGAGTACAGATACCAATTCGGTTGCCGCGTTTGGTGACCATTACCCGTGCCGCGATCACCAGACCGGCCGCCACGGTAATTTTACCCCGATCGGTAGGATGCATATCTTTCAGCCGCACCCCGCCAACGTAACGCTCAATTTCTTTCAGGTACTGATTAATCGGGTGGCCGGTAAGGTAAAGCCCCAGCGTTTCCCGTTCGCCATCCAGCTGCACCTGCTCAGGCCACGGCGTGACGCTGGCGTACGATTTCTCAACCTGTTCCGGCTCTTCCGCCAGTACGCCAAACATATCAGCCTGGCCAATCGCTTCCGCTTTCGCGTGCTGATCGGCCGCTTTTAACGCGTCACTGAGTGAACTCATCAGCGCAGCACGATGCGGTCCAAGGCGATCAAAGGCCCCGGACATGATCAATTTTTCCATTACCCGACGGTTGATCTTTTTGGTGTCGGTACGGGCGCAGAGATCAAACAACTCGCGGAAATAACCGCCTTCGTTACGGGCGTCGATGATCGCTTCGATCGGACCTTCACCGACGCCTTTAATCGCGCCAATGCCGTAAACGATCTCGCCCGCGTCATTAACATGGAACTGATAGAGACCGGAGTTGATATCAGGCGGCAGGACTTTCAGTCCCATCCGCCAGCACTCATCGACCAGGCCAACCACTTTCTCGGTGTTATCCATATCGGCGGTCATGACCGCAGCCATAAACTCAGCCGGATAGTGCGCCTTCAGCCACAACGTCTGGTAGGAGACGAGTGCGTAGGCCGCAGAGTGTGACTTGTTAAAGCCATAACCTGCAAATTTTTCTACCAGATCGAAGATCTTCATCGACAGTTCCCCGTCGATGCCCATACTTTCGGCACCGTCGCGGAATACAGAACGCTGTTTGGCCATCTCCTCGGGTTTCTTTTTACCCATGGCGCGACGCAGCATATCCGCACCGCCCAGCGTGTAACCGGAGAGAACCTGGGCGATCTGCATCACCTGTTCCTGATAGAGGATGATGCCGTAGGTCGGTTCCAGCACCGGTTTCAGGCTTTCATGCTGCCACTGAATGTCGGGATAGGAGATCGCTTCACGGCCATGCTTACGGTCAATGAAGTTATCCACCATGCCGGACTGCAGTGGGCCAGGACGGAACAGCGCCACCAGTGCGATCATATCTTCGAAGCAGTCGGGCTTCAGACGCTTAATCAGATCTTTCATGCCGCGCGATTCAAGCTGGAACACCGCGGTGGTTTCCGAGCGCTGCAGCATATCGAAGCTTTTCTTATCGTCCAGCGGGATAGAGGCGATATCGATCGGCTCCAGTCCCTGCTTTTCCCGGCGCGGGTTGATCATCTTCAGCGCCCAGTCGATGATGGTCAGCGTACGCAGGCCCAGGAAGTCGAACTTCACCAGGCCGGCATATTCCACATCATTTTTATCGAACTGAGTTACCGGGAACTGCCCATGCTCATCGCAATAGAGCGGCGCAAAATCGGTGATCTTCGTTGGCGCAATGACCACGCCGCCCGCATGTTTACCGGCGTTACGCGTGACCCCTTCCAGCTTGCGCGCCATGTCGATCAGCGCTTTAACCTCTTCGTCCGCGTCATACATGGCGGGAAGCTGCGGTTCAGCAATAAAAGCTTTTTCCAGCGTCATGCCGGGATCGGGCGGGATCAGTTTTGAAATGCGGTCAACGAAGCCGTAAGGATGTCCCAGCACGCGGCCCACATCGCGAATGACCGCTTTCGCCGCCATGGTGCCGAAGGTAATAATCTGGGAAACCGCTTCACGTCCGTACATATCTGCAACGTGTTCGATCACCTGATCGCGCTTCTCCATGCAGAAGTCGACGTCGAAATCGGGCATCGAGACGCGTTCCGGGTTCAGGAAGCGTTCGAACAGCAGGTCAAATTCCAGCGGATCGATATCGGTGATTTTCAGCGCATAGGCCACCAGCGAACCGGCACCGGAACCACGCCCCGGCCCGACCGGCACGCCGTTGTCCTTCGACCACTGGATGAACTCCATTACGATCAGGAAGTAGCCGGGGAAACCCATCTGGTTAATAACGTTGAGTTCAATCTCCAGACGTTCATCATATTCCGGGCGTTTCTCAAGGCGTTCGGCTTCGTCCGGGAACAGGAACTCCAGACGCTCTTCCAGACCCTCACGGGATTTCACTACCAGATAATCTTCGGTGGTCATGTCACCGGTCGGGAACTGCGGCAGGAAGTATTCGCCCAGCCGGACCGTGACGTTACAACGCTTAGCAATCTCTACGCTGTTTTCCAGCGCTTCCGGGATGTCCGAGAAGAGCTCGCACATCTCCTCTTCGCTGCGCATATATTGCTGAGGACTGTAGTTACGCGGACGCTTGGGATCATCCAGCGTATAGCCGTCATGAATGGCAACGCGAATTTCGTGCGCATCGAAATCTTCTGCATTGATAAAGCATACTTCATTGGTGGCAACCACCGGTATTCCCTCTGCAATCGCCAGTTCAACTGCCGCATGCAGATAGCTCTCTTCGTCCTGACGGCCGGTACGAATCAGCTCCAGGTAGTAGCGATCGGGGAAATGTTGCTGGTAAAACGACAGGCATTGCGAAACCAGGGCATTGTTGCCGCGCAGCAGGCTGCGACCCACATCGCCACGCCGTCCGCCTGACAGCAGGATTAATCCTTCCTGCAATTCAATCAGCCAGTCGCGGTCGATGATCGGTCCGTCCACGCCATACCCACGCTGATAGGCACGGGAGATCAGCAGCGTCAGGTTCTGGTATCCGGTATTACTGGACGCCAGCACGGTAAGCTGTGTCAGTTCATCCCCCATCAGCTCACTGGCAACGTTGAAATCGGCACCAATGACCGGCTTTATCCCTGCGCTGTGCGCGCCACCGTAGAATTTCACCAGGCCACAGAGGTTAGTGAAGTCGGTAATCGCGATAGCCGGCATGCCAAGGGCAGCCGCCTTCTTGATTAACGGCCCGGTTTTCGCCAGGCCATCAACCATCGAATAGTCACTGTGGACACGCAGATGTATAAAACGGGGTTCAGCCATATCAGTTTCCGGTTAAAACAGCGTCAGGCTATTAAAGCGTAAGGGTCTGGCGGGCAGCCAGTACTTCAGCATCGAGCAGCGCATTGCGTACGGGCGCAAAACTGCGACGGTGGTGCGGCGTGACGCCATACTGCGTCAGTTTTTCCATATGCAGCGCCGTCGGATAACCTTTGTGCTGCGCAAAACCATACTGCGGGAACAGCAGATCGAGTTCGGTCATCTCCTGGTCACGCGACACTTTGGCGATGATCGATGCTGCACTGATTTCGGCAACCAGACTATCCCCTTTAACTACCGCCTGTGAAGGCATTGGCAGTGCCGGGCAACGATTACCATCAATCAGCACATAATCGGGCTGAATGCCGAGGCCAGCTACGGCGCGCTGCATCGCCAGCATAGTGGCATGCAGAATGTTGAGCTGATCGATCTCTTCAGGCTCTGCGCGTCCCAGACTCCATGCCAGCGCTTTCTCTTTGATTTCGTCATACAACGCCAGGCGGCGCTTTTCAGACAGTTTCTTCGAGTCGGCCAGGCCGGTAATCGGGTTTGCCGGATCGAGGATCACCGCGGCAGTAACGACCGCGCCAACCAGCGGACCGCGCCCCACTTCGTCCACACCGGCAATCAGTCTGGCGACAGGATAGATAAAATCAGGCATTCACCAGCTCCAGTACCGCATCCGCTGCCTGCTCATCGGCGCTCCAGCGGATCTGTTGATGTAATTCATGAAACGTCTGCAGGAGTGTTTCTCGCTCAGGCCCGGCATGCAGCAGCGGATCTAACGCTGCGGCCAGGGCTTCAGGCTGACACTCATCCTGCAGTAACTCTTTGACCAGCTCACGCCCTGCCAGCAGGTTTGGCAGCGATACGTAAGGGGTTTTGACCAGCCGTTTCGCCAGCCAGAAGGTGGCCGGCTTCATGCGATAACCGACAACCATTGGGCATTTTGCCAGCATGCACTCAAGTGCGGCAGTGCCTGACGCCAGGAGTGCGGCATCGCTCGCAATCATCGCCTCACGTCCCTGACCATCAAGCAGATGCATCGGCAGTTCGGGGGCGGTTTCGGCTTTAATCTTCTCAAACTGTTCGCGGCGACGGGCGTTGACCAGCGGCACCACGATTTCCAGTGCCGGATAGTGACGACGCAGCAACTGAGCGGTTTTCAGAAAATCGGCGCTGAGCATTTCCACTTCCGCACCCCGGCTGCCGGGCAGCAAGGCCAGGCAGAGCGCATCATCGGCAATGCCCAGATGACGGCGTGCAGCCAGCTTATCGGGTTGCAGCGGCATGGCATCCGCCATGGTGTGACCGATAAAACGACAGGGAACGTTATAGCGATCGTAGAAAGCTTTTTCAAATGGCAGGAACGCCAGCACCAGATCGGTGTTACGACCAATCTTAAAGACACGCTTTTGCCGCCATGCCCACACCGAGGGGCTGACATAGTGGATAGTGCGAATGCCAGTGCGTTTAAGATTGCCTTCCAGCGTGATATTGAAATCGGGCGCATCAATCCCGACAAAGACATCGGGTCGGAGTTCGGTAAAACGCCGGGTGAGATCGCGACGGATTGTCAGCAGGCGTCGCAGGCGACCGAGCACCTCGACAATGCCCATCACCGCCAGCTCTTCCATCTCATACCAGGCTTCACACCCTTCAGCCTGCATCAGGGGACCCGCCACGCCGACAAAGCGTGCATCCGGATGACGGGCTTTCAGGGCACGGATCAGACCTGCACCAAGAATATCGCCGGAGGTTTCTCCGGCGACCAGGGCAATCGTTAAGGGACGCGCTGACATGGATTAACGAATTAATCCACGGGTTGAACGGGTGAAGAAATCGTAGAAAGGTTGCACTTCGCTGTGCTGCTGTGCGATGGCTTCGATCTCCGGTTTCACTTCCTCAAGCGTTCTGCCACTGCGATAGAGCAACTTGTAGGCGTTGCGGATAGCGTGCAACGACTCTTTGCTGAAGCCACGACGCTTGAGACCTTCGATATTGATCCCGAACGGCGTAGCGTGGTTGCCCTGCGCAATAACGTAAGGCGGCACATCCTGCGCCACGCCCGAACAGCCGCCAACCATCACGTGAGCACCGATGATGCACCACTGATGTACCGCTGTCATGCCGCCAATAATGGCGAAATCATCGACCGTCACGTGACCACCCAGGGTGGCGTTGTTGGCGAAGATACAGCGGTTGCCAATCACGCAGTCATGCGCGATGTGAGCATTAACCATCAGCAGATTATCGCTGCCCACTGTGGTGACCTGGCCACCCTGCGTGGTGCCGCGATGAATCGTCACGCTTTCACGGATGCGGTTACGATCACCGATCTCAACCCGTGTTGGCTCACCGGCATATTTCAGATCCTGATTCACTTCGCCAATTGAGGCGAACTGATAAATCTGATTATCTTTACCGATGCGCGTGTGGCCGTTCACCACAACATGTGACTTCAGTACCGTTCCTTCACCGATCTCAACATTCGCACCAATAAAGCAAAACGGGCCAATGTGAACGCGGGCGCCAATAATAGCGCCCTCTTCGATGACAGAACTGGGATGGATAGTGGCTGTTGGATCAATCACGAATTATGCCTCCCGGCTGCGGGCACACATCATGGTCGCTTCACAAACGATTTTACCGTCGACAGTCGCCACGCCTTTAAAGCGGGTCAGACCACGGCGGGTTTTCTCGAAAGTGACTTCCATGATCATTTGGTCGCCTGGTACCACAGGGCGCTTGAAACGGGCACTGTCGATACCGGCAAAGTAGTAGAGTTCGCCTGGCTCCAGTTTACCTACGCTTTTAAACGCCAGAATACCGGTAGCCTGCGCCATCGCTTCCAGGATCAGAACGCCAGGAAAAATCGGTTTACCAGGGAAGTGCCCCTGGAAAAACGGTTCATTAACAGAAACGTTCTTCACTGCACGCAGGTATTTGTGCTCTTCAAATTCCAGCACGCGGTCTACCAGCAGAAACGGATAGCGGTGCGGCAGCAGCTCTAAAATCTCTTCAATTTTCAGAGTATGAGTTTCAGTAGTCAAAATACTCTTCCTGTCCTAAAAATCTGATGACATCAATAACACGGCCTGCACAGATCAAAATGATCTTCCGCAGGCCGCAAATAGGTTCTGTGGCGCCGGGCTTCCCTGCTTAACATTTTTATTATGAAAGCCGGTCAGTTTTGGGATGGCGGTTAGTCGTCTTTGCCGACCTTGCGCTCGATGGCTTTTAAGCGTTTGCTCATGTCATCGATGTTCATCACCAGCGCTGCAGTTTTGCGCCAGGTTTTGTTGGGTTGCAGCGGAATGCCTGATGAATAGACACCAGGCTCTGTGATAGGACGCATGACCATACCCATACCGGTCACCGTTACTTTGTCACAGATTTCCATATGGCCGTTAATGACGCTGGCACCGCCAATCATACAGTAACGCCCAATTTTCAAACTACCCGCCATGATCACACCGCCTGCAACCGCAGTATTGTCGCCAATAACTACGTTGTGAGCGATCTGGCACTGGTTGTCTATGATAACACCATTGCCGATCAGAGTGTTATCCAGCGCACCGCGATCGATAGTGGTGCAGGCACCTATTTCTACGCGATCGCCGATTATCACCGCGCCTAACTGCGGGATTTTCACCCAGTTACCGCGATCGTTGGCATAGCCGAAACCATCAGAACCGATGACGGTACCTGACTGAATCAGGCAATCCTGACCGATTTCAATTTCGTGATAAACAGAGACGTTGGCCCAGAGACGGGTACCGCTGCCGATACGAGTTTTTTTGCCAACAAAACATCCTGCACCAATGACCACGTTATCGCCCAGCTCAACATCCGCTTCGATCACCGCATTGGCGCCAATGGCGACGTTGCTCCCGAGTCGGGCTGAGGGATCGATCACTGCACTGGGGGCAATATTTTGCGCTGGCTGTGGCGTGGTATCGAGTATTTGTGCCATACGCGCATAGGTCAGGTAGGGATCTTTCACCACCAGCGCTGCGGTATTGCACCACTCCAGATCCGCTTCCGTCAGCACCACGGCTGAGGCCTTAATCAGGGCGAGTTGCTCGCGGTAACGGCTGTTTGCAAGAAAAGTGATTTGGCCAGTTGTGGCGGATTGCATAGAAGCAATGCCGGAGATGACGATATCGCCATCTCCGTGCAATTCTGCATCCAACTGCTGGGCTAAATCAGCCAGTCGAATAGATGACATGAATTATTTAACCTGTTTCAGCACGTCAGCAGTGATGTCTTTTGCGTTTGACGCATAAGCCACCGCGTTAGCGTCGATCACGACGTCGTAACCATCGCTGTCAGCGACTTTCTTCACGGCATCCTGAATACGGCTCAGCAGCTTGTTACGCTCTTCCATCTGACGACGGCGATTATCCTGCTCAAAAGACTGGGCTTTTGTAGAGAAAGCTTCACGCTGAGACATGACATCTTTTTCCATACGGCTGCGTTCGCTCGCCTTCATGGTAGAACCGTCACGCTGCAGACGCTGCATTTTGGTTTGCAGATCGCGCTCCTGGCTCTGCAACTCAGTTGCACGGCCTTTGAACTCGTTTTCCAGCTGTTTAGCAACAGTCGCACGTTGCGGTAACTGTTGGAAAATGCTGGACACGTTTACCACTGCAATTTTGTCGGCAGCCTGAACACCAGCGGAGACCGCTAAAGCAAGACCCAGACCTGCGGCACACAACAACTTTTTCACTATAAACTCCTTACCATCAACGTTTGTGTCAGCGACACAGTGTTTGCCCCGGAACAGCAACAGGTGCTGTCCGGCAGCAATACTTCAGCTATGCATCCATGCTCAGAACATTACCAGGTTTTACCAATGTTAAACTGGAACTGCTCTGACTTGTCTCCATCGACTTTCTTCATCGGCTGGGCGTAAGAGAACACCAGCGGGCCGAGCGGTGACATCCACTGTAGCGCAACACCGCTGGATACACGGATATTGTTTGGATCGCTGTAGTCAGGAATGCCCGCCGCACGCGTTTCCGCAGTATTTTCCCAATGGGTATCCCACGCTGTACCGGCATCGACAAACACCGAGGTACGAACCGAGTTAGCATACTTCTCGCTCAGGAACGGCGTTGGCGTAATCAGCTCAAGGCTGGCAATCGCCATGGCGTTACCGCCCACCGCATCGTCAGACTTACAGACGCCATTTGGATCGGCGATTCGGCAGTTCGACGAGTTGTTATTTAAGTAGGCTGCTTTCGGTCCAATGGTGTTGGACTGGAAGCCGCGCACGGTGCTTGAACCACCGGCGTAGAAGTTCTCGTAGAACGGCATCTCTTTGCCGTCGAGACCATCGCCATAACCTACGCGACCACGGCCTAACAGCACCCAGGTACGATCCTGGTTAATCGGCACATACTGCTGAGTATCCAGCGTGGCCTTATAGAAGCTGTTATCCGAGCCCGGAATCGTCACCTTACCGTTCAGGTTGGTACGGTTACCGGACGTCGGGAAGAAGCCGCGGTCCAGGGTGTTATAAGTCCAGCCGTAGTTAAAGGTGAAGTCATCTGCTGAGAAATCACCTTCATCATTGAGCTGCTGCGGCTTGCCGACCGAGTCAAGATAACGCCACATCGCCACCTGAGGCTGCATGTTTGACAGGTCATTGTGGACATAGCCCAGACCGACACGCAGGGTGTTGTTTTCGTTAACCGGGAAGCCAAGCGTGCCATCCAGACCATAACTTTTGTTGGTATAGTCAGAAAGGTCCGCGTTATCTGCTTTAAAGTCGTTGTAGAACAGACGACCACCCAGACTAACACCATCAACGGTAAAGTAAGGGTCAGTCAGCGAGAATTCAGCATAGGTCTGGTAATCGTTCTTGGTGCCGCTGATGCCCACGGTATTACCGGTGCCCAGCCAGTTATCCTGCGTGACGCCGACCTGGAAGCTCACACCACTTTCGGTGCCGTAGCCGACGCCGAAGTTAAAGGTACCGGTGTTACGCTCTTTAACCTTGTAGACCACGTCAACCTGGTCCGGCGAACCTGGCACACGCTGAGTATCCACATCAACGGTTTCAAAGTAACCGGTACGGTTCAGACGCTCTTTACCCTGTTCAACCAGATCGCTGCCCAGCCACGCGCCTTCCATCTGACGCATTTCGCGACGTAACACGGAGTCTTTCGACGTGTCATTGCCTTCGAAACGGACGTTACGGACATAATAACGGTTACCCGCATCCACATTAATATGCAGTTTTACGGTTTTGTCGGCGTCGTTGATTTCTGGCTGTGTTGCCACGCGCGGATAAGCATAGCCGTAGCGGCCCAGCAGTTTCTTGATGTCATCTTCCATTTTCGTGACTTTGGCGCCGTTATAAAGCTCGCCCGCCGGAATCTTGGTCAGATGTTCAATTTCTGCTGAATGGCCCGCCATGCTGCCATTGACGATCACGCCTGCGATTTTGTACTGGTCACCTTCGGTGATGTTCACCGTGATGTAGATGCCTTTTTTATCAGGCGTCAGGCTGACCTGCGTTGAATCGATGTTAAAGCGTGCATAGCCACGATCCAGATAGAAGCTGCGCAGGGTTTCAAGGTCACCCGCCAGTTTCTGCTTCTGATATTTACGATCGCCGACCACGTTCCACCATGGCACTTCATCGCGCAGCTGGAAGCGGGAAATCAGCTCATCGGAGCTAAAGGCTTTATTACCGACGATGTTGATCTGCTGAATTTTTGCAGAGACACCTTCAGTAAAGACCAGCTTCAGATCCACACGGTTACGCGGCAGTGGCGTGACCACGGCTTTCACGTTGGCGGTATATTTACCTACGCTGTAGTAGAAATCCTCAAGTCCCTTCTCGATAGAGGAGATGGTGGTACGGTCCAGCGCTTCGCCGACACGGACACCTGAGGCTTCCAGATTTTGTTTGAGCTGATCCTCTTTCACCGCTTTGTTACCGGTGAAGGTAATGCTGGCAATGGTAGGACGTTCTTTGACCTGGACAATCAGCGTTGTACCGTCTCGCAGGACCTGAACATCCTCAAAGTTGCCAGTAGCGAACAGCGAGCGAATGGTATTTCTGACATCATCGTCATTCACCGTATCGCCAACCCGTACTGGCATGCTCAGCAGAGCCGCGCCGACGGCGACTCGCTGCAGCCCTTCGAAATGAATATCCTTCACTACGAAATCGTCTGCACCGTAAACGGTGGCGCTGCTAAACAGCAGCGACGCTATGAGCAACTTTTTCATCGCCATCGTTGTTATGCGTTTTCCTAACACATCCCTCGAATGTTCGCGTTCCAGCGGTTACAAACGTGAGAAATCATTGAAAAGTGCAAGCCCCATTAACAGCACCAGTAAAATTGAACCGATGCGATAACTAAAGTCCTGAACTCGCTCGGACACCGGTCCACCCTTGATCTTTTCGATCGCCAGGAAGAGCAAGTGCCCACCATCTAAAACCGGCAGAGGGAACAGGTTGATGATGCCCAGGTTGACGCTAATCAACGCCAGGAACATCAGGTAGTAAATCAACCCATACTCTGCTGACAACCCTGCACCCTGCGCAATCGAAATTGGCCCGCTCAGGTTGTTCAGCTTCACATCACCGGTTATTAACTTGCCCAGCATGGAGACGGTGAGCTTCATCAGTTGCCAGGTTTTTACACTAGCTTCACCGATAGCCGCAAACGCGCCATACTGTCTTACCGTCTTGTACTCTTCTGGCAGAGGAACAATGCGCGGAATGACACCCGCAAATCCCGCTTTACTGCCAGATTTCGCTTCTGGCGTCATCGTCAGCGCAATAGACTCACCGCCGCGATCCACCTCAAGCGCCATGCTTTTGCCGGGGTTATCCCGGACCTGCGTGACAAAAGTCTGCCACTGCGATAATGGCTGACCATCGACTTTAACGATCCTGTCGCCTGCTTGCAAACCGGCTTCACTGGCTGGCGAGTTCGCCTGCACTTCTGCCAGCGTGGTCTCAATCTGCGGACCGCGTGGCTGAATCCCTAACGCGACGACCGGATCCTGCTTATCAGGCTCAAACTGCCAGTTACGCAAATCCAGCTGTTTCTGCTGGGTCGCGTCCTCGCCAAATCGAGCCACCGTTAAGGTGGTGCTGCTGTCGCCGATTTTACCCACCAGCGCCATACGCACAGCATCCCAGTCAGGCGTTTCGATACCGTCAACAGCCTTAAGTTCCATGCCGGGCGTAATTTGAGCTTCCGCAGCCACCGAACCGTTTAAAATTTCACCGATTACCGGGCGCACGCCGGGCACGCCGTGAATAAACACAACCCAGTAGGCAAAGATGGCAAAGATGAAATTAGCGACAGGACCTGCCGCAATGATGGAGGCGCGTTGCCAGACGGCTTTGTTGTTAAAAGCCTGATGACGAAATTCGGCTGGCACGCTTTCAACACGCTCGTCGAGCATTTTAACGTAGCCGCCAAGGGGAATCAGCGCGATGACAAATTCGGTGCCGTGGCGGTCACGGCGCTGCCAGAGCGACTTACCAAAACCAATGGAAAAGCGCTCAACTTTGACGCCACAGCGACGAGCGACCCAGAAATGGCCAAACTCATGAACGGTAATTAATACGCCCAGCGCAACGATAAAGGCGACGAAACTCCAGAGTATGCTCAACATCTTTGCCTGTCCTTAAAGGGTGCGAAACACCAGCAGCAATAAACAGGCAAACACCGGCACCGCCGCAGTCAGACTATCAATACGATCAAGAATGCCGCCGTGACCAGGAATCAGATTACCACTGTCTTTGATGCCCGCTTCACGTTTAAACATGCTCTCAGTGAGGTCGCCCAGTACGGAGGCCAGCGTCGCGATAATCGCGCAAATCACCAGCGTACCGGTGGAAACCGTCAGTGGCGCCAGCGTCGCAAACAGCACTGCAATCAGCGCCGAGGTGACCAGACCGCCCAGGAAGCCTTCCCAGGTTTTGCCTGGTGAGACCTTTGGCGCCAGCTTGTGCTTGCCTAACATCTTGCCAAACATATAAGCACCTGAATCCGCTCCCCATACCAGCAGCAACACAAACAGCAACCACCAGGCACCGGCGAAGTGGTCGGTGTCATAGTGATACTGGCGCAGCGCCACCATGCCCCAGAAAAAAGGGACCAGCGTTAACACGCCAAACAGTAAGCGAAGGGGACGCGAATGGCGCCAGAAGGCCGCAGAAGCGGGATAGGAGAGCACCAGCAGCAGTGCAACGACCCACCACACCAGCGACGCCCAAAGCGATGTCGCGATCTGTGGCAGATGCACCGTGTGTTGATAAGGTGGCAGCGTAAACTGCATCAGCGCCAGCAGCAGACCACAAAGTACAGCCAGCCAGACGCGCTGTTGCCGTGATGCCATCCCTGCAAACTGACCCCATTCCCAGGCTGCCAGCATGCAGATAACGATGGTTGTCAGGGCGAAGCCAACAGGCGGTAACCAGAACAGTGCAGCTATTACCAGCGGAATTAATATCAACGCGGTAATCAGACGAGACTTCAGCAAAGGTTACCCCCAGATTGCTCAGGCGCCGCCTGGTGCAGCGCCGCCAAAACGACGCTCCCGCAGAGAGAATGCATTCAGTGCACCTTCAAAAACGTGTTCATCGAAATCCGGCCAGAGCACATCGGTAAAATAGAATTCAGCATAGGCAATCTGCCACAGCAGGAAGTTGCTAATCCGATGCTCTCCCCCGGTCCTTATCACTAAATCCACTGGCGCCAGCTCCTGCATACAGAGCTGCGACGTCAGGCTCTCTTCGGTAATCTGGTCAGGTCGCAGTAATCCTTCCTGAACCTGTTCAGCCAGTTTTTTCACGCCTTCGATAATATCCCAACGGCCGCCATAGTTGGCAGCAATGTTGAGCGTCAGGCCACTATTATTTGCGGTCAGCGTCTCAGAACGGCGAATACGTTCCTGAATACGCGGGCTGAAACGGCTGGTATCGCCAATGACGCGTAAGCGAACATTGTGTTTGTGCAGGCTCTTCACTTCACTATCAAGCGCCCAGACAAAGAGTTCCATTAACGCGGTGACTTCCTGCGGCGGACGACTCCAGTTTTCACTGCTGAAGGCGTAAAGCGTCAGGGCTTCAAGATTGTTACTGACCGCAAAGCTGACGGCACGGCGTACCGATTTAACACCAGCTTTGTGGCCTGAAATGCGCAATTTTCCCTGATTTTTGGCCCAGCGGCCATTGCCATCCATGATGATAGCGACGTGGCGCGGACCGTTTCCCTGCTGGTCATCAGTGTTGTTGTGATTGTTAGACGACATAACGCTTAACCAATTCCTTTCATCAGAAATGCTGTGGTTTCTGAATACATTGCGCCCGATTCAAATCCCGACACACTCTCAGTGCCGGGCCACACCGAATTCGGTGACAGACCGTGAAACGCGAGCCAGCGACTATATCATTTTCACCTGAAGCGAACAAATGGCCTCATAACGATCGGCATCACGACGTGAAACGCGGCAACATTTCTGTCGCCAGCGCGCGCGCAGTGCGATCGATTTCAAGGACAGCGTCCACCGAATCCGGCTCCGGACACACTTGTGCCGCCATCACCTCACTATTAAGCGCGGCAATGTCGGTGAAGCGGATCTGGTGATTCAGGAAAGCCGCGACGGCAACCTCGTTGGCTGCATTCAGCGTGGTGGTCGCCGCCTGCCCTGCATCACAGGCATCAATGGCCAGTTTCAGACAGGGGTAGCGACTAAAATCAGGTTCTGCAAAGGAGAGCGCCGACATGCGGGTAAAATCCAGCGGCGTCACGCCTGCATTGATGCGCGAAGGCCAGGCCATGCTGTGGGCAATCGGCGTACGCATATCAGGAGAACCTAATTGAGCCAGCACGCTGCCATCGCAGTATCGCACCATGGAGTGAATCACCGACTGTGGGTGGAGTATCACTTCCATCTGCGCTGCGCTGGCATTAAACAACCAACGGGCTTCAATGTACTCAAGACCTTTATTCATCATGGTGGCCGAATCGACAGAGATTTTTCTCCCCATCGACCAGTTCGGATGTGCACAGGCCTGATCTGGCGACATGGCGCTGAGATCCGCTAAATCTGTGTCACGAAAAGGACCACCCGATCCCGTAAGGATAATCGACTCAATGCCATTATCCCGCAGGTCAGCGTAACCTAACTGATGCTGGATGGTAGCCGGTAAACTCTGAAAAATGGCGTTATGCTCGCTGTCGACCGGTAGTAACTGTGCGTTATGATGACGCACGGCCTCCATAAACAAACGGCCGCAGGTGACAAGCGATTCTTTGTTGGCCAGCAGCACCGTTTTTCCGGCGCGAATGGCCGCCAGCGTCGGCAGCAAACCCGATGCGCCGACGATCGCCGCCATCACCTGATCCACCTCATCCAGCGCGGCCAGCTCACAGGCTGCCTGAACGCCGGAGAGCACTTCAGTATTGACCCTGATTGCTCTCAGTCGCTCACGCAACGCAGCGGCGGATGCCTCGTCTGCCATGCAGGCGAAGCGCGGTGTAAAGGCCGCACACTGCTCGGCCATCAGCGCCACGTTATGGCCGGCAACCAGCGCCGTAATCTGATAAAGCGCCGGGTTGGCGCGCACCACCGCCAGCGTACTGGTGCCGATAGAGCCGGTGGATCCCAGCAGAGTTAATCGCTTCATGAAGCTATCCGTGTGAAGTCAGCGTGCCCACAGGCACAATGTAAAACGCCGCCAGATGTCGCATTCATACGAATACCTCTCTGTACGGCGTTTTGTCCGGCAGTGATGGGATTAGAAATCCATCAGCTCCGTCTCTTTTTCTGACAGTGCAGCATCAACTTTCTTGATGTACGCATCGGTCATTTTTTGCACTTCATCCTGCGCACGACGTTCGTCGTCTTCGCTGATCTCTTTATCTTTCAGCAGCGCTTTGATTTTATCGTTGGCATCCCGACGGACGTTACGTACCGACACACGGCCCTGCTCGGCTTCGCCGCGCACGATTTTAATCAGATCTTTACGACGCTCTTCTGTCAGCGCAGGCAGCGGAACACGGATGTCGGTACCGGCTGAACTTGGGTTCAGACCGAGATCGGACTTCATGATCGCTTTTTCGACTGCCGGACTCAGTGAACGATCAAACACGTTGATTTTCAGCGTGCGTGAATCTTCCACAGTGACAGAAGCCAGCTGACGCAGTGGCGTCGGCGTGCCGTAATATTCGACGACAATGCCGTCGAGCAGCGAAGGTGAAGCACGACCGGTGCGCACTTTGCTGATGGTGGTTTTGAATGCTTCAACGCATTTTTCCATGCGCGTGTCAGCATCTTTTTTGATGTCGTTAATCACGTTGAAACCCTTGGATTCGGTTTGACCTGGCCAGTTCCGGCGTAACCGGAAGCGGGATCGATAATCATCGATAATCCTGACTGGTGCGCGATGCATTATCATCGCGCTGACAGAATATACCTTATTTTATCTCGCCTCGGGTATTAATGCGTAATCAGGGTGCCTTCTTTTTCACCCATCACTACGCGACGCAGTGCGCCAGGCTTATTCATGTTGAAAACACGGATAGGTAATTTGTGGTCACGCGCCAGGGTAAAGGCCGCAAGATCCATCACTTTCAGCTCCTGATCCAGCACTTCAGCATAGGTCAGTTGCTCATACAGCGTTGCGTCCGGGCTTTTCACCGGATCCGCAGAGTAGACGCCGTCTACTTTGGTCGCTTTCAGCACGACGTCCGCTTCAATCTCAATGCCGCGCAGGCACGCTGCAGAGTCAGTGGTGAAGAACGGGTTACCGGTACCGGCGGAGAAGATCACCACGCGGTTGTTACGCAGCAGGCTGATCGCTTCTGCCCAGCTGTAGTTGTCACAGACGCCATTCAGTGGAATCGCTGACATCAGGCGTGCATTCACATAGGCGCGGTGCAGTGCATCACGCATCGCCAGGCCGTTCATCACGGTTGCCAGCATACCCATGTGGTCACCCACAACGCGGTTCATGCCGGCCTGCTGCAGGCTCGCTCCACGGAACAGGTTCCCTCCGCCAATCACCACGCCAACCTGGATGCCCAGTTCAACCAGCTCTTTTACCTCTTGTGCCATGCGGTCAAGCACACTCGCGTCGATACCAAAACCTTCAGCGCCTTGCAGGGCTTCGCCGCTGAGTTTAAGCAGGATACGTTGATAAACAGGTTTTGCGTTGGTCGCCATGGTCAGTTCTTCCTGGAAGATTGGGTGTAAAGGAGAAGTAAATTCTGATCGATCATCCGCTTACCGCAATGAAATTGCTATTGGGATGAAACTGAAAACGTATCTGTTGCGATTTACAGACAAAAAAGAACCGCCATCTGGCGGTTCTTTCAAAGCATTAAGACTGTTTGGACATTGCTGCAACTTCTGCAGCGAAGTCAGACTCAACTTTCTCGATGCCTTCACCAACTTCGAAGCGGATGAAGTTGATAACGTCAGCGCCCTGCTCTTTCAGAGCCTGGCCAACGGTTTTGCTTGGGTCGATAACGAAAGCCTGACCAGTCAGAGAGACTTCGCCGGTGAATTTCTTCATACGGCCTTCAACCATCTTCTCTGCGATCTCTTTTGGCTTGCCAGACTGCATCGCGATGTCCAGCTGAACCTGGTACTCTTTATCAACCACGTCAGCAGAAACGTCTTCTGGCTTAACGAATTCAGGCTTGCTTGCGGCAACGTGCATCGCGATCTGTTTGATCAGATCTTCGTTAGCGCCTTTGGTTGAAACCAGAACGCCGATACGTGCGCCGTGCAGGTAGCTGCCCAGCTCTGCGCCTTCCAGGATAGCAACGCGACGGATGTTGATGTTCTCACCGATTTTAGCAACCAGTGCAACGCGCTCTTCTTCGAACTGCGCTTTCAGAACTTCAACGTCGGTAACGCGATCAGCTGCAGCCACATCCAGAACTTTGTCTGCGAACGCCTGGAAACCGCCATCTTTTGCAACGAAGTCAGTCTGGCAGTTTACTTCCAGAATCACGCCGTAGTCGCCAACGATCTTGGTTTTGATTACGCCATCAGCAGCAACGTTGCCTGCTTTTTTCGCTGCTTTGATTGCGCCAGACTTACGCATGTTCTCAATCGCCAGCTCAATGTCGCCATTCGCTTCAGTCAGCGCTTTTTTGCAATCCATCATGCCAGCGCCAGTACGCTCACGCAGTTCTTTTACCAATGCAGCGGTAATGTCAGCCATTCCAGAATCCTCGGTTCGTGCCTGTGTACGTTTGCACCAGCAGACACTTATTTGCGGAAAATTTACTCTGTCCCGCCGTCCGGTTGGGGGCGTAACAGACTTAGATAAAATAAAGGGGCCAGTATAGGCCCCTTACAGATCACATCTGAATGCTAAGGGCTCTTATGCAGAGCAAACCTTATTAAGCGTTTTCTAAAGACGCTTCTTCAGCTTGCTCAGCCAGGTCCTGAGAGCGGCCTTCGCGAACGGTGGTCGCAACGGCAGTCAGGTACAGGTTTACAGCACGGATTGCATCGTCGTTACCTGGGATAACGAAATCAACGCCATCTGGATCTGAGTTGGTATCAACGATAGCAAATACCGGGATACCCAGGTTGTTTGCTTCTTTGATTGCGATGTGTTCGTGGTCAGCATCGACAACAAACAGCGCGTCTGGCAGACCGCCCATATCTTTGATACCGCCCAGGCTGTTTTCCAGCTTGGCCAGCTCACGCGCACGCATCAGCGCTTCTTTTTTGGTCAGTTTGTCGAAAGTACCATCCTGAGACTGAATCTCCAGATCTTTCAGACGCTTGATTGACTGACGCACGGTTTTCCAGTTAGTCAGCATGCCACCCAACCAGCGGTGGTTTACGAAGAACTGGTCGCAGCTCAGTGCAGACTCTTTTACCGCCTGAGCAGCAGCACGCTTAGTACCTACGATCAGGATCTTACCTTTACGGGAAGAGATCTTGTTCAGTTCAGCCAGAGCTTCGTTGAACATAGGTACAGTTTTTTCCAGGTTGATGATGTGAACCTTGTTACGAGCACCAAAGATGAATGGCTTCATTTTTGGGTTCCAGTAACGGGTCTGGTGACCGAAGTGAACACCAGCCTGGAGCATGTCGCGCATGGAAACAGTTGCCATGATAAAACCTCTAAAGTTTGATTGGGGTTGGGCCTCCATGTATCCCATACGACCGACCTCTTTCAAGGCACCCCGGCGTATGTGTCGATACATGTGTGTTTTATTACACATAATGAGAGTTATGCGTTTCCTGCTGACCGAAACGGCCATACAGAGAATCGTCGGCGCGCTTTATACCACAACCAGCCCAGGGACGCCAATAAATGATCGCTGACGGAGGTCAGCGCGTTCTCTATTTGGCAGCCCATTTGCTGGCTGCTAACATGACAGCACAGAACTTATTATTGTCGAAAATTTCGACAACTGCGGATTAATTTAATGGCAATTTCAATTAAAACCCCTGAAGAAATCGAAAAAATGCGCGTCGCGGGCCGACTGGCCGCCGAAGTGCTGGAGATGATCGAGCCTTACGTAAAACCGGGTGTGACCACCGGTGAACTGGACCGCATCTGCCACGATCACATTACTCAAAAGCAGCAGGCTGTCTCCGCCTGCCTCGGCTATCACGGCTTTCCGAAGTCGGTCTGCATCTCGGTGAATGAAGTGGTGTGCCACGGGATCCCCAGCGATGATCGTCCGTTAAAAGATGGTGATGTAGTGAATATCGATGTCACCGTAATTAAAGATGAATACCACGGCGATACCTCAAAGATGTTTATCGTCGGTAAGCCGACCATTCAGGGTGAACGCCTGTGCCGTGTCACGCAGGAGAGCCTCTATCTCTCACTGCGTCTGATCAAGCCCGGCATCCGCCTGCGCGAACTGGGTCGCGCCATCCAGAAATATGTCGAAGCCAACGACTTCTCTGTGGTGCGCGAATATTGCGGTCACGGTATCGGCAAGGGTTTCCATGAAGAGCCTCAGGTGCTGCATTACGATGCCGATGATGGCGGCGTGGTACTCCAGGCGGGCATGACCTTTACGGTAGAACCGATGGTCAATGCCGGGGATTACCGCATCCGCACCATGAAAGATGGCTGGACGGTAAAAACCAAAGATCGCAGCTTGTCCGCGCAGTATGAGCATACTATTGTGGTGACGGAGAACGGCTGTGAGATTTTAACCCTGCGCAAAGACGACACGCTGCCCGCTGTGCTTGTCGCCGAAGGGTAATTCCCCCATTACAGATCAAGCCGGCGCTGAGCCGGCTTTTTTTTGGCTAAAAAAGAGAAGAGCTGCATGAGCGTGAGTCTGTCAGAAGATGTGAAAAACGGTCTGGTCGATTCGCCAGCCGAATGGGGTGACGACCAGCTGACACGTGACATTCTGAAGCCGCGGCTGGAGCAGTTTCAGCAACATCTGGCCGCCGCGTTTGATGCCGGTGAACCCGTTGAGCCGCTGATTGATGCCCGCACGCTGTTTATCGATCGGCTGCTGCGTCGCCTGTGGCGCTTTTTTGGCTTTGATGAGATGCCGGCTATCGCGCTGGTCGCCGTTGGCGGCTATGGCCGTGCCGAGCTGCATCCACTCTCTGATATTGACGTCCTGATCCTGAGCCGCCAGCCGCTGAATGAACAGGCTGCGCAGCGCACCAGCGATCTGTTAACGCTGATGTGGGACCTTAAGCTGGAAGTGGGTCACAGCGTCCGCACGCTGGAAGAGTGCCTGCTGGAGGGGTTATCTGACCTGACCGTTGCCACCAATCTGATTGAGTCACGCATGCTGACCGGCGATGTGGCGCTGTTTCTGGAATTACAGAAAAACATCTTCAGCGATGGTTTCTGGCCCTCATCCTGCTTTTTCGCCGCCAAAATTGAAGAGCAGCAGGAGCGCCACAAGCGTTATCACGGCACCAGCTATAACCTTGAACCGGACATTAAAAGCAGCCCCGGTGGCCTGCGGGACATTCATACGCTGCAGTGGGTCGCCCGACGCCATTTTGGCGCCACCACGCTGGATGAGATGGTCGGCTTTGGTTTCCTCACCGACGCGGAGCGCAGCGAACTCAACGAATGTCAGGCATTTCTCTGGCGCATCCGCTTTGCCCTGCACCTCTCCCTGCCCCGCTACGATAATCGCCTGCTGTTTGATCGCCAGCTCAGCGTGGCACAACGCCTGAATTATCAGGGCGAGGGCAATGAGCCGGTCGAGCGGATGATGAAAGATTTCTATCGGGTCACGCGGCGTATCGGCGAACTGAATCAGATGCTGCTGCAGCTGTTTGATGAGGCGATTCTGGCGCTCTCCACCAGCGAAAAGCCCAGGCCTATTGATGACGATTTCCAGCTGCGTGGCGATTTGATCGACCTGCGCGACGAAACGCTGTTCCGGCGAGAGCCGCAGGCAATCCTGCGCATGTTCTACGTCATGGTGCGTAATGACAGCATCAAAGGGATCTACTCCACCACCCTGCGTCACCTGCGCCATGCGCGTCGTCATCTTAAACAGCCGCTGTGTCAGATTCCGGAAGCGCGCCGCACCTTTATGTCGATTCTGCGCCATCCCGGCGCGGTCAGCCGGGCGCTGGTGCCGATGCATCGCTATAGCGTGCTGTGGGCTTATACGCCGCTGTGGGGCCATATCGTCGGACAGATGCAGTTCGATCTGTTTCACGCCTACACCGTGGATGAGCACACCATTCGGGTGTTGCAAAAGCTGGAAAGTTTTGCCAATGAAAGCACCCGCCCGCAGCATCCACTGTGCGTCGAGTTATGGCCGCGCCTGCCGCAACAGGAGCTGTTGCTGATGGCCGCGCTGCTGCATGACATTGCCAAAGGGCGCGGCGGCGATCACTCTATTCTTGGCGCGCAGGATGCGCTCGACTTTGCTGAAATGCACGGTCTCAACTCACGTGAAACCCAGCTGGTGGCCTGGCTGGTGCGTCATCATCTGCTGATGTCGGTGACAGCACAGCGGCGCGATATTCAGGACCCGACGGTGATACAGCAGTTCGCCGAGGTGATGCAGAATGAGAACCGGCTGCGCTATCTGGTTTGCCTGACCGTAGCCGATATCTGTGCCACCAATGAAAGTCTGTGGAACAGCTGGAAGCAGAGCCTGTTGCGTGAGCTCTTTTTCGCCACCGAGAAGCAGTTGCGACGCGGCATGGAAAACAGTCCGGATCTGCGTGAGCGGGTGCGTCATCATCGCCTGCAGGCGCTGGCGCTGCTTCGGATGGACAACATTGATGAAGAGCGTCTGCACCAGATCTGGAATCGCTGCCGCGCTGACTATTTCCTGCGCCATACGCCGAATCAGATCGCCTGGCATGCCCGCCACCTGCTGGTTCACGACCTGAAAAAACCGCTGGTGCTGGTCAGTCCGCAGGCCACGCGCGGCGGGACCGAAATCTTTATCTGGAGTCCCGATCGCCCGCACCTGTTTGCCGCCGTTGCGGGTGAACTCGATCGCCGTAATCTCAGCGTGCACGATGCGCAAATCTTTACCAGCCGCGACGGCATGGCGATGGATACCTTTATTGTGCTGGAGCCGGATGGCAGCCCGCTCTCTCCGGATCGCCATCCGATGATCATTCAGGCGCTGGAGCAGGCGATAACCCAGTCAGAGTGGGCGCCGCCGCGTACCCGCCGTCCGTCGGCCAAACTCAGGCATTTCAGCGTCGATACCGAGGTCAATTTCCTGCCGACGCATACCGATCGTCGCAGCTATCTGGAACTGGTGGCGCTGGATCAGCCAGGCCTGCTGGCGCGGGTCGGTGAAGTCTTTGCCGATCTCGGAGTCTCACTGCATGGCGCACGCATCAGCACTATCGGCGAGCGGGTCGAAGATTTGTTTATTCTGGCCAACAGTGAACGTCAGGCGCTGGACGAAGAAATGCGAAAAGCGTTGCGACAACGGTTGACAGAGGCCCTTAATCCAAACGATAAAGTGTGACCAGACTCGATTTGTAAACATTAATCTCTTTACTTGTGTCGGGGTATTGCCCGGCATCGCACATGACAGATCAGGAAAAAAATATGCAACAGTTACAGAGCGTTATTGAATCCGCCTTCGAACGTCGCGCTGACATCACACCCGCCAGCGTCGACAGCGAAACCCGTGATGCCATCAACCAGGTGATCGCCCTGCTGGACAGCGGTGCACTGCGCGTTTCTGAGAAGATCGACGGCGAGTGGGTAACGCATCAGTGGCTGAAGAAAGCCGTACTGCTCTCTTTCCGCATCAATGACAATCAGGTGATGGAAGGTGCAGAAACCCGCTTTTACGACAAAGTGCCGATGAAGTTTGCTGGCTGGGATGAAGCACGTTTCAAAGAAGCCGGTTTCCGCGTCGTGCCGCCTGCGGCTGTGCGTCAGGGTGCCTATATCGCCCGCAACACGGTGCTGATGCCTTCTTACGTCAACATTGGCGCCTTTGTGGATGAAGGTACCATGGTGGACACCTGGGCGACCGTTGGTTCCTGTGCGCAGATTGGTAAAAACGTTCACCTTTCTGGCGGCGTGGGTATCGGTGGCGTGCTGGAGCCGCTGCAGGCGAACCCGACCATCATCGAAGATAACTGCTTCATTGGCGCGCGCTCTGAAATCGTTGAAGGCGTGATTGTTGAAGAAGGTTCCGTGATCTCAATGGGCGTTTACATCGGTCAGAGCACCAAAATCTATGACCGCGAGACCGGCGAAGTGCATTACGGCCGTGTTCCTGCGGGATCCGTGGTGGTCTCAGGTAACCTGCCCTCTAAAGATGGCAGCTACAGCCTCTACTGTGCCGTGATCGTGAAGAAAGTGGATGCGAAAACGCTTGGCAAAACAGGCATCAACGAACTGCTGCGCACCATCGACTGATTTAAGCGACGGGCTGGTTTCCAGCCCGTCATCTTTTCTTTACAGTGATTCCTGAATAACATGCTTCGCGTCGCGAATTAACTGGTGCGTTTAGTTTTTATCCAGGTCATAATCCGCGCCAGTTAAATCCTGTCGCGCAATGTTCATCCCGCTTATTTATGTCTACAGTTGACGGACGTCATGAACAAGTCTGCGCGCTTCTCACTTTTGATGGAAACAACGCTATGTATGACAATCTGAAAAGCTTAGGTATCAGTAACCCGGACGACATTGACCGCTATAGCCTGCGTCAGGAAGCCAATAACGACATTCTGAAAATCTACTTCCGCAAAGATAAAGGTGAGTTTTTCGCGAAGAGCGTCAAATTCAAATATCCGCGCCAGCGCAAAACGGTTGTTGCCGATCACGCGACCCAGGGCTACAAAGAAGTTCAGGAAATCAGCCCGAATCTGCGTTATGTCATCGATGAACTGGATCAGATTTGCCAGCGCGATCAGGTTGAAGTGGATCTGAAACGCAAAATTCTGGATGACCTGCGTCACCTGGAAAGCGTGGTTTCACATAAGATCACTGAAATTGAATCGGATCTGGAAAAATTAACCCGTAACGGTCGTTAATTTCCTGCCTGACCAGAGAGGCCAGCATTGCTGGCCTTTTTTATGCCGCAAATCTGCACTTCAGCCCTGCTCATCCAGTTGCAAAGCAACATAGAGCAACAGCCTGTCATCAAAATGGCCAAGATTCAGTCCGGTCAGTTCAGAAATCCGGTTCAGCCGGTATTCCAGCGTATTACGATGAATGAACAGCGCACGCGCGGTGGCGCTCGGCTGGACGTTATGGGTGAACCAGGCGATCAGCGTGCGGCGCAGCAAGCCGTTGTTATCCATGCTCTTGAGCTTCGCCAGTGGCCGGGCGAGCTCATTGGCCTGCCAGCCACCCCGCAGGCTGTCGAGCAGCACGGGCAGCACCAGATCCTGATAAAAATAGCTGCGCACCTCGGGCATACGTTGCTTGCCCACCATCATCGTGGTGCGCGCCGTCCGGTAAGAGCGTGCGATGCTGCCGGGTCCGGTAAAGAAGTTGCCCAGCGCGATACGCATCCGAAGATGACCGCTCTCTTTCATCCGCTGTAGTAGCTGCTCTACGCGGCGGCGATGATCTTCCTGATCGTGACGCCCATGCCCATTAAGGGCCGGTTTCAGCACCACCATTTCGGTCAGTGACACAATCGCGATCAGATTGTCCCGCTCCGGCGTGGTCAGCAGCGTTTGCAGCTGCTGTAACTCTGACATCGCGCTGTCTACCCCGAGCTGACCACTATCCACTTCCACCACGGCGACCACACGCGGCTGATTGAGATCGATACCGAGCCGCTGCGCCCATTCGGTCAGCTGTGGCGACAGGGTATCGCTGCGGATCAGGTTCAGCACCAGCTCTTCACGCAGACGGCTGTCCTGCGCCAGCATATGCAGCAGCCGGGCCTGCTCCAGCATCATCTCTGCGGTCATGCAGACCAGCTCGCCATAATGCCGCAGCGCCAGCGGCTCACCGGTCAGGCCGATCACCCCGACGATGTCACCATCAATGCGCAGCGGCAGGTTAATGCCAGGCCGCACGCCATGAAGATGTTTAGCCACGGCCTCATCGATGTCGACAACGCGCCCCTGAGAGAGCACCAGCAATGCACCTTCGTGCAACTCCCCAATACGTTCCCGGTCACCGCTGCCGATAATCCGGCCCCGCGCATCCATCACGTTGACATTGCTGTCAATAATTTTCATGGTGCGCGCCACGATATCCTGTGCCAGCCGGGCATCAAGGTGATAGGTAGCCATCCATTACTCCTGAAAAAGAGGGGGAGAAACAGAATACGCATGCACAGCACGCAGAACATTGTGCAATTGCACAGAGCCAGGCCGTCATTTGCCGAATTTGCGGCGAGCATCACACTCTGATGAGGCAGAAAGTGGACATAAAAAAGGCGGACCGCAGTCCGCCTCTTCATCCGTTGCTGTTCTCTTACTGCATCAGCAGATAGATACTGCTGTCGCCGCGTTTCACATTCAGCGCCAGAACGGACGGCTTGCTGTCGAGAACTTTGCGCAGCTCACCCAGGTTGGTCACTACCTGCTGGTTAACGCCCTGGATCACATCGCCCTTTTTCAGGCCGATACGCGCCGCAGCACTGCCCGGTTTCACGTTATCAACCCGGACACCTTTGGTACCCGCTTCGATATTGCTGAGATCGGCGCCTTCAATGCCAGTGTAGATGGTCGCGGACTGCACTTTTGACTGGCTGCTCTGCTGCAACTTAACAGAGACATCGACCGGTTTGCCGTCACGCAGCAGCCCCAGTTTCAGGGTGGTGCCAACCGGCAGTGAGCCCACTTCCGCACGCAGCGAAGCAAAGCTGCTCAGCGGTTTACCGTTCATCGACACAATGACGTCGCCCGCCTTAATACCGGCTTTGGCGGCCGCTGAGTCTGGCAGCACCTGGCTTACAAAGGCACCACGTTGTGCGTCGACCTTCATCGCTTTTGCCAGCTCGGAGTTCAGCTCAGTCCCCTGCACGCCCAGCTCGCCGCGTTTCACCTGACCAAACTCGACCATCTGTGCCGTCAGGTTTTTCACCATGTTGCTGGGGATAGCAAAGCCGATACCGATGTTGCCGCCATCAGGCGCCAGAATGGCGGTGTTAATCCCAATCAGTTCACCGTTGAGGTTAACCAGCGCACCACCGGAGTTGCCCCGGTTAATGGCCGCATCCGTCTGGATAAAGTTTTCGTAGTTTTCCACGTTCAGGCCACTGCGTCCCAGCGCGGAGACGATACCTGAGGTGACCGTTTCACCCAGACCATAAGGGTTGCCGATCGCCACGGTATAATCGCCGACGCGCAGGTTGTCAGAATCAGCGATTTTGACTGCGGTAAGATTTTGGGCTTCCTGCAGCTGAATCAGGGCAATGTCAGAGCTGGGATCTTTACCGATGACTTTGGCGTCATAGCGACGACCGTCGCTGAGCTGTACCTGAATTTTGGTGGCATTATTCACGACGTGGTTATTAGTTACCACATAGCCTTTGTCAGCGTTAATGATGACGCCCGATCCCAGAGCACGGAATTTTTCCTGCTGGGTATCAGGCACTGGCGCGCCGCCGTTACCGCCTGCACCGTCGCCGTTCTGGCACATCGGTGAGCCCTGGAACGGGGAACCATCCTGGCAGAATGGCGAATTGTCGCCAAAGAATTGCTGAAATTGCTGCGGCATACGCGGGGTTTTCACCGTGGTGGTCCCCTCGACGCTGATACTGACCACAGACGGCATCACCTTCTCCAGCATCGGTGCCAGACTTGGCTGTTGCAGGCTATCGGAAGAGGCCGTTTGCGCAGCAGAAACAGTAACAGGGGCGAGCGCCATGCTCAGGCTCAACGCCAGCGCACTTAACATTAAGGTCTTTTTTTTCATTTTTCGTTTCTCAATAAGATTACTGTTCAGACCATTGCTGTGGTCGAAAGGTGAGATAAATGTTTTAGCGCGAAGTTCCTTTAAAAGTTTAAGGCAAAAGTAAAAATTTATTCGCGCTCTTTACAATTGGCGGCTTATTCTACCGCCATCAGTCGCCGGTACTCATCCCAGGCATAGAGATCGGTCATACCACTGATATAATCCTGAATGAGCCGGAAGCGATAATAACGTTCCCACAACAGACGCTGATATTTATGTTCTACAACCAGATTACGCATCTTATGCAAATAGGCTTTACGGTGTTTACCCGAGAGCTTATGAAAAAGCCGGGTTTCGATCGGATGCTGACGCAGGAAATCTTCATTTATCAGCGTGGTAAAGGCTTCGTAATTAAGGCGCATCAGCGGCTGATAGATCTCCAGCAGCCCTTTAATCACCCGGTAACCCTGCAACTCCAGCTGCTCTACTTCAGAATGATTAAAGACCTGCTGGCGCGCAACGGTTTTAAACAATTGCAGTAAGCGGCCCTCTTCACCCTCATCTTCCAGTAGCGCATGGTTAAAACTTCCATCGAATATAGCAGGAAGATTATCAACAAAACGTTTCACCGCATAGCTTACCAGCACGCTCTGAACATTTACGCGGAGTGACATAAAAAATTGATCGCTGCGGCTTCGGCGTTTTTTACTGCAGGCTTCACGCCAGGCTTCGCCAATAGTCCGGCTGAAAGCGTCATTATTTTTAACCGGCCCCCAGGCTTTATTGAGAAACTCATACAAACTTTCAACATTAAAGATATCTTTTTCTACAGCGTCGTCCAAATCGGCAATACAATAGGAGATATCATCCGCAGCTTCCATTATATAAGTCAGCGGAAAACGGTGGTGTTCTTCCATATTGGTGGCAGCACGCAGGTCGGCAATATAATCCTGCTCAGAGAGATAAAACCCAGGCTTCTTCATGAGTACGCTAAATTCGGCGGGCTTTTCCCCCTGCCACCAGGCAGGCGCGGTATATTTCAGGATGCAGGCGACCTGAGAATAACTGAGATTCAGTTGCAGCAGCGTATGCACCATCCGGATCGCCTGCGCATTACCTTCAAAGTGACAGAGATCCTGGCGGATCATGGCGTTGAGTTGATCAAAGGCTTTACGCTGTGCTTCTCCTTCCACGCCGGCCACCAGCGGATCCACCAGCTCGGCAGAGAGGTTCTCTTCAAACCAGTCGTTAATCGCCGCCTCGCCAAAATGGCCAAAAGGTGGATTACCGACATCATGCATCAGACAGGCCATCTCAATCAGACTTTCAAACGCGCCTTCCAGCTCATCAAGACCATACTGCGCCAGCCCGCCCTGCATCTTCAGGGTTTGCAGGATCTCTTTGGTGATGTAACGCCCGGTCTGCTGCACCTCCAGCGAATGCGTCAGGCGGGAACGAACGGCAGCGTTACGCTCCAGCGGAAACACCTGCGTTTTTTGCTGCAAACGCCGGATTGCGGCGGAGTTTATAATCCGTCCGCGATCGCTCTCAAAATGGCGCGTAATGTAATATTCGCCTTCCGGTTCCTTGCGGCTGTTATAAGGGCGCGAGAAGCTGATCTTCTTCCTGAAATTGATCGCTGACATGGATTACCCCTTATTTTTTCGTGAATTAATCCCCTGAATGCCATGGTAGACTATGCCCTAAATTTTGATTCTTTACATTAGCGGAACTCACTATGAAAGCAGGCATTATTGGCGCGATGGAGCAGGAAGTCACACTGCTGCGCGACAAAATTGAAAACCGTCAAACGCTGTCGCTGGCGGGTTGTGAAATTTATACCGGCACCCTGCAGGGCGTTGAGGTGGCTCTGCTGAAATCTGGCATCGGTAAAACCTCTGCCGCGCTGGGTACCACGCTGCTGCTGCAGCTCTGCAAGCCGGATGTGGTGATCAACACCGGTTCGGCTGGCGGTTTAGCGCCGTCGCTCAGCGTCGGCGATATCGTGGTGTCAGAAGAAGTGCGTTATCACGATGCTGACGTCACCGCTTTTGGTTATGAGCCGGGTCAGATGGCGGGTTGTCCGGCCGCGTTTGTGGCAGACAGCAAGCTTATCGCCGCTGCAGAAGCCTGTATTCAGCAGCTGGATCTGAATGCCGTACGCGGTCTGGTGGTCAGCGGTGATGCCTTTATCAATGGTGCCGAACCGCTGGCGCGCATTCGTAATCTGTTCCCGCAGGCGATTGCCGTTGAGATGGAAGCCACCGCTATCGGCCATGTCTGTCATCAGTTCCAGGTGCCTTTTGTAGTAGTCCGCGCCATTTCCGACGTGGCCGATAAGCAATCTCACCTCAGCTTTGATGAGTTCTTAAGCGTTGCGGCGAAGCAATCTTCGCTGATGGTGGAGAACCTGCTGGCGCATCTGGCGCGTGGCTAAAACGCGACTCCTCTGCTGGCTGCTGCTGTTAAGCGGCAGCCTGCTGGCTTCCCCGCCACGCGTGATTACCCTCTCCCCTCACCTTACCGAACTCGCCTTTGCTGCCGGGATTACCCCGATTGCGGTCAGCGCCTGGTCCGACTATCCGCCGCAGGCCAAACAGATTGAGCAGGTCGCAAACTGGCAGGGCATCAAGGCTGAACGTATTCTGCAGCTTAAGCCGGATCTGGTATTAGCCTGGCGAGGCGGTAATCCGCAGCGGCAGATTGACCAGCTACAGCAGCTAGGCGTGCCGGTTAAATGGATTGATCCGCTGACGCTGGATGAGATGTTCACGGCGCTGGCCGATCTGGGCCACTGGAGCCCCAGACCGGAGCAGGCAACTCGCGCTGCCCGCCAGTTACGTCAGCAGGAAGCCGCGCTGCGTCAGCGCTATGCTCATCTGACTGCGGTTCCGCTTTTTTTGCAATTTGGTCAGCAGCCCCTGTTTACCGCCGCCAGAGCCACGCTGCAGAATGAAATTATTACGTTATGTGGTGGCAGGAACATCTTTGCTGACAGCCGCGTCAGCTGGCCGCAGGTCAGCCGTGAGCAGGTGCTGATGCGCCATCCTCAGGCCGTTGTGACGGGTGGCAGTGCGCAGCAGGCGGAAAACATCCGGGTGTTCTGGCGACCGCAGCTGGATGTACCGGTGATTGCCATCAACGAGGACTGGCTTAGCCGGCCAGGCCCGCGACTGCTGCTGGCCGCGCAGCAACTCTGTGCGGCCCTGCATCCCGATGAATAAATCAGCGAATTGATTAAAGTCACTGCGATTTTTGCCGTTGATCAATACCAGAGACGAACGCGCCACGTATGCTCGCCGTCCTTTTAGCGCTCCGGCGCTTTTTTAAAACACCAGGAACCTTATATGACCAGAGCACTGCTGCTGGCCATAGGGCTGTCGATCGCCGGTTCTGCCTTTGCAGGATCGATAAATGGCTCTATTGGCGCCAGACTTGTCATCTATTCACGCTGTGAAATCAACACGGCTAACGGTCAGCCCGCGCCGCAGATCAACTGCGGCAGACAGGCAAGCGCGCAGCCGCGCGTAACAAACGGCCAGATTCAATCGCAGGGAAGTGTGAAGCAAAGTAACCGGCTGGTCACAATAGAATGGTAAACGAGGCCGTCTGTATGACGGCCTGCATTATCAGATACTGAAGGAAGAGCCACAGCCACAGGTGGTTTTGGCATTCGGGTTGGTCACGATAAAGCGTGAGCCTTCCAGACCTTCCGTGTAATCCACTGAACCGCCCACCAGATATTGCAGGCTCATCGGATCAACCACCAGTGAGACGCCCTGCTTTTCAATCGTCATGTCGCCATCATTCATCTGGTCATCAAAGGTGAAGCCGTACTGGAAACCACTGCAACCGCCACCGGTGATATAGACGCGAAGTTTCAGCGCCGGGTTCTCTTCGTCGGCAATCAGGTTCTTCACCTTGGTGGCTGCGGCGTCGGTAAACTGCAACGGCAGTGCTACTACTTCATCACTCATGTTTTACTCCGGTAAACGCCCAGGTCAGAAAACGACCTTAATTACGCTATTATCAGCCAGCACCTCAGCGCAATCAAGCTCTGCCCTTCGCACTCTGTGCCGCTTTCGCTCCTGTTAAGGGCACAGGGGGTGAATCCACCTTTCGTCTGCTGCCCCTCTTCCGTAGAATGGCGCAATATTTTTATGAACCGCTGGAGCCGAAAATG
This sequence comes from Pantoea sp. Fr-CA_6, assembly GCF_024520895.1. NCBI lineage: Bacteria > Pseudomonadati > Pseudomonadota > Gammaproteobacteria > Enterobacterales > Erwiniaceae > Pantoea > Pantoea sp. Fr-CA_6. The sequence goes on along the minus strand of NZ_JALNPO010000011.1, from coordinate 91,278 downwards.
AGTAAGTCCGAACAACTGTTTGCAGAGGCACAACGCCTGATCCCGGGTGGGGTAAACTCGCCAGTACGCGCATTTACCGGTGTGGGCGGCGTTCCGCTGTTTATTGAACACGCTGATGGCGCCTATCTCTATGACGCTGACGGCAAAGCCTATATCGACTATGTCGGCTCATGGGGTCCGATGGTGCTGGGTCATAACAACGCGGCGATTCGTAACGCCGTGATTGAAGCGGCACAGCGCGGCTTAAGTTTTGGCGCACCGACCGAAATGGAAGTGACCATGGCACAGCTGGTGTGTGAGCTGGTGCCGAGCATGGAGATGGTGCGGATGGTCAACTCCGGCACCGAAGCGACCATGAGCGCTATCCGTCTGGCGCGTGGCTTTACCGGCCGCGATAAAATCATCAAGTTTGAAGGCTGCTACCACGGCCACGCCGATCATCTGCTGGTGAAAGCCGGCTCCGGTGCGTTAACACTGGGTCAGCCGAACTCGCCGGGCGTACCGGCTGATTTCGCTAAACATACCCTGACCTGCACCTTTAACGATCTCGACTCAGTGCGCAGCGCTTTTGAGCAATATCCTGAGTCGATTGCGGCCATCATCGTTGAGCCGGTGGCTGGCAACATGAACTGCATCCCACCGCAGCCAGAGTTCCTGCCGGGTCTGCGTTCACTGTGTGATGAGTTCGGCGCACTGCTGATTATTGATGAAGTGATGACCGGTTTCCGTGTCGCGCTGGGTGGCGCGCAGGCTCATTACAATGTGCGCCCTGATTTGACCTGCCTTGGGAAAATCATTGGTGGCGGCATGCCGGTCGGTGCATTCGGTGGGCGTCGCGAAGTGATGGCAGCGCTGGCCCCGACCGGTCCGGTTTATCAGGCGGGAACGCTCTCTGGTAACCCAATCGCCATGGCGGCGGGTTTCGCCTGCCTGACGCAGATCGCGCAGCCGGGCACCCATGAGAAGCTGGATGCCCTGACCCGCAAGCTGGCAGAGGGTCTGCGTGAAGCAGCACAACAGCAAAATATCCCGCTGGTGATTAACCATGTTGGCGGGATGTTCGGCCTGTTCTTCACCGATGCTGACAGTGTGACCTGTTACGCCGATGTGACCCGCTGCGATGTGGAGCGCTTTAAAACCTTCTTCCACCTGATGCTTGAAGAGGGCGTTTACTTTGCGCCTTCAGCCTATGAAGCGGGCTTTATGTCGCTGGCGCACAGCGAAGAGGATATTCAGCGCACTGTCGACGCCGCGCGTCGTTGTTTCGCGAAGCTGTAATTGCGGCAGCGTTAAAGATGAAGACCGGCAGCAGCCGGTCTTTTGTTATTGATGAGGCTTGCCCCGCTCTGTTGTGAGAGGGTGCACGCACAGGAAACAGGGTCAGATCGGAAAGGCGCGAAAGCCGTCATCCATGACTCGCTCGGCCCGCGCGATTACGCACCTCATCCATGAGGTGCGCCCGTTGCCGGGCCAACGCTTCGCGTTGTTCAAAAACGCTCCCGGCGTTTTTGTCCCTGCCGCGGGACGCTTTCCTCCTCTGACCCAATTTCCTGCGCATTGAGCTTCTTCGTTGTTGTCAGATTCACCCTACTTTGGATCTGGCCGGCGTCTGAAACCAGCCTGCTTTTTCCTCTTAACCTGAACGCCGCAGCAGCCAGATAAAGTAAGGCGCGCCTAAAAAGGTCGCCATCAGCCCGGCTGGGATCTGATCCGGGAATGCCAGCATCCGTCCGCACCAGTCAGCCAGCACCATCAATCCCGCCCCCAGTAATCCTGACAGCAGCAGTTGCGGTAACGCCCGCCGGAATCCCAGCATGCGCGCCATATGGGGCGCCATTAGTCCGACAAAACTCAGCGGGCCGATAGTCAGTGTCGCGCTGGCGGTCAGCGCGGCCGCCAGCAGCAGCAGACTCAGCCGCGCAGGCGTCAACGCCATACCGGCCGAGCGTGCGGTAGCGCTTCCCAGCGGCAGCAACGTCAGCCAGCGACTGGCCAGCGGTGCTAGCGACACCAGCACCAGCGCGCAGATTGCGCTCTGAACCGCCTGAGTGCCGCTGATGTTATAGGTCGAGCCGGAGATCCAGCTAAGCAGCCCGCCCATACGCGGATCGCCACTCGCCAGCAGTAGCATCAGCAGGGTGACAAAGGCGCTGTTAAGCGCCATGCCCGCCAGCAGCATTCGTTCCGGCGAAAAGCCGCCCCGACTGGCTACCGCCATGATCACCAGCAACGTCAGCGCCGCGCCCAGCGCACCGGCGGGCAGCAGCCAGGCCAGCGCATCGCCCGGCACAAAGAACATCATCATCACCACGCCAAAAGCGGCACCCGAACTGATGCCCAGCACTTCCGGGCTGGCCATGGGATTGCCGGTCAGCCGCTGAATCAGACTCCCCGCCACGCCCAGCATCAGGCCGGTCACCAGCGCGGCCAGCACGCGCGGTGCGCGCCACGGCAGCAGCGATTGCAGCATCTCACCCGCTGACCAGACCCAGCCCTGCGCATCTCGCCCAAACGCCAGACCGCCCCACCCCAGCAGTGCCAGGATGGCAAGTCCCGTCAGCGCCCAGCGCAGCAGGTTCTGTCGCTCGACGGGCACCTTATCACCCTGATTCAGCGCGGGCGGCACCGAACCGGTGCGCAGTCGCGGCAGCAGCCACAGCAGAATCGGTACGCCGAGCAGCGCCGTGGCGGTGCCGGTCGGGATATCGCGCCAGTGGGTGCTGAGCCACAACACGCAACTGTCCGCCAGCCACAGCAGCAGCGCGCCAGTCAGCGGAGCAAGCAACATCCGGGTGATGAGCCGTCGTCCACCCAGCATCTTCGCCAGCAGCGGCGCAAACAGCCCGATAAAGCCGATGATACCGGCGACGTTGACCAGCTGTGCGCTGAGCAGGATCGCCAGCCCGAGGCCACCGACACGCGCCACGGAGAGCGCAAGGCCAAGGTTTTTCGCTACGCCATCATCCAGCCCCATCAGCGTCAGCGGACGCAGCAACGCCAGCGCCAGCACAAACGCCAGCAGCAGGCGCGGCCAGAGTTGCTGCACATTTTCCCAGCTCATCTGATTCAGCGCGCCGGTGCTCCACAGAAACATGTTCTGCAGCTGATCGTGATTGAAGATAGCGAAGATTTGATTCACCGCGCCGCTGTAGAGGCTCAGCACCAGCCCGGCCAGAATCAGCGTTACTGGCGACAGACGTTTGCCCCAGGCCACACCAAACACCAGCGCGCCCACCAGCAGCGCGCCACTGAGCGCGGCAAACTGCTGTGTCAGCGCACCGCCCGGCAGATGCCACAGCGTCGCCACGGTAATGCCCAGCTGTGCGCCGGAAGAGACGCCCAGCGTGGTTGGCTCCGCCAGCGGATTACGCAATATCTGTTGAAACAGCAGACCGGCTAACCCCAGTCCACTCCCCACCAGCAGCGCCAGCACGATACGCGGCAGCAGGCTGTGGTGAAACACCATCTGCGGCAGGCTATCGACCGCCGGTGACCAGAGTGCCTGCCACCATTCAGCCTGTGGCAACGCCTGATGCAGATTGACCAGCGTCAGGCTGAGCGCCAGCAGAAACAGCAGGCTGAGGAGGCCTGCGGGAAACAGAGCATGGCGCATCAGTGCGTCTCCAGCGCGCGTTCCAGCACGCGAACAAAGTGCAGCGCCGAGAGCGTCGCACCGTAATACCAGACGGCCGGGACGCGCTGAAAGCGTCCGGTGCGTACAAACGGCAGCGACTGCCACAGCGGGCTGCGCATCAGTTGCTGCATCTCCGCATCGTTATCATGATCAAAGCAGATGACATCCACATCCCCGACCTGCGCCAGCTTTTCAATGCCGATCACCGCGCTGCCCCAGAAATTTGTTTCGCCCTGCCAGCCATTTTTCAGGCCCAGCAGAGTCATCACTTCCAGAAACAGACTGTTTTTGCCGAAGGTAATGGCGTGACGACTGTCGAGCAGCGACATCAGCAGGATAGTGCGTCCGGCATAGGGCGCCAGCCGCTGGCGCGCCGCCGCCAGCTGATCATCGACCTCGCGCAGATGCTGTTCTGCTCGCGCGCTTAATCCAAGGCGCGCCGCCAGCTGACGCAGCGATGCGCGCGCGGCAGTGAGAGGTTTCCCGTCGCCGCTGTGGAGGTCGAAGCCCATAATGGGCGCGATGCGCGTCAGTTTCTCTTTAGGCGGGCCGTAGCCGTTGGAGCAGAGGATCAGCGACGGCTGCATTTGCGCCATCAGCTCAAGATTGGGTTCAGTGCGCAGACCTACATCGATCACGCCTTCAGGCAGCGGCGGCTCCCCTACCCAGATGTTGTAGTTGTGCAGATCGGCCACGCCCCAGGGCGTGACGCCTAGTGCTATCAGCAGTTCGGTGGGTAACCACTCCAGTGCAATAATCCGACCCGGATTTGGCGTGGCGGCACGCAGGGGAAGCGCACAAAACAGCGGAGAGACTGCCAGCGCCAGCATCAGTCGGCGGCGATTAAGATCGGGCATCATCCTCTCCTTAACAGACAAAACTGACCGGCGCGCCGCCCTGCGGGTGCGGTAAAATGCCCATCGGAATGCCATAAATCGCACCGAGCACCTCAGGCTGCATAATCGCCTCTGCGTCACCTTCGGCAATCATCGCGCCCTGACGCAGCGCCACCAGATGATCGCAGTAGCGTGCTGCCATATTGATATCATGCAGCACCGCAATCACGGTTAAGCCGCGCTGCTGGCTCAGCGCTTTTATCAGCGCCAGCACCTCAACCTGATGGGCAATATCCAGCGCCGACGTCGGTTCATCCAGCAGCAGACAGCGGCTGTTCTGCGCCACCATCATCGCCAGCCAGGCGCGCTGACGCTCGCCGCCCGACAGGCTATCTACCAGCCGTCCGGCAAAGGCGTTAAGCCCGACCTGGGCAATCGCATCCTCTACCCGGTCGCGATCTTCCTGACCAAAGCGCCCCAGCGCGCCGTGCCAGGGATAGCGGCCAATCGCCACCAGTTCACGCACCGTCATCCCTTCGGCTGCCGGTAACTGCTGCGGCAGATAGGCCACCTGACGGGCAAAGGCTTTGCTGTTCCAGCGTCCGACGGGCTGCTGATTCAACAGCACCTCTCCGCTGCTGGCCGCGTGGTGACGACCCAGCATTTTTAACAGTGTTGATTTGCCCGAGCCGTTGTGACCGATCAGCCCGGTCACTTTTCCCGGCGGAAAGGTCAGCGACAGTGGCTGAAGGAGCGTCCGGCCCGGCACTTCAAAACTGGCGTTTTTCAGCGTAAAGGTCGCCTCTTCTGCGTGCGGATACGGCATGGTTATCCCTGTGAACGGGCGCCGAAGCGCCCGGTTAAATCAGAATCTGAAGGTTGCGGTGCCGACAATCTGGCGCTCCGCACCCCAGTAGCAGGCGTATTCACGATAGCAGCTGGCGACGTAGTCGCGGTCAAACAGATTGTTGACGTTGACGCCCACAGTCGAACCCGGCAAACCGAAACGACCCAGATCATATTTCAGCGCCGCATCCACCGTGGTGTAACCGGCAACTTTAAAGTTCTGGTTCTGCTCAGTGCCAGTGCTGTAAAGGCCCTGACTCTCACCGACATAACGCACACCCGCGCCGATCGTCACGCCTGACAAAGCGGTTTCGTGGAAGGTGTAGTCGCTCCACAGTGAGGCCATATGTTTCGGCACCTGCACCGGTGTTTTGCCTTTGAGCTGGGTGTCTTCGGTATATTCCGCATCGGTGTAGGTGTAGGACGCCGTCAGGTTAACGTTGGCATTCAGCGCCGCTTTAGCTTCCAGCTCTACGCCCCGTGACCGGATTTCACCGCTCTGAACGCTGAAAAAAGCTCTGTTTGGATCGGGATCGGCAGTCAGGTTCTTGGTTTTGGTCAGCTGATAAAGCGCGGCGGTGAGCACCACCGGACGATCTTTCGGCACATACTTCACGCCCGCTTCATACTGCTTAGCGCGTGACGGATCAAATGCCTGACCCTCATAAGTCGAACCTGCATTCGGAATAAAGGCTTCGCTGTAGCTGAAGTAAGGCGCGATGCCATTATCAAACACATAGTTCAGGCCGCCGCGCCAGGTAAAGGCCTGATCGTTCTGACGATCAACGCTATCCGCTACCCGATCGTAAACCGAGTTCATGGCATAGTCGTAGCGGCCACCCAGCGTCAGCACCCAGCGGTTCCACTCCATCTGATCCTGAGCATAGAGGCCGGTCTGACGCTGCTTGTTGAGATGCTGATAAGGACCAAATGGCGTTACGCTGTTATCACCATATTGCGGATTAACCGCATTCAGGCTGGAGGCAGTGCCAAACTGTGCATCGATATCATTGCGGGTACGCTGGAAGTCCACGCCCAGCAGCAGCGTATGATCAACCTGGCCGGTGGCGAATTTCGCCTGCGCCTGGGTATCGACCGCCAGTTGGTTGAGTTTCTCTTCTGAAACCGCCGAACCGCGCGTGATTTCCTGAGTCGCCGGCAGGAAACCATTGCCATAAATGCTGCGGTAATCGGTGCGCAGGTCGGCATAACGCAGGTTCTGGCGCAGCGTCCAGGTGTCGTTAACGCTGTGCTCGGCGTTATAACCGACCATTTTGGTGTTGCGTGAAATCTTGTTGCTCTGCTCGCCTTCATCAAAGTTGGTTGGCAGTTTGTACTGGCTGCCATCGGCGCGGGTGATCGGTACCACCGTGCCCTGACGCGGCAGCCAGCCGTAATAACCGGTTTCTGGCTCGTTCTGGAAATAGGTCAGCAGGTCAATGCGGGTGCGATCGTCGGGACGCCAGCTGAAAGCCGGTGCAATGGTGTAGCGCTTCTCTTTGTTCATCGCCTGCTGCGCATCCTGACTGCGCGCCTGGCCGGTCAGGCGATAGCTGTAGACGCCGTCGTCGTCCAGCGCGCCGCCAAAGTCAAAGCCGGTCGAGAAGAGGTTATCGTTGCCCATCTGGAACTGCACTTCGCGCAGGGTTTCCTGGGTCGGACGCTTACTCACCAGCGAGACCACGCCGCCGGGATTGCTCTTACCGTAGAGCACCGAAACCGGGCCGCGCAGCAGTTCAGCGCGTTCCAGGAAGTAAGGATCGATGGCAAACTCAGAGTAGTTGTCACCCTGCAGTTTCAGACCATCCAGATACTGATTGGTGTTGGTTTCACTGAAACCGCGAATCGACAGCGCATCAATCACGTCTGAGCTGCCCCGGTTACCGGTCAGCACGCCAGGCGTGTAGTTAAACGCCCCTTTCACGCTGGTTACGTTACGCATCTCCATCTCTTCACGGGTGACCACGGAGATGGACTGCGGATTTTTTTCAATGGGGGTATCAGTTTTGGTCCCGGTGGCGCTGCGTTTCGCTGCCACGGTGGGTGCAGGTCCCCAGGCGCTTTCCGCCTCGACGCCGCTGCCGCCATCAGCCGAGACGACCATCGTCTCCGCCTGCGCGGCGTAAAGAGAGGAGCTCAGGCTCAGTGAGATCATGATGCCCAGAAGCGGTCGGGAAAATGTTTTTTTGGTGTTGTCAGAAAAAGTCGTTCGCGCATTCATAAAAGTGTCTCTTAACAATAGGCTCAGGCAGGCGAATCGAAACGATAATGATTATTATAACGCTTAGATAATATGCGAAATTCAGCAGGCACTGCAAGCAGAAATCCCAGTAGTGACGCCGTTTGCAGGCCGATTGACGCGTATTGATCAGGAACAAAAAAAGGGCGCCGAAGCGCCCTTTTTAACCTGTCTGACTGATTTATTTGCCAAACATATCTTTTATCCACCCTGCTACGCCGTCGCTATCTTTCTGCTCCTGCTGTTGCTGGGCCGGTTGTTGCGGCTGCTGCTGTTGCTGTTGTTGCTGCTGATCGAAGAGCTGTTGTTGCTGCTGAACCTGCTGTTGCTGTTGCTGACACAGCGCATTCGGATCCAGCGCCCACACCGGCAGAGAACGCCAGGTGCTGCTGCCCGTGCCGCAGACAAAGTTACCGGCAGAATCCACATTCATCAGCGACACATCTTCCGGCGGCGTCAGCTGTAACGGCATCGGGGCCTGAATGTCCAGGTAGCGACGGTAGAGCTGCATCGCGCCGCTGGCACCATAGAGTTTGGTCGGCTGGTTGTTATCGCGTCCCACCCAGGTGATCGCCACTTCTTTGCCATCAATACCGGCAAACCAGCTGTCCACCAGATCGTTGGTAGTACCGGTTTTGCCCGCCAGATGCGCATTCGGGAAACGCGCGCCCAGCGCACGGGCGGTACCGTGGTCAGCTACCTGTTGCATGGTGTAGAGCGTCAGATAAGCGGCCTGCGCCGGCTCAACACGCTGCGCCTGCGGATAGCTCTGATAGAGCACGCTGCCATCTTCCGCAATCACCGAACGCACCGCTGACAGCGACGCGCGGTTGCCGCCGCTGGCAATCGACTGGAACGCCTGAGCCACTTCAACCGGCGTCAGGTTTAAGGCACCCAGCAGCATCGATGGCACCGGATGCAGCTGCTCTTTCGGCACGCCCAGTTTGTTCCAGGTATCCACTACCGCATCCAGCCCCAGCGTCATGCCGAGGTTTACGGTCGGCACGTTCATTGAGTTGGTCAGCGCATCCACCAGCATCACTTTGCCGCTGAAGCGACGATCGTCGTTCATCGGTTTCCAGATGCTGCCGTTTGGCTGTTTCAGCGCAATCGGTTCATCGGCGATCCAGCTGTTCAGCCGGTAGCTGTTTGGCTGACTCAGCGCGGTCAGGTAAGTCGCCGGTTTCGCCAGTGAGCCGATAGAGCGACGTGCCTGCAGCGCGCGGTTGTAACCGGCATACTGTGGATCGGCACCGCCGACCATAGCGCGGACTTCGCCGCTGAAACGGTCAACCACCACCATCGCGGTTTCCAGATCTTTCAGACCACGCTGTTTTTTCAGCGTCGGAATGCCATCGATCACCGCCTTTTCGGCCGCATCCTGCGACACCGGATCCAGCGTGGTGAAGATTTTCACCCCGGAGAGATCTTTCACCTTGTCGCCCAGTTTTGCCTGAAGCTCGTTACGCACCATCTGCATAAAGGCCGGCTGCGGCGTAATCACGCCGCCTTTCGGCTGCACGCCCAGCGGACGGGCCGACAGCATGTCATACAGCTCCTGGTCGATCACTTTCTGCTGCTGCAACAGGCGCAGCACGAGGTTGCGTCGTTCCAGCGCCAGTTTCGGGTTACGCCACGGATTATAGAGCGACGCGCCTTTCACCATGCCGACCAGCATCGCCTGCTGATCCAGACTCAGCTCATCAACCGGACGGCCAAAGTAGTAGAGGCTGGCCAGCGGGAAACCGCGGATCTGATCGCTGCCAGCCTGACCGAGATAGACCTCGTTCAGGTAGAGCTCCAGGATGCGATCTTTGCTGTAGCGCGCATCCATGATCACCGCCATGTAGGCTTCACGCGCTTTACGCCACAGCGAACGCTCGTTGGTGAGGAACAGGTTCTTCACCAACTGCTGCGTCAGCGTACTGCCGCCCTGCACCGCTTTCCCGGCCGTGATGTTCGCCAGGAAGGCGCGGCCAATGGAGTAAGGGCTGATGCCATCATGCTCATAGAAATGGCGATCTTCGGTGGCGATCAGCGTATCGACCAGCAGATCCGGGAAACCGGCGCGCGGTACGAAGAGTCGCTGTTCACCGTTCGGCGACTGCAGCATGGTGATCAGGCGAGGATCGAGGCGGAAAAAGCCAAAATCACGACCGGTTTCAAGGTTTTTAATCTCGCTCAGCTCATCTTTACTGAAGCTCATGCGCGCGTGGATCTGCCCCTCTTTACTGTCGGGGAAATCAAACGGGCGACGCAGCAGATCGATGGTGTTGCCCTTCACCGAAAACTCGCCAGGGCGGGTAATACGGGAGACTTCGCGATACTGAGTACCTTCCAGCAGCGCCACCATTTCACTTTTGTTGTAGGCCATGCCGGGTTCCAGGCTGACCATGCGGCCATAGACGGTGGCGGGCAGTTGCCACACTTTACCGTCAATCCGGCTGCGAATTTCCGAGTCGAGGTAGATGCCCCACGCGGCCATGACCACCACAAACACCAGGAACAGTTTGATTACCCATCCCAGCCAACGGCGTTTGCCGCGCGGCGGTTTTCCACCTTTACCTTTACGTGGCACCGGCGCTTCCTCCTCGTCATCATTAAAATCGTCCTGATCGATATCCTGTTCGATATCCCTGCGTCGTCCCCGGCCCGCACTGCTGCGCGGCGGCAACGGTTTACCTTTGCGCCCTATTGGTTCGCGATCGTTCCCAGACATTACTTTTCTTCTCCAGGCAGTGCTTACGGCAGCGCCGCTACTCTAACTGCTTTCTCGCGTGCCGCATGGCAGAACCCTCTGAATTCGATCCAGCGGACTCAACCCTGCGGGGACATTTTTTTGGTTCGCCTTGTTGGCAAGGCGGTGGCCGGATCCTCGGGCCAGGGATGTTTAGGATAACGTCCCTTCATCTCTTTCCTGACCTCCGGCCAGGCACCGCGCCAGAACGCCGCCAGATCGCGGGTGATCTGCAACGGGCGCTGGGCGGGCGATAACAGCTCCAGCACCAGCGGAATTCGTCCTTCCGCCACGGTGGGATTCTGCGCTTCGCCAAACATCTCCTGAATCCTTACCGCCAGCGCGGGCGGCTTCTCCGCATCGTAGCGGATTGGCAGCCGGCTTCCGGTGGGCACAGTGTAATGAGTTGGCAGCACAGTATCCAGCCGCTGACGTTGTGACCATGTGAGTAAATGTAAGAGTGCCGTGGTCAGGTTCACCGCCTGCAGGCTGCGGAGATCGCGTACCGCTGACATCTGCGGCAACAGCCACTGCGGCAGGCTCTCAAGCAGGGTTTCATCGTCGGTCGCGGGCCAGCTCTCTTCCGGCAGCCACCGGGCCGCACACTGGATGCGCAGACGCAGCTGTTCGGCCTCCGGCGTCCAGCCCAGTACCGACAGACCTTTTTCGACGATCCAGCGCAGCATGGCCGCGTGCAGCACCTCCGGTTCCGGGCGCGCCATCGGCTGGGTTTTCAGTATCAGCGCGCCAATCTGCTCACGTCTGAAAGCACGCAGCGTGCCTTTCTCTTCGTCCCATTCCACTTCGGTCCGGCGCTCAATCAGGGCGGGCTGCTGCTGGCACAGCGTTTCAATATCGACCGGCAGTGCCAGCAACATCCGGGCATCCGGTGTGGCACTGCCCTGCAACAGAGCAGGCGCAATCAGCCATTCATTACGCGTCAGGCCATCCTGCTCATCGAGTCTGGCGCCCAGCCCGTTGGCCAGCTGATAGCGACCACTCTGATCGCGTCGCCGCGCCAGCCGATCGCCAAAGCCCACCGCCAGCAATCCGGCGAAACGATCTTCATCGATGCGCCCGCCACGGATTTTAAGCCGCTGCTGCCACTGCTGCGCCCGCCGCTGCCATTGCGCCTGCGGCCGATGCAGCGCATCACGCAGGTCGGCGCTGCCGCTGCGGGGAGGATCTTCCAGAATCGCCACCAGCAGCGCGGCGCTGGCGACCGCATCCGGCTCATCGCCTGCGGCACACAGTATGGCGGCGAGTCGGGGATCGCATCCCAGCTGCGCCATGCGCCGTCCCAGCGTGTTGAGCAGGCCGTTGTTGTCCAGTGCTCCCAGTCGGGTCAGCTGCTGCTGCGCCGCATCCAGATTTCTGGCGGGCGGCTGGTCCAGCCACTGCAGCTGTTGCGGCTGGGTACAGCCCCACTGCAGCAGATCCAGCCACAGTGACGAGAGATCGCTGTTAACGATTTCCGGTTCGCTCTGCGCCGCCGCTCGTGATGCCTGCTCCTGCGGCACCAGATGCAGGCAGAGTCCCGGCATCAGTCGCCCGGCGCGACCCGCTCGCTGGATCATCGATGCCTGGCTGACTCGCTGGGTCTGCAGACGCGTCACGCCGCTGCGGGCGTCAAACAGAGCGCTGCGTTCCAGCGCACTGTCGACCACCAGCCGAATCCCCTCAATGGTCAGGCTGGTTTCGGCGATATTGGTGGCAAGCACCACTTTGCGGCGGCCGTCGGCGGCAGGCAGAATTGCCCGGCGCTGCGCCGCCAGCGGCAGTGCGCCATAGAGCGGCGTCAGATCAACGTCGTCACTGATGCGTGATTCCAGCTCGCGCTTCACCCGTTCGATCTCCGCCACACCCGGCAGAAACAGCAGCAGCGAACCGCTCTCATCCCGCAGCAGCTGGGCGACTTCACGCGCGACCGCCTCTTCAAAACGCACATTCTGATTCAGTGACGCGTAACGCCGCTCAACCGGATAGCTGCGCCCTTCTGAGACGATCAGTGGCGCATCCGGCAGCAGCGCCGCCAGCCGGGCGTTGTCCAGCGTGGCGGACATCAGCATGATTTTAAGGTCGTCGCGCAGCCCCTGCTGTACATCAAGCAGCAGCGCCAGCGCCAGATCGGCCTGCAGGCTGCGCTCGTGAAATTCATCGAGGATCACCAGCGACACGCCTTCCAGCATCGGGTCGTGCTGAAGCATGCGCGTGAGCATGCCTTCGGTCACCACTTCCAGCCGGGTCTGTGGCCCGACGCAGCTTTCGCCACGCATCCGGAATCCCACCGTGCCACCCGGCTGCTCGCCGAGTTGCTCCGCCAGCCGCTGCGCCACATTACGCGCCGCCAGCCGACGTGGCTCCAGCATGATGATCCGTCCCGGCAGCGCCGCCTGCTGTAACAACTGCAGCGGCAGCCAGGTCGATTTGCCCGCGCCGGTTGGTGCGGCCAGCAGGATTTGTGGGGCGTCACTCAATGCCGCCAGGATGTCAGGCAGCACCGCGCTGACCGGTAAATCGCTCACAGCAAACTCCGCTTCTGCCTGTGCTAAGATGGCGCGCATTGTAGCATCCATCCGTGATATTTGCCGGAGAGCGCCATGGCGACACAACGCTTATTTTTTGCCATCAGCCTGCCTGACGAGATGCAGCAAGAGCTGGTGCGCTGGCGGGCCGATACCTTTCCTGCGGAGGCGGGCCAGCCGGTGGTCGCGGCGAATCTGCACCTGACGCTGGCGTTTCTGGGTGAAGTTGCCCCGGAAACCTCACAGCGCCTGCAGACGCTGGCCTCCCGTATTGTGCAGCCCGGTTTTGATCTCGACCTGGATGATGCCGGACACTGGCCGCGCCCCGGCGTGGTCTGGCTCGGCTGCCAGCGTGCGCCACGCGGTCTGTTGCAGCTCGCCAGCCTGCTGCGGGCGCAGGCCGCCCGGCATGGCTGTTACCAGAGCCCCCAGCCGTTTCATCCGCACATCACGCTGTTACGCCACGCCACGCAGCGGGTGACGTTACCGCCGCGCGGCTTTCACTGGCGTTTTCGCGTCTCCACCTTTTCTCTGTTCGCCTCTGAATATGCCCGGGGCCGCACCCGCTATCGCGCCCTGGCTAGCTGGCCATTACATTCTCAGGATCCACATGCACTTCTCTCCGCCCCTTAAACCCGCCCGTCTGATCGTCCGTTACAAACGTTTTTTGGCCGATGTGGTGACGCCAGAGGGCGACGTTCTGACAATTCACTGCGCCAATACCGGCGCCATGACCGGCTGCGCCACGCCGGGCGATCGGGTCTGGTACTCGACGTCCGACAGCCTGACGCGCAAATACCCCCACAGCTGGGAACTGACCGAAACACAACAGGGCCACTGGATCTGCGTGAATACGCTGCGCGCCAACCAGCTGGTGGCTGAGGCGCTGGAGCAGGATCGGCTGCCGGCGCTGGCCGGTTATACGCATCGTCAGGCGGAAGTGAGATATGGCACTGAAAAAAGCAGAATTGATTTCCTGCTCAAAGCAGAGGCCCGGCGCAACTGCTATATTGAGGTGAAATCCGTAACCCTTCTACATGAAGGAAAAGGGTATTTTCCGGATGCGGTGACGATTCGAGGACAGAAACACCTGCGTGAACTGGCAAAAGTTGCGGCAGAGGGTCATCGGGCCGTTTTGTTGTTTGCCGTTTTGCACTCGGGGATTGAGGACGTTTCTCCGGCACGTCACATTGATGTGGCGTATGCAGAACAACTGGCTCAGGCGCAGCAGGAGGGCGTAGAGGTTTTAGCGTATCAGGCAGACTTATCGGCGGAGGGAATGTTTCTTAAATCGCCGATCAACGTAACCTTGTAATATCTTTTGCAATTTTATGTGTTAAGAATGTTCTGAGCTAAGGGCCAATTACGCTGTTCCTCACAGGCTTGTCAAGGTGTGTTCATGAAGAATTGCCAACCCTGACTGCTTCTGTTATTTATAGCGGCCTGTTTTTTTCCCCAATGGGGGATCGATGTACCCCGCAGACGTCAAATGCAGGCTGGCAGCAAGGCCCCTGCGAGACGAAATTCGAAGGGTATAGTGCGTGTTATCCAGGAGAAGCAACATGCAAGAAGGTCAAAACCGTAAAACATCGTCCCTGAGTATTCTCTCTATTGCTGGCGTCGAACCTTATCAGGTGAAGCCTGGCGAAGAGTATATGAATGATGCGCAGCTGACCCATTTTCGCAAGATTCTGGAAGCCTGGCGTAATCAATTACGGGACGAAGTCGATCGTACCGTTTCTCATATGCAGGATGAAGCCGCTAACTTCCCGGACCCGGTTGACCGTGCCGCGCAGGAAGAGGAGTTCAGCCTGGAGCTGCGTAACCGCGATCGCGAACGTAAACTGATCAAAAAGATCGAGAAGACGCTGAAGAAAGTTGAAGATGACGACTTCGGCTATTGCGATTCCTGTGGCGTTGAGATTGGTATCCGCCGTCTCGAAGCCCGTCCTACTGCCGATCTCTGCATCGACTGTAAGACGTTAGCAGAAATTCGTGAGAAACAAATGGCCGGCTGATGCCGCGTCCAGCCTGTTACCACGCAGTGGAACAACTGCTGTTTTGTCCGCTGCGTGGTCACTTCTGAAACCTATGTCATCCTCCTGTATCGGTCGCTTCGCCCCTTCTCCCTCTGGTGAACTCCACTTCGGATCGCTGATTGCTGCCCTGGGCAGTTACCTGAGCGCGCGTGCGCAAAACGGCGTCTGGCGGGTGAGGATTGAAGATATCGATCCGCCACGGGAAGTGCCGGGTGCCGCCAGCCGTATCCTGCATCAGCTGGAGCACTACGGTTTAGAGTGGGATGGCGAGGTTCTGTGGCAGTCACAACGTCATGAGGCCTACCGTGACGCGCTGGCCTGGCTGCAGCAGCATCGTCAGAGCTATTACTGCACCTGCCCCCGGCGTCGCATTCAGCAGATTGGCGGTTTCTATGATGGTTACTGCCGTGAACGGCAACGCGGACCGGAGAATGCCGCGCTGCGTTTACGCCAGCATGCGCCGGTCTTTGCGTTTGACGATCGTCTGCGTGGCCGTGTGGAGGCGGACAGGCGTCTGGCACAGGAAGATTTTATTATTCACCGCCGTGATGGCCTGTTTGCCTATAACCTGGCGGTCGTTGTCGATGATCATTTTCAGGGCATTACCGAAGTGGTTCGCGGCGCAGATTTGATTGAGCCGACGGTGCGACAGATTGCGCTCTGCCAGCAATTTGGCTGGCCGGTGCCTGACTGGCTGCATCTGCCGCTGGCGCTTAACCACGATGGTCATAAGTTGTCGAAGCAGAATCATGCACCTGCGCTGCCGGATGGCGATGCCAGACCCCTGTTGGTGGCGGCGTTACGCTTCCTCGGACAGCCGGTTTCAGGCGGCTGGCAGGACTTAACGCAGGACAAACTGCTGTCTGATGCGGTGGCGCAGTGGAATATCGCTTTGATGCCGCAAGAGAACGCCCTGAAACCGGATGCATAGACAACAGCATTCTCAAACGGTTCTCAACAGGCTATGATTAGCCGCTGATTTTACCTACACCCTAATTGCCACTGTCGAGGTGTCCCATTTTTACCCGAGTAGCTAATTTTTGCCGGAAAGTCCTGAAGCGTGATGAAGAGGAAGCCCCAGCAGAGGTTGAACCAGAGCGTCTGATGACCATCATTCCTCGTGAAAGCCATACCATCTCACGTAAAGACATCAGCGAAAATGCCCTCAAAGTGCTCTATCGCCTGAACAAAGCCGGTTATGAAGCCTATCTGGTAGGCGGTGGCGTGCGCGATTTGCTACTGGGGCAAAAACCCAAAGATTTCGACGTGACCACCAATGCCACGCCTGAGCAGATGCGTAAGTTGTTCCGCAACTGTCGCCTGGTTGGCCGTCGTTTCCGTCTGGCGCACGTGATGTTTGGCCCGGAAGTGATCGAAGTCGCCACCTTCCGTGGACATCATCAGGCGGAAGAGCCGGAAGAGGATCGCAACAGCTCGCAGCGTGCCCAGAGCGGTATGCTGCTGCGCGACAACATCTTCGGCTCAATCGAAGATGATGCCCAGCGACGCGATCTCACCATCAACAGCCTCTACTACAGCGTGGCTGATTTCAGCGTGCGTGACTATGTCGGCGGCATCAGCGATCTCGAACAGGGCATCATTCGCCTGATTGGCGATCCGGAAACCCGCTACCGCGAAGATCCGGTCCGCATGCTGCGCGTCGCACGCTTTGCTGCCAAACTCAATATGAGCATTGCGCCGGAAACCGCCGAGCCGATTCCACGTCTGGCCTCGCTGTTGCGTGATATTCCGCCTGCTCGCCTGTTTGAAGAGTCGCTGAAGATGTTGCAGGCTGGCTACGGCTACAGCACATATCTCAAGCTGTGTGAATATCAGCTGTTCCAGCCACTGTTCCCGACGCTGGCGCGCAACTTCACCGAAAACAGCGACAGCCACATGGAGCGGATGCTGGCGCAGGTGCTGAAAAACACCGATAACCGCATTCACAACGACATGCGCGTTAATCCGGCGTTCCTGTTTGCCGCGATGTTCTGGTATCCGCAGCTTGAAACGGCAGAACGCATTGCGCAGGAGAGTGGCCTGACCTACTTCGAAGCTTTTGCGATGGCGATGAACGATACGCTGGACGAAGCCTGCCGTGCGCTGGCGATTCCGAAACGTATTACGTCGCTAATCCGCGATATCTGGCTGCTGCAGTTACGCATGTCCCGCCGTCACGGTAAACGCGCCTGGAAACTGATGGAGCATCCGAAATTCCGCGCCGCTTACGATCTGCTGGCACTGCGTGCAGAAGTGGAAAATAACCCGGAACTGCTGCGCCTGAGCCAGTGGTGGGGTGAATTCCAGGTGGCTGCGCCGCCGCATCAGAAAAACATGCTCAATAACCTGGGTGACGATCCGGTGCCGCGTAATAAATCGCGTCGTCCGCGCCGCCGTCCTTCCGCACCGCGTCGTGACAACCAGAACGTCTCATGACACGGGTTTACCTCGCGTTAGGCAGTAACCTGGCCGATCCGCTGCATCAGGTTGATGCAGCGCTGACCGCACTGGATGCGTTGCCGCAGACGCAACGCATCGCTACCTCGCCGTTCTACCGCACGCCGCCTTATGGCCCGCCCGATCAGCCCGATTTTCTCAATGCCGCCGTGGCGCTGGAGACCGATCTCAGTGCAGAAGCGCTGCTTGACCATACCCAGCGGATCGAGCAGGAGCATGGCCGGGTGCGCAAGGCAGAACGCTGGGGTCCGCGCACGCTGGATATCGATCTGATGCTGTTTGGCGAGGCGCACATCAACACGGAGCGGCTGATCGTGCCGCACTATGATCTGCTGAATCGCGCGTTTATGCTGGTGCCCCTGCTGGCGATTGCGCCAGACGCCCGCCTGCCCGACGGTCGCGCACTCAGCACAATCCTGGCTAACCTCGACAGTAGCAGCATCGTGCTGTGGCACGGCTGAGCAGACAAACGCATATCTCTGATTCCGCTCTTTCACGCTATCCAGTAAACTGCGCCCATCAGAATTCCTGAGTTGAGAGCGCCATGAAACCCACCACGATTTCACATCTGCGTCAGGCGAAAGCCAGCGGTAAAAAATTCGCGACCCTGACCGCCTACGATTTCAGTTTTGCCCGCTTGTTTGCCGATGAAGGCATTCAGGTGCTGCTGGTTGGTGATTCTTTAGGGATGACGGTGCAGGGGCATGATTCCACCCTGCCGGTCACGGTCAGCGACATCGCCTATCACACCGCCGCCGTGCGCCGTGGCGCACCACAGGCACTGCTGCTCGCCGACCTGCCGTTTATGAGTTATGCCACGCCACAGCAGACCTTTGACAACGCCGCGCAGCTGATGCGTGCCGGTGCTAACATGGTGAAGCTGGAAGGCGGCAGCTGGCTGGCTGAGACCGTGCAGATGCTGACCGAGCGGGCCGTTCCGGTATGTGGTCATCTGGGCCTGACACCGCAGTCGGTCAATATCTTTGGCGGCTATAAAGTGCAGGGCCGGGATGAAGCCGGTGCAGAGCAGCTGCTGGCCGATGCGCTGGCGCTGGAAGCCGCAGGCGCACAGCTGATGGTGCTGGAGTGTGTGCCGGTGTCGGTAGCGCAGCGGATTACCGACGCGCTCACCATCCCGGTGATCGGTATCGGTGCCGGCAATGTCACCGATGGTCAGATTCTGGTGATGCATGACGCGCTGGGCGTGACCGGCGGCCACATTCCCAAATTTGCCAAAAATTTCCTGGCGGAGACCGGCGATGTTCGCGCGGCGATTCGCCACTATATCGCCGAAGTCGAGGCCGGAACCTATCCGGCGGCAGAGCACAGTTTCCAGTAATCCAGGAGAGTCACCGTGTTGATCATTGAAACGCTGCTGATGCTGCGCCAGGAAGTCCGTCGCTGGCGCCAGCAGGGTAAACGCATTGCGCTGGTGCCGACCATGGGCAACCTGCATGAAGGTCATCTGACGCTGGTGGATGAAGCACGGGCGCGCGGCGACATCGTGATTGTCTCGATCTTTGTCAATCCGATGCAGTTCGATCGCGCCGATGATTTAGCGCGCTACCCGCGCACGCTGCAGGAAGATTGTGAAAAGCTGAATCGCCACCAGGTTGACGTGGTCTTCGCCCCCTCATCTGCTGAAGTCTATCCGCAGGGCGCGCAGAATCAGACCTTTGTTGAGGTGCCTGTGCTCTCTTCCCTGCTGGAAGGGGCCACACGTCCAGGCCATTTTCGCGGTGTGGCCACTATCGTCAGCAAACTGTTTAATCTGGTACAGCCCGATATTGCCTGTTTCGGTGAAAAGGATTTTCAGCAGCTGGCTATCATTCGTAAGATGGTGGCCGATATGGGCTTCGACATTGAGATTGTTGGTGTGCCTACGGTGCGCGCTAAAGATGGCCTGGCGCTGAGTTCGCGCAACGGCTACCTGACGGCAGATGAGCGTAAGCTGGCACCGGCCCTGAGCCAGGTGATGCATCAGATGGCGACGCAGCTGGAGAATGGCGAGCGTCATGTTGACGAGATCATTGAGGCAGCCAGTGAGGCACTGCTGGCGCAGGGATTGCGTCCTGATGGCCTGGCGATCTGTGATGCGGAAACGCTGCAACCGCTGACGGTGGACAGCCAGCGCGCGGTGGTGCTGATGGCCGCCTGGCTGGGCAAGGCCCGCCTGATTGATAATCAAACCGTTGACCTGACGCAGTAATTAATCCCGCTGCAGGTTATTTTATTTCTCTGACAAGGTTTCTGGCTATGATTCGCACAGTTCTGCAAGGCAAATTGCACCGCGTGAAGGTGACGCAGGCGGACCTCAATTATGAAGGTTCCTGCGCTATCGATCAGGATTTCCTGGATGCTTCCGGCATTCTGCAATATGAAGCGATCGATATTTATAACGTCACCAACGGTCAGCGCTTTTCCACCTACGCTATCGCGGCTGAGCGTGGCTCGAAAATCATCTCGGTCAACGGTGCGGCCGCCCGCTGTGCCTGCGAAGGCGATATTTTAATTATCTGCTCCTATGTGCAGGTAGACGATGCCGAAGCGCGTCAGTGGCAGCCTAAGGTCGCCTATTTTGAAGGTGACAACCAGATGAAGCGTCTGGCGAAAGCGCTGCCGGTGCAGATTGCCTGATTACAACCTGATTAAAAAAGGGCCGCCGGTAAAACGGGCGGCCCTTTTTATTTCTGCTGCAGTAATTAAACCGGTTTGGTTGTCATCGGCTTCGATGACTTTTTCATCGTAAAGAGGAAATTAAACCAGCCGCGTTTTCTCATCAGACATAATGTCCACGGTAACGCCAGCGCCACCAGGAATGCCGAAATAAACTTCAGGTCATTTACCCAGGCAGACGGGCTTTCAAACTTCACAATCTTACTGAAGAACTGAATCGCCAGATAATGCGACAGGTAGAAGACGATAGAATTGACGCCTATGTAGTAGACCAGTTCAGACTTCAGTTTCAGCGCAATCCAGACAAAGAACGGAACCGATAATAGTGCCAGCGGTGACAATAACGCCTGGGAATGACGTTCCAGTACAAAGATATTCAGGCAGGAGAGCAGCACAAAACTAATTACCGAGATTAACAGCGTCGGACCATGCTGCACTTTCTCTGCGATATCCACCTGCTTTCTCACGACGTAATCGCCGAGATAGAAGAATACAAACAGATAAAGCGATTTATTGATGTGGGTATTGTCGAAGCTGGCAAACACGCCATCCGCCTCAATCGCTGGCAGCGCCCAGCTCAGCGTCATACAGATGGCAAACACCAGCAGGAACGGCAAGTGACGGGCAAAGATAATCACAATAAAGAAGATAAACAGCGAATGCAGGAACCAGGTCATATCACCGCCACCGGTCAGGTGGGAGAGAATAATATTCATCGGTGATTGCGGCGTATTAGCCATCGAGCTGAACAGGATTTTCAACCCGCCGTAGACGGCAACCCAGACCACAAATGGATAGAGAATACTGCGCACCTTGTTATTAAAAAAAGGACCCAGGCCTTTTCTTAACCCGGCATCGACAAATAAACCCGAAACAAAGAACATCAGCCCCAGCCTTACCGGTGCCAGCATCTCATTTAACAGGCCGCTGAAGGCGGTAAAGTGTCCGGCGTTATTATGTACGGCAATAGTGCTGTGCAAAAAAATGATTGCGAGAATACTCAATCCCCGCAGATTATCGATCCACGTTATACGATTCATCTTTTCCTGCCTTTGATTAAAAACTGGCCCTGATTCGGTTGCCATTTTTCTTATTAAGAAGACTCTTAGCCTACTCATTCGTCCCTGAGCAGAGGAATAACCTTATTCCGGCGCTATTCTGATAATTCATAATTAAATAAACAACAGCCAGACTTTAAGGCTATTCTTAAAAAATATTTAATAGTTAAGAATCATTCAGATAGCGAAAGATGTCAGAGTATTATCAGATAATACTTAGGGTTATTTTTTGTGAGCAAGGGTGTAAGCGAGGCGTCGGGCGGCTTCAGAGACAAAATATAACGAATGAGGCGGGTTTTAAGGTGATTTTTAAGGCCAGGCAGAACCGTAGTCAGCGTGATTTGCTCTCCACCCAAAAAAAAGCCACGCCCTTATCGCAGCGTGGCCCTTACCATTCAGCTTAACGTCAGGTGCGTAATCCGCGTCCGCGCTGTATCAGCGCATAGACCAGCCAGTAGAACACCAGAATAAAGGCCACCAGCACCGAGAGGGTAAACACCAGCGGCACATCATTAATGCCGAGGAAGCCATAACGGAATCCGCTAATCATATAAACGATTGGATTAAGTTTAGAGACAGCCTGCCAGATCGGCGGCAGCAAACTCAGTGAATAGAATACGCCGCCCAGATAAGTCAGTGGC
Organism: Pantoea sp. Fr-CA_6; assembly: GCF_024520895.1. Lineage (NCBI taxonomy): Bacteria > Pseudomonadati > Pseudomonadota > Gammaproteobacteria > Enterobacterales > Erwiniaceae > Pantoea > Pantoea sp. Fr-CA_6. The sequence goes on along the minus strand of NZ_JALNPO010000011.1, from coordinate 69,590 downwards.
GTCAGCACAAAGGTCGGGATCAGGCTGATATCGTCAAAGGTGCGCGCAAAGACAGCGTTCAGCAGACCTGCCAGTGAAAACAGAATCGCGGTCAGCAGCAGCGTGACCGCCACCATCGTCCAGGAATGCACGTGGAACGGCACAAAGAACAGCGAGATGGCCGTCACCAGAATACCCACGCAGACACCACGCGCCACGCCGCCGCCAACATAGCCGGCAATAATGATGTGGGTCGGCACCGGCGCGACCAGCAGCTCTTCAATGTTGCGCTGGAACTTGGCGCTGAAGAACGACGACGCCACGTTGGCATAGGCGTTAGTGATGACCGCCATCATGATCAATCCCGGCACGATGAACTGCATATAGCTGAAGCCGTGCATTTCACCGATGCGCGACCCGATCAGGTTGCCAAAAATGATGAAATAGAGCGTCATAGTGATGACCGGCGGCACCAGCGTCTGGATCCAGATGCGGGCGAAACGGTTAACCTCTTTGGCCCAGATGCTCTTCAGCGCCACCCAGTAGAGATGTGTCATGCTTTTGCTCCTGTTTTTCCCTGCGTCGTCAGACCCACAAACAGCTCTTCAAGACGGTTGGCTTTATTACGCATACTCAGCACCTGCACACCCTGCGCGCTAAGCTGGCTGAAGACGCTGTTGAGCCCCTGCTCACGCAGCACTTCCACTTCGAGCGTTGAGGTATCGGTCAGCCGGTACTGGAACCCTTCCAGCGTGGGCAGCGGACTGCGGGGTGCCAGATCCAGGATAAAGGTTTCTGATTTGAGCTTGGAGAGCAGCCCTTTCATTGAGGTGTTCTCCACCAGCTCACCGCTCTGGATGATGCCGATGTTGCGGCACAGCATCTCCGCCTCTTCCAGATAGTGGGTAGTGAGAATAATGGTCGTGCCTTTGGCATTGAGATCTTTCAGGAACACCCACATCGAGCGTCGCAGTTCGATATCCACGCCAGCGGTGGGTTCATCCAGAATCAGCAGCTTAGGCTCATGCATTAGCGCACGGGCGATCATCAGGCGACGCTTCATCCCGCCGGAAAGCATGCGTGCACGTTCAGCGCGTTTTCCCCACAGATCGAGCTGCTTCAGATACTTTTCTGCCCGCTCATTGGCTTCACGACGCTCAACGCCGTAGTAACCCGCCTGATTAACGACGATTTGCATCACCGTCTCAAACGGGTTGAAGTTAAACTCCTGCGGCACCAGGCCGAGCTGGCGCTTGGCATTCACCACATCTTTTTCGAGATCGTAGCCAAACACCCGCACGCTGCCCTCGGATTTATTAACCAGCGAACTGATAATTCCGATGGTGGTCGATTTACCGGCACCGTTTGGCCCCAGCAGCGCATAAAAGTCACCCGCTTCAACGTTAAGATCGATGCCCTTCAGCGCCTGCACGCCGCCGGGATAGGTCTTGGTCAGCCGGGAAAGTTCCAGTGCATAAGTCATTCTGCATCCATACCCTGTTTTGATGGCATTGCAATGCCGTTTAAATTTATCAGGCCCTGTCATATAGTACGCGCGCGCACTCTGCGCAGTAACCGGTCGCTCAACACCATGACAGATATCAACACCCTGATCAGAAACAACCGCGAATGGTCAAAATTACTGGTTGAAGAAGATCCCAGCTTTTTTGAGCGGCTCGCCCAGGCACAAAAACCGCGCTTCCTGTGGATTGGCTGTTCTGACAGCCGTGTTCCTGCCGAACGTCTGACCGGACTGGAACCCGGCGAACTCTTTGTTCACCGCAACGTGGCCAATCTGGTGATCCACACCGACCTGAACTGTCTGTCCGTGGTGCAGTACGCTATCGAAGTGCTGGAAGTGGAACACGTTATCGTCTGCGGCCATTACGGCTGCGGCGGCGTGCAGGCGGCGATGGATAACCCGGAACTGGGATTAATCGACAACTGGCTGCTGCACATCCGCGACCTCTGGTACAAGCATAGCGTGTTGCTGGGGGAACTCCCGCCGGATAAGCGCCTGGACAAACTGTGCGAAATCAACGTTATTGAACAAGTCTATAACCTGGGACACTCCACCGTACTGCAATCTGCCTGGAAACGCGGAAAGGATGTCTCCCTGCACGGCTGGGTATACGGCATTCAGGACGGCTGTCTGCGTAACCTTGATGTGACGGCAAACAGCCGGGAGATCCTCGAACAGCGCTACCGCCACGGCATTGCTAATCTGCGGAAGAACGGCGAGGCCTGAGCCGATCGCAGCGTAAAGCGCGGCATAGCCTACACCAGGCAACAGGTGCAGGCCTTGGAAGAATGTGCGGTAGAGCGGTATCAGGATTCCAGCGGCACCACTTTGCCAATATAAGGCAGATGGCGATAGTGCTGAGCATAGTCGATACCAAAGCCCACCACGAACTCATCCGGAATCGCAAAGCCGACATATTCGACGTTCACTTCGACTTCACGGCGCTCTGGCTTATCCAGCAGCGTACAGATCGCCAGGGATTTTGGCTGACGCAGTTGCAGAATCTCTCGCACTTTGCTCAGGGTGTTGCCGGAGTCGATGATATCTTCGACGATCAGCACATCCTTGCCACGGATGTCTTCATCCAGATCTTTCAGGATTTTCACATCACGCGTGCTGGACATCCCGCTGCCGTAACTGGAAGCCGTCATAAAGTCGACTTCATGCGGCACATCGATGGCGCGACAGAGATCAGCCATGAACATAAAGGAGCCGCGCAGCAGCCCCACCAGCACCATATCGCTGCCGCTGTCGCGGTAGTGGTCGTTAATCTCTTTGCCCAGTTCAGCGATGCGCGTGGCGATTGCCTGTTCAGGGATCATCACTTCAACAGTGTGTTTCATTGCGTTCAGCCCGGTTACGTCAGAAAAGCCCCGGAGTCTATCACAGACGCAGCAGCGACGGCTGCGCGGCCCCATAAGCAAACGATTACGTCGCGAAAATTATTACCCGCCGCCTGCGGCTCGCTGAAATGCGCATTACCTTAGAACATTCTGGCATTTACCAGCATGATTCGCTGCATGGTAGCCTTTATCCAACAGATCGTTACCCTACTCGCGCCGCTGGCCGGAGATCACAATGACTTCATCTTCAAGCAAAAAAACGCATATCGGCGACAGGCCGCTGCACCCTGAAACCCAGATGCTGAACTATGGCTACGATCCCCGCCTCTCTGAGGGTGCGGTGAAGCCGCCGGTATTTCTGACCTCGACCTTTGTCTTTGACAGCGCCGAAGAGGGACGGGATTTCTTTGATTACGTCTCTGGCCGACGTGAGCCGCCGGAAGGCAAATCGGGTGGGCTGGTCTATTCCCGCTTTAACCACCCTAACAGCGAAATTGTAGAAGATCGGCTGGCGGTCTATGAGCAGGCGGAGAGCTGTTCGCTCTTCTCTTCCGGTATGGCCGCCATCTCCACTGCCCTGCTGACGTTTGCCCGTCCGGGCGAGGTGATCCTGCATTCCCAGCCGCTGTATGGCGGCACCGAAACCCTGCTTAGCAAGACGCTGCACAATCTGGACATCAAAGCAGTGGGTTTCAGCGACGGCAATGATGAAGTCAAAGTGCGTGAAGCCGCTCAGCAGGCGATGGCCCAGGGCCGGGTAGCGGTGATCCTGATTGAAACGCCAGCGAATCCCACCAACAGCCTGGTCAATATCCGTCTGATGGCGCGTATCGCTGATGAGATTGATCAGCAGCAGGGTTCACGACCGATTATCGCCTGTGACAACACGCTGCTCGGCCCGCTGTTCCAGCAGCCGCTAACGCTGGGCGCTGACCTGTCGCTCTACTCGCTGACCAAGTATGTTGGCGGTCACTCTGACCTGATTGCAGGCGCGGCGATGGGCAGTAAAGCGCTGATGGCGAAAGTGCGCGCCCTGCGCAGCGCAATCGGCACGCAGCTGGATCCACACTCCAGCTGGATGCTCAGCCGCTCGCTGGAAACGCTGTCGCTACGCATGGAGAAAGCCTGGCAGAATGCGGAAGCGGTCGCGGCGTTTCTGCGCGATCACCCGAAAGTGGCGAAGCTGCACTGGCTGCCCTATCTGGATGCGGAGAGCGCCGAAGGGAAAACTTATCGCGAGCAGTGCAGCGGTGCCGGTTCAACCTTCTCATTTGATATCGTCGGCGATCAGCCCGCTGCGTTCCGTTTTCTTAATGCGCTGTCGCTGTTTAAGCAGGCGGTAAGCCTGGGCGGGACCGAGTCGCTGGCCAGCCATCCTGGCAGCACCACCCACTCCGGCGTGCCGCAGGCGGTGCGTCAGCGTATTGGGATCACTGACGCCACGGTGCGGCTGTCGATTGGCATCGAAAACGCCGGCGACCTGATTGAAGATGTGAAGCTGGCGCTGGAGCAGGCGTAATCAGCTGACGGTAAAGCCCAGCATCATGCCGGTGTCTTCATGCTCCAGCAGATGGCAGTGGGCCATGTAAGCGTGTTCTGCGGCGGCGACATAGTTGAAGCGTACCAGCACTTCACTGCGCCAGCCGTCGACATTCACCATATCTTTCCAGCCCTGCCGGTGCGGGGCTGGCGGTTTGCCGTTTTCTGAAAGAATACGGAACTGGGTGCCGTGAATGTGGAACGGGTGCAGCATCGCGTCGCCTTCACCTGAAATCGTCCACTTCTCGTAATCACCCAGCTTCACCGCAAACGACGGCTTCGTCATATCAAAGGCCTGGCCATTAATCTTATTGCCGTTGCGGAAATCGTAACCGGCGGGCGGCGTATTGCCGTGCATGCTGTGATCCATGCTTTCCATAGGCGGCATCGGCTCTGCCGTCGTTTTCTCCTCCGGCGTCTGCGACATCGTGTGATGACCGCCCTTGCCCATCGCTTTCTCGCCGTAGCGCTGCATCAGCGCCTGCATGCCCTGCTGGTCCAGCTGCGGGTCCATCATCAACTGCAGCCAGCGTGTCGTCAGGCCGTCGGTTGAGGGTAGCGCTGGCAGCGTCGCCAGCTGATCCGGCAGCGTGGCGCTGGCCATCACCCGCAGCGGCAGGATCTGCACCAGCGGCAGCGGCTGGTCAAACGGCGGCAGCGTCATGCCCATCTGCTCTGTCGGCAGCGTCACCAGATCGAAGCTGTTACCGTCAGAAGTATCGATCATCACCTCAAAACGCTCGCCCGGCAGGATCGGCAGCGAGTCGAGCTTTACCGGCTCGGCCAGCAGGCCACCATCGCTGGCGATCACGTAGAGAGGACGTTTATCACTGGCGGCAACATGCAGCGAACGGGCATTGCAGCCGTTGAGCAGGCGCAGACGCAGCCAGCCGCGCGGCACCGCATGCTGCGGATAGTGCATGCCGTTGGTCAGCATCATGTTGCCAAACCAGCCCACCGCGGCGCGCATCACGTCGAGCTGATAATCAATGCGGCTGCCATCTTTGGTCAGTTGCTTATCCTGAAAAATCAGCGGCACATCATCCACACCCCACTGCGAGGGCAATCGCAGCGTTCCGCTCTCTTTATCTTCCAGCAGGATCAGTCCCGCCAGCCCCTGAGCCACCTGATGCCCGGTTTTGCCATGCAGATGCGGGTGATACCAGCAGGTTGCGGCGGGTTGATCGGGCGTAAAAGAGACCTGACGCGAGCCGCCAGGCGCAATCACCGCCTGCGGGCCGCCATCCACTGCACCGGGGATTTCCAGCCCGTGCCAGTGCAGGGTGGTCGCTTCGCTGAGCCGGTTATGAATGTTCACCGTCACCGGTTTGCCACTCTGCATCTTCAGCACCGGCCCCAGCAGGCTGCCGTTATAGCCCCAGGTCGGCACCGCTTTGCCGTTCCACTGGGTGGTACCCTGCATCGCGGTGAGGCTGTAGCTGCCCCTGGCATCGGGTTCCAGCAGAGACGGAATCGGCAGCAGCGGACGGGTGGCTGCCATCAGCGAACGGCTCCAGAGCGGTAATGCTCCGGCTGCACTCAGTGCGGCAGTGAGTTTCAGGAAATGGCGACGTTGCATGGTGATCATCCTTGTGGCATCAGAGCGCACAGCCTAAACCCTGACCTTATGGGAAGGTCAAGTCTTACCCGTGCGAATCTGACGAAAAAAGGCGGTGCAGCAGCCCACAGCGGCAAATTAATCGAAAACCTGAGAGCAACTGTGCTAACGTCATTAGCAATATCCATTGAAGAGAACGACTATGAAGCAAAGTATCAGGATCCTGCTGCTGACGGGACTCCTTGGCTTCTCCTCCACCAGTTTTGCCCTGAGCGAATCCGAAGCGGAAGATCTGGCCGATCTGACGGCGGTTTTCGTCTATCTGAAAAATGATTGTGGCTATCAGGATTTACCGGACGCGCAGATTCGCAAAGCGCTGGTCTTTTTTGCTCAGCAGAACCGCTGGGATTTAAGCAACTACAGCAACTACAACATGAAAGCGCTGGGTGAAGATAGCTATCGCGATCTCAGCGGCATCGCCATCACCAACGACAAAAAGTGCAAGTCACTGGCCCGCGATTCGCTGAGCCTGCTGGCCTACGTCAGGTAACGATTCTTCCCTCTGCAGCCGGACATTGACCGTGCAACCACGGTCAGTGTTAGCTATCATATGCCGCCCATCTTCATGGCGATGTCATCAGAGGAGAGCACCATGGCCCACAATGAAACGTGGTATGAAACCCTTCATGCCGGTTTTGGCCAGTATTTCACGGTCGATAAAGAGCTGTACCGTGAGAAGACTGCGCATCAGGATTTAATCATTTTCGAAAATGCCGCGATGGGCCGCGTAATGGCGCTGGACGGCGTCGTTCAGACCACCGAACGCGACGAATTTATCTACCATGAAATGATGACCCACGTTCCGCTGCTGGCGCACGGCGCGGCGAAGAGCGTTCTGATTATCGGCGGCGGTGACGGCGCAATGCTGCGTGAAGTGTCACGTCATCCCGGGATCGAAAAGATTACCATGGTGGAGATCGATGCGGGCGTGGTGACCTTTTGTCGCCAGTATCTGCCGAACCACAGCGCGGGTGCCTATGACGATCCGCGCTTTACGCTGGTGATTGATGACGGGGTGAACTTCGTTAATCAGACGCAGGAAAAGTTTGATGTCATTATCTCCGACTGCACCGATCCGATTGGTCCGGGCGAGAGTCTGTTTACCTCGGAATTTTATGCCGGGTGCAAAGCGGCCCTTAATGAAAATGGCATCTTTGTGGCGCAGAATGGCGTCTGCTTCCTGCAGCAGGATGAGGCCGTTAACAGCCATCGTAAGCTGGGACATTACTTTGCGGACGTCAGTTTCTATCAGGCGGCGATTCCGACCTACTACGGCGGCATTATGACCTTTGCCTGGGCGAGTGATAATCCGGCGCTGCGCCAGCTCGACACCGCGACCTTAAAGGCGCGTTTCGAGGCCGCTGGCCTGACCTGCCGTTATTACACGCCAGCAATCCATACCGGCAGCTTTGCCCTGCCGCAATATCTGTTGAATGCGTTATCTGCCGCGTGCTGATAGTGCATTTCTAAGGGGGTGAACGAAATTGCAAAAGCTAAAACTACATGGCTTCAACAACCTGACGAAAAGCCTGAGTTTTTGTATTTACGATATTTGCTATGCGAATACTGAAGCTGAACGCGATGGTTACATCGCCTACATTGACGAACAATATAACGCTAACCGTCTGACGGAAATCCTGACCGAGACCTGCTCCATTATCGGGGCTAACGTGCTCAACATTGCGCGCCAGGATTATGAGCCGCAGGGGGCCAGCGTCACGATTCTGGTCAGCGAAGAGCCGATCGATCCGAAAGATATCGATAACTCAGAGCACCCCGGTCCGCTGCCCAACTCGGTGGTGGCTCATCTCGATAAAAGTCATATCTGCGTGCACACCTATCCGGAGAGCCATCCGGCAGGCGGTCTGTGCACCTTCCGTGCAGACATTGAAGTCTCAACCTGTGGCGTCATTTCGCCCCTGAAAGCGCTGAACTATCTGATCCATCAGCTGGAGTCCGATATTGTCACCGTCGATTACCGGGTGCGCGGTTTTACCCGTGACGTGAAAGGGATGAAGCACTTCATCGATCACGAGATCAATTCGATTCAGAACTTCATGTCTGAAGATATGAAAGCGATGTATGACATGGTGGATGTGAATGTCTATCAGGAAAACATCTTTCATACCAAGATGTTGCTGAAAGAGTTCGACCTTAAACACTACCTGTTTAACACCCGCCCGGAAGATCTCACTCCGCAGGAGCACAAGCGCATTACCGATCTGCTCTGGAAAGAGATGCGCGAGATCTACTACGGCAGAAATATCCCCTCAGTGGGCCTGAAGACCCTCTGATTATCAGGCGCGCAGCGTTATAGCCCATAACCTGCGCGTCTGCCCTCCTTGTTCCCCCTGCTTTTTCATCACGGCAACCGCCGGAATTCCCTGATCGCCAGCAATAATTTTCCTGTCCGGGCGTGCTACTTTCAGCGCTGAACGCTTATTTCTTAATCCACGACAGGCAAAAAAAATGGCAAGAATTAACATCATTGATTTCGATGCCGTCCCGGACGCCACCTCACTTTCCACTCAGGCGATACAGCGCGCGATCGACAGCGCAGCAGAAGGCGACACGGTGCTAATCCCGGCAGGCCGCTTTCTGACTGGCGCGCTGTTTTTGAAAAGTAAGATGACGCTGGAGCTGGCAAAAGATGCCGTATTGCTCGGCAGCCAGCAGCTGGAGGATTATCCGGAAATCGCTACCCGCGTGGCGGGGATTGATATGGTCTGGCCCACAGCAATGCTTAACATCAATCAGTGTCGCAATGTCACCGTCTGCGGCAGCGGCACTCTAGATGGCCAGGGCGCGGTCTGGTGGCATAAGTTCTGGGGCGACGATGAAAACAGCGGAATGCTGGCGGACTATACCCGCCGCGGGCTACGCTGGGTGGTGGATTACGACTGCAGGCGCCCGCGTAATCTGGTGGTTTATCAGAGCGAATGCGTGACGCTGCAGGACTTTACCTCAAAGGATTCCGGCTTCTGGAACCTGCACGTCTGTTACTCGAAACAGGTGAATTTGCAGAGACTCAATGTGATGAACGCCACCGGCCCCAGCACTGACGGTATTGATATCGACTCCAGTCAGTTAGTTCGCGTTGAGGGCTGTACGGTCTCCTGTAATGACGACAATATCTGCGTAAAATCGGGGCGCGGCGCAGAAGCGCAACAGCTGGCCAGAACCGCGCGCGATATTATTATTCGCGACTGCACATTGCTGAAAGGCTCGGGCATCACCCTGGGCAGCGAAACCTCTGGCGGTATCGAAAATGTCATCATCGAACATAACCGCTTCTCCGGCACCGGCGTCGGCTTCCGCATCAAGTCAGCCCGCAATCGCGGCGGCTGGATTAAAAACATCATTGTTCGCCATCTGATAATGGAAGATGTCGGCTATCCGTTTATGCTGCAGCTGAACTGGTTCCCGCAATACAGCTACAGCGAGCAGCCTGCCGACACAGAACAGCCATCGTACTGGCGTAAGCTGGCCGCGGGCGTCACGGGCGATGCCGGGCTGACGAGAGTAGAGAATATCCGCATCAGCCATATCAGCAGCAGCCTGACTCAGCCCACGACCTTTTCCCGCGCCTTCTTTATTGAAGGCACGCCGGAAAATCCGATTGAGCAGCTGAGTTTCAGCGATATCACGCTGCAGGCGCAGGAGTTTGGCAAAATAGCGGGCGTAAATAATCTGAGGTTTGAACGGGTTACGGTGGACGCACCCGCAATTACGCGTGAAGAAAATGATACCTACGCGCGTTAACGGCGCGTTTTAACGGCGAGAGATAAAAATAAACGCGCGGTGCTGCTCTCGTCCTGCTGATCAGGTCAGAGCAACACGGCGCGTTCTGTTCAGGCGGAGGTCAGCGCCAGCGTAATCCCGCGCTGCTGGGGAAGCTGGTTCTGAACGCCCGCACACGCTTATGGCAACTGCATGTGGCCGCTGTAAATTATTTTACGCCCCGGTGGGGCTGGCGACAGTATTGGGCTTCTGGGCAGCCGAACGGCTATGGGACGCATTCAGTATGTAGCCACCACATCGGCGATGATCGGCATGATGCGCAGCCGGGCTGCTGAGTTCGCCCGGCCTTATAACCGTAAAGGATTGCCTTACTGTCTTACCGTACGGGTTTGCCGTACTGGTTCATAAACTGGCGATAAGCAGCGATCACCAGCTGAAAATCTTCAATGCCGCAGAACGAGAGGCTCTCTTCGTCATAGTAGTTCATCCCCTCTTCCATACCGTCATCTTCCAGAGCCAGCAGGTTGGCGCGGATCATCACCTCCTCTTCATCCAGCAGAATGGTGTACTCGCTGCCGATCCGCTGCCACTGACGTACGCTGCCTTTGACATCTTCAATGGCGGCTTCAACTTCATCCAGCAATCCCGGATCGTTTTTGACCTCTTCGTTGAACCAGTGGCCGACCGCTTCATGATCCATCGACATGCGAACCTTAATCTGTCCGGTCACATCGCGTAAAAATTCATATTCCATCGCCCGTTCCTCTCAACGTCGTCGTCTCACCTGGTAAGTGTCCGTGCTGCTCTCGCGGCAAAGTGTGACACGTCGCGCATTATTACAGGCTGTCTGCCGAAAGCCAGCTTTTGATCGTCTCTCTACCCCATGCTGAGACGAAAAAAAGGGGCGAATCATCGCCCCTTATTCATGCCTGCAAGGTGAAGAATCAGACCGCGGTCTGGAAAATCACACCATCAGCTTTGTCGGTGTACTGCGTCAGCTGGTCGAAGTTGAGATAGCGATACGTGTCGCTGGCCGTTTTATCGACCTGCGCCATGAATTGCTGATACTCATCCGGCGTTGGCAGTTTGCCAAGCAGAGACGCGACCGCAGCCAGCTCCGCTGACGCCAGGTAGACGTTAGCGCCGTTACCCAGACGGTTCGGGAAGTTACGGGTCGAGGTAGAGACCACTGTCGAACCATCTGCAACACGTGCCTGGTTACCCATGCAGAGTGAACAGCCCGGGATCTCGATACGCGCACCGCTTTTGCCGAATACGCTGTAGTAGCCTTCTTCGGTCAGCTGTGCCGCATCCATCTTGGTTGGCGGTGCCACCCACAGACGGGTTGGCAGCTGGCCTTTGTGGCTATCCAGCAGTTTACCCGCAGCACGGAAGTGACCAATGTTGGTCATGCATGAGCCGATAAACACTTCGTCGATCTTCTCACCCTGAACGTCAGAGAGCAGACGTGCATCGTCCGGATCGTTTGGCGCACAGAGGATTGGCTCTTTGATTTCAGCCAGATCGATTTCGATCACGGCGGCATATTCAGCATCGGCATCCGGCTCAAGCAACTGAGGATCGGCCAGCCATTTCTCCATACCGTCAATGCGACGCTCCAGCGTACGACGATCGCCGTAGCCTTCTGCGATCATCCACTTCAGCAGCACGATGTTAGAGCTGAGGTATTCGATAATCGGCGCTTTATCCAGCTTGATGGTACAGCCCGCAGCGGAACGTTCTGCTGACGCATCGGACAGCTCAAACGCCTGCTCGACTTTCAGATCCGGCAGACCTTCAATCTCCAGGATGCGACCAGAGAAGATGTTTTTCTTACCTTTCTTCTCAACGGTCAGCAGACCCTGTTTGATGGCATACAGCGGAATGGCGTGAACCAGATCGCGCAGGGTAATGCCCGGCTCCATCTTACCTTTGAAGCGCACCAGAACCGATTCCGGCATGTCGAGCGGCATTACGCCAGTCGCGGCGGCAAACGCCACCAGGCCTGAACCTGCCGGGAAAGAGATGCCGATAGGGAAACGGGTGTGCGAGTCACCACCGGTACCGACGGTATCCGGCAGCAGCATACGGTTCAGCCAGCTGTGGATAATGCCGTCACCCGGACGCAGTGACACACCACCGCGGTTCATGATGAAGTCTGGCAGCGTATGGTGCGTGCTCACATCCACCGGCTTCGGATACGCGGCGGTGTGACAGAACGACTGCATCACCAGATCGGTCGAAAAGCCCAGGCAAGCCAGATCTTTCAGCTCGTCACGGGTCATCGGGCCGGTGGTATCCTGCGAGCCAACCGAGGTCATCTTAGGTTCGCAATAGGCACCCGGACGAACGCCGGTCACGCCACAGGCGCGGCCAACCATTTTCTGCGCCAGCGAGAAACCACGGGTGCTCTCCGCGACATCTTTCGCCTGACGGAATACGGTGCTGTGCGGCAGACCCAGCGACTCGCGCGCTTTGGTGGTCAGGCCGCGACCGATGATCAGCGGAATACGGCCACCGGCGCGCACTTCGTCAATCACTACTTCGGTTTTGAGCTCGAAGCTGGCCAGCAGCTCATTGGTTTCGTGGTTGCGGACTTCGCCTTTGAATGGATAGATGTCGATCACATCGCCCATGTTCAGGTTGTTTACGTCCACTTCAATGGGCAGTGCGCCCGCATCTTCCATGGTGTTGAAGAAGATGGGTGCAATTTTGCTGCCCAGCACCACGCCGCCGCCTTTTTTATTTGGCACGTTCGGGATGTCGTCGCCCATAAACCACAGCACCGAGTTGGTGGCGGATTTACGTGAAGAACCGGTTCCGACAACATCACCGACATACGCCAGCGGGAAACCTTTGGTCTTCAGAGCTTCGATCTGTTTGATCGGGCCGATATTGCCCGCGTCATCAGGCTCAATGCCTTCACGGGCATTTTTCAGCATCGCCAGGGCGTGCAGAGGAATGTCTGGACGTGACCAGGCATCCTGGGCCGGAGAGAGATCGTCGGTGTTGGTTTCGCCAGTGACTTTAAACACTGTAACCGTGATCTTCTCTGCCAGTTCAGGCCGTGACAGATACCATTCCGCATCTGCCCAGGATTGCATCACCTGCTTCGCGTATTCATTACCCGCTTTCGCTTTCTCTTCGACATCATAGAAGTTGTCGAACATCAGCAGCGTGTGTGAAAGGGCTTTCGCGGCAATCGGAGCCAGTTTGCTATCGTCCAGCGCCTCAATCAGCGGATGAATATTGTAACCGCCCTGCATGGTGCCAAGCAGTTCAACCGCTTTTTCAGGAGATATCAGAGGAGAGGTTGCTTCGCCTTTGGCGACAGCCGCCAGGAAACCGGCTTTGACATACGCCGCTTCATCGACGCCAGGTGGGACGCGGTTGACCAATAAATCGATCAAAAATTCTTCTTCACCCGCAGGTGGATTTTTTAGCAGTTCAACCAGCGCGGCCATTTGGGAAGCCTCTAAAGGCTTAGGTACAATTCCCTGGGCAGCACGCTCGGCAACGTGCTTACGGTATTCTTCTAGCACGACGTTATCCTCGCTCTCATTATGTAGGGCTTTCCGACCACCTTGCTCACTTATGGAGAACAATCTTCCCTTTCTCGTCCAGGTTGAGGTGCCCGGTTTCGCGGAGGGCAGAATAGCAGTATTTCGTCTGTTTGTTAATCTGTTTACAAAAATACAACATAATCCACTACGGCCATTCTGCCCGCTTAACTCCCTGCATCAGCCAGCTGAGTCGGCTGAATGGGTCTCTCTGCAGCGTACCGCATTCCACACAAATGGCTGCAGGTTTATGTCAGTTTTGCCGTGGCTTTAGCGAAGTGATTCAGGGAAATAGATAACTGGCAGGAATAGAAGCCGGCGTGTTTATGGGGTACAGCGGAGGTGAGCTCAGGAGGATAACAACACCAGGCCGGAAATCAGCCTGATGCAACTGAAACCGAATTCGTCCTGCTGATTACTACTGATAAAACCCTGGTCGGTAAATCTCTTTTTCATTCTCGCAAGTTACACGTCAGAAGCTACAAGACAGAAACTGCTATTCAGAAGAGGTCGTCATGACCTCTTCTGCATATGCTTAATTTTTCAGATTTTCCGGAAAATTCGCTGGCAGCTGGTCTGGCGGGCAGTCGATCACGCTTTCGTTATTTTCACCCACATCGCGGATTACGGTCAGCGTCGCGAACTCATCAATCACTTCGGTTGGATAAGCCGGACCCGCTTCGCGGAATTTTGCCATCTCTTCCAGATGATCATTCTGGAAGCAGACGGTTTTCTCCGGATTATTCATTACCCAGCGCGGGAAGAAGATGGTGCCGTGGAAAATTTTATCAGCCAGATTAACGGCCAGGCTGACATCGGTTCCGGTTGGTTCAGTCCAGGAAACTTTATAGACATCCTGCGCCAGACGAACGACATAGACATGCTGATTTTTAACCCAGCGATTACCGACCATACCGCTGTGAATGCGATAGTCGATGGTGCTGGCATTTTTAATGTAGAGCTCGTAATTCCAGCCGTTGTCATAGGTGTAAACCAGATGTTTGCCGACGATGCCAGACAGGTCATGTTTATCGAAAGTGCTCATGGTTAATTCCTCATTTGTTTTCCTTGAGGAGATTATTGCGCGTTACAAAACCGATGAATAACGCTATTTTTAGCACTTAATAATTTAATTTTTAGATGAGTGAGCATGTACAAGACAACACTCGAACAGTGGTATCTGCTCGACGCAGTAGTGAATGAGGGGAGTTTTGCGCTGGCAGCGGAGAAGAACAATCGCAGCCAGTCCTCACTGAGTTATCAGCTGAGCCTGTTACAGCAGCGGCTGGGTTTGACCCTGCTTCAGCAGGAGGGCCGCCGCGCTGTCCTGAGTGCAGAGGGACATCAGTTGCTGGCACAGGTGCGTCCGCTGCTGGAGGGATTCGGCGCGCTTGAGGCGCAGGCCAGTGCACTGCAACGCGGCGAGCGTTCGCGCATCGATCTGATGGTCGATGCGACTCTGCCCAAACCCTTGCTATTCGATGTGCTTCAGACCTTTCAGCAACGCTATCCGCATGTCCGCATCTGGTTTAGCGAAATCGTCCGAAGCGAAACGCCTGACAGACTGGCGGAAAATCAGGCTGATCTCTGGCTGGTGGCACAATATGGCGACACGCCGTTAGCAGGCGAAAGCCTGATGAGTGTCGATTTCGTCGCCGTCGCCCATCGCGACCACCCGCTGCACCGCGAATCCGCCCCGCTTAGTGCTGCTACGCTGGCACGCTGGCCCTGCATTACCATTCTGGATCGTCAGCAACAGCAGCAGTCGGAGGTCAATGGCGATCAGGCGGAGAACTGGTCATTCACGACGCTGTCGGCAGCCATTGAAGCGGTCCAGCATCAGTTAGGTTATGGCTGGCTGCCGGAACAGAATATCGCCGCGCTGTTAGAAAGCGGTGAGCTCCGTCCCCTGCCGCTGCTGCAGGGCCGCCGACGCAGTAGTTCGCTGGTGATGTATATCAATGAAGAGAGACTACCCGGCAACAGCGCCATTACTGCCCTGGCGCAGATGTTTATTGAACGAGTGGCTGCATGGGAGATGCGTGGTTAGATGAAGGTTAGCTTGCTGCCTAATCTTCTGAGAATTTGACTGTCAGAGAGCCACCGTCCAGCATCCCATATTGTGTTTACCGGGTGTACTGGAAACAGTGAAAGGGATAAGCCAGACCTTAGCCGGCCCCTGAATTTTAGCATCCAGGAAGGTTATGCCCTGCTGATCTGCAGCCCTCTTCGCTTCCTCCCAGGAACGTCACCTATCCTGATGTTTAAGCCAGGAGCCCCGGTAATTTTGTCATAACAGTCGAATTGCTTTGTGATGAGTTTCGGGGATGGCAGAAAAGCACGCTCGTAATTATAGTCAGTTAACCCGGGAGACTGTGTCAGCGCACTGACTGATGAGCAGCGCCTGCGTTTCATTAAATTTGTTAAGCCCTGTAGTGCAGGGCTTTACGTTGCCGAGCCGTTTTCTGACATCAAAATCAGTGACGAATCTGTGAAAGATCATCTTCTGAGAGACCGGTCATTTTCATGACGGTGTTACGGTCAATGCCGTTCTGCAGCATAGTGCGGGCAACTTCGACTTTGCCTTCATTTCGGCCTTTCTCGATTCCACGCTGTTCACCAAGCTGAATACCTTTCTCGATGCCCTTCTGCTCCAGCTGCTGTGCGATGGTCATAAGTGCGTCTCCGTGTTGCGGCACTCGCTGTGCCAGTTCGCGCACGAAGGCTTCGGAGTCAGCCGACTCGCCTGCCTGCAGTAAATAGTGTATCAGCGCTGTTACCTGGGGTGAAGAAAGATAATCAGCCATCAGTAACGTGGCCAGCCGATCGGTGAGAGTCGCGATGTCACGCTGATGTATGTGCTTCTGTAACAGCGTCAACGCCGCCATGCTGCGGTGCCCCATGATTTCCTCATCCGGGATCACCGTGACATCCACCAGTGGAAAGGTACTGCCATAGAGGTTTTCCGCCAGCGAAGGGTCTTCAAATTCGTCGAGCCAGCGTGTTGAATACGGATAAGGGCTGCGTTTGCCGGTATAGAACAGTACCGGTATAACCAGCGGCAGCTGCTCATGGCCCGCTTCAAGGTGGCGGTGCATAGCCGCCACAGCGTATCGCATCAGCCTGAATGCCATATGCCTGTCCGGCGTAGACTGATGCTCAACCAGGACGTGTATGTACCCATCCCCGTTACTGGTCTTCAGGCTGTAGAGGATATCGCTGAAATACTGGCGAAGATCGTCTTCAACGAACGAACCGGATTCAAGTTTCAGGGTGCTGAGGTCGCATATAGCGCGCAGTTCGGCGGGCAGATGCAGTTCCATGAAGTCGCGGGCAATGTCCGGCTGTGAGAGAAACTGCCGGAAAGTGGCATCGTGAGGTGTGGGAGTGCTGTTCTTTTTTTTCATCGGGCCTGACTCTGATATTCACATTCGTAGGGGATTACAGGCCAGATGTCTGGCCACCTCCATCATCAATGCGGTTTATCCCCGCTTGAGCGGGGAACACTCTTAATGTATGTGGCTGTAAAATATGATGATTTTACCCTCACAAAAAAATCACCACTAAATTCACGTATTTAAAGATCAGTAACTCACTGATTTGTAAGAGTCAGGAAGAGAATCAGCTGCAGTCCATCCAGATTCACCGGAATATGCATTCTTACGCCGGTTTTATCAATCTGGATAAAAGCATCATCAAAGACATCAACCTGACCATACGTGAGAAAGATCATGGCAACGGCTTAAGGGGTAAAAACTCATAAACGGTGCCTTTTGATTCCTCTGCCACCAATAAATTTAGCTATCACGCGGACTTACTTTTGAGGCCTGTTAATCGGAGCAGTAATACGCTCAAGCGCTACCTGAGCCAGAAAGCCCGAGCGACTTTTGTATTCGGGGTGTGAAGCCACACAACGATCAATCCGATCAATTAACGACCTGGGTAAAGTGACATTGATTTTTTCAGAGCCGCCCAGCAAGCGAATGACATCTACATCAACCAATGCCCAGATATAACCCTGATAGTCAGGATTCGTGGCCAGAGTCTCAATGGTGGACACGGCAGGGATCTCATGACCGAGTTCTACACATAATTCGATATGCCCTGTGATAGCCTCTTTGGCGTTTTTAATGGCTTCATCAAGAGTATCCCCGGCAGAGAAACACCCTGGTAAATCGGGAACGATTACGCCGTATGCGTGTTCGTGATCACCCGCTTCAATCGCGATTGGATAAAACATATTCATACCTCTACGGGCAAGCGGGATTAAATTCTCGCTTGTTTCCTGATGCTCTTTACCGTACCGATCGGTAAGTCTTTTTTAGGATGGGGTACTGTAACCAGCCCCGGTTTTGTCGGATGTGTGAAATGGTGATGGCTACCGTTTATCCCTGTCAGAACCCAGCCATCAGCCTTCATTTCGGAAATTAACGTGCTGCTATCCATCCCTGTGTCCTGTCGCGTCCCGATGAAAGCACGATAACTCTAATAACTCTCACAGGCAACGTTTTCAGGGTTGTTGGGGTTACCTTTAGTCTTAACCCAAATCGATTCTTGCCATACAGCACCAGAATCCAGGCGAAAAAAAAGCCCCCATAACGGGAGCTTTCTTCTTTAGTAGCAGAAACTTATTTCTTCTTCGCTTTCGCGTTAGGCAGATCGGTGATGCTGCCTTCGAAGATTTCTGCCGCCAGACCGACTGACTCATGCAGGGTCGGGTGAGCGTGGATGGTCAGCGCAATATCTTCCGCATCACAACCCATCTCAATCGCCAGACCGATTTCGCCTAACAGCTCGCCGCCGTTAGTACCGACAATCGCGCCACCAATAATCCGGTGCGTCTCTTTGTCGAAAATCAGTTTGGTCATACCGTCTGCACAATCAGAAGCGATAGCACGGCCTGAGGCTGCCCACGGGAAGGTGGAGGTCTCGTAGCTGATGCCCTTCTCTTTCGCTTCTTTCTCGGTCAGACCGACCCAGGCAACTTCTGGCTCAGTATAGGCAATTGAAGGGATCACTTTCGGATCGAAGTAGTGCTTCAGACCGGAGATCACTTCTGCCGCCACGTGGCCTTCGTGCACGCCTTTATGCGCCAGCATTGGCTGACCGACGATGTCGCCGATAGCATAGATGTGTGGCACGTTGGTGCGCATCTGCTTGTCGACGCGAATGAAGCCGCGATCGTCCACTTCCACGCCCGCTTTACCAGCATCCAGACCTTTACCGTTCGGCACACGGCCGATCGCCACCAGCACTGCGTCGTAACGCTGCGCTTCGCCTGGTGCTTTTTTACCTTCCATTGAAACGTAAATGCCATCGTCTTTTGCTTCAACGGCGGTCACTTTGGTTTCCAGCATCAGGTTAAATTTCTTGCTGATTTTCTTGGTAAAGACTTTCACCACGTCTTTATCCGCAGCCGGGATAACCTGGTCGAACATCTCAACCACATCAATCTCTGAACCCAGCGCATGATAAACCGTCGCCATTTCCAGACCGATGATGCCGCCGCCCATGACCAGCAAGCGCTTCGGCACTTCTTTCAGTTCCAGCGCATCGGTAGAGTCCCAGACACGTGGATCTTCATGTGGAATGAATGGCAGTTCGATTGGACGTGAACCCGCAGCGATAATGGCATTATCGAAGTTGATGGTGGTCGCGCCGCCTTCTCCTTCAACCACCAGGGTGTTAGCACCGGTGAATTTGCCAAGGCCGTTAACCACGGTGACTTTACGACCTTTTGCCATTCCTGACAGGCCGCCAGTCAACTGGTTGATAACCTTCTCTTTCCAGCTGCGAATCTTGTTGATATCAGTAGATGGCTGGCCAAACACAATGCCGTGCTCTTCAAGGGCTTTCGCCTCTTCAATCACTTTAGCAACGTGCAGCAGCGCTTTAGATGGGATACAACCGACGTTCAGACAAACACCGCCCAGGGTGCTGTAACGCTCTACCAGTACGGTTTCCAGACCTAAATCCGCACAACGGAAGGCTGCAGAGTAACCTGCAGGACCTGCCCCAAGTACTACGACCTGGGTTTTAATCTCTGTACTCATCATGACCTCTTAATTGATATCCGGCGGGTCAGACTTTCTTATAATGCCCTTGTTCCACCGGGACTTTCACCGCAAGAGTTTACAGAATTGTTAACAAACTGCCAACCGCGGCGCGACGAATCGTTACAGGAAGGCCGGCTTCCGCCGGCCTTCTTTACATTTACATAACTAAACGACGAATGTCAGACAACATATTGCCGATAATGGTGATGAATCGTGCACCATCAGCACCGTCGATTACGCGGTGGTCGAAGGAGAGAGAAATCGGCATCATCAGACGCGGAGTAAACTCTTTACCGTTCCACACCGGCTCCATCGCCGATTTAGAGACACCCAGGATAGCCACTTCCGGCGCGTTCACGATCGGCGCGAAGTGCGTGGTGCCCAGGCCGCCCAGGCTGGAGATGGTGAAACATCCGCCCTGCATGTCGCCCGCTGTCAGCTTACCGTCACGCGCTTTCTTCGAAATCGCCATCAGTTCACGCGACAGCTCGGTGATGCCTTTCTTGTTCACGTCTTTAAAGACCGGAACTACCAGGCCATTTGGCGTATCAACCGCCACACCGATGTTGATATATTTTTTCAGCGTCAGTTTCTGCGCATCTTCAGACAGCGAGCTGTTGAAGCGTGGCATCTGCTCAAGCGCCGCCGCGACCGCTTTCATGATGAACACCACCGGGGTGTACTTCACATCCAGCTTACGCTTCTCTGCTTCAGCATTCTGCTGCTTACGGAAAGCTTCCAGATCGGTGATATCGGTTTTGTCGAAATGCGTAACGTGCGGGATCATTACCCAGTTACGGCTCAGGTTCGCGCCAGAAATTTTCTGGATACGCCCCAGTTCGACTTCTTCGATTTCGCCAAACTTACTGAAATCAACTTTCGGCCATGGCAGCATGCCAGGCAGACCGCCGCCGCTGGCTGCAGCTGGTGCCGCTTCAGCGCGTTTCACGGCCTCTTTCACGTAAGTCTGCACGTCTTCTTTCAGAATGCGACCTTTACGGCCGGTGCCTTTGACTTTCGCCAGGTTAACACCGAACTCGCGCGCCAGGCGACGGATCACCGGGGTAGCGTGAACGTAAGCGTCGTTCTCTGCGAACTCACCTTTGCTATCCGCTTTAGCTGGAGCGGGTGCCGCGGCTTTAGCTTCAGATTTGGCAGCAGGAGCCGGTGCGGCTTCCTGTTTCGCGGCCGCAGGGGCAGCCGGAGCAGCACCTTCGACTTCGAACACCATGATCAGTGAGCCGGTGCTGACTTTATCGCCGGTCGCCACTTTCAGCTCTTTGACGGTACCTGCAAACGGCGCAGGCACTTCCATAGAGGCTTTGTCGCCTTCAACCACAATCAGTGACTGCTCAGCTTCAACTTTGTCGCCAATTTTGACCAGAATCTCGGTAACTTCAACTTCATCACCGCCGATATCCGGGACGTTAACGTCTTTTGCGCCTGCAGCCGCGGCAGGTGCCGATGCCGCTTCTTCTTTCACTTCTGGCTTCGCGTCAGAGGCCGGTGCTGCGCCTTCTGCTTCAAAGACCATGATGGCTGAACCGGTGCTGACTTTGTCGCCGGTGGAAATAGTGATCTCTTTGACCACGCCCGCGAACGGAGCCGGGACTTCCATCGACGCTTTATCGCCTTCCACAACAATCAGTGACTGCTCGGCTTCGACTTTGTCGCCAACCTTAACCAGGATCTCAGTGACTTCAACTTCGTCACCGCCGATATCCGGCACAGCCACTTCTTTGCTGGCTGTGGCCGCAGCAGCGGCTGGCGCCGCAGCAGCGGCTGGCGCCGCGTCCGCTTTTTTCTCTTCGGCGGCGGCAGGTGCTGCTTCCGCAGCGCCTTCAGCATCAAACACCATGATCAGTGAGCCGGTTTCAACTTTGTCACCGGTAGAGATTTTGATCTCTTTCACTACGCCAGCCTGCGGCGACGGCACTTCCATTGAGGCTTTGTCGCCTTCCACGGTGATCAGCGACTGCTCGGCTTCCACCTTGTCGCCAACTTTCACCAGAATCTCGGTGACTTCAACTTCGTCAGACCCGATATCCGGTACCTTAATTTCGATAGCCATTACTCTATTACCTCTTAAGCCAGACGCGGGTTAACTTTATCGGCATCGATATTGAATCGGGTGATCGCGTCGGCCACCACTTTCTTCTCGATCTCGCCGCGTTTAGCCAGCTCACCCAGCGCGGCAACCACCACATAAGATGCATCAACTTCAAAGTGATGACGCAGGTTCTCACGGCTGTCAGAGCGACCAAAGCCATCGGTACCCAGCACGCGATAATCGCTGGCCGGGACATAGCTACGAACCTGCTCAGCGAACAGTTTCATGTAGTCGGTTGAGGCGACAGCAGGTGCGTCGTTCATCACCTGAGCGATGTAAGGTACGCGCGCTTCTTCTGTCGGATGCAGCATGTTCCAGCGCTCACAATCCTGGCCATCACGTGCCAGTTCAGTGAACGAGGTGACGCTGTAGACATCAGAGCCGATACCGTAATCTTTCGCCAGGATCTGCGCAGCTTCACGCACATGACGCAGGATAGAACCTGAGCCCAGCAGCTGCACTTTGCCTTTGCTGCCGTCTACCGTTTCCAGTTTGTAGATACCCTTACGGATACCCTCTTCTGCACCAGCGGGCATTGCTGGCATATGGTAGTTTTCGTTCAGCGTGGTGATGTAGTAGTAAACGTTCTCCTGCGCTTCGCCATACATACGCACCAGACCGTCATGCATGATGACAGCCACTTCATAGGCGTAAGAAGGATCGTAGGAGATACAGTTCGGGATAGTCAGCGACTGAATGTGGCTGTGACCATCTTCATGCTGCAGACCTTCGCCGTTCAGGGTAGTACGACCTGAGGTGCCGCCGACCAGGAAGCCGCGCGCCTGTTGGTCGCCCGCCAGCCACATCAGATCGCCGATACGCTGGAAGCCGAACATCGAGTAATAGATGTAGAACGGGATCATCGGCAGGTTGTTGGTGCTGTAAGAGGTCGCCGCAGCCAGCCAGGATGAACCTGCGCCCAGCTCGTTGATCCCTTCCTGCAGAATCTGGCCTTTCTCGTCTTCTTTGTAGTAAGCAACCTGCTCGCGGTCCTGCGGGGTGTACTGCTGACCGTTCGGGCTGTAGATACCAATCTGACGGAACAGGCCTTCCATACCAAAGGTGCGCGCTTCATCGGCGAGGATCGGAACCAGGCGATCTTTGATCGACTTGTTCTTCAGCATCACGTTCAGGGCACGTACAAAGGCGATGGTGGTTGAGATCTCTTTGTTCTGCTCATCCAGCAGCGCACTGAACTCTTCGAGTGCTGGCATTTCCAGCTTTTCAGTGAACTTCGGCTGACGTGTTGGCAGGTAGCCGCCTAACTTCTCACGCTGACCGTGCAGATACGTGTGCTCTTCAGAGCCCTTTTCAAAGGTCACGTACGGCAGTGATTCAATTTTGTCATCTGCAACTGGCACGTTGAAGCGATCACGGATATAGCGCACGCCATCCATGTTCATCTTCTTCACCTGGTGGGCAATGTTTTTGCCTTCCGCGGTGTCGCCCATACCATAACCTTTGATGGTATGCGCCAGGATCAGTACTGGCTTGCCTTTGGTGTCCTGCGCTTTTTTCAGTGCCGCGTAGATTTTCTTCGGATCGTGGCCGCCACGGTTCAATGCCCAGATTTCATCATCGGACAGATCTTTAACCAGCGCGGCGGTTTCCGGATATTTACCAAAGAAGTGCTCACGCACATAGGCACCATCACGGGATTTGAAGGTCTGGTAATCGCCGTCGACGGTTTCGTTCATCAGCTGAATCAGCTTGCCGCTGGTATCTTTGCGCAGCAGCTCATCCCAGCGACCGCCCCAGATGACCTTGATCACTTCCCAGCCAGCGCCGGCAAAGATGCCTTCCAGCTCGTTGATGATCTTGCCATTACCGGTCACCGGGCCATCCAGACGCTGCAGATTGCAGTTGATGATGAAGACCAGGTTATCCAGTTTTTCACGGGTCGCGATGGTGATCGCGCCTTTGGATTCTGGCTCATCCATCTCACCGTCACCCAGGAAGGCGTAAACGGTCTGAGCAGAAGTATCTTTCAGTCCACGGTGTTCCAGATACTTCAGGAACTTCGCCTGGTAGATAGCCGACAGCGGACCCAGACCCATTGATACGGTCGGGAACTGCCAGAATTCCGGCATTAATTTCGGGTGCGGATAAGAAGAGAGGCCTTTACCGTCAACTTCCTGACGGAAGTTATTCATCTGGTCTTCGGTCAGGCGGCCTTCAAGGAACGCACGGGCATAGATGCCGGGAGAGATGTGGCCCTGGAAATAGACCAGATCGCCGCCATCCTTCTCACTGCGCGCGCGGAAGAAGTGGTTGAAGCACACTTCATAAATCGTCGCAGAAGACTGGAAGGAGGACATGTGGCCGCCGAGTTCCAGATCTTTCTTCGATGCGCGCAGCACCGACATGATGGCGTTCCAGCGAATTGCGGAACGGATACGACGTTCAAGAGAGGTATTGCCCGGATAATCGGGTTCATCTTCAACGGCAATAGAGTTGATGTAGTTGCTGATTGCAGAAGATCCTGCAGCCACGTTTACGCCGCCTTTGCGGGCTGCACCCAGTACCTGATCAATCAGATACTGTGCACGTTCAACACCTTCTTCACGGATGACCGATTCGATCGCCTGTAGCCAGTCACGAGTTTCAATCGGATCCACGTCATTGTGTAAACGTTCTGACATGGGTGTGTTCCTTATCTGTGTCTAATACGTTGAATAATCGGGAGCCTGTTAAAGCAGATGCAGGCAGGCTCGTCTGATGTCCGTACGATCTTTGTCGCACGTTATTCCTTACGTTGCTGTAAACGACGCAGGGAGCGTTCTCGACGGCTCTGCTCCCGACTTCTGTCCAGCAAGATTTCCTCTATGAACGCCAGGTGACGGTGTGAAGCCTCGCGCGCTTTTTCTGGCTCACGAGCCACAATCGCCTCAAAGATTCTGGCGCGGTGACCGCTCACTTTTGCCAGCATTTCCCGGCGCGAGTAGAGCAATTCGAAATTCTGGCGAACGTTTTGTTCCAGCATAGGGCCCATTGAGCGTAGCAAATGTAAAAGCACAACATTATGGGCCGCTTCTGTGACAGCGATCTGATACTGCATCACTGCGTCCGCTTCGGCGTCTAAATCGCCGCTGTCCTGCGCCTGCTGGATATTCACATGGCAGTCGCGAATGCGCAGCAGGTCTTCCTCTGTGCCGCGCAGCGCCGCGTAATAGGCGGCGATGCCTTCTAAGGCATGGCGCGTTTCCAGCAGATCAAACTGTGATTCCGGATGGTCGGCGAGAAGCTCAACGAGTGGATCGCTTAAGCTTTGCCAGAGATTCTCCTGCACGAACGTTCCGCCACCCTGTCGGCGCAGCAATAATCCTTTGGCTTCTAAGCGCTGGATCGCTTCGCGGAGAGACGGACGTGAGACATCGAATTGTTTGGCGAGTTCGCGCTCAGGCAGCAGCTTCTCTCCCGGACGCAGGGTCCCTTCCATAATCAGCGATTCGAGCTGTTGCTCGATAGCGTCGGAGAGTTTAGGTTGGCGAATCTTACTGTAAGCCATCGTCCCTTCTTATTAAGCCAATCGTCCGGAGTAAATTGGTAATACCAATTGAAAAGAGGTGCCGGTAAAGTAACAAAGTATTCACCTTGTGTCTATATGGTGTCTGCGACATTCACCTGCCCCCAAAGCCTGTGCTGGCGCTAACTTGCGGTTAAAAAAATGAAAAATTCGCGTTACCGCAAATGTTAAATAATTTCACTTTTACCAAACCTTACACCCGCTTAGCGCGTTAGCGCAGCGGCAGACATAAGTGAAAGCTATTCGTCATTAACGGAATTTCATGGCAGAAGTTGCTGTGGGCAGACGTGACCAGGACGGCGTTTTTTCAGTCAACTCTCAGCACGAAAGGCGAAAGCAGGTGCAAAGCGATTCGCTTATCACTATTCTTGTCGCCAGGGTAGCAGATGGCACTATTCAGCACGCCAGATACCGTAAAATAATCAATACGTTATTGTAACTACTTCATTACAGCGTCCTGCGCTGCGAACGAAGAATAAAAACATCACGAGGTTTGTATGGAACAACAGCAAGGCGAAGCGCTGAAACGTGGTCTCAAGAACCGCCATATTCAGCTCATCGCGCTGGGTGGTGCAGTGGGAACCGGCCTGTTTCTGGGCAGTGCATCGGTCATTGAATCCGCCGGACCGGCCGTAATTCTGGGCTATGCGATTGCCGGTTTTATTGCCTTTTTAATCATGCGTCAGTTAGGCGAAATGGTCGTGGAAGAGCCGGTCGCCGGCAGCTTCAGCCACTTCGCGTATAAATACTGGGGCAACTTTGCAGGCTTCGCCTCAGGCTGGAACTACTGGGTGCTCTATGTGCTGGTCGCCATGGCGGAACTCACCGCCGTTGGCAAATATGTCCAGTTCTGGTGGCCAGACTTTCCGACCTGGGCTTCGGCTGCCATCTTCTTCGTGATGATTAACGCTATCAACCTGACCAACGTGAAAGTGTTTGGTGAGATGGAGTTCTGGTTCGCCATCGTTAAAGTGGTTGCGGTGATTGGCATGATCCTGTTCGGAGGCTGGTTGCTGTTCAGCGGTCACGCGGGTCCGCAGGCTACCGTGCGCAACCTGTGGGAACAGGGCGGATTTTTCCCGCATGGCATCGGCGGTCTGGTGATGGTCATGGCGATTATCATGTTCTCGTTTGGTGGCCTGGAGCTGGTGGGTATCACCGCCGCTGAAGCGGATAACCCGGAAGTGAGCATTCCAAAAGCGACCAACCAGGTGCTGTGGCGTATTCTGATTTTCTACATTGGTTCGCTGGCGGTGCTGCTGTCACTGATGCCGTGGACGCGTGTCACGTCAGAAGTCAGCCCGTTTGTCTTTATCTTCCACGAGCTGGGCGATGCCATGGTGGCGAATGCGCTCAACGTGGTCATCCTGACAGCGGCGCTGTCGGTCTATAACAGCTGCGTTTACTGTAACAGCCGTATGCTGTTTGGTCTGGCACAGCAGGGTAATGCGCCAAAAGCGCTGCTGAAAGTCGATCGTCGCGGTGTGCCGGTGTTAACGATTCTGGTCTCTGCTGTCGCCACTGCGCTCTGTGTGCTGATCAACTATCTGATGCCGGGTGAAGCGTTTGGTCTGCTGATGTCGCTGGTCGTCTCTGCGCTGGTGATCAACTGGGCGATGATCAGCCTGGCGCACCTTAAGTTCCGTCGTAAGAAAGATAAGCAGGGCGTAACCACCCGCTTTAAAGCGCTGCTCTATCCGGCCGGTAACTGGATTTGCCTGATTTTCCTGGCGGCGATTCTGGTACTGATGGCGACCACGCCGGGCATGGCGATCTCTGTCTGGCTGATTCCGGTCTGGCTGGTGATTCTGGGCGTGGGTTACTTTATCAAGAACCAGACACAGAAAGCCTGATGCTTTACCATGTGCTGCGACCTCCTGCGGGGTTGCAGCACGTCACTCACGCCCTCCTGCCCGTCTCAACTGCCCCGATCCAGTTCACACTTCTCTTCCCGCAACTGTTTTGTCCATCTTCATAACGAATTACTCCCGTTCATCTCGCTGATTTCCTGCCAATAATTCCTGTTCACACTGGATGCGCAGGAGAAAACCATGAAAGGTACAGCCCTCCCGTTTCGGGAAAAACTGGGATATGGCATGGGCGATGCCGGATGCAACATGATTGGCGGTGCCATCATGCTGTTCCTGAACTACTTCTATACCGACGTTTTCGGCCTGGCCCCGGCGCTGGTGGGAACCCTGCTGCTCTCGGTCAGAGTGCTCGATGCAGTAACCGATCCGATTATGGGCGCGATCGCCGATCGCACCCAGAGTCGCTGGGGTCGTTTTCGTCCCTGGCTGCTGTGGGTTTCCGTACCTTATGTGGTGTTCAGCGTTTTGATGTTCACCACGCCAGACTGGACCTATCACAACAAGGTGATCTGGGCCTTCGTCACCTACTTCCTGATGTCGCTGACCTACACGGCGATTAACATTCCTTACTGCTCTCTGGGCGGCGTGATTACTAACGATCCCGGTGAGCGCGTCTCCTGCCAGTCATACCGCTTTGTCATGGTCGGCATCGCTACGCTGATACTCTCTCTGTCCCTGCTGCCGATGGCAGAGTGGTTCGGTGGCGAAGACAAAGCGCGCGGCTACCAGATGGCGATGGCGGTACTGGCAACCATTGGCCTGGCGATGTTTCTGTTCTGCTTTGCCACGGTACGTGAACGTATCCGCCCTGCCGTGCCGAGTAATGATGACCTGAAAAAAGATCTGCGTGACGTCTGGAAGAATGACCAGTGGGTACGCATTCTGCTGCTGACCTTCTGTAACGTCTGTCCCGGCTTCATCCGCATGGCGGCCACCATGTATTACGTGACCTGGGTCATGGGCCAGTCGACGCACTTCGCCACGCTGTTTATCAGCCTGGGTGTGATTGGCATGATGGTCGGCAGCACGCTGGCGAAACTGCTCACCGATCGCTGGTGCAAACTCAAAGTCTTCTTCTGGACCAATATCGCGCTGGCACTCTTCTCCAGCGGTTTCTACTGGATCGATCCCCACGCCACCGTGATGGTCGTGATCGCCTACTTTGTGCTGAATATCCTGCATCAGATCCCCTCTCCGCTGCACTGGTCACTGATGGCCGATGTGGATGACTACGGCGAATGGAAAACCGGCAAACGCATCACCGGCATCAGCTTCTCCGGCAACCTGTTCTTCCTCAAGGTGGGACTGGCGGTTGCCGGTGCGATGGTCGGCTTTCTGCTGTCGATCTATGGCTACAATGCGGGCGCTAAGCAGCAGTCACCTGAGGCAATTAACGGCATCATGCTGCTGTTCACCATTATTCCGGGTGTCGGCTATCTGATTACCGCCGGTGTGGTACGACTGATGAAGGTCGACCGCAAAATGATGATTACCATCCAGCAGGATCTCGCGCTGCGCCGCGAAAACTTCCATGAGTTACACACTGTCCGCCTGCGCGACGGTGCTGCCCCGCAAACAGGAGATGTAAAATGACCCCAGACTGGCCGAATCCTTTTATCGAGCAGCGCGCCGACCCCTTTATCCTGCGCCATGAACAGTACTATTACTTTGTGGCATCGGTGCCGGAGTATGACCGGCTGGAGATCCGTCGCGCCACGACGCTGGCTGGCCTGCGCAGCGCCGAGCCGGTAGTCGTCTGGCGCAAGCCCGAGAGCGGCCCCTTTAGCGAGTTAATCTGGGCACCTGAGCTGCACTACATTGACGGACAGTGGGTCATCTATTTCGCGGCAGCACCGACGCGTGAAATCAAAGAGGGACTGTTTCAGCACCGGATGTATGCGCTGGTGTGTGAGGCGGAAGATCCGCTGCAGGGCGATTGGCAGCCCTGCCGCCGGGTCTTCAGCCAGTTCGACAGCTTCTCACTGGATGCTACCCACTTCGTGCATCAGGGTAAAAACTGGTATCTCTGGGCGCAGAAAGATCCATTGATTCCCGGCAACTCTAACCTCTATCTGGCTGAGTTGCTTAATCCCTGGACGCTGAAAGGCACGCCGGTGATGCTGAGCCGGCCAGAATATGAGTGGGAGTGCGCAGGCTTTAGCGTTAATGAAGGACCGGCGGTTATCCGTCACGGGGATCGGCTGTTTGTGACCTACTCTGCCAGCGCCACCGATGAGAATTACTGTCTGGGGATACTGTCGATTGACGTTGATGCCGACCCGCTTGATGTCGCCGCATGGCAAAAGTCTGCACGGCCGGTATTTGTCTCCAGCTGGGACAACCATCAGTATGGACCGGGTCACAACAGTTTTACCCAGGATGAGGCGGGACGCGACGTGCTGGTATACCACGCGCGTAACTACACTGAAATTGAAGGCGATCCGTTATGGGATCCGAACCGCCATACCCGACTGAAATATTTCAGCTGGCGGGAAGATGGCACGCCTGATTTCGGCGTGCCGCCTGCCGATTACACCAGCGTGCCGTAAATCGTCAGCAACGCGACAGCGACAACCAGTACCAGTGAGGTACGTTTCGCTAACGCCACGGCAACCCGTGGCGTTTCGACTTTATCGGTGTGCGGATCGCGTGACAGTGAGAACTGCGCCAGGGTCGTCAGCACCTGATACTGAGAACGATGCCGATCGGTCAGCGAAGCAAACCAGGCGGGCAGCGCTTTTTCGCCATGACCCAGCAGGGCGTAAGCCACACCCGCCAGCCGCGCAGGGATCCAGTCGAGAAGATGCAGAATGGCATCCACGCCAGATTGTGAACGCGCCATCGGTGTTCCGTGCTTTGCCAGCCAGCCTTGCCAGGCCCGCAGAAAAGCGTAACCCACCAGCAGCACCGGCCCCCACGGACCGCCTACCACCAGCCAGAACATTGGCGCAAGGTAGAAACGGAAGTTTATCCAGATCAGGGCATTCTGCAGCTCACGCAGGAACTCGCGCTCGCTGCATTCCACCGGCACGCCATGAATCAGCGTCAGTTCAGCCGCCATCGCCTGATGCGCAGCGTCGTCATCATGACTGGCCGCTTTCAGGTAGCTGTGGTAGTGCTGTCGCACCGACCCCGCACCGATACAGAGCAGTCCGGCAACAATCCAGAAGAGCAGTTGCAGCACGCCAAACAGCAGCCCTTTCAGACTCCAGATCACCAGCGCGGTCAGCGCCATCGCCAGCACGGTCATCAGCAGGGTACGCATCATTGAGAAATGGTGGCGCTGGCGAAAGATCGGCTCCAGCCGGTGTTCGAGCTGCCAGTGCTCGCCCAGTTTAAACAGGCGCTCCCAGCCTAAAACCAACAACAAGGTAAACAACGTCATACTGACTCCGCAAAAATCAGGATTTTTGCTGCGTTAACAGCTGTTTGAAGTAGTCCCAGTCAAAAGCAGGTCCGGGATCGGTTTTGCGTACCGGTGCGATGTCACTGTGCCCCGTGATACGTGCAGGCGTTAACGGGTAGTGTTGCAGCAGTAATTGCGTCACCTGCTGCAAGGCCCGATATTGCGCCTCGCTATAAGGCTCACTGTCTGTCCCTTCCAGTTCGATGCCTATGGAGAAGTCGTTGCAGTTCTCACGTCCTTCGAACTGCGAAATGCCTGCATGCCAGGCGCGTTTATCAAAGGGGACATACTGCACGATCTCCCCGTCACGGCGAATCAGGCAGTGTGCCGCCACTTTCAGCGCGGCGATATCCGCAAAATAGGGATGGGCATCGGGCGGTAAGGTGCCGGTAAACAGTTTATCGATCCATGGCCCGCCAAATTCACCGGGTGGCAGGCTGATATTGTGGATCACCAGCAGTGAAGGTGCCTCATTATCAGGGCGTTCGTTGCAATGCGGCGACGGCACATGACGCACGCAGGTCAGCCAGCCCTGTTTGATTTTCATAGCGGTTTTCCTTATTTCACCTGGCTGAGAATAGCATGAATAATAAAGGATTCTTGCTTCTTAGTGTGCCGGTCTGATGACATTCACGCACTGCGTGTTAAGGATACTAAACAAAATACTATCAGTTGCTGGAACCGAATGGCGGTTCAGGCTATTGTGACCGCCTCTGTCATTTCCCCTTTCAGGAGTAAAACGCCTATGTCATCCCGTGGTTATGATCCCGACAGCCGTCGTCAGGCGCTGATTAAACGCATTGAAAGTGACATTCCGGATAGCGTTGCGCTGGCGTTAAAAGAGGATCTCGGGGGCGAGATCGACGCTGACCGCGATATCACCGCGCAGCTGTTACCCGCCGATACCCAGGCCGATGCGCAGGTCATCACCCGCGAAGCCGGTGTTTTCTGTGGTAAACGCTGGGTTGAAGAGGTGTTCATTCAGCTCGGCTCACACGCGATCCTGATCTGGCATGTCGAAGATGGTGATCAGATCGAGGCTGACCAGCTGCTGTTTGAAATCGAGGGGCCTGCCCGGCTGCTGCTGACCGCCGAGCGAACGGCGCTTAATTTTGTGCAGACGCTCTCAGGCGTTGCTACCGAAGTCAGCCGCTATGTCGCGCTGCTGGTGGGAAGCCAGACGCAACTGCTGGACACGCGTAAAACCCTGCCCGGACTGCGGACTGCGCTGAAATATGCCGTGTTGTGCGGCGGTGGCAGCAACCATCGGCTGGGCCTCTCTGACGCTTATCTCATCAAAGAGAACCATATTATTGCCAGCGGTTCGATTCGGCAGGCAGTGGAAAGAGCGCAATGGTTGCAGCCCGATGTGCCGGTTGAAGTTGAGGTGGAATCGCTGGAGGAGTTACGTCAGGCGCTGGAAGCGGAAGCCGATATCGTGATGCTGGATAACTTCAGCCTGGAAGCGATGCGTGCCGCCGTCGAACTTAATCAGGGTCGGGCGTTGCTGGAGGTCTCCGGTAACGTCACCGAAACTACCCTGCCACAGATCGCCCTGACCGGCGTGGACTATGTTTCGGTTGGCGCGCTGACCAAGCATGTGCGGGCGCTGGATCTCTCGATGCGCTTTAAACAAAAATAGCCTGCCTCGCCGTCACTCAGCACGGCGATTTTGCGAGCCTGCTTCCGGCGCAGTTTCGACTGCGCTGTAAGTCTGAAATCTGTTCACATCACGCTTTCCAGTTTGCCCATCTCTGCCTGTCTTTTACTGCCCCCGATTTTTAACCTGTCGCCTTCTTAATACGGAGACGATGTGATGAATTATCAACGTGGATTTACGCTGGTTGAACTGATGATTGTGGTAGGTATTGTGGCAATCTTAAGTGCCATCGGCCTGCCCGCTTATCAAAATTATCTGCAGCGTGCTGCCCTTACTGACATGCTGCAAACCATGGTGCCCTATAAAACCGCTGTTGAGCTTTGCGCCATGGAGCGCGGCGGCCCGATGCAGTGCCAGGCCGGAGAAGCGGGTATTCCTGCTGCCAGGGGATCGCGCTATGTCTCGGCACTGAGCGTGACCAACGGGGTCATTACGCTGACCGGCCAGGAGAGCCTGAATGGGCTGAGCGTTGAAATGCTGCCGCTCTGGGACAGCACCGAGGGCGGCATCAGCTGGCAACGCAGCTGCACCAGCAGCAACAATAGCCTGCGTGACAATTGCCTGCAGCAGTTCCGCTTTGCGGATAAAGGAGCCAGCGATGAGCAAGCCTGATGAGGCGATCGCGGCATTATGTCAGCGCTATCGTGCCCTGGTTTTGCACCATGATGCCAGCCAGCTGCGTGTTGCCGTCGCGGAGAGCGTGCCACCAGGGCTGGCTGAAGCCCTCCATTTTGCCAGCCAGTGTCAGATTGAAATCGAGTGCTGGCCGCAGGCCCGGCTCGACCAGCTTCAGCACGCTGGCACACCGCTTGTAGCGCGCGAAGAGGCACCAGCAGAATCAGCGATCGAAGCGACACAGCTGATCCTGCGTCAGGCGCTGGAGCGTCGCGCCTCTGATGTCCATATCGAACCCGGCCGTGATGGCCTGCGGGTGCGTTTGCGTATCGATGGCGTATTGCACCCTCTATCTTCCCTGCCCGTCACCCAGCCTGCTGCGCTGCTGGCGCGACTGAAGATCCTCGGCGGACTGGATATCGCCGAACGCCGGTTACCGCAGGATGGTCAGTTCAGTCTGGAGATCGCTGGTAAACCCGCCTCTTTTCGCCTGGCCACCTTACCCATCTACGGTGGTGAGAAAGCGGTGGTCCGGCTGTTGCAGAGTGAAAGCGCGGCGCTGTCGCTGGATAAGCTCGGCTTACCCGCCGCGCAGTTGCGCCTGTTCTGCGCCGCGCTGGCGCAGCCGCAAGGGCTGATTCTGGTCACCGGGCCAACCGGCAGCGGCAAGACGTTTACGCTCTATAGCGGACTCAGTGCCCTGAATACGCCGGAAAAAAATCTGTGCAGCGTTGAAGATCCGATTGAGATCCCCCTGCCCGGCATTAACCAGACGCAGATCCATGCTAAAAATGGCCTCGATTTTAATCGCGTGCTGCGGGCGCTGCTGAGACAGGATCCGGATGTAATCATGGTCGGGGAGATCCGCGATGCTGAAACGGCGGAGATTGCGGTTAAAGCGGCACAGACCGGGCATCTGGTGCTGTCGACGCTGCACACCAACTCCACCGCCGAGACCCTGACCCGGCTACGACAGATGGGTATTCCCGGTTATCTTCTGGGGTCGGCGCTGAAACTGATTGTTGCTCAGCGCCTGGTTCGACGCCTCTGTCCCCACTGCCGTCAGCCCGCTCAGGCGGTGGCGCACTATCCTGCGGAACTCTGGCCCGGTACCTTGCAAACCTGGCGAGCTCCCGGCTGCGACCACTGTTTTTCCGGCTATTTTGGCCGGCTGGCGCTGTTTGAACTGCTGCCGATCAATGCCAGGCTGCAAAATGCGATCGCTGCCGAAATGCCGCTGGAGAATCTGCTCAGTCTGGCGAAACAGCAGGGATTACGCACCCTGCTGGTGTCCGGCCTGGAAGCGGTAAGCCGGGGCGATACCTCGCTGGAAGAGATGCAACGGGTGATTGGGCTGGACGATGGCTGATGCGTCTTTATTTCGCTGGCAGGCGGTCGATAGCCAGGGCCAGTTAGTCAGTGGCCAGCTACTGGCTATCGACAGTGATAACCTGCTGCTGATGCTGGCGCAGCGCGATCTTCTGCCGGTAAGCTGGAAACGAGAAAAAGTGTGGCGTCAGAGGGAGTGGAAGTGGCAGCACAAAACCGATCTGATTCGTCAGCTGGCAACCCTGCTCAAAGCGGGACTGCCGCTGGCAGAGAGTCTGGCTTTGCTGGCTGAGGGCCATCCGCATGCAGGCTGGCGTGCTCTGATGCTTGTCCTGCATCATCGGGTACTCAGCGGTGCTCCTTTTTCTCAGGCTTTACGCGAATGGCCGCAGATTTTTCCGGCACTCTATCCGGCCCTGATGGAGGTGGGCGAACTGACCGGTCAGCTGGATACCTGCTGCAGTGAACTGGCCCGGCAGCAGATCCGGCAGCAGCAGTTATGGCATCAGGTGGCGAAGGCGCTGCGTTATCCTCTGTTCATTCTGCTGGTGGCGATTGCGGTCACCTGCGGCATGCTGCTGTTCGTGCTGCCAGAGTTCGTTGCCGTCTATGACTCCTTTGATGCCCCCCTGCCCGCCTTTACGGCAGCGGTAATGCAGTTATCTGCCGCGCTTCAGGAGTGGGGAACGGTGTTAGCCATCGGCGTATCGCTGATGCTGGCAGCCTGGCATCAGTTACGACGACGCTCTGCGGGCTGGCAGCGCCGTGAACAGGCCATTTTCATGCGCATCCCGCTGCTTTCCGGGTTATGGCGTGGCACGCAGCTGACGCAGATCTATACCATTCTGAATCTGACACAGCGCGCCGGGTTAACTTTGCTACAGGGACTGGCAGCCGTTGAAGTCACGCTCTCATCATTGCTATGGCGGGAAGCAATGGCCGGACTGCAGCAGCACATTGCTCAGGGGAATCCTCTGCATCAGGCGCTGATGCATCATCCGCTGTTCACACCATTATGCGGTCAGCTGGTTCGCGTCGGCGAAGAGGCGGGTGCGCTGGATTTAATGCTGGCTCGTCTGGCGGAATGGCATGAGGCAGAAACCCGAAAGCGCGCTGACACACTGGCTGCTTCGCTGGAACCGATGATGATGGTGGTGATCGGCGGCATTGTCGGCACGCTGGTGATTGCGATGTATCTGCCGGTGTTCGGGCTGGGTGATGCGATGCATTAAGGGGCGCAGGCTGCGCCCCGGATGACTATCGGTTGAAAACGCGGTTTTCCTGCTCATTAACCCGGATAAAGGTGGTGCGCTTGGTCAGCTCTTTCAGCCGCTCCGCGCCCACGTA
Source organism: Pantoea sp. Fr-CA_6 (assembly GCF_024520895.1). Lineage (NCBI taxonomy): Bacteria > Pseudomonadati > Pseudomonadota > Gammaproteobacteria > Enterobacterales > Erwiniaceae > Pantoea > Pantoea sp. Fr-CA_6. The sequence goes on along the minus strand of NZ_JALNPO010000011.1, from coordinate 34,368 downwards.
GGTGCAGGCGGAACGCAGTCCACCCAGAATATCGCGCGCGGTGTCAGCAACCGGGCCACGCAATGGCAGCTTCACCGTTTTACCTTCTGCTGCGCGATATTGCGCGACACCGCCAACGTGACGCTTCATCGCCGATTCGGAACTCATGCCGTAAAACAGCATAAAGCTTTCGCCATTCTCTTCGACCACCTGCCCTTCACACTCATCATGTGCCGCCAGCATGCCACCCAGCATCACAAAGTCGGCACCGCCGCCAAACGCTTTAGCAATATCGCCAGGCACTGAACAGCCGCCATCACTGACAATCTGTCCGCTTAAGCCATGCGCCGCATCGGCACATTCAATGACAGCGGAAAGCTGCGGATAGCCCACGCCGGTTTTCACCCGGGTTGTACAGACCGAACCCGGGCCAATGCCGACTTTAACGATATCCGCGCCAGAGAGAATCAGCTCTTCCACCATTTCGCCCGTTACCACGTTACCGGCACAGATGGTTTTAGCCGGGAAGGTTTCACGGGCGCGCTGCAGAAAATCAACAAAATGCTGAGAGTAACCGTTGGCCACGTCGATACAGATAAACTGCAGATCGTCTGACAGCGCCATAATCGCGACCAGTTTATTGAGATCGGCCTCCGAGGTGCCGGTTGAAACCATCACATGTTTCAATGCCGTCGCGGGGACGCGCTGAATAAATGCGCGCCACTCATCTACGCTGTAATGCTTATGGACTGCTGTAAGGATATTGAAGCTGGCCAGCGCCTCAGCCATTGAAAATGTGCCGACGGTATCCATGTTGGCGGCGATAATCGGTACGCCGCTCCAGCTCAGGCCCGAATGTCTGAAGGTAAAGCTGCGTTCCAGCTCAACCTGTGAGCGACTTTGCAGCGTGGAGCGTTTGGGGCGGATTAAAACATCTTTAAAGCCCAGTTTTAAATCTTCTTCAATACGCATAAACAGTGTCCTGGTAAGTGGCAATGAATCGTCGTTCACGAAGTAAGCACAGCTCCAGTGACGTTATGATACGCGCCTCTCGCTGCGCGACAAGACTGCGAATTTCACTTTATTTACGCTACAATCCGTTAAATTTAATTGTGGTTTATCGGTGTGATCTGACGCGCATTTTTGCGTTTTTTATACAGATCATTACCCTGAAGCCCTGTCGAAAAGAGAAGTCAGGTGAGAAACATGCCCTATATCGTCGCGCTTACAGGGGGGATCGGCAGTGGTAAAAGTACGATTGCCCAGGCATTCGCAGCGTCTGGCGTGGAAATTATTGATGCTGACCTGATAGCACGTGAAGTTGTCGAACCCGGCACACCCGCTCTGCAGGCCATTCAGGCGCGCTATGGCTCGTCGATAGTGACTGATGAGGGGAAGCTTGATCGTAGCCGGCTTCGCGACATTATTTTTCAGCAGCCGGAAGAGAAAAGCTGGTTAAACGCGCTGCTGCATCCACTGATTAATGCCCGGACGCGTCAATTGATCGCCGAAGCCACCACACCTTATGTGCTCTGGGTGGTGCCGCTACTGGTGGAAAATCAGTTACAGCACCAGGCTGATCGGGTACTGGTGGTGGATGTTGATGAGGCAACGCAGTTAGCGCGCACCCGGCAGCGTGATCATCTTTCCGTCGCGCAGGCAAAACGCATTCTTGCCGCACAGGCGACGCGCCAGCAGCGCCTCGCCTGTGCCGATGACATTATTGATAACAGTGGCGAGCCCGACGACGCCTTGCCGCAGGTTGCCGAACTCCATCAGCGCTATCTCAGGCTGGCGGCAACGAAACAGGATTAATACCATGAGCACACCCGTTCTGTTTGAACACCCTCTGAATGAAAAAATGCGAACCTGGTTACGGGTTGAGTTTTTGATCAATCAGTTAGATGAAATTGTCCCACTGGATAAAACCGTTAATGCGCTGACCTTTTTTCGCCTGATTAGCGAACTGCTCGACATTTTTGAGCGTGGCGATATGCGTACTGAATTGTTAAAAGAGCTGGAGCGTCAGCAGCAAAAGTTACGTGCATGGGCTGATGTGCCAGGTGTTGATATGACGCTGGTTAATGCCCTGCGCGATAAACTCAAAATTCAGTCGACGCAGTTAATGAATGCCCCACGTATGGGCCAGCAACTCCGCGAGGACCGTCTGATTGCCCTGGTGCGGCAGCGCCTGAGCATCCCTGGTGGATGCTGCAGCTTTGATTTGCCAGGCCTGCACATCTGGCTCCATCTGCCACAGGAAGCACGCGATGCGCAGGTCGAAGCCTGGATGCTGACGCTGGAGCCACTGCATCATGCGCTGGCGATGATACTGGATCTGATCCGCCAGTCCGGCGCGTTTCATGTGCAGACCAGCCTTAATGGTTTTTATCAGGATAATGCCGAAGGCGCCGATCTGTTGCGACTGCAGTTGTCGCTGGAGGATGCGCTCTATCCACAGGTGTCCGGACATAAAAGCCGCTACGCCATTCGTTTTATGCCGCTTGATAGTGAGCGTGGTGAAGTTCCGGCCCGCCTTAATTTTCAACTGGCCTGTTGTTAGAGGTAAAAATGCAGCAAGAAGTGATGACCGTTGCCTGTCCGCAGTGCGGCAAAGATGTGATCTGGGATGAACTCAGCCCGTGGCGCCCCTTTTGCAGTAAGCGCTGCCAGCTCATTGATTTAGGTGAGTGGGCCGCAGAAGAGAAACGCATTCCCAGCCGCGACGATATGAACGACAGTGACAACTGGAGTGAAGAAGATCGCTGACAGCCGAACCGGATGGGGCGCGCAGCCCCATCCGCTCAGAGTTCGCCGGCGATCAGACGCGCAATCAGCTGATGATTCGCGGGCGGAAACTCCTCCGCGACCAGCGCATGCTGATCAACCCAACGCTGCGGCTGACCCTCTTTGCCCCACGGCTCTCCTTTCCACCCTTCAACCAGAAAGAAATGCAGCGTCACGCGCAGATCGTCATAACTGTGGTCTGCATGACCAATCGGGCGTGCCTCGGTGACCTCAATCCCGGTCTCTTCCTGAAGTTCCCTTATCAATCCCTGTTCGGCGCTTTCGCCCGCTTCAATCTTACCGCCAGGAAACTCCCACTTGTTCGCCATGTAAGAGGTCGCCGCGCGCTGGGCAAGGAAAATTTGTTTACTGGCATTGCGAATGATGCCAACTGCAACCTGCAGGTGCTTCATGAAGACTATCCGGTAGTAATGGGTGAATGAAGCCTGATTTTAGAGCATGCCGTAGCGGATGTTAACCGCTTTAGCTCAGCGGAGTCGCTGTTGCCTGGGTGGCAGAGACCATAAAAAAAGGAGCCAGCGGCTCCTTTTTTATTAGCATTCAGTCTCAGGCGATGCGGCCATGACACTGCTTGTACTTTTTACCGGAACCACATGGGCAGGGATCGTTGCGGCCGACTTTGCGTTCACCACTCTGCTCCGCCACAGGCTCTGCGGCTGCCAGCAGATCCTCTTCAACATGGCTCAGTTGCTGTTGCTGTGCCAGACGTTCAGCTTCTTCGCGACGTTGTTGCTCCATCGCTTCAACTTCCTCTGGCATGCGCACCTGCACTTTGCTCAGCGTACTGATCACTTCATATTTCAGTGATTCAAGCATCGCGGCAAACATGGCGAAGGATTCACGCTTGTACTCCTGCTTCGGATCTTTCTGCGCATAGCCGCGCAGATGGATGCCCTGACGCAGATAGTCCATCGCGGCCAGATGCTCTTTCCACAGCGAATCCAGCGTCTGAAGCATCACGCCTTTTTCGAAGTTGCGCATCATCTCTGCGCCAACGATCTCTTCTTTCTCAGCGTAGCTTTCCATAGCATGGGTCATGATGCGCTCACGCAGCACTTCTTCATGCAGGTCAGGCTCTTTATCCAGCCACTCTGCAATCGGCAGGTTCAGATCGAAGTCAGTGCGCAGACGCTCTTCCAGGCCTGGCACGTCCCACATCTCCTCCAGCGACTGCGGCGGAATGTAAGTATCGATGGTGACTTTGTAGACGTCGTGGCGAATGCTGTTGATGGTTTCGCTAACGTCAGACACATCCAGCAGCTCGTTACGCTGACTGTAGATGGCGCGACGCTGGTCATTAGCCACATCATCATATTCCAGCAGCTGCTTACGAATATCGAAGTTACGGCTTTCAACTTTGCGCTGGGCATTGGCAATCGCTTTGGTGACCCACGGATGCTCAATCGCTTCGCCTGGCTTCATGCCCAGTTTACGCATCATATTCGAGACGCGGTCTGAGGCAAAAATACGCATCAGCGCATCTTCCATCGACAGGTAGAAGCGAGAAGAACCGGCGTCACCCTGACGACCTGCACGACCACGCAGCTGGTTGTCGATACGACGCGATTCGTGACGCTCTGTACCGACGATGTGCAAGCCACCTGACGCCAGTACCGCATCATGACGAATCTGCCATGCCGCTTTAATCTCTTCGATTTGCGCTTCAGTTGGCTCTTCCAGTTCAGCCACTTCAGCGTGCCAGCTGCCGCCCAGCATAATATCCGTACCACGTCCGGCCATGTTGGTGGCGATAGTGACCGCACCCGGCTGACCAGCCTGCGCCACGATATCCGCTTCGCGGGCGTGGAATTTGGCGTTCAGGACGTTATGTTTGATACCGGCACGGGTCAGTTCGTTAGAGACCACTTCTGATTTCTCAATCGAGATGGTTCCCACCAGCACCGGCTGACCATTGGCGGTGCGCTCACGGATATCTTCGATAATGGCATCGATCTTCTCTTTCTCGGTCATGTAGACCAGGTCAGCCAGATCTTTACGCACCATCGGACGGTTGGTCGGCACGACAATGGTGTCGAGCTTATAAATGGAGCTGAATTCAAATGCTTCGGTATCTGCGGTACCTGTCATACCGGCCAGCTTCTCGTAAATACGGAAGTAGTTCTGGAAGGTGATAGAGGCCAGCGTCTGGTTCTCGTTCTGGATCTCAACGCCTTCTTTCGCTTCAATCGCCTGATGCAGACCATCAGACCAGCGACGGCCCTGCATGGTACGGCCGGTGTGTTCATCAACAATCACCACTTCGCCATCTTTCACGATGTAATCAACATCGCGGGTAAAGAGTGCGTGCGCACGCAGCGCCGCAGTGACGTGGTGCATCAGCATGATGTTGGTCGGAGAGTAGAGTGACTCGCCCGCTTCCATGATGCCCTCGCTGACCAGCAACTCTTCCACTTTGACCAGACCGCGCTCAGACATGTGAGCCTGACGCGCTTTTTCATCGACCCAGAAGTCGCCTTCACCCTGATGGGTTTCGGTATCTTCTTTATCCTGGCGAACCAGATGAGGGATGATCTTGTTCACTTTGGTGTAAAGCTCAGAACTGTCTTCTGCCGGACCAGAGATGATCAGCGGTGTACGCGCTTCATCGATCAGGATGGAGTCGACCTCATCCACCAGCGCATAGTGCAGTTTACGCTGTACACGCTCTTCCGGGCTGAAAGCCATGTTGTCGCGCAGGTAGTCGAAGCCATATTCGTTGTTGGTGCCGTAGGTGATGTCTGCTGCGTAAGCTTCACGCTTTGCCACCGCCGGCAGGCCCGACATGTTGATACCAATAGTTAAACCCAGGAACTCAAACAGCGGACGGTTATTTTCCGCATCACGCTGTGCCAGATAGTCGTTGACGGTAACCACGTGAACGCCTTTGCCGGACAGCGCGTTCAGGTAGGCTGGCAGCGTTGCGGTCAGCGTTTTACCTTCACCGGTTCGCATCTCAGCAATGCAGCGATCGTTCAGCACCATACCGCCGATCAGCTGCACGTCGAAGTGACGCATCCCGAACACGCGTTTACTCGCTTCACGCACGGTTGCGAACGCTTCCGGGATCAGGCTTTCCAGCGATTCACCTTTTTTCAGGCGTTCGCGGAACAGGTCAGTTTTCGCTTTCAGTTCATCATCAGAGAGCTTCTCAAAATCGGGCTCCATCTTATTGATGACGTCCACCACTTTACGCATACGACGCAGGGTACGATCGTTACTGCTACCAAAAACCTTGGTTAAAATTTTGCTTAACATAGTAAATATATTCTCAATTCAGCCGGAGCATTCCGGACTGCGAAATCTTAACAGAGTGAATAAAACCAAAAATATTAGCAGAACAATCGGGCAGGTCCGGCGCGAATGCCATGCACGCTGGCATGCCACTCTACCCATGAACGGGTAACGGCCGTGAAAAGAGGCGGCGTAGAGATCTGCTGCGGTGCAGTGTGCAGCGCAGAATGTGATGTCAGTAAACTATGCAGTGAGTCGATCAGCGCCAGCTTTTGTGCCGCCAGCGGTAATGCCTGTTGCTCCGCCTGCGCCTGGGGCGCCAGCGTGAAAGAAAGATGACGAATAACGGTACGGATGGCGTGCTGATGCCAGTAATCCACGCTGAAGCTCGGGCGTCGGGACGCTTCCTGCAGCCGGATCAGGTGATCAAAGCGTGTGGCATTGCCAAGAAAGAGACTGCTGGCCGGAGATTCAGACGAGGCGTTGAGTTCGGAGCTTTGCGCACAGGCTGGCAGGCCAAAGCTGGCCGCTACCATCCCTAACAGGAGATGAGGCCAGAAGTAGCGTCTACCTAATTGTCGCCAGCGCAGAAGAATCCCGATCACAACCTTTCCATCGCGCATGCTCTGTTGCGCTCTTGTTTTCTGGTACCCGCCGCGAGCCGCAACGGATTTCGGCCTGTAAAAGCGCCACAGATAGTATCATTAATGTGGGGCATCCACACCTGGGATTAAAGTGATGGCGAGAGAAAACGCGTGTGATTGTTCAGCAAATCAGCAGAACAGACAACGCTTTGCGAGCGAGGTCGCAGTCATCAGGCGTGTGATGAGAGGCAATAAAAAACGGCTGGCGCCGCTGACCGGAGAGGGTGTCAGCATAACCAGCCGTTTCACGTTCCGGGGTAATTAAGCCAGAACCAGATTCGGTGCTTTGAATGCCAGCGGCAGTTCAGCTTCGTCTTCGAAGGTTGCCCATTCCCAGGCTTCCTGCTTAGCCAGAACCGCTTGCAGCAGCTTGTTGTTCAGCGCGTGGCCCGATTTGAACGCAGTGAATGCGCCAATGATGTTGTGACCACACATAAACAAGTCGCCAATCGCGTCCAGCATTTTGTGACGGACAAACTCGTCCTCAAAACGCAGGCCTTCTTCATTCAGTACGCGGAAATCATCCAGACCTATCGCACAATCTAAGCTACCGCCCAGGCACAGGCCTTTAGACTGCAGATATTCGATTTCACGCATAAAGCCAAATGTACGCGCCCGGCTGATTTGACGAACAAAGGCGTCAGCAGAGAAGTTCATCGCATAACGCTGTGAGCTGGAATCGATAGCCGGGTGTTTGAAGTCGATGGTGAAATCGAGTGAGAAGCCGTTAAACGGTTTGATCTCGGCCCATTTGTCACCCTCTTCCACACGCACGGTCTGCTTAACACGCACAAATTTCTTCGCGCTGTTGAGCTGCTCAATACCCGCATCCATCAGCAGATAGATAAACGGTGCTGCGCTGCCATCCATGATCGGGATTTCTGGCGCATCGACTTCAACAATAATGTTGTCGATACCCAGACCCGCCAGGGCGGCATTGAGGTGTTCAACCGTGGAAATACGCACGCCTTCATCATTCACCAGGCAGGTACTCAGCATGGTGTCGCGCACGTATTTTGCATCAGCCGGAAAATCTACCGGTGGATTCAAGTCGGTGCGACGATAGATGACCCCGGTATTAGCCGACGCAGGGCGTAATGTCAGGGTGACTTTTTTGCCGGTATGTAAACCGACACCAGTCGCCTGAACAATACGTTTTAATGTCCTTTGTTTGATCATCGTATTATCTCGCAATATCACCTGTCCGACCGCCAGTATACTTTACCAGCGGACAGAGACTTTAGCACAAAGAGCGGAGAATCCCAATTATAGGGTTAATCCTAATCGGCCTGCTTACGTAAAAAGGCCGGAATATCAAGATAATCGGGCTCTTTGTTCGACTGCGCAGCCTGGTCGTTAACGACTTTGGCAGCAGGTTTCTGCTCCTGCGGCAGCGGTGACATACCGTGCTGCTGATAGCGATGATCCATCACTGGCTGACTGGCTGGCTTGTTGGTTACCAGGGTGATTTCAGGACGCTTGTCCATGCCGATACCGGTTGCCACCACGGTGACGCGCAGTTCGTCATTCATTTCCGGATCCAGTGAAGTACCGATCACGACGGTCGCGTTGTCAGAGGCGAAGGCGCGGATAGTGTTACCCACGGTCTCGAACTCATCCAGACGCAGGTCGAAGCCCGCCGTAATGTTGACCAGCACGCCACGCGCACCAGAAAGGTCGATATCTTCCAGCAGTGGGCTGGAGATCGCCATTTCAGCCGCTTCTTCCGCACGATCTTCACCGCACGCGACGCCTGAACCCATCATCGCATAGCCCATTTCGGACATGACGGTACGCACGTCAGCAAAGTCGACGTTCATCAGGCCAGGACGGGTAATCAGCTCAGCGATACCCTGAACGGCGCCTTTCAGCACGTCATTAGCTGCACCAAACGCATCCAGCAGAGAGATACCACGGCCCAGCACTTTCAGCAGCTTGTCGTTTGGAATGGTGATCAGTGAATCGACATGCTTAGAGAGTTCGGCGATCCCCTGCTCGGCAAACGCCATGCGCTTTTTGCCTTCGAAGTTGAACGGCTTGGTGACAACCGCCACCGTCAGGATACCCAGCTCCTTAGCCACTTCAGCCACGACAGGCGCTGCACCGGTACCGGTACCGCCGCCCATACCTGCTGCGATGAAGACCATGTCTGCCCCTTCCAGCGCAGAACGCAGTGCTTCGCGATCTTCTTCTGCAGAGTTACGGCCCACTTCCGGGTTCGCACCCGCACCCAGACCTTTGGTAATGTTATTACCGATCTGAATGGTCTGGCCGACAGCTGTTTTACGCAGCGCTTGCGCGTCGGTATTCACAGCAAAGAATTCCACACCTTCGATACGCTCGCGTACCATGTGCTCTACGGCGTTACCGCCGCCGCCACCGACGCCGATGACTTTAATCACCGCGTCGTTGGTTAATTCCATAGGTTCAAACATGATTTCTCTCCGTTATGTGCCTGTCGCCTGGAGATCACTAAAGAAAACAGCATGATCCCCTTTCACAAAAATTAAAACTCTTTTTTTAACCAACTGTTAATACGCTTGAACCAGTTACCTACTGAGACCCGTTTTTCGGTCTCTGCATCACCGTTCATGTGCGACTCTTTGCCGTAATGCAACAGTCCCACGGCAGTGGAGTAGTACGATTCCTGCGCATAGTCAGTCAGGCCGGTAATATTCAGCGGCTGTCCGATACGCACCTGCGTATGGAATACGCGTTGCGCACAGGCCGCCAGTCCTTCGATTTGCGCTGCACCACCGGTCAGGACAATGCCTGCGGCTAAGTGATGCTTCACGCCCTGCTGACGCAGTTGTTCCTGTAACTGCAGAATCTCGTCATTGACCAGATTCAAAAGTTCGGTGTAACGCGGCTCAATCACTTCAGCCAGCGTCTGACGTTGCAGGCTACGTGGTGGACGTCCGCCCACACTCGGCACCTCAACGTTCTCGTCTTTGCCGACAATCGAGCCCAGCGCGCAACCATGGCGCACTTTGATCGCCTCAGCATCCGTTGGTGGTGTGCCAAACGCATAGGCGATGTCGCTGGTAACGACGTTGCCTGCATACGGAATAACCTTAGTGTGCCGTAAAGCGCCGCCGGTATATACGGCTATGTCCATTGTACCGCCACCAATATCGACAACACACACGCCCAGCTCACGTTCGTCTTCAGTCAGAACGGCAAAACTGGAGGCGAGACCGGCAAAAATCAGCTGATCCACTTTCAGCCCGCAACGTTCAACGGCTTTAACGATGTTCTTCGCCATATCGTTGTGGCAGGTGATCAGATGCACTTTCGCCTGCATACGCACGCCGGAAAGCCCGACCGGATTTTTAATCCCTTCCTGATAGTCGATGGCGTATTCCTGAGGAATGACGTGCAGGATGCGATGCTCGTCACGTACTCTCACCGATTTGGCGGTATGTACGACGTTCTCTACATCATCCTGAGTCACTTCCTCTTCGGAAATCGGAACCATCCCGATTTCGTTCTGACAACTAATATGTTTGCCCGATAAAGCAAGGTAGACGGAGGAGATCTGGCAGTCTGCCATCAGCTCAGCCTGATCGATGGCGCGCTGAACGCATTTCACCACCGACTCAAGGTCGTTTACGCCACCTTTATCCATACCGCGGGAAGGGCAGCTGCCCACCCCAATAATGTTGACCATACCATCGGGCAGAACTTCCCCAACCAGGGCGGCAACCTTCGCAGTGCCGATTTCGAGTCCAACTACCAGTTTTCTGTCCGTTGCCTTGATCATTGTTGTTTAGCCTGTGCCTGGTTCTGTTGCTGATTACTGTCCTGTGGCTCCATCACGATCGGTGTCCAGCCAACAGAAGCGCCAGAGTCGTATCGTAAATCCACGTAGCTGATACGTTTGCTCTCGTTCTGACCTTGCTGTTGCAGCACCGGGTAGAGCTCAATAAAGCGATTCAGTCGTTTCATGGTGTCGCTGCGGCCCAGTTCGATACGAACATCGTCGCTGGTGACCAGCTGCCATGAACGCCGCGCCGTCATCGACGCCACCTTCAGAGTAAACTTCCGGGCTTTCAGCACATCATCCATGCTGTGATAGCCCGCCAGGACCTCTTTCTCACTCCCTTCCGGCCCGTACAACATCGGCATTGTCTCTTTGCCGACATGACTGGCGGGTACGCTGAAGGAGACACCCTCAGCATCCACCATGTGCAAATCGTTCCAGCGCGCCACCGGTGTGTACTCCACAAGGTGGATCTTCAGTTCGTCCGGCCACTGCTTACGTACGCTGACCTGCTTAATCCAGGGCAGCCGCTCAATCTGCTGCTGCAGGATGTCCACGTCCTGAGACATAAACGTACCAGGCGGACCCAGCGACAAAATCGCCTGACGAATATCATCGTGTGTGGTGTAGTGCGTCTGTCCTGTCACCACCAGTTTTGACAATGGCAGCCGGGACGCATCGTTCATCCACTTCAGTACCACCAGCCCGCCGGCAACCATAATCCCGATGACGATCAGCAGAAAAATAATGCCGAACAGTCGGGCACCGTTACTGCGCCCGGTGCGAATACGCTCCTGCGGTTCACGGTTTCGAACTCTCATCGCCGCCTGTGACATATCAGTCGGCCAGCTCCAGAATATGGGCAACCAGCTGCGGGAAGCTCATGCCCGCCTGTTTCGCTGCCATTGGCACCAGACTGTGGCTGGTCATGCCCGGTGAGGTATTGGCTTCCAGTAACTGAAAGCGCCCTTCCCCGTCGGTCATCACATCAACCCGTCCCCAGCCGCGACATCCCAGCGCACGCCAGGCCGCCAGTACCAACTGCTGTAATTCCGCTTCACGTTCAGCGCTTATATCGGCCGGACAGACGTACTGAGTATCGTCAGAAATGTATTTAGCTTCATAGTCATAGAACTCGCTGGCGCTCTTTATTTCAATCGAGGGCAGAATACGATCGCCCACAATCGCGACGGTGTACTCCGCGCCGCTGAGAAACGCTTCGACCAGCACGTCATTGTCGTGCTTAAACGCCATGTCCAGTGCCGCCGGCAGCGCGCTCAGATCGTTAACCCGACTGATGCCTACGCTGGAGCCTTCACAGGCTGGCTTCACAAATAGTGGCAGGCCAAGCGCCGCAATTGCCGCGTTGTTTTCTGCGTCCAGACCGGCATCAAACTGCTGACGCGTCAGCCAGACAAACTTTCCTGACGGTAAACCGCGTCCCTGCCACAGCAGCTTGGTGCGCAGCTTATCCATAGTCACGGCCGATGCCATCACGCCGCTGCCGGTGTACGGCAGTTGCAGGAACTCCAGCACCGCCTGCAGCGTGCCATCTTCTCCGCCCCGGCCATGCAGTGCGATAAAGGCTTTGGTAAAGCCCTGCTCTTTCAGCGTCAGCACAGAGACATCACGGGTATCGATGCCATGCGCATCAATGCCCATTTCCCGTAATCCGGCGAGGACGGCCTGACCTGAGTTCAGCGAAACCTCGCGCTCTGCCGAGGTGCCACCCATTAATACTGCAACTTTATCCGCCATGACGATCCTCCGCTTTGCGTTCCGGCTGGAGCTTAGTGTCAGCCAGCTTGCGGGCAACCTTGCCGACGTTACCGGCTCCCTGCACCAGAATCAGGTCATTGCCTGACAGTAGCGGTGCCAGCATCTCTGGCAGCGCGTCATGTTCCGGCACCAGAATCGGATCCACCTTGCCGCGATTACGAATCGCACGGCACAGCGAACGGCTGTCAGCACCCGGAATAGCGGTTTCACCGGCAGAGTAAACATCCAGCATCAGCAACACATCCACATGCGACAGTACGTTGGCGAAATCATCAAACAGATCGCGGGTACGGCTGTAACGGTGCGGCTGAAACACCATCACCAGTTTTTTATCCGGCCAGCCTGCACGCGCGGCTTTAATTGTCGCGTCCACTTCGGTGGGATGATGACCGTAATCATCAACCAGCATCGCGGTGCCCGGCTGTCCGTTGACCGGCTCTGTCGGGAATTCACCCAGCAGATCAAAGCGACGGCCCGTGCCCTGGAAACTCTCCAGCGCAGCCAGGATAGCATTGTCTTCAATGCCCTCTTCACTGGCGACGGCGACGGCGGCTGCCGCATTCAGGGCGTTGTGGCGACCCGGCGCGTTCAGCGTAATCTGCAGCGGTGCTTTATCCTGACGGATCAAGGTGAAATGCCCCTGCGCGCCACTCTGTTCATAATTTTCAATGCGCAGGTCAGCATCATCACTGAAACCGTACGTGGTGATATGGCGTCCCACGCGTGGGATCAGGTCACGAATAACCGCATCATCCACACACATCACCGCACGACCGTAAAACGGCAGGTTGTGCAGGAAGTTAATAAACGTCTGCTTCAGGTTCTCAAAATCGCCCTGATAAGTGTCCATATGATCAGCTTCGATGTTAGTCACAATCGCCACCATCGGCTGCAGATGCAGGAACGACGCATCACTCTCATCCGCTTCAGCAATCAGATACCGGCTGTGACCCAGACGGGCATGGGTGCCTGCTGCTTTGACCAGTCCGCCGTTAACAAAAGTCGGATCGAGACCCGCTTCCGCATAAATACTCGACACCATCGCCGTGGTGGTCGTTTTGCCATGGGTACCCGCAACGGCGATGCCGTGACGAAAACGCATCAGCTCAGCCAGCATCTCCGCACGACGGATCACCGGGATACGCTGTTCACGTGCCGCCACCAGTTCTGGGTTATCCTGCGAAACGGCGCTGGAAACCACCACGACGCTGGCATCGGTCACGTTTTCGGGGCGATGGTTAAAATAAATGGTGGCACCCAGCGCAATCAGGTTCTGCGTCACCGGGTTAGGGGCCAGATCTGAACCGCTGATATGGTAGCCTTCATTTGCTAACACTTCGGCAATACCGCCCATGCCAGCACCGCCGATGCCGACAAAGTGGATGTGCCGGACGCGACGCATCTCGGGCACGATAGAACGCAGTTTTGCCAATTGTTGTGTATTCATCGCTCTCAGTTACCTGCTATTTCAGTTTGTACCCAGTCCGGGTACAGGCCAGACACGCTGACCGGAATGATTACTTTGCGGCGCGAGCCACTTCCTGAGCGACCCGTTCAGTCGCATCAGGGATCGCCACCTGACGGGCCTGCTCAGCCATCGTCAGCAGTGTTGCGCGATCCCAGTGGCGTAGCTGATCCGCTACAGCCTCCGCAGTAAATTGCGGCTGCTCAAAAATTCTGGCGGCGCCCGCTTTCTCCAGCGGCAGCGCGTTCCAGTATTGCTGGCGATCTTTATGCTGAAATGGCACGAAAATCGCCGGTAACCCAGCGGCAGCGACTTCGCTCACGGTTAACGCGCCGGAGCGGCACACCACCACATCAGCCCAGGCGTAGGCGGCAGCCATGTCATCAATAAACTCGGTCACCTTGTGCTGCGTCTGCCCGACCTGCTGATAAGCTTTCTCTGTTTCGGGCAACGACCCTTTACCGGTCTGATGCCACAGGGTGATCTCATCACCCACCAGCGCGGCAACCTGCGGCAGCGTCTGGTTCAGTATCCGCGCACCCTGACTGCCACCGATCACCAGCACCCGTATCGGGCCATGACGATTCGCGAGACGTTGCATGGGTAAAGGCAGTGCCAGTACATCAGTGCGAACCGGATTTCCCACCACATCGGCGGCGGGAAACGCGCCCGGGAACGCCTGCAATACTTTCGTGGCGATTTTCGCCAGCCATTTGTTGGTCAGCCCGGCAATACCGTTCTGCTCATGCAGCACCACCGGAATACCGCAACTCCAGGCCGCTAAGCCGCCAGGACCGGAAACGTAGCCACCCATGCCCAGCACGACATCCGGCTGCCAGGCCTTCATGATGCGACGGGCCTGACGCCATGCATTAAAGATGCGCAGCGGTGCCAGCAGCAACGCCTTCATGCCTTTACCACGTAATCCGCTGATGCGGATGAAGTCGATGTCGATGCCGTGCTTTGGCACCAGATCGGCTTCCATACGGTCGGCAGTGCCTAACCAGCGGACCTGCCAGCCCTGTTCCATCAGATGATGGGCGACAGCCAGACCGGGAAAAACATGTCCGCCGGTTCCGCCTGCCATCACCATCAATCGCTTACCGCTCATCGACCACCTCGGGTAAACGCCTGCGCTTTCGCCAGGCGCGTTTCATAATCTATGCGTAATAAAAAGACGATGGCAGTCGACATAATGATCAGACTTGACCCACCGTAACTGATCAGCGGTAAGGTCAGACCTTTGGTCGGTAACATACCGGCTGCCGCACCGACGTTAACCAGCGCCTGGAAGCTGAACCAGACTCCGATTGAACAGGCTAAAAAGCCGGAAAAACGCTGATCCAGTTCCAGAGCACGACGGCCAATCGACATCGCACGAAAAGCGACGAAGAATACCATTAAAAGTGCCATTACCACACCGACGTAGCCGAGTTCTTCCCCGATGATGGCGAAAATAAAGTCGGTATGCGCTTCGGGCAGATATTCCAGCTTTTGCACGGAGTTACCGAGCCCCTGGCCCCAGAATTCCCCGCGACCAAATGCCATCAGTGACTGGGTCAGCTGGTAGCCGCTGCCAAAGGGATCTTCCCACGGGTTCCAGAACGAGGTCACACGGCGCATACGGTAGGGTTCTGCAATGATCAGCAGGATCACCGCAAAGATGCCGGAACCGATGATTGCCAGGAACTGCCACAGTTTGGCGCCCGCCAGGAACAGCATCGCCAGGGTCGTCACAAACAGCACAACCACCGTACCGAGATCCGGCTGCGCCAGCAGTAACACGGCCAGCACCACCATCACGCCCATCGGCTTACAGAAGCCCCAGAAGTTGTTACGCACCTCTTCCACTTTGCGCACCAGATAACTGGCGAGATAGCAGAACAGAGAGAGCTTCGACAGCTCTGCAGGCTGAATACGCAGCGGACCCAGCGCGATCCAGCGCGATGCACCGTTAACCGAGCTACCGACTACCAGAACAATCAGCAGCATCGCGACCGTGACCATCAGCATCACGTTGCTGTAGCGCTGCCAGAAATCCATCGGCACCCGCAGCGTGACCAGCGCCATACATACAGCCAGCACGATGTAGAAGGCATCGCGCTTGGCAAAATAAAAGAGATCGTCATTCAGACGCTGACCCACCGGCATTGAAGCCGACGTCACCATCACGAAACCAATCACCGCCAGGCCCAGCGTCAGCCATAGCAGTGTGCGGTCATAGAGCACCAGCGAAGAGTCATCACTTTCGCGTGCGCCCATGACCCAGTCTTTCAGGCGTCCTGAGAAATATCCCGCCAGTCCGGCGCCAGGAATACGCATCAGCTCAGCTCCTTCGCCAGTTGCGCGAACTGCTCACCGCGCTGCTCAAAGTTACGGAACTGGTCAAGGCTGGCGCAGGCTGGCGACAGCAGAACCATATCGCCTGCTTTAACCTGCGGCGCAATCTGCTCCATCGCCTGGCGCATGGTCTCAGTGCGCACGGCGATCTCCGGACGCAGCGCTGCCAGCGCATCGCCATCGCGACCAAAGCAGTAAAGGCGCACATTGTCGCCCTGCAGCCAGGGGATCAGCGGCGTAAAGTCGGCCGACTTGCCATCACCGCCCATCAGCAGCCACAGCGTTCCCTTCACCTGCAGGCCATTCAGCGCTGCTTCGGTGCTGCCGACGTTGGTGGCTTTGGAGTCATTGATCCAGCGCACGCCCTGATGCTCATGAACCAGCTGGAAGCGATGCGCCAGACCGTTAAAGTGCGTTAAGGCGGCCAGACTGGAGGCGCGTGGCAGACCCACCGCATCGGCCAGCGCCAGCGCAGCCAGCGCATTGGTGTAGTTGTGCTGTCCCACCATCTTCATTTCAGCCGTGTTCAGGACCTTCTCGCCTTTCACCCGCAGCCAGATACTGCCCTGCTGCTTGTTAAGGTGGTAGTCCCCGAAATCGACACCAAAGCTGACGCAGCGGGTGTCCGCGCCGCGTACCGGCATCGTCAGGGCATCATCGGCGTTAACGATGCAGACCTGTGCATTCTCATAGACCCGCAGCTTAGCGGCGCGATACTGCTGCATACCCAGCGGATAGCGATCCATATGATCTTCGCTGACGTTAAGTATGGTTGCCGCCGCAGCTTTCAGACTGTGCGTGGTCTCCAGCTGAAAACTCGAGAGTTCCAGTACATAGAGTTGCGCCGGTGACTGCAGCAGACTCAGCGCGGGCAGACCAATATTGCCACCGACGCCCACCTGCCAGCCCGCAGCTTTCGCCATTTCACCCACCAGCGTCGTGACCGTGCTTTTACCGTTGGAGCCGGTGATCGCCACGATCGGCGCCTGCGCCTCGCGGCAAAAGAGCTCAATGTCACCGACAATTTCGATGCCGGCTTCGACGGCTTCGCTGAGAATCGGATGCGCCAGCGCGACGCCAGGGCTGGCAACAATCAGATCGGCCGCCAGCAGCCAGTCGCCGTTGATGCCGCCCAGATGGCGTTCAACCTGCCCGGGCAATTTATCCAGCCCCGGCGGCGAGACACGGGTGTCCATCACGCGAGGCGTTACGCCCTGCGCTAAAAAGAAATCAACACAGGAGAGCCCGGTGAGGCCCAGCCCGATGATGACGACTTTTCTACCCCGATAGTCAGCCATGATTAACGCACCTTCAGCGTGGCCAGGCCAATCAGCACCAGCATTAGCGAAATAATCCAGAAGCGCACAATGACGCGCGGTTCCGGCCAGCCCTTAAGTTCATAGTGGTGATGGATCGGCGCCATGCGGAAAATACGCTGGCCGCGCAACTTAAACGATCCCACCTGCAGGATCACCGACAGCGTTTCAACCACAAACACGCCGCCCATGATCACCAGTAAAAATTCCTGACGCAGCAACACCGCAATGGTGCCCAGCGCGCCGCCCAGCGCCAGCGAACCCACGTCGCCCATAAAGACCTGAGCCGGATAGGTGTTGAACCACAGGAAGCCCAGCCCTGCCCCGACAATGGCGGTACAGACAATCACCAGCTCACCGGCGTGACGCAGATAGGGAATGTGCAGATATTCAGCAAACTTCACGTTACCGGTGGCCCAGGCAACCAGCGCAAAGCCCGCGGCGACAAAGACGGTTGGCATAATCGCCAGCCCATCCAGGCCATCGGTCAGATTGACCGCATTACCCGTTCCGACAATCACAAAGTAAGCCAGCAGCACATAAAACAGACCTAGCTGCGGCATGATGTCTTTGAAAAAGGGCACGACCAGTTGGGTCGCGGGGGTATCTTTACCCGCCGCATAGAGCCCGAACGCGACGCCCAGCGAAATCACCGACATCCAGAAATATTTCCAGCGGGCGATCAGGCCTTTGGTGTCTTTGCGTACCACTTTGCGGTAGTCATCGACAAAGCCGATGATGCCAAAGCCGATTAACACGAACAGCACGCACCAGACATAAGGATTCGACGGATAGGCCCACATCAGCACCGAAATGGTGATGGAGGTCAGAATCATGATGCCGCCCATGGTCGGCGTGCCGCGCTTACTGAAATGCGATTCCGGGCCATCGTTACGGACGACCTGGCCAATCTGTAATTTCTGCAGCCAGGCGATCAGGCGCGGCCCCATCCAGAGAGAGATGAATAACGCGGTCAGCAGGCTGACAATGGCGCGAAACGTCAGATAGGAAAAGACGTTAAATCCCGAATAAAAAGCGACCAGATGCTCGGCCAGCCAAACTAACATGTTCCTTTCTCCTTTAAGCTCTGTACTACCTGCTCCATGGCGGCACTACGTGAACCTTTTATCAGGACGGTAATTTCTGAGTGTTCGGACAACAATTGACGCAAACGTTCAGTCAGCGCAGTCTTATCGCTGAAATGTTCGCCAACTTCACTGCTTTCACTGATGAAATGGCTGAATTTTCCGGTGCTCAGCACGCGATCAATGCCTGCGTCACGTGCCGCTTGCCCCACTTCGCGGTGACAACTTTCGGTCTCTTCACCCAGTTCCGCCATATCACCCGTGACCAGCACCCGGTAACCCGGCATCTCTGACAGGACCTGAACAGCTGCTGTCATCGAACCGACGTTAGCGTTGTAGCTGTCATCCAGCAGCAGCTGATGCGCAGAGAGGCGAACCGGGAACAAACGACCTGGCACCGACTGCAGGTTTTTCAGCCCCTGCTGAACGGCGCTAAGCGGTGCATCCACTGACAGAGCCAGTGCCGCCGCCGCCAGGGCGTTGGCGATGTTATGCCGACCCGGCAATGGCAGCACGATCTCAGCTTCGCCATGCGGCGTTATCATCACAAAATGAGTACCATCCTGAGCAATGCGGATATCACGGGCGGAGAATTCACACTCTGCCGCCTGCGGTGAGAAACGCCACACGGTTTTATCCTGCAGCGTGCGCTGCCAGTTGGGCCAGTCATTGCTCTCTGCGTTCAGAATCGCAATGCCGTGAGCCGGTAAGCCCTGGAAAATCTCGCCCTTGGCTTTAGCAACACCGGCCAGCGAACCAAAGCCTTCCAGATGCGCCGCGGCCAGGTTATTCACCAGCGCGCTTTCCGGTTGAACCAGTCCGGTGGTGTAGGCGATTTCGCCCTGATGATTCGCACCGAGTTCGATGACCGCATACTGATGTTCTGCGGTCAGCCGCAGCAGCGTCATCGGTACGCCATAATCGTTGTTGAGATTGCCTGCGGTGTAGAGCGTTTCGCCACACTCACGCAGAATCGCCGCCGTCATCTCTTTAACCGAGGTTTTGCCGGAGGAGCCGGTCAGCGCCACTACACGGGCGTTCGACTGCTGACGAACCCATGCGCCCAGCCTGCCAAAGGCGAGACGGGTATCTTCAACCACCACCTGTGGCACAGCGACAGGTAAATGCTTACTTACCAGCAGCGCCTGTGCGCCATTCGCAATGGCATCGCCGGCGAAGTCGTGCGCATCAAAGCGTTCGCCCACCAGCGCAACAAACAGGCTGCCCGCCGTCACTTTGCGGGTATCGGTGGTCACGTCACTCAGCGTTAAATCGCTGCCGTGCAGCGTGCCGCCGGTGATCTCTGCCAGGGTTTTTAATGAAACCGGAATCATGCAACGCCTCCCAGCAGTGCCGCAACGGTGGCACGATCGGAGTAGTCGAGACGGCGGTTGCCAATGATCTGATAATCTTCATGGCCTTTGCCAGCCACCAGTACGATATCGTCGGGCTGCGCCTGCATAATGGTGTTAGTGACCGCCTGCGCACGACCAGAGACCACGCGGGCGCGGCCTGGGTCCAGCAAACCGGTCAGAATATCTTTTACAATCGCCTGCGGATCTTCGCTGCGCGGATTGTCATCCGTAATCACCACCACATCCGCATATTGCTCAGCAATCGCGCCCATTAACGGGCGTTTGCCTTTGTCACGGTCACCGCCGCAGCCAAACAGGCACCAGAGTTTTCCTTTGCAGTGCAGACGTGCCGCTTCCAGCGCTTTTTCCAGCGCATCCGGGGTGTGGGCATAATCCACGACAACCGTCGGTTTTCCTGCGGCGCTGAACACTTCCATACGCCCGTTGACCGGCTGCAACTGCGGTGCAACGCTGATTAGCGTCGCCAGCGGATAATCCAGTGACAGCAGCGTCGCCAGCGCCAGCATCAGATTGCTGACGTTGAAGGCACCCATCAGCGGACTGTCGATTTCGCCGTTGCCCCAGCTGGAGCTGAAACGAATATGTGCGCCGTTATCGTGGTAATCCACCGCATCGGCTTTAAGCCAGCGCCCGTGGCAGCCCGGCTGGAGGTTATCCTCCATGGTGACCGCAACGGCATCAGGTAAGCGCGCCAGCCAGCGACGACCGACTTCGTCATCCGCGTTAAGAATCGCCTGCCCAACCTGATGCTCAGAAAAGAGCAGCCATTTAGCTGACTCATAGCTCTGCATATCACCGTGGTAATCGAGGTGATCGCGACTGAGATTGGTGAAGACCGCCGCGGCAAACGGCAGCGCAGCGACACGATGCTGAACCAATCCGTGTGACGAGATTTCCATTGCGGTCAGGGTCGCCCCTTTTTCAGCCAGATCGTGCAGCAGATGCTGAACATCAACCGCTGAACCCGTGGTATTTTCTGCCGCCGCTAAGTGACCTACCAGCCCATTACCGACGGTGCCCATCACCGCGCTGGTCTCACCCAGTAGCGTCGCCCACTGCGCCAGCAGCTGGGTGGTGGTGGTTTTACCGTTGGTGCCGGTGACGCCAATCAGCTTCTGTTTTTCGCCCGGCTGCTGATAAAAACGGCCTGCCAGGGCCGAAAGGCGCTGATGCAGCTGCGCCAGATAGATAACCGGTACGCCGTGCATTTCACGGATTTCGCCGTCGACCGCTTCACCCTCAGCTTCCGCCACCACAGCGGCAACGCCCTGCGCAATTGCCTGCGGAATGAAACGGCGTCCATCAACCTGATGGCCTGCAACAGCGACAAACAGATCGCCAGAAGCCGCAATGCGGCTATCCAGGGTCATGTCACGCAGTGGGCGCGCCGGCGCGCCTGGCACCCAGGGGCCGAGTAAATCGCGCAGGTTACGATCTGTCACTTGATTCCTCACTTCTGTTAGTCACCAGCTCATTCTTGTCATTGGTCGGTAACGCGTCCGGCTCGATGTTCATGGTACGCAGTACGCCACCCATGATGGCTCCAAATACCGGTGCAGAGACCGCACCGCCGTAATACTTGCCGGCCTGGGGATCGTTGATCACCACCACCAGCGCGAATCGGGGATGACTGGCAGGCGCGACGCCTGCGGTGTAGGCAATGTATTTATTGACGTAGCGTCCGTCCGGCCCGACCTTTTTCGCCGTACCGGTTTTTATCGCAATGCGATAACCCTTGATTGCCGCTTTGACGCCACCACCACCGGGCAGCGCCACGCTTTCCATCATGTGCATCACGGTTTTCACCAGTGACTCATCGAAAACGCGTTGTCCCGCGACGGGCGGATCCACTTTGGTGATCGACAGCGGGCGATTAATGCCATAGCTGCCAATCGTTGCGTAGACTCGCGCTAACTGTAACGGCGTTACCATTAGCCCGTAGCCGAAAGAGAAGGTGGCCCTCTCTATGTCAGACCACCGTTGTTTTTTAGGGTATAAGCCACTGCTTTCCCCGACCAGCCCCAAATTGGTCGGTTTGCCCAGTCCAAAGCGCGCGTAAGTTTCTACCAGCGCTGAGGAAGGCATCGCTAACGCCAGACGTGAAACACCGACGTTACTCGACTTCTGTAAAACCCCTGTCAGGGTCAATTCGTTGTAGCGCGCCACATCTTTGATCTCATGACCATTGACGCGGTACGGCACGGTATTCAGGACGCTGTTCTCTCTCACCACACCACGCTGCAACGCCGTCATCACCACCATCGGCTTCACGGTAGAGCCAGGTTCGAAAATGTCGGTGATGGCGCGGTTACGCATCAGATCTTTTGGCGTGTTGCCGAGATTGTTCGGGTTGTAAGCCGGGCTGTTGGCCATCGCCAGCACTTCACCGGTATTGACATCCACCAGCACCGCCGTACCCGATTCCGCTTTGTTAAAGGCAACGGCGTTATTCAGTTCACGGTAAACCAGCGCCTGTAACCGCTCATCAATGCTCAGCGTCAGGTTATGAGCGGCCCGGCTGTCCACCGAAGAGATATCCTCGATGACCCGACCGTACCGATCTTTGCGCACCGTCCGCTCGCCGGGTGCACCGGTCAGCCACTTATCAAAGCTCTTCTCGATGCCTTCAATGCCCTGCCCGTCGATGTTGGTAAAGCCAATGAGATGGGAGGTGACCTGCCCGGCAGGATAGTAACGGCGCGACTCTTCGCGCAGATGAATACCGGGAAGTTTGAGTTTTTTAACGTAGTCACCGATAGCCGGATTGACCTGGCGCGCCAGATAGACAAAGCGGCCTTTGGGATTGGCATTCACGCGGGCGGCCAGCTGATCAAGGGGAATAGAGAGCGCATCGGAAAGCGCCTTCCAGCGGCTGTCCAGCGTCACGCCGCCACCGGCGTGCAGCTCTTTGGGATCGGCCCAGATAGCGTTGACCGGCACGCTGACTGCCAGCGGGCGTCCGGCGCGATCGCTGATCATGCCGCGTGAGGTGGGCACCGCCTGAACACGCAGCGAGCGCAGATCGCCCTCTTTTACCAGCTTGCCAGGATTAATCACCTGCAGCCAGGCCACACGTGACAGCAATCCACCCAGCGCCAGTAAAATACAGCCGCACAGCAACGCAAAACGCCAGCTTACAAAGCTGGCTTTATCTTCCGGTTTCTTCAATTTCAGCGTTCTGCCTGTGCCGCTCATTCGCTATCTGAGGTCCTTATTTCTGCACCACGATATTTTCTTGTGAAGGATCAACGTGCTGCAGTTGCAGCTTCTCGGTGGCGATGCGTTCAACACGGCTGTGATCGCCCAGTGCATTCTCTTCCAGGATCAGGTTGCGCCACTCGATATCGAGTGCGTCACGCTCCAGCACCAGCTGTTCGCGCTGCGCGGTTAACAGTCGTGTTTTATGGGTGGTAGTCACCACCAGCACGGCAGAAACCACCACAGCGATCAGCAACAGCACCGGAATCTTGCCTTTTCGCAGCAGATCCCCGCCGATAACGGCAGGCAGACTGTGACGCTCATTACCGATCATGCGTCGGTTTTCTCCGCGATACGTAATACCGAGCTGCGCGCACGTGGGTTTTCAGAGACTTCAGCGTCACCCGGCGACATTTTGCCGAGCAACTTCAGTTCACGCCCACCCAGGGCACGCAGCTGATGTTCAGTCATGGGAATCCCAGGCGGCACCTGCGGTCCGCGACTCTGATCGCGCATAAAGCGCTTCACCAGCCGATCTTCCAGTGAATGGAAGCTGATAACAGAGAGGCGGCCCTGCGGGGCCAGCACTTCAACAGCGCCTTTCAGGGCAATATCGATCTCTTCCAGTTCGCTGTTAATCCAGATACGAATCGCCTGGAAGCTGCGCGTGGCCGGATGCTTAAACTTATCTTTTACCGGCATGGCAATTGAGATCACCTCAGCCAGTTCCCGGGTCCGGGTCATCGGCTGTTCACGATTACGCTCGACAATGGCCCGGGCGATGCGTTTGGCGAATCGCTCTTCACCGTATGTCTTCAGGACAAACGCGATATCCGCCTCTTCTGCGTGCAGCAACCATTCTGCGGCGGAGTGCCCGCGCGACGGGTCCATTCGCATATCCAGCGGTCCGTCACGCATAAAGGAGAAGCCACGTTCGGCGTCATCCAGCTGCGGTGATGAAACCCCCAGGTCCAGCAAAATGCCGTCAATCTTTCCGACCAGATCCCGTTCAGAGACATACTCTGCCAGCGCAGAAAAAGGGCCATGAATAATTGAAAAACGCGGGTCGGTGATCTCTGCGGCAGCGGCGATAGCTTGCGGATCACGATCGATGGCGATCAGCTTTCCCTTCTCTCCCAGCTGCGAAAGAATCAGGCGTGAATGGCCACCACGACCAAAAGTGCCGTCGATGTAAATACCGTCTTCCCTGATATTGAGGCCGTTAACCGCCTCATCCAACAGCACGGTGGTATGTTTGAAATTTTCCTGCATAGCTATAGCGACAAGTCCTGCAACCGCTCAGATAAAGGCTCCTGAGCCGACTGTTCTGCGTCAATATCGTCCCTGACTTGTTGATACCAGGTCTGTTCATCCCACAGCTCAAACTTATTGAACTGTCCAACCAGCATCACTTCTTTGGTTAATTTTGCGTGCTGCCGAAGCGTATTCGCCAGCAGCAGGCGGCCTGCATTATCCATCTGACATTCACTGGCATGCCCCAGCAGCAAACGCTGCACGCGGCGCTCAAGTGGATTCATACTGGAAAGGCGTGCCAGCTTTTTTTCAATGATTTCCCATTCGGGCAGGGTATAAAGCAACAGGCATGGCTGGTGGAGGTCGATGGTACAGACCATCTGCCCCTGAGACTCCCCAATCAGCAAATCGCGATATCGCGTGGGTACGGCGAGCCGCCCTTTGCTGTCGAGATTGACTAACGTTGCTCCGCGGAACATGCCAGTCTCTTCTCCTCATCACCCATTTACGCCACTTTATCCCACTTTTTACCACGAAACGAGTTTAAGGATCCCATGAAATCCTTGTCAAGCCGGAGCGGCAGGTGAATATCACTATTTACAGAGTGAAGAATTAATCTCTGGCGACGATATAAACGAATAAAAGGGGAAAGTAAAAATTAAGCCGATGAATACCTGAATAAAAAAAACTGCCCGGAAAAAAACGACTAAAAATGAAACAATGTAAAGGGCTAAATATTAATCGTGGTTTCTGAGACAGCGGCGGCATTTTAGGGGATTTCCGAAAGGAAGCCCAGCGGCTTCAGGCCAGACGGGAAAGTAAGTTTGTTGAAGTTGTAAGCAGATAATAAAAATAACCCTTTCTGCTTTGTTAGATTTGATGAGCAGAATTTACGCTTTTTTACGTCGACCTGTTTATTTAATCAGTTAAATCGTTAAATAAAATGGGCGGGCAGCGTAATACTGCCCGTGACTCATTTAACTTTTCGGCTTAATTGTCCGCGACGGTATAAATTACGGCGAATGCGGGTTAACCCGGGTTTTGGTTTTCTGGGTTCATCCAGCGAGGCTAAAACTAATTCCAGCACGCGCTCTGCCACGTCGCGATGACGCTGACCCACCGCCAGCACCGGACACTCAAGAAAGTCCAGTAATTCGTGGTCGCCAAAGGTGGCGATGGCCAGCTCGGTCGGAAGCCGTCCGTCTCGTTTCAGCGTCACATCCATCACACCCTGCAGCAGACCAAATGAGGTGGTAAAAAGCGCCTCCGGCATCGGGTGATCTTCAAGGTATTGTTCAAACAGTGCCGCGGCGGCTGTGCGTTCGAAGCTATTGCAGTAGATGTAGTCAATCGGCCGGGGATCGTCTTTCCATGCATCGCGGAAACCCAGCTCGCGCAGGAAACTTACCGACAGCTCGGGTAACGCACCGAGGAACAGCACATTTTTGACCTCAAGCTGACGCAGTTCAGCCGCCAGCATATGGGCATCGTCCTGATCGGCACCCACTACGCTGGTGAAATGTTCACGATCCAGCGCGCGATCTAACGCAATAATCGGCAGGGGATCGTTGATCCAGCGCTGATAAAAGGGATGCTCTGGCGGTAACGAGGTAGAAACGATGATCGCATCGACCTGGCGCTGTAACAGATGCTCAATGCAGCGCATCTCGTTATCGGGCTGATCTTCAGAACAGGCGATCAGCAGCTGATAGCCGCGCTGACGGGCCTGCCGCTCAAGATAGTTCGCAATACGGGTATAACTGGTATTTTCCAGATCGGGGATCACTAACCCAATTGAGCGCGTACGCCCGGCGCGCAGCCCGGCAGCCACCGCATTGGGGTGATAATTATGCTCACGTACCACCGCCATGACTTTCTCAACGGTTTTGTCGCTGACACGATACTGCCGCGCTTTGCCATTGATCACATAACTGGCCGTGGTGCGCGACACGCCTGCCAAACGCGCAATTTCATCCAGTTTCACGATAACCCCACCATCAAATCCGCTTTTACGGCAGAAATAGCCGCAGTTAAGCTATGGATAACTCATGGCTATCATCTAACAGCAGAAAAGTGCGCGGAGCAACCGCTTTTCTGAATGTAACTCGCCTGGCGCATAAAAAATAAAAAAACCCGGCATTTCGCCGGGTTAGGTGAGGATTGATGATGACGCTGCGTGATTAACGCATGATACGATCGCCGCGTGAAACGCCGACGATACCGGAGCGTGCCACTTCAACAATTTCAGCCACATCGCGAACGGTACTCAGGAAGGCATCCAGTTTGTCACTGGTGCCTGCCAGCTGAACCGTGTACAGCGTCGGCGTTACGTCGATGATCTGACCACGGAAGATCTCGGCGTTACGCTTCACCTCTTCGCGGCCATAACCGCTCGCCTGAATCTTCACCAGCATGATTTCGCGCTCAACATAGGCGCCCTGCCCCAGCTCGGTAACGCGCAGCACATCTACCAGCTTGTGCAGCTGCTTTTCAATCTGCTCCAGCACCTTCTGATCGCCCACCGTCTGAATGGTCATCCGCGACAGCGTAGGATCATCCGTTGGCGCCACGGTCAGGCTCTCAATGTTATAGCCGCGCTGCGAGAACAGGCCGACGACACGGGATAATGCGCCGGATTCGTTCTCCAGCAGAACTGATAAAATACGACGCATAATTATGTCCTCTCCGTTTTGCTCAACCACATCTCATCCATGCTGCCACCGCGAATCTGCATCGGGTAAACATGCTCGCTACCGTCAACGGTGACATCCACAAATACCAGACGTCCCTTCGCCAGGGTTTCCAGCGCCAGCGTCAGCTTCTCTTCCAGCTCAGCCGGATGCTCAATCGCGATCCCGACGTGGCCGTAAGCTTCCGCCAGACGCACGAAGTCAGGCAGTGACTCCATATAAGACTGGGAGTGACGACCGGAGTAGATCATATCCTGCCACTGCTTCACCATGCCCAGCACCCGGTTATTCAGGTTCAGCACCAGCACCGGCAGATCGTACTGCAGCGCGGTGGAAAGCTCCTGAATGTTCATCTGGATACTGCCATCGCCCGTTACGCAGATGACTGTTTCGTCCGGCAGCGCCATCTTCACACCCAGCGCAGCAGGCAGGCCAAAGCCCATGGTGCCCAGACCGCCGGAATTGATCCAGCGGCGCGGTTTATCGAAAGGATAATAGAGCGCAGCAAACATCTGGTGCTGGCCCACATCCGAGGTCACATACGCATCGCCTTTGGTCAGACGGCTGATGGTTTCAATCACCGCCTGCGGCTTGATTTTGTCGCTGGTGCGATCAAATTCCAGGCAGTGACGACTGCGCCAGCCCTCAATCTCCTGCCACCAGTCGTGCAGGCTCTCAGCGCGCTGGCTTTCGCTTTGTGCCAGTAACTCCAGCATCTGCTGCAGCACCTGCTTCGCATCACCGACAATCGGGATATCCGCCGCCACCGTCTTAGAGATAGAGGTCGGGTCGATATCGATATGCATCACCGTGGCGTTGGGACAATACTTCGCCAGGTTGTTGGTGGTGCGGTCATCAAAGCGCACACCGATACCAAAAATCAGGTCGGTGTTGTGCATCGTCATGTTGGCTTCGTATGTGCCGTGCATACCGAGCATGCCAACGCACTGACGATGAGTGCCAGGGAACGCGCCCAGGCCCATCAGCGAGGTCGTCACCGGAATATTCAGGCTTTCGGCCAGCTTTAACAGTTCCGCTTCGCAGCCGGCGGTAATGGCACCACCACCGGCGTAGATCACCGGCTTCTTCGCGGCCAGCAATGTGGTCAGCGCACGCTTAATCTGGCCTTTATGGCCCTGAATAGTCGGATTGTAGGAGCGCATGCTCACCGTATCCGGCCAGTGATAAGGCAACTTGTTGGCCGGATTCAGAATATCTTTCGGCAGATCGATCACCACCGGCCCCGGACGTCCGGTGGAAGCCAGCCAGAACGCCTTTTTCAACACGGTTGGGATCTCTTCGGTACTTTTCACCAGGAAGCTGTGCTTCACTACCGGACGAGAGATGCCGACCATGTCGCACTCCTGAAAGGCGTCATAGCCAATCAGCGACGAGGGAACCTGACCCGAGAGGATCACCAGCGGAATCGAGTCCATATAGGCGGTGGCGATACCGGTAATCGCATTGGTTGCGCCGGGTCCGGAGGTGACGAGCACCACGCCGACTTCACCGGTGGCGCGCGCCAGGCCGTCAGCCATGTGCACCGCACCCTGCTCATGACGCACCAGAATGTGATCGATACCCCCGACGGTTTGCAGCGCATCATAGATATCCAACACTGCGCCACCCGGATAACCGAATACCTGCTTAACGCCCTGATCGATTAACGAACGGACGACCATTTCGGCTCCTGACAACATCTCCATCTTCTGCCTCCAGGCTTGCGGACCCGGCTCTGTTAATACGCTCGTTAGCGCGTACCACAAAGCCCCGGTGCCTGCTTTGCCAATCAAAATCTTATGTTTATGCATGACAGCGGAAACAACTGCCGCTGTCCGGTTACAGAGAAATCTGTTGAGTTTATTTTTCTGAGAGTAGGTCGATTACCATAACCGCAGTTAACCGGGCAGGCAAACCGCAAACCCACGTAAATTAAAAGGCAGGGGCGTAAAGGCTCTGCCCGATAAGAATTGGCTGCGCGGATTAAACTAATTACGCGGCAGAACCGCAGAGGAAAATGCTGATTAAGAAATTATTTTCAGCGTGATCTAAGAAATAACGAAAACTTATTACCCGGCTGCCCTGGCCCACAATCGCCTGACACTTTTCTTTTCTGGCGTAATTAACCAGTAAATCGCTGAAGCGCATTCGATTATGCTAAAGAGCAGGTGATATATCCTGTATCCTCGTGCGGCACCCTTCCGATAAAGTCTTTAATTTTCAACATAATAAAATCAAAGACCCGCAGAATCAGTGCTCATTCCCGGGTCGATTGCCTCCGCAGCCACTACGGCGCTGTTCATTACGCTGCCTGACCGTTAAATAACAGAATATCTTCCTCTGGCACCACTAAGAATACCCCTGCATTGAAGGTTGACATCCCTGAGTGATTCCAGTACCAATATGTATAGCACAACATTTTATAAGGTTTGAATCCATGTTTCGTTCTGTTCGCCTTCTCGGTCTACTACTAAACGCACTCAGCTTGCGCGGTAGACTTGTGGGCGGAATCAAACACTGATTCAAACCTGCTGAAAGTTAAAAACCCGCGCCTGTCGCGGGTTTTTTTATGCTCGTTGCCAGGCCAGAAAAAGCATAAGGATGATTACGATGAGCCAGCAAGTCATTATTTTCGATACCACTCTGCGCGACGGTGAGCAGGCATTACAGGCCAGCCTGAGTGTGAAAGAAAAATTGCAGATTGCTTTAGCGCTGGAGCGCATGGGCGTGGATGTGATGGAAGTCGGTTTCCCGGTCTCCTCACCGGGCGACTTTGAGTCTGTGCAGACCATTGCGCGCACCATTAAAAACAGTCGGGTCTGCGGTCTGGCACGCTGTGTGGAAAAAGATATTGATGCGGCGTACGAATCACTGCGCGTTGCCGAAGCCTTCCGTATTCATACCTTTATCGCCACCTCGCCGATGCACATCGCCACCAAACTGCGCAGCACGCTGCCGGAAGTGATTGAGCGTGCGGTGCATATGGTGAAGCGTGCGCGCAATTACACCAGCGACGTTGAGTTCTCCTGCGAAGATGGCGGCCGTACCCCGATTGATGACCTGTGCCGGATGGTAGAAGCCACGATTAACGCCGGTGCCACCACCATCAACATCCCGGATACCGTTGGCTACACCCTGCCAGGCGAGTATGCCCACATCATCGGCGAGCTGATGAATCGCGTTCCTAACATCGACAAAGCAATTATCTCTGTTCACACCCACGATGACCTGGGTATGGCAACGGGCAACGCCCTGGCTGCCGTACAGGCGGGCGCGCGTCAGGTGGAAGGAACGATGAATGGCCTGGGTGAACGTGCCGGTAACTGTGCGCTGGAAGAGGTGATCATGGCGATTAAAACCCGCCAGCAGATCATGAACGTGCATACCAATATCAATCATCTGGAAATCTACCGTACCAGCCAGATGGTCAGCCAGATCTGCAACATGCCGATCCCGGCGAACAAGGCAGTGGTCGGCTCTAACGCCTTCGCTCACTCCTCGGGTATCCATCAGGATGGCGTGCTGAAGAACCGCGAGAACTATGAAATCCTGACGCCGGAATCGATCGGCTTACACAAAATCCAGCTGAACCTGACCTCACGTTCTGGCCGCGCGGCGGTAAAACATCGTATGGAAGAGATGGGCTATGCCGAGCAGGATTACAATCTGGATACGCTGTATGACGCCTTCCTGAAACTGGCCGATAAAAAAGGTCAGGTTTTCGATTACGACCTGGAAGCGCTGGCCTTTATCAACAAGCAGAATGAAGAGCCGGAACATTTCCAGCTGCACGAATTTAACGTCCAGACCGGTTCCAGCATCACCGCCACCGCCTCTGTCAATCTGGGCTGCGGCGATGTCGCTAAATCGGATGCAGCCACCGGTAACGGCCCGGTTGACGCGGTCTACCAGGCGATTAACCGTATCACCCAGTTCGACGCTGAGCTGGTTAACTACAAGCTGACCGCGAAAGGCCACGGCGAGAATGCGCTGGGTCAGGTCGATATCGTCGTGAGCTACAACGGCCGCAAGTTCCACGGCATTGGTCTGGCGACCGATATTGTGGAGTCCTCCGCCAAAGCGATGGTCAACGCTCTGAACAATATCTGGCGTGCCCGTCAGGTTGAACAAGAATTGCAGCGCAAATTTAAAGATCAGAAGGAAACCGTATAACCATGTCCAGCTCATCTCATATCGCAGTTTTACCCGGTGATGGTATCGGCCCGGAAGTGATGGCGCAGGCTATGAAAGTGCTGGATGCCATTCGTCAGCGCTTTGATATGCAGATCACCACCCAGGAGTATGCGGTCGGCGGCATTGCTATCGATCAGCATGGCGAACCCCTGCCACCCGCAACGGTTGCAGGCTGCGAGCAGGCCGACGCGATCCTGTTTGGTTCCGTTGGCGGCCCGAAGTGGGAGCACTTACCGCCGGCATCGCAACCGGAGCGCGGTGCGCTGCTGCCGCTGCGCAAACATTTTAAGCTGTTCAGTAACCTGCGTCCGGCTGCGCTCTACAGCGGACTGGAGGCATTTTGCCCACTGCGCGCCGACATTGCTGCCAAAGGCTTCGACATTCTGTGCGTGCGTGAACTGACCGGCGGCATCTACTTTGGTCAGCCGAAAGGACGTGAAGGCAGCGGCCCGGAAGAGCGTGCATTTGATACCGAGGTTTATCACCGTTTCGAAATTGAGCGTATTGCCCGCATCGCGTTTGAATCGGCGCGCAAACGCCGTAACAAAGTCACCTCGGTTGATAAAGCCAACGTGCTGCAGACCTCCGTGATGTGGCGTGAAATCGTCAACGAAGTGGCCAAAGAGTATCCGGACGTGCAGCTGAGCCACATCTATATCGACAACGCCACCATGCAGTTGATCAAAGACCCGTCGCAGTTTGACGTGCTGCTCTGCTCCAACCTGTTCGGCGATATTCTCTCTGATGAGTGCGCCATGATTACCGGCTCGATGGGGATGCTGCCTTCCGCCAGCCTGAATGAAGCGGGCTTTGGCCTGTTCGAACCCGCGGGTGGCTCGGCGCCGGATATCGCCGGTCAGAATATTGCCAACCCGGTCGCCCAGATCCTGTCACTGTCGCTGCTGCTGCGTTACAGCCTGAATGCCGATGAGGCTGCCGACAGTATCGAACGTGCCATCAGCCGTGCGCTGGAACAGGGCTACCGCACCAAAGATTTAGCCGGTGATGGTCCAGCGGTCAGCACAGATGAGATGGGCAGCATCATTGCCCGCTTTATCGCCGAGGAAAAATAAAAAAATGAAAACCTTATACCAGAAGTTATTTGATGCACATGTCGTCCACGAAACGCCAGAAGAAACGCCGTTACTCTACATTGATCGCCATCTGATCCATGAGGTGACCTCGCCCCAGGCCTTTGATGGTCTGCGCGCCCACGGACGTAAAGTCCGTCAGCCGGGCAAAACCTTTGCCACTATGGATCACAACGTTTCTACGCAGACCAAAGATATCAATGCATCGGGCGAGATGGCGCGTATTCAGATGCAGGAGCTGATGAAAAACTGCGCTGAGTTTGGCGTACAGCTGTATGACCTGAATCATCCGTTCCAGGGCATCGTCCACGTTATCGGTCCTGAGCAGGGCATGACGCTGCCGGGTATGACGATTGTGTGCGGCGACTCGCACACCGCCACGCACGGTGCGTTTGGCTCGCTGGCCTTTGGTATCGGCACCTCTGAAGTTGAACATGTGTTTGCTACCCAGACCCTGAAGCAGGGTCGGGCAAAAACCATGAAGATTGAAGTGCTGGGCCAGGCGTCAACCGGCATTACGGCTAAAGATATCGTGCTGGCGATCATTGGCAAAACCGGCAGCGCAGGCGGAACCGGCTATGTGGTCGAATTCTGCGGTCCGGCGATTCAGGCGCTGAGCATGGAAGGTCGTATGACCCTGTGCAACATGGCGATTGAGATGGGTGCGAAAGCGGGCCTGGTGGCACCGGATGAGACCACCTTCAACTATCTGAAAGGTCGTCAGTTCTCGCCGCAGGGTGAGAAATGGGAGCAGGCCGTTGATTACTGGCGCACCCTGAAGTCTGACGAAGGCGCGAAATATGATGCGGTAGTAACGCTGCATGCTGAAGAGATTGCACCGCAGGTCACCTGGGGCACCAATCCGGGTCAGGTTATTGCCGTTGATCAGGTGATCCCAAATCCGGCCTCGTTCGCCGATCCGGTTGAGCGCGCCTCAGCCGAAAAAGCCCTGGCCTACATGAACCTGCAGCCAGGCATCAAACTGACCGATGTGGCGATTGATAAAGTGTTTATCGGCTCCTGCACCAACTCACGTATTGAAGATCTGCGTGCCGCCGCCGCCATCGCCAAAGGCCGCAAAGTCGCGCCTGGCGTGGTCGCCATGGTGGTGCCGGGTTCCGGCCCGGTGAAAGCGCAGGCCGAAGCGGAAGGTCTGGACAAAATCTTCCTTGAAGCGGGCTTTGAATGGCGTCTGCCAGGCTGCTCAATGTGTCTGGCGATGAACAATGACCGCCTGAATCCGGGCGAGCGTTGCGCGTCAACCAGCAACCGTAACTTTGAAGGCCGTCAGGGCCGTGGTGGACGTACTCATCTGGTCAGCCCGGCAATGGCCGCGGCGGCTGCCGTAACCGGCCACTTTGCCGACATCCGTGAACTGACGACAGGAGCTTAAGTCATGGCGAATAAATTTACTCAGCACACCGGCATTGTTGCGCCGCTGGATGCCGCGAACGTCGATACCGACGCGATCATTCCCAAGCAGTTTTTGCAGAAGGTTACGCGCACCGGTTTTGGACAGCATCTGTTCCACGACTGGCGTTTTGAAGATGACGCGGGCACCGTGCCAACGCCCGGCTTTGTGCTGAACAAGCCTGAGTTCAAAGGCACCAGTATCCTGCTGGCGCGTGAAAACTTTGGCTGCGGCTCTTCACGTGAGCATGCGCCCTGGGCACTGACCGATTTTGGTTTTCACGTGGTGATTGCGCCGAGCTTCGCGGATATCTTTTATGGCAACAGCTTCAACAACCAGCTGCTGCCGGTGAAGTTAAGCGAAGAGGAAGTGGATGAGCTGTTCAGACTGGTTGCGGACCAGCCCGGCATCAGCTTTACGGTAGACCTGGAAGCGCAGACGGTCACCGCTGGCGATAAAGTCTATTCGTTCGAGCTCGACAGCTTCCGCCGCCACTGCATGATTAACGGCCTGGACAGCATCGGTCTGACGCTGCAGCACGAAGCCTCCATTTCGCAGTTTGAGCAGAATCAGCCCGCCTTCCTGCGCTGATTGAGTTAAAGCAGGGCGACATCGGGTCGTAATGCTGATCAGTTAAGATTAGATTTGTAAAGGCTGTCACGGTCAAACGTGGCAGCTTTTTTTCCGGGCGAGCGAGCCGCAGTGCGGGCCAGCGCACCTCTGCTGCTGCCGGGCCGTCCTCGC
>NZ_JALNPO010000010.1:0-172946 GCF_024520895.1 Pantoea sp. Fr-CA_6 | reverse complement strand
TTGCCCGCCTCGTCGGTGGCTTCCACCACGACGTCTTTGGCGTCCACGCCCGCCGGATTCGGCTGGATGCTCCAGTGACCGTCAGCATCCGCCACCGTGCTGGTCACGCTGTCGCTGACCGGATCGGTGATTACGATCACCGCGCCCGGCTCGGCGTTACCGGCCAGCTCGTCCTCGGTGTTGTTCGTGATTTCCGGAGCCGCCGTGCTGGTGTCAACGGTAAAGCTCCAGTCGCCGTCTGCCTGCGGGCCTTCGTTGCCCGCCGCGTCCACCGCCGCAACCGTCAGGTCGTGGGAGGTGCCGTCCGCCATATCCTGCTCCGGCGTCCAGCTCCACTTGCCGTCCGCGTCCACCGCTGCGCTGCCGACGAGCTCGCCGTTGTCATAGATGTTGACGTGATCGATGTCGGCGGTTGCGTCGCCGGAAAGGGTCGGCCGCGCGTCGTCGGTGACCGAGCCGCTGGCAATCTCGCCGGTGATCGCACCGACGTCGTCCGTCAGGGTGACTGAGTCACTGACAATGCCGGAGTTGATGTTATCTGGAGGAGTTATGTCCGGTCGGGAACCGTTGGACGGCGGAGAGACATTACCCGCAGGATCGACAACCACGATAGTTACGTCGGTATCCCCTTCATTGACAGGGTTAGGCTGGATACTCCAGTCACCATTTTCATCAACTACAACCGTGGTGGTTTCACCGGTACTGCCATCGGAAATAACCACAGTTGAACCAGGTTCTGCTTTACCTGAGATTTGTTCATCATCATTGCTATTTATAACCGCCGCTTCTGGCGAAGAGGTGTCAGTAAACTCTTCAGTCAGGCTACCGCTATTGCCCGCACTATCAGTTACCGTAACAGTGACGGTGCCATTTGGTTGTGAAGTCGGTGCTTCCACATACCAGTTACCTTCACTGTCCGTCTGGGTCGTGATCTGGGTGCCATCAGGCAGTTGAATGACAACCTGTGAGTCAGGGCTATTCGATGTTCCGGAAAACTCTGGACGACCATCATTATCACTGTCCGCAACAGGATCAAGTGTCACCGATACACTCTTAGCGGAAGAGTCATGGCCACTGCTACCACGCCCGGACGCACCAATAGCAACGCCGCCTGCCGCGCCGCCCAGCAGCATAAAAGGCAACCAACCAAAATTGTTGTGACTGGCAGTCAGCGGATCGGCACTGGCATATCCTTCACCACCTAATACCTGTTCACCGCTCTGACCTTCAGTTAAAGCTGGCGGGTATTCAGCCACATCGCCGGAAGTCGGCACATATTCATAAAATTGACCGTTTTCGCCCAGCCCAATCAGATGAACGTTTTCATTATCATAATAATCTTCCAGCACAATATCAGGATGCTGAGAATCATCCTGGCTAAAGAAAAGCTGCAGATTATTGCCAACGCGCCTGGTTACAACCATTTGCGGAGCATGTCCTGTAGCGCTATCGATCAGTTCTATATTTAATGCACCCTGATGCGGAACTTTGATCGTTGTAGGATTTTCAGATTTTGTATCAACAGTGTATGAAGAGATAATACCCTTCACACCACGCAAGTTCACTTTCAACATAACAACCTTCTTAATTAACGAGGATTGATTAAATTCAATAGAAATAAGGCTTTCACAAACCCTTAATCTCTATATTCATATATTTCGAATAACCGTGATTTTATGACGAGATAATCTGCAATCCTGACATTGCTTCCAGCACAACTCTTGATTCTGGAGTCAGTGAACGGCATTATCAGAACTGATTAATAAAAAATATGGTGCCAGATTGCATCAATGCAGTGAGTATGCAGCGCCCTGAGCTTTACTGCTTTTATCAGCTATCTTCATAGCATTGCTCTGAGCATGACTACTGTCAGAATTTAATAGTGAAGAAGCCACCGGGTGATTCAATAGTTTTGACTCGCTCGCTTCAGAACAAGAACGTTCATTCACTACACGCGATAACGTACGTGATTGTGCTTTGAGACTGGTTAAAACAGATTCAGCTTCCTTTGCAGGCACCAGACGCGCCGTGATTTTCTGCTGATCATTTACCGCTAACTGATAGTAATAGCGCTCACCTGATTTCAGCTCTGGTGTGGGTACTTCAATTTTTGCTGGCTGGACAAAATCATGCTGGCTGAACATAACGTCCAGTTTTTTCTGGCCAGGACACACACTAATTTCAGTCCCTCTATCACCTGACATTACGCTAGTATAGTATTGATTATTAACAAATACGTTAACGACGCGTTTTGATGCGGCAGGATTTTTTTCATCAATACGGTAGACAATAATGTGCGCACGCGGGTCGTGTATCTGCTCCGGCGCCTTGTCATTTTTGACTTCTTTAAACAACGATGGCGCAGGAGCGTTCTGCAATGGCGCCGCCTCAACATAATTGCAGTACAGGTAGCCTGTAAGTAATAAAACCATACTCAGCATTACTCCCTGCATAAATTTAAAGGGACTATTCGATGCTTTGCATGTTAAACGTGAATTATTTTCCATATAACTCTCCTTAAGGTGCTTAATCACTATATTTAAAACACCTTATATCCGATGTTGAACAGGAGTTGACAACTCCTTAAAAAATAAAAAATGGGAAATTTAAACAGCGCAGAAGGGTGAGCCTACGCCTCTGGATAACGTTAAATCTCATTTACATTGATAACTCCTTTGTAAAGTTCAAGCAACGAGACATCATTGATAAATGCATTAAATTCTTTGTCTCCTTTCAGAGCGAACTTTCTCATCACATTATATTTATGTGCATAGATTGTTTTAACTGACAAATCTAACCTTTTTGCTGTCTGGATTACACTGTATCCTTTCTTCAAAAAACTAAGCACCTGAAGTTGCACCACGGTGATACGTGCAAATTCGCACCGTAAACAGTCTGAAGGCAGATATCCCATAACTCTTCCCTGAGTGTTTAACCAGGCCTTGGTTATTTTCTCAGTGATTAAACGTACCGAATCCCTTTTTGACACTTCAAGCAAAGATTGATAACAAAATGGTAACGGGTTTTTAATTTTCTCTCCGAAATCATCGGTAAATACCAATATGATACTGCCAGGCTTTCGCTCGCGATAAGCGGGTTGACACATATAAAGACGCCATTGCGAAACATTGATCAGGATGAAGTCAGCCTGCCGCAGGTTATGACTATCAAAACCTGATAAAAATTTTACTTCTGCATCAGATAGCAGTGCCTCCTCAATTACCTTTGATATGCCCAGTCTGAAGAAGTAATTGTCATCCGTACAAACCACATTAACATCCATTTTTTCCCTTCAGCATCACAAAATTCACGATGACAAATATTATATTCAGGTGAACTTACCGTTAATCAGTACCAATTCGCCTTTCTCTTTTAGTTCCTTGAGCACTCTGCAAATGGAACTTTTTGATAAATGAGAACTATTTTCAATAAGATATAGTGCTGAAAATCGTTTCTTTAAATGAGTCGGCAGTTTTTTCCATCTTTCAATCAAAGAAAGAACTTCATCATATGAGTTACTTTTTGGTAACTGAATGTAATTCATCAGATCAGAATACTGTCCTGATAAAATAGACATTGCGTCATTAAAAAGATCTTTCTCAAAAACCAATCGCCAGAACACGTCATAGTCAATGAAACTGACTTTTCCATAATCGACTCGTTCCAGATAGACTGGCGGCTCGTCTAAAGCTGGAGTGACGCCGACAACAAACGGAGCGGATAAGATATTCAAAACCTTATTCTCGCCTTTAAGTTTAAGTAAAAAATCGCCGTCAAGAATGAACATAACGCGACGTACATGATCTTTAGTCAAATGATAACGGCGCTTGCCTCTTGAAATTTCATCTGGATTAGCAATCTGCGTAAATCCTGCTAATGCATCGATGATCCGTTCATGATTTTCAGTCACTCTATACATATTAATTAACTCAATCTAACTGACGCATTGGTCAGTGATTAGCAACAATTCGTAAAATCAGTTTTCTTTCGCCTGGTGTACTCGCTTACCTGAGCTCGCCTCCATAACTCGGGCAGTTAAAAATAGTCTTTATCGGTTCCACTATAATAAAACCGACCCAACAAAATTCAAAACCGCAAATACAAATAAATAAAGACATTCAGGCTAATAAAAGAAAGAATAACCAGATCTTACACCATTAAAATGCTGTTTAGTTAGCACATAAATCTACTTTGTAGCACCTTACGGGCAGTGTTATAACTTTTTTCCTAAAAAAAGAATTTACCATTACCATTTGAAAGATGATGTTATGAGCATGCTATTTTAAAAGCACGTATTTAAACACCTCACTCAATTTTCCAGCATGGCTGAAAAGAAAAAAATCAAATTGGCATCAATGTTAATGCTCCTTACTAAAGTTACGCTGTCAGGCAGCATTGCATGGAAGGAATTAAACCACGGCACCCATTAAACAGATACTTAAATTGATTATCTTTATATATTTAGTTTTTTATCCTGATAAATATAATTTACCTAGATTAAATCACCATAAATTGGCAAATGGGATTTTTCCCTTTTTAATTCCACTTCTCAAATGACTTCACATTCAGGCAAGTGAAATCATTAACTCATGGCTTTATGCACAAGCTTATTCATAGATGAATCAGTTTCACTGAACCACGTTCATGGCATGCGCTTCCCGGATGCCAGATAATTTTAAGCATCAGGCATAAGCAGTGCTGTTAATGGTTAAATCACGCATAAGAATAATTTACGCTCAAAAAATTCCAGAATACCAACAGCAGTTAATTTTGTGTAAAAATATAATAGCCATATCCTTGCTTATGATAACAAAAGAAGAATTATGGATGTTTTACTATTTCATTTTTTATGACCACCCATTCTAATAGCGCCGTTCGCTAGAAGCGGCATAAATAATAATATTGAAAAAATGATACATGGAGATATCGATGAGAGAGTTAACATCTTTTGAAATGCAAAACGTTTCAGGAGCAGGTTTTTTTGACTTTATTGGTGCTGTAGTCGTTGGTGCCGTTACGGGTATTAGTTCTTTTGGTCTTAAATGGGGAATGAGTGGCGGAAGCACCGGTGGCGTGTTAGGCGTTGGTATTGTCTCTGCCGGTGTAGGTCTGATTGTCGGCGCAGTCCTTGGTCTTGTTGATGGTGCTTTATATGGTGCTATGAATGGCTGGGATAGCACGGCAGGCTGGTTTAACGCGGTCGTTGAAAACCAGTTTGATCCTAATGCATCTGTAATTACAGCTTAAGGAAACAACATGCGTGAATTGAACAATAAAGAAATCGAAGGCGTTAGCGGTGGTTCATTAACTTCGGTGATCCTGGATTTCTTTAAGCAGCTAGGCGCAAGCTCAGAAGAGAAAACTGAATGGACGCGCCCAGACTCAATTCCAGCAGCGAACCCGGTTAGTGGGTCTGCCTTTGGCATGGGTATTGTTGGTGTCGCAGCAGCAGTCGTATTTGGATTGCTGATTTTCTAATTCTTTTGTGAGGAATGAATCCTCCAGGGAAGTGAACGATTATTAAACCGTTCATTAATTGATGTTATTAATTATTTTATACAAAGGAAAGTATATGAAAAAGTTATCTATGGTTGCTCTTGGTCTGATGCTGGCTGCTGCTCACGTTAATGCTGCTGAAGCTTCAGATGGCACCATTAACTTCACAGGAAATATTGCGTCTCAGACTTGTACTGTAAGCGTAAACGGCGGCGGCAGCACTGCAACCGTTACACTGCCTAAAGTAGCAAGTAGCATTTTAAGCACATCTGGTCAGACTGCAGGTAACACTCGCTTCACTATGGCGCTGAGCAATTGCTCAGCTACGACTGGTGACGTGTACGCTTACTTTGAACAAGGTGCCAACGTCAATGCTGATGGTCGCTTGACCAATACTGGTACTGCAACGAATGTTGACCTGCAGCTGCTTAGCGGAAATGACGTGTTGAACGCGGGTAGCACTGAGCAGACCACCTCTCCAAAAACTGTCGCTCTGACTGCTGGTGCAGGTACTCTGACTTATTCTGCTCAGTACTATGCAACTGGTGCAGCTACTGCTGGTACCGTCTTATCAGCTGTGAACTATTCAATCAATTACCTGTAATTGATTATGGTGGGAGCATCTGTTCCCACCTCTCTTCCTCTATCATCATTTCTGTCAAAATCATGAAAAAAAAAAGTTTTAAATTTTTGATCTCCTGTCTGCTGGCTTTTACGGTGACCTCATCGGCTTTTGCCAGCGTGACGATTATCGGCACCCGGGTAATCTACCCCGCAACAGAAAAAGAAGTCACAGTCCGCTTAGATAACCATGGCAATCAACCTGCGCTGGTACAGGCCTGGATTGACAATGGAAATCCTGATGAAGCACTGGATAAAATAAACGTACCGTTTGTCTTGCTACCGCCTGTTTTCCGTATGGAGGCTAACAAAGGACAGACATTACGTATCGTTTATACCGGTTCAAACCTGCCCAAAGATAAAGAGTCGGTATTCTGGCTTAACGTACTCGACATCCCTCCTCGCGATAAAAGCCTTGCGAATCAAAATCAGTTGCAAATGGCTATTCGTAGCCGCATCAAAATTTTCTTTCGCCCAGCCCGGTTCGATGCGATGCAAGCAACAGAAGCAGCGTCGGGTCTTATCTGGCATCAAGGGGAGAAAGCGAATCAGCTGACAGCAACCAATAACTCTTCGTTTTACGTCAACGTTTCACAGATCAATGCCGAGGATAACGCGGGGCGAAAAGTAGTCAGTGAAAAGGGAGATATGCTTGCACCAGGCGAAACAAAAAGCTTCTCCCTAAAAGGATTGAACGCAAATCAAATAAAAACAAACTTTCATTATCAATATCTGGATGATTATGGCGCTGCACGCAATGTAGACGCCAAAATTAGTCAG
Source organism: Pantoea sp. Fr-CA_6 (assembly GCF_024520895.1). Classification (NCBI taxonomy): domain Bacteria; kingdom Pseudomonadati; phylum Pseudomonadota; class Gammaproteobacteria; order Enterobacterales; family Erwiniaceae; genus Pantoea; species Pantoea sp. Fr-CA_6. The sequence continues at coordinate 166,049 of NZ_JALNPO010000010.1, read as the reverse complement.
TAACTTTGGTAACTCATCAGGGGTAATAATGATGGCAAGGATGATTAAAAATAATAAACCAACGGCAAAAATATTTTACCGATCTTTTCTGGCGCTTTTTTTAACTGCATCAACAGGCGCCGCATTTGCAGAAAATTCGTATGATTTTGACGAATCATTTGTGAAGAATTTACCGGGCGTTAAAGTTGATGTGGCCCGCTATGCAACCGGTAACCCTATTGATCCTGGTACTTATACGCTGGATATTTTCCTGAATGGTCGTCAGATTGGTCGGGAAAATGTTCAGGTCATTCGTGAAGGGGCGGGTACCAAAGCGTGCCTTTCCTATGATCTGGTCAAAAGCTTGTCACTTAAGGACACAGTTTTTAGCCCGGGACAAGCTGAAGATTTGCGCTCTGGTAAACAGTGTATGGCGCTGGAGGAGGTAGTTAAAGAGAGTCATGCAGCTATCAATTCTGCCGATATGCAGATGGATATCTCAATTCCGCAAATTTATCTGTTGCGATCTGCGCGCGGCTACGTTGCGCCAGAATTCTGGGATAAGGGTGAAACAGCACTTACGCTAACCTATAACACCAACTATTATCGCTCTGTAAATCACGGTCAGCCATATGACTCATTTTATGGCCGTGCACTGGCGGGTTTTAACCTTGGCGGATGGATGTTCCGTCACGATGGTTCTCTCAGCTGGCAACGTCAAAAAAACAACGAGTATCATCATTACGATGCAATTAATACCTATGTCCAGCGTGATATTCCGCAAATAAAATCACGGCTGTTATTAGGTGAAGGCAATACCAGTGGCGAAATTTTCGATACGCTTTCTTTTCGTGGTGCGCAAATATCTACAGTTGACCAGATGTGGCCAGACTCTCAGCGAGGCTATGCACCAGAAATCCGCGGCGTAGCCCGAACCAACGCTCAGGTAACTGTATCGCAAAATGGCAACAAAATTTATGAAACGACGGTTTCACCAGGCCCTTTTAATATCACCGATCTTTATCCTACAGGCTACGGTGGTGATTTAGACGTGACCGTGAAAGAAGCTGACGGCGGTGAGACCCGTTTCTCAGTTCCTTACGCAGCGATGACGCGTCTGAAACGTCCGGGCATGACTTTTTATAGTCTGACCGGTGGTGTATCCCGAAAAGACAATATGGTTTATACACCTTCGGTCTATCAGGGCACTATTCAGCATGGTTTTAGCAATAGTCTGACCGGTTACTCAGGTATTCTGGGATCAGATAACTACACCTCTGTGCTGTTGGGAGGTGCATTTGGTTTACCTGTTGGTGCGATCTCACTGGATATTACTGGGGCTCAGACAAAATATGGTGATGAGAAAAAGCAAGGTGTAAGTTATCGGGCAACTTATAGTAAGAAGGTTTCTCAGACTAACACGAATTTTACTCTGGCGGCTTACCGCTTCTCATCATCCGGTTATTACAGTTTTGATAATGCATTACAAATCAATAACTATTATAAAAAAAATCATAAAAACAGTTCGTCAAATTATCTTTCGCGCCCCAAACAACGTTTTTCTATGACGGCAAGCCAAAATTTTGGGGAGTCATATGGGAATATCTATCTTACTGGTTTTGTTCAGAATTACTGGGATTCTGCCGGAACAAATACGCAATTTCAGCTGGGTTACAATAATACAATTGGTCGGGTCTCCTATACTTTATCAGCAAACCGATTATTATATTCAACCGGCGGGCATGACACTCAACTGTCACTCGACTTCTCGGTGCCAATTGGCAGCGATAGTCAAAGTTATGTAACCGGAAGTGCGACACATAATAAACAAGGTGTGAATGCACAAACAGCAGTTAATGGTGTTCTGGGTGAACATGACCAATATAACTATAACGTTGGAATAGCGCGCGATACTGATAATGAGAAGTCCGGTTCAGTTAGTGGGCAGTACCGTTCGCCCTACAGTATGCTGACGGCGTCTTATACTAAAGGGGAAAACTATTATTCTGCCTCGGGTGGTATCAGCGGTGCGGTAGTCGCTTTACCTGATAGCATTAATTTCAGCGCTTATCAGTCTACGACTTATGCTGTTGTTACCGCAGAAGATGCAGAGGGCGCGCGTGTACTCGGCTATCCCAATATTGTGTTAAACGGCAGCGGCAAAGCTATTGTGCCAAACCTTAACCCGTACCGGATAAACGAACTGGCCATCGACCCAAAAGGAATTCCACTGGATGTTGAGCTTGAATCAACTCAGCAGCGCGTTATTCCTGTTGAGGGTGCAGTCGTCAGACTTGATTATAAAACCAGCAAAGGAAAGCCACTGTTAATTCGGGCTAATCAGCCGAACGGAAATGCCTTGCCATTTGGTGCAACGGTTAATGATGAAGACGGTAACCTTATCACCACTGTTTCACAGGGTGGTCAGATTTATGTGAGGTTAAATAAAGATGTCAGCCGCCTGCATATTTCCTGGGGTAAAGCAGCCAGTGATAAGTGTCTGGTTAACCTGGAGTCCGGTATTGTTAATTCCAGTGAAAACAACACCCTTGCAAGGCTCACAACAACATGCAGCAGCGATCAATCAAAACCTGTTCGCTACGTGTCTAACGGCGAAATGAACAAAGATAATCAGGGTTAATCGGGTGACATTATGATGTTTATTAACTTTAGAAGGACACTGACCAGAATAGTCAGCATCATGATTATGGTATCTGGTTTCGTCATGCTAGCACCAATTAATGCGAACGCGGCAGATGATGTCACACTGACGTGCAAAAAATCTCTTTCTGATGCGGTATTAGATTTCCGCTCACTGGGGATAAATATTTCGGCAGCTGTTCCGGTGGGCACGGTCGTTTATAGTGGCAATTTAACAGTCACGTTCAAATGTGCCCTGGATAATCTGCAACAGTTTTTTGATGGTTTAACGGGAGAAGTGTACTTAAAGCGTAAAACAATTGCTGAAGATGCACTCGGTTATGGCTTAACCATTTATACCGGTTACGGTGGTGAAATGTCCACCGACGCTGCCAATATTCCTACCGGCAACAAGATCGCTACTTACGCGTTAACCAGTGGCGGTACAGTCGGTGCTTATACTGATGTCACATTGAATGTGCCTTTTCAGATTGTGCGGACGTCAAACTCGATGGCTGGCCCCAATTTGCTTCCGGACTATGTCAACGTATTTGATGTAGGCTCATTGGTACCAGGAAATGACCTGAAACTTTATGTCAGATATATTAAAAGCGGCATCACTGTGAGGGATCAAACCTGCTCAGCAGCAGGCGATGTTAACCCGAGGGTGTCATTAGGGAGTTACACAGCGAATACCAGCAGTGGGTTGGGTTCCGGTATTGGACAAACCAGCCCATCTACCGCTTTTAATCTTCAGCTTAACTGTGAGGCACTTCTTTCAGGTACCTTTGACGTTATGATGCAGTTGGATGGGGATGCGGCTGATGGGCTATCGGATGTCGGCGTAGTTTCTCTGAACTCGACCTCAACTGCCAGCGGAGTGGGTGTTCAGATTCTGAATGAAAGTCAGCAACCTGTTGCACTGGCAGCACCATACAGAGTTGCAGCTTATCCACTGTCGTCAGCATTGATAACAGTGCCCTTATATGCACGTTATTACCAGACTGCTGCCACAATAACCCCTGGTAGTGCTAACGCAGTTGCTACCTATACCATTAGTTATCAGTAACCATATGGGCTCTTCGGAGCCCTTTACCAGACTTTATAAACTGAGAAAGGATTTTATCAGTGGATAGGCCATTAAAAGGAAGGAGGTTTAAAGTTGGTGTCTCTGATGAGAGTCCTTTTATTTTTTATTCAATACAAAAAATACTCTCAACCGGATTTCACAACCTGGACATTGCAGCATACCCGGTAGAAGCAGAAAATCTTTTTGTAAAACTGAATAGCGATCCTCCTGATATATTAATTACTGATTTTTGCTTTAACTTTGAACGTAATGATTTGAACGGCGTTAGAAAGCTAGAAGAAATTTACAACCATAATGCTAACCTTAAAATCATTATCTTTACGGCACAGAATAGCCCCGCCATTTTGAAAAGAATATTGCAAATTCCGGTAAATGCAATAGTGAGCAAACGTGATGATATACGGGATCTGGTAGAAGCTTTGCACTGGGTTTGCTCATCGAATTCTGAAATATTTTATTCAGAAAAGATGAAAGATCTGGCGCATTCTGCTTCAGAGGAGCCCGCACAGACTCTTTTATCACCCGCAGAAGTTGAAGTAATCAGACTTTTTGCTATCGGGTACAGTTTAATGGAGATAGCTAAAGCACGTAAACGTAGTATCAGTACGGTTGCAACGCAGAAATATAACGCCATGCGTAAACTTCAGCTGCAGTCTAATACTGATTTGATTAAATATGTCTTTGCCCAGCAACTCATTTAATTTCGGGCTTAATTTTTAAGAAACAGCGAGCATCATGAAATTTTATAATTTTAAAATTGCATTTATTGTACTGTCCTGCGTGCCATTTGGATCTTATGCGACCAGCTTACAGCAGGCTGCCCGAGCCGCATTAACCTATGACTCTGCATTGCAATCCAGCCAGATGACCAGTGAAGCCGATCAGCAAAAATACTGGCAGGGTATGGCCGGAATGTTGCCCACATTGACGCTCGAAGGAAACTGGGATCGTCAGGAACAGCCGGATAAAAAATATCAAAGTGGTGTAACAAATCACAGTTACGATCTCAGTGTCAGACAACCCCTGTTTGATATGAGTAAATATGCTGGCTGGCGTAAAGGCGTTGCTATTGCCAATACCGCTGAAGCCCAGTCAAAAAAAGCTGAAGAAAAGTTATTAAATGCGATCAGTAATGCCTACTTTTCGGTGCTCTATCAGCAGGAAGTTTTACAGGCTGCGAAAGCTGCCAGTCACAACTTCAAACAACAGCAGCAAAAACTGCAGGCCGGTATTCTGAATGGACAAAACACTCGTACAGAGCTGGATGAAGCTAAGGCCAATTACGCTCTTGCTCAGGCCAAAGAAATAGAGGCGAGTAGTCAGTTATTGCTGGCTGGAGAAGCATTTCGTCGCTTATCGGGTGTCAGCCCGGACACTGTCGAGCCGGTAAACTTTCAGTGCCTTAACGCTTCGCCCTACGCTTCTTTAACTGATGCGATTAATGCCAGCCAGCAACGTAACACTGAAATCAAAATTGCCCTGTTTCAGAATGATCAGGCCGATGCTGATGTATTGGCTGCAGATGGCGCACATATGCCTGTCGTGTCACTTTACGCCAGATATGGCAAAAACTGGAGCCGTAACGATAACGACGATAATTTACTTTATGATGCTATTTTTGGCACTAACTCTAAAAGTAATAATCTGCAGTATGGCGTTAACGTTTCTATTCCATTATTCGCGGGTGGCAGCCAGATTTCACAATCTTATGAAGCTGCCTATCGCCGTCAGGCAGCGAAATATTCCACCATGGAAGCACAACGCAAAGCGGCTACAGATACACGTTCAGCATGGCTTAGTCTTACGAATGGAAAAGCGTTAATCAACGCGCAGAAAAATGCCGTCGAGTCTTCACGCGAAAAAGTGGTGTCTGTTCAATATGGCCGGGAAATGGGTTTCCGTACGGTAAATGATGAGCTTGATGCTCAGCAAAAATATTTTAGCGCACTTAAAGATCAGGCTGAAGCTCGCTTCAATTACCTGAACGCCCTCATTAATCTGGCACAAAGTACCGGATCACTATCAATCGACATGCTGAATTTTTTTCAGTGCCGTTAATCCCTTACTCATGATGATTATATAAATGGAACAGTCACTATTCCGTCAGGAGGCACTTGATGCAGCCAACCGTGGAAACCTGGGTATTGTGGCGCTCTATTGCCCACCTTATCGCTGGTTAGTTATTTCCGTTGTAGTGCTGATCACTGCCGCGACAGCGCTTTTTTTTATATTTGGCAGCTATACAAAATATGAATCCTCTACCGGAGAACTGCTGCCTAAAAATGGCATGCTGATCATTCCGCCCCCCGTAAGCGCTACGGTGGTCGATATTCCGGTAAAAGAGGGCCAGCATGTTGAAAAAGACGATGTGCTGATGGTGTTGTCATCAGAGGTTTCAACACAGTTAGGTCAGACTCGTCAGGTTATTGCCGAGAATCTGAAAGGCCAGCGTGAAAGGCTTCAGCAGGATCTGGTGACGCTTGAAAAGCTTCACCAGGTTGAAATGAAGGGCCTGACCGACACTATCGCCAGTCTGAAACTGCAGCAGGAGCAGTTGAAGCTGCAACTGACACACCGTCGGAAACAGGTTTCCCTGGCGAAAATGCAGTTGGACAAGCTGGAAGCCATGCACAACGAAGGGTATGCCTCAAGCCGTCAGATGGAAGAGCAGGAGTCTAATCTGCTCGATAGCCAGGCGCGCTACCAGGAATATCAACGTCAGCTGTTGGACATCTCGCAAAAAATTGTTCAGACCGAGCAACAGCTGCATGAAAAACCGCTGGATGACGAGAAAAAGCGTAACGATATCGAGCGCCAACTGGCTGATAACCGTCAGTCGATGGCTGAAAATGAAGCGCGCCGCTCGTTTGAATTACGTGCGCCTAAAAGCGGGTATGTCGGCATGATTATGGTCAAAAATGGACAGATGCTCACCGCAGGTCAGTCAGCCATAGCAGTTTTGCCAAGCAATACTGAACTGGTCGCCCGCATCATGGTAAACACGCAGTCCATTGGTTTTATCCAACCGGGACAGCGGGTGGTGCTGCGCTACAAAGCGTTTCCTTATCAAAAGTTTGGTCAACAGTATGGAAAAGTTATCGAGGTTTCACGCACCGCTCTGTCTCCTCAGGAAGTCACTACGTTAACCGGCAAAAATAATATTCAGGAACAGCAGTACCGCGTGCTGGTCTCCCTGGACAAACAATCAATTACTGCTTATGCGCAGAATGAAAAACTCAAGCCGGGTATGGCGCTGGATGCCGATTTTATCGTCGACAAACGTCGTCTTTATGAATGGGTGCTGGAGCCAATTTTTGCGCTTGGACACAAAATCTCTCTCTGATTAAAAGGTCTGTTCTGTGTTGTTATTAGAGAAACTCAATTTTAAATGGTTTAACCGCCTGCCGATGATTCGTCAGTCACAGGCGACGGAATGTGGTCTTGCTTGTCTGGGGATGATTGCCAATTATCACGGTCATGAAATCGACATGATCACCCTGCGTCGCAGGTTCGCAACGTCGCTTAAGGGTGCAACACTTAGTGATGTCATTGCCATGGCACAACAACTCAATATGAGTTCCCGTGCGTTACGCGTTGATATGGAAGAGCTGTCTAAATTACGCATGCCCTGCATTCTGCACTGGGAATTGAACCATTTCGTTGTGCTAAAAAAAGTGCGCGGCAATAAGATCACGCTTCACGATCCTGCACGCGGCATTCGGGAACTGACCTTTAAAGAAGCATCACCGGCGTTCACCGGCGTTGCACTGGAGCTGGTTCCCTCCTCCACTTTTGAGGTCAAAAAAGAAAAAGAAAGCATCTCGATGATGAAGCTGGTGGGCAGTGTGACAGGGGTGAAATCTGCCTTTGCCCAGGTGCTTATCCTGTCCATCGCTCTGGAGCTTTTCGGCGTACTCTCCCCCTTCTTTATGCAGTGGGTGATGGATATGGTGCTGGTCTCCGCAGATTACTCACTACTCTCCTTGCTCGGGATCGGCTTTATCATGATTGCGTTGTTTCAGACCATGATTACAGCGCTGCGCTCATGGGTGATGAGCTGGTTCTCAAGCCAGCTCAGCGTGCAGTGGACGGTCAATGTCTGTCACCATATGTTAAAGCTGCCACTTGAATGGTTCGAATCCCGTCACGTTGGTGACATTCTGTCCCGCTATGGCTCGCTGAACACCATCCAAAGTACGCTGACCAGCCGCTTCATTAGTACTGTACTGGATGGGGTAATGTCGATCGTGACAGTAGTGATGCTGTTTATCTATAACGCTAAGCTTGCCTGGCTGGTAATTGGCCTTTTTGTCGCCTATGCACTGTTACGCTTCTTGGCTTATGATCCTGTTCGCCGCGCCAACGAAGAGCAAATCATCAGTTCAGCCCGCACGCAATCTTCATTACTGGAAACGCTTCGCGGTATCCAGGCGGTAAAAACCAATAACAAGCAGGTGCCTCGTCTCTCCGCCTACATGAATTTCCTGGTGGATACGACCAACAAAGGCATTGTGATTCAGAAGCTTAACATTTTGTTTGGTTCCGCCCAGGGATTGCTCACTTCTGTAGGCAGGGTCGTACTGGTCTGGCTGGCTGCGCTGCAAGTACTGGATGGCAACTTCTCTGCAGGTATGCTTACCGCCTTTATTAGCTTCTCCGATCAGTTTATGAGCCGCGGTGCAGGTCTGATCAACGCCGTAATCGACTTCAGAATGCTGCGTATGCATGGTGAACGACTGGCCGATATCGTGTTGTCAGAAACTGAAGTCAGCTCAGAAGCCAGTCCGGTACTGGTGAGTAAAGATACGCATGATGAGACAGAAACGCCGCAGGATATCAAACTAACGGATATCCGCTTCCGCTATGCACCTACCGAACCCTGGGTAGTAAATGGTGCCAGTCTGGAAATTAAGGCTGGCGAAAGCGTTGCGATTGTCGGCCCTTCAGGTCAGGGAAAGACCACCATGGCCAAAATCATTCTGGGTCTGCTGCACCCGGAAGGTGGAACAATCACCGTGGGCGGAATGGACATTACCCAGACAGGACTTGAACACCATCGTAACCGTATCGGCTGTGTTATGCAGGATGACATCCTGTTCTCAGGCTCGATCAGTGAAAATATTAGCTTCTTTGATAATAATCCTGACCACGCAAAAATTACCCGTGTAGCACGCCTGGCGCAAATTCACGGCGATATCATGAAAATGCCGATGAACTATCAAAGCCTTGTCGGTGATATGGGATCGTTTCTCTCTGGCGGGCAGCTGCAGCGTATTCTGCTAGCTCGCGCCCTCTACCGCGAACCAAAAATACTGGTACTGGACGAAGCAACCAGTCATCTGGATATCTATAACGAAGCGCAGATCAACAATGCAATAAAGCAAATGAAAATCACCCGAATCATGATTGCACATCGCCCGGAAACCATAATAAGTGCAGATAAAATCGTCCTGTTAAATAACGGTACGCTCAGTGAAGTTACCGCAGAGCAGTTATTTGGCCAGACAGAAAAAACTAAAGAAATGGAGATTACACATGGATAAAAATATTTGTCGGTTTAGCGAAGGTATGATTACTTTACCGGAAGGCTACTGCGAGCGAACCCTGAACACGCTGGCGGATCCCCGTTCAGCGATGCCACCCGTCACTATTTCTCGTGATAAACTGGCCAATCACAACAATCCAGAAGAATATATCAGCAGTCAGCTTGCTATTCTGCAGAGACAAATGAAAGACTGGCAGCAGCAGGCAAATCAACCCGTGGTGTTGGGCGATAATCTGAGCACAGGCATCATGATTACTTATGATTTTCTGCGCCCGGATAATATCCGGCTTTATCAAAAGCAGGCGATTTTCACCTTAAACCTGGAGGATGTATTAATTTTCTCTTTGTCAAAGGCTGCCCCCCTGACCGATGAAGAAATTCAGCTGTTTAATAATATCCTGAAGAGTTTCCAGAGCTGGCCCTGATACTTTTCCTCAGCAAAGCCTGACGACATAACGTTAAAAGAAAAACCGGGCAGGATAAACCCTTCCCGGTTTCATGCATTCTGAACACCGCTAAATTAGCCGTTTACAGAGCTTAGTAACGCTGGCAGGTAAAGAGATAGGAGATCGGCCCACCGATAATATAGGTATTTTTATCAATCTTATCGACATCCAACTGCAGATGCGTTGGATCCAGCGTGATCTCTGCTAACAACTTATTAAAGATGACATCAGGGGTAGTATCAGTATTCGAAGTGACAACTTTGCTGATCTGATACCGGTAAGTATCATCGGAAATTTTAGCGCCATTGATTAATGCAACCCTTCTGTTAAGAATAGTAACACCGTCATTGCTCGTTGCCTGCCCATTCAGCAACAGATAGCCTGAATCCTTTTTATCAAAACGTAAATCCTGGGCAACAGCGAACTCAATTCTTTTATCATCATTACGACTGAGATCGTAACGGCTAAACGCTGAGCATCGAAAAGGAAAATCTTTGGCCTGATGTGTTAAGTAATAAACCCCTGCAAAAGTCACCATTAATAGCGCAGCCAGCATGAAGATAATATTAATACCAATGCTCCGCTTCATCCCATTCTCCAGTCAAGATAATAAAAATTGTCGCATGAGATGATATGACCATCGCTATTAATTTTACACGATGAAAGAATTGTTCTTCCGAAATTCTTAGTAGTAAAAGAGGTGTTTTTATCAAAAATAATCCGGTGACCCGCATCGCAGGTTTGATTATTTTCCCTTAGAATTTGCACTATTTGCTTACCCAATGCCTGTCGTTCAACCTCATCCAGACCCTGCAATAATACTGCTTCGCAGCCACCTTCAAGTTTAATGGCACTCATTGGAATAATTTGCTCGTCAGGACGAGATACCGTGAAATACCAGAGCACCATGCCCAGCAATATCAGAGCAACAGAAGCAAACCAATATCGCCGGGTGACGTTAACGGACGTAGCTGGCAGCTGATTACCGGGCGGAGTGGCAGGCAGGACAACGTTTTCAGCAGACCCTTCAGTTATACTTCCTTCCGATATGTCATCAGTTAAAACTTCCGTCACCCCCATGACCGGGGCTGATTGACGTTCAATTTTAATATCGGTATTCAGGCGTATACCAATTTTCGGGATGGTGATAATCAGATTTTCACAACCATAAGCCGCGAGCGCCCTGCGCACAATACTCAGATATTGATTCAGATTACTATTCGAACCACGCAGGCCATATTTATCCCAGACCTCGGTCAGCAACGTATCACGCGCCAGTATTTCTCCTCCGGAATTCAGTAACTGTTCAAAAAGCCGACCTGAAGAAATACTTAGGCTCAGCGATTCCTGAGTAGGAATGTGGCTAAGCGTGCAGTCATCAGAATTGTAAGAAACCTGATCATCGATTATGTAAATCATTAAGAAATCACTGAATTTCCGCTCATTTATCGACAGTATAATTCAGCTTATATGAAGAAGCACTACAGACGCGTTAATCAGGCGATTAAGGAAATTTTTACAGATTAGCCAGCAGAACGGGCCGGGCAGAGTGCGTCACTGCCCGGCAGCTGGCTAATAATTTAAGAAACGACGAAGAATCATAAAGTTAGCGGCAATTTTTATGGCTGATTAGCGGCAGCAAACTCCGCATAATTACTTTGTGTAATGGTTTTATAGGGGATCCAGTTCAGTGATTCGACTTTCTGTTTATCCAGTAACGCTTTCACGACTTTCACAGCGCCTGTCGCCTGCCCTTTCGCATCCTGGAAAATAGTCAGCGTCATCTTTCCATTTTTGACGAACTGCTGACCATCAGGCGTGCCATCGATCCCGGCAACCAGAATGTGGCTGTTTTTCGCCTGATTCAGCGCCATAATAGCCCCGATAGCCATTTCATCATTATTGGCGGCGATTGCATCGATCGGTCGCTGATTAAGCAGCCAGCCCGAAACTACGTCTACCGCTTCATTACGCTGCCAGCGTGCAGTCTGTTTTTCGATTACCGCCATCTGCTTATATTTAGCGATCACCGCTTCAACGGCACGCGTCCGTTCCCGCGCTTCTTCATTTGATAATGCGCCCATTAAAATGGCGACATTGCCCCGATAGTTCATCTGTTTTGCCAGCGCTTCCATCTGCATCTCACCCCCCAGGGCAGAGTCAGAACCGACATAGGCCATACTGGACGGTAATTTCACTTCCGGTTTACGGTTAACAAACACCAGCGGAATGCCCGCCGCTTCTGCCGCTTTCACCATCGGCAGTACGCCCTGTGTATCGACCGGGTTGAGAATAATGGCATCCACGCCCTGATTGATAAAGTCTTCAACCTGCTGTACCTGAAGAGCTACATCCCCTTTGGCATCGACGAACTGCCCATCCATTTTCAGCGCTTTTATCTCATCCACCATCTGCGTCCGCAGAATCGATACGAAGTTAAGATCGAAATTAGCCAGTGCGACACCAATTTTAGGTGTTTTAGCCCAGGCGGTAACGCTGATCATCAGGCTGAGCAGCAGTGCTAACATTTTGGTTTTCATCGCGTAATCCTGTAGGGTTTATTATTGATAGAACCGCCGGGCAACAGGCAAATACCCGGCGGCAGAGCTCACAACGTAAAGTGATCGCGGAACTGTGCCAGGGCTGTTTCGCTGTCGCCTTCGGCCCAGCCCTCCAGCGCAACGACGCCGCAATAGCCGACCTGCTCCAGCGCACGGGCAATGGCGCGATAGTTAATTTCCCCGGTGCCAGGCTGCATGCGCCCCGGCACATCAGCCACCTGGATTTCACCGACAGCGGGGCCGCAGCGTCGTATCAGCTCTATCAGGTTGCCCTCTCCAATCTGGGCGTGATAGAGGTCCAGATTCATCTTCAGTGCCGGGCTGTTGACCGCTTCGACCAGCGCCAGCGTATCGGCAGCCCGTGCGAATGGCGTACCCGGATGATCAACTGCCAGATTCAGGTTTTCGAGAGTAAATACCCGCCCGGCCTGCTCGCCGAGCGCAGCGACACGCCGCAGGGTGTCGGCCGCTTTAAGCCACATCTCACCGGTAACCACCTCAACCGGACGAACCGCCTGGCCGTGAGCATCCAGCCCGGTGCCATGCAGATTCAGGCTCGGGCAGTTCAGACGATCTGCAATCGCCAGTGAGGTTTCTGCGCTATGCAGCAACTCTGCAATCTCATCATCATCAGTCAGGTTACCGTTGAGGTAGCCGGTCATGGAGGTAAAACGCGCACCTGTCGCCACCAGCGCGTCGATATCTTTGTTGGCCCAGTTCCAGATCTCCACGCCAAATCCCAGCGCATGAATCCGCTCAACACGCGCGATAAAAGGCAGTTCGAGAAACACCATCTCCGCACAGACTGAAAGCTGATAACCGGCCATTAGCGTTCTCCCAACAGAATGGGTTTGCGTTGCTGCACCGATTCAATACAGGCCAGCGCAATTTCCAGCGCGTTACGCGCATCAGTGCCAGTAGCGCGCGGCGTGTCACCGTGCAGAATCGCGCGGGCGAATTCTGCCATTTCAGCAACATAGGCCTCACGCAGCAGATCGGTATCCATTCGAGACGTTGCGATGGCAATACCCTCGGCGTGATAGCGCACACAGTTGTCCTGATTGATGTTGCCCGCCTGCAGCATACCTTTACTGCCAAAGACCTCACCGCGAACGTCATAACCGTAAACTGCCTGGAAGTTGGCTTCCGCAGTGGCAATGGCACCGTTATCAAAGCGGATGGTCACCACCGCGGTATCAAGTAATCCCTTATCTTTAAAATCGGGACGCACCAGCGCATCAGCCAGCGCATAGACCTCAACCGGCCGGGAACCCGGATTGAAGTGCAGCAGGGTGTCGAAGTCATGGATTAAGGTTTCAAGGAAGATGGTCCACTGCGGGATCGGGGCCGGATCGCGCAGGCCAGGGTCGCGTGTCACCGAACGGCTTAGCTGGGTGGTGCCATTGGTGCCTGCTCTGACAGCTTCAATAGCTGCGGCGAAGCCTGCACTGAATCGACGATTGAAGCCGACCTGCAACACAACGCCCGCATCCTGTGCGGCGGCAATAGCCCGATCTGCCTCATCCAGCGTTACCGCCATCGGTTTTTCGCAGAACACGTGCTTGCCAGCCCGGGCTGCAGCGATCACCAGTTCGGCGTGAGTGCGAGCCGGCGTAGCAATAGCAACGGCATCGATTTCGCTGTCATTGAGTAACGCCTGGATATCGGTATAGGCTTTCTCCACCCCCAGCCGGTCTGCCAGTTGCTGCGCTGCGCCGGGTTGCAGGTCGGCGACCGCTGTCAGCCGTGCCCCAGGCACCCGCAGCGCCAGATTCTCTGCATGAAAACTGCCCATGCGGCCAGCACCGATCAATCCCACTCGTACTGTTTTAAGGTTCATAACTGCTCCTGTTTTTTGTTGTCAGCCCAGTCAGGCTGAATAGGGTGTCCGGATGTCGCCTGCGCTTTGGCGGCAAAACGACGGGATTTTGAAAGCATCAGCGGCTCGATGTGCTCCAGTGAGATGCCTCGGGTTTCAGGCAGAAAACGTTTTACAAACCAGAAGGCCACCAGGGAGCCAGCGGCGCAGAGCATCAGTGGAAAAGCACCATGGAAGTGATCCATCAGCAAACGGCTACGGTTCATCATCGGGAAAGTCTGAGTAACGATGAAATTGGCGAGATACATCGAAGAAAAGGCGTAGCCCATCGCGACGGCACGAATCCGGTTGGGAAATATTTCAGAGATCAGTAGCCAGGCACCCAGACTCCATGACATACCAAAAATCAGTACGAACGCCACCAGGCCCACGACCGGCAGCAGGCCACCGATCTGCGCTATAAAGGCCCAGGCCGTAATCACCAGGCTGACAGCGCAACCCAGCGCTCCCCAGCGCAGCAGACGCGTCCGTCCCCAGCGATCCACTGCGTTCAGACAAAACGCTACTCCGACCAGTAGCGCCAGTCCGAGGAAAATGCTGTGATAGAGGGAGGTCTGTGTATCCGGTGAGATGTTCTGCAGCAGCGACGGTGCGTAATACAGCAGGATGTTGATGCCCGAAACCTGCTGCAGAATTGCAATCGCGCAGCCGATCAACAGGATGTAACGCATTCTGGCGTCGCGGAGCAGACGGGTTCCCTGCTGACGGGTAACAGAATCCGCGTCCGGCGCACTGATTTCTGCCAGCAGACGCCGCGCATGTTCAGGCGTCGAAAGCCGGGTCAGCACTGCCAGCGCGCGTTCACGCTTGCCGTTTAACGCCAGCCAGCGTGGTGATTCCGGCATAAAGGGCACCAGTGCCAGAAACAGCAGGCAAGGCACCACACCCGACGCCAGCATCCAGCGCCAGCCTTCACTGACTATCCAGGCATGGGGCATACCGCGTGCAATCAGGTAATTCACCACATAGACCGTGACCTGACCGCCAACCATCAGCATCTGCTGCAGCCCAAGCATGCGCCCTCGCCAGTCCTTAGGTGAGACCTCTGCGATATAGAGCGGCGTAATTGCCGACGCCATCCCGACCGCCAGGCCACCCACCAGCCGGTAAATCACAAACCCGGTTAGTGAATCTGCCAGCGCAGAACCCACCGCAGACACGGCAAACAACAGCGCGGTGATCACCAGTGTAGGTTTACGCCCGATCCGATCTGAGATCGCGCCGACACAGCCAGCGCCGACGATACAGCCGAGAATGACATTTGAAACAGCCCATCCACTTTGCCACGGCGTTAGCGCAAGGTGTTCCGTTAATGGCTCAATAACGCCGGAAATCACTGAGGCGTCATAACCGAGGATCACCCCGCTCAATGAGGCGATGGAACAGATGAACAGCAACAACTTCAGATTATGTTTACGCATAACACCTTAACTTTCCCATTGTTTTTGACAGGTGAGAGTTAATGTCAGCGTTGCAAAGTGGATGCCAGTTTTAAAGCGGGCTTTTATGTGAACGCGCTCGCAGATGGCGCGTCCTGATTGAAAATAAAATTTACATGTCAACTTAACATGTCATTAAAATGGACATTCCATCGACCACGGGAGAGTGAAATGCAATCTCTGCATGATTTGCTGCCTAATAAAGAAGAGAGCGATGCCATATTCAGCCTGCCGGAAGGCGGTGATGCGGCACAGTGGGAAGCTCGGTTTGCCCGGGGCTGGCAGGCATTTAGCCAGGGTGAACAGCCGCGCTGGATCCGCCGCAGTATTTTGCAGTCATGGAACCGCTCGCACGAACATGGCATCGATCCGGTATCTTTTGAGTACAGTGCCTCCGATCCAACGGAGCTGGCCGCCGTTCTGCGTCATAACAGTGAGCTGATTACTGTGGCGCATAGCGTGATGGAGAACCTGCTGGCTTACAATCCCGACGGTCATATCAATCTTACAGATGCGCAAGGCATTGTACTGAGTTTTTGCGGCAGCGACCTGACTCCGGTCGGCAGCATCCTGCGTGAGGAGGTGCTCGGCACCAACTGCACCGCGCGCTGCCTGCGCGAGCAGCGGCTGGTCTATGTACTCAGCGGAGAAAACTGGAAAATCGCGCTGCGTGAACGTAACCGGCAGTGCGCCGCAGCTCCTATCCGTGATGCCAGCGGTCGTATGACCGGCGTACTGACGCTGACCGCCACGCCTGACAATTTCAGTGCCCATACGCTGGGCACCGTGCAGGCTGCCGCAGAGGCAATTGGCCAGCAACTCACCTTACGCCGTCTGCTGGCCGAGCAGCAGTCGATACTGGAGACCCTGAATGAGGGCGTTGTGGTCTGCGACCGCGACGGGCGCATCAAAACCCTGAACCGCTACGCTCGTCAGATCTTTGCCGGTATTGATACCGACAACGCCCTGATCGATCAGGTGCTGCAGCCCCAGTCCGGTTCATTGCTCACACTGCCCTGCTGTAATGACCGCGAGATGGTGTTCCGCCCCGATGGCAGACCCAGTGTTTCATGCCTGGTCTCGCTGATGCCGGCCCCGGACGGCGGTCGCATCCTGTCGCTGCGGGAAAATCAGCGCATCCGTGCCATTACCCGTCGTGTGCTCGGCGTCAGCGCCAGCTATACCTTTGAGATGATTCGTGGTCAGGCACCCACGCTGCAGAAGGCTCTTCAGGATGCCCGCGCCAGCAGTCGCAGTGACAGTACCGTTCTGCTGACCGGTGAAAGCGGAACCGGTAAAGAGCTGTTTGCTCAGGCGATCCACAATGCCAGCAGCCGGGCGCATGAGTCCTTTGTCGCGGTTAACTGCGGCGCACTGCCGCGTGACCTGGTGCAGAGTGAGCTATTCGGCTACGTCGATGGCGCGTTCACCGGCTCACGGCGCGGCGGTTCGGCAGGTAAATTTGAGCTGGCCGACGGTGGCACGCTGTTTCTGGATGAGATTGGCGAAATGCCACTGGAGGCACAGACCAGCCTGCTACGCGTGCTGCAGGAGAGTGAGGTGCTGCGCATCGGAGCGGCGCATCCGCTGAAAGTGGATGTCCGCATCGTGGCGGCAACCCATTGCGATCTGCTCAGTGCAGTGGAACAGGGTGCTTTCCGCCGTGACCTGTTCTATCGCCTCAATGTTATCTCCCTGACCATCCCTGCCCTGCGTGAACGCCAAAGCGACATTCCTGATCTGGTGAATACCTTCATTCACGCCCTGTGTCAGCGGCTGAATAAAACGCCTCCGCAGGTGAGCATTGAAGCAATGAACGCCCTGCAGGCATGGCACTGGCCCGGCAACGTGCGCGAGCTGGAAAATCTGGTCGAGCGGATCGTTAATCTTTGCCAGAGCAGCATCATCGACCTTGCCGATTTGCCGCCAGCGATGGTGACGCGCGCAGCCGAAAACAGACCAGCGGCCAGCAGCCTGTTGCAGGATAATGAACGAGCCTGCATCCTGCAGACCCTTCGCGCGCAGGGGGGTAATCTGCGGCAGTCCGCTAAGCTACTGGGCATTTCTCGCACGGCGCTCTATAACAAGCTCAATCAGTGGAATATCTCTATAGATACGCTGCGCCAATAACCGGCTGGTGGCACTCAGCAACACCAGCATACATTAAGCCCGTTCAAAATATGGCTTTTGATCGCAACAGGGCCTAAAATGTGACCACCCTTAACAGTGGTCACTGAATTTTTTCACCCACCTTTGATCTGCCAGGTTCTGACAATGACTCAATCCGTAACGGAAAATGGCACACGCGGCCCGGCCGGGCACAATGTGCGTGACCAGATTGTCGATGCTGCCATGCAGCACTTCGCGCATTATGGTTACGAAAAAACCACCGTCTCCGATCTCGCCCGTGCTATCGGCTTTTCCAAAGCGTATATCTACAAATTTTTTGAATCAAAACAGGCGATTGGCGAAGTGATTTGCTCCACCCGGCTTGCGATGATTATGCAGCACGTCGAAGTCGCTATCGCCGATGCGCCTGGAGCATCGGAACAACTGCGGCGACTGTTCCGCACGCTTTCCGTCACCGGCACTGAACTCTTTTTTCACGAACGTAAACTCTATGATATTGCTGCCGTCGCGTCGCGTGACCGCTGGCCGTCGGCGATGGCGCATGAAGAACGACTGCTCAGCCTGATTCAGCAGATCCTGCGCCGGGGGCGTGAAGCAGGTGAGTTTGAGCGTAAAACCCCGGCTGACGAAGCGGCGGAGGCAATCTATCGGGTGATCAAACCCTACGCCAGTCCGGTACTGCTGCAGTACAGCCTTGATGACGCTGAAGAAGCCTCTGCACAACTGGCAGCGCTGGTGTTACGTAGCCTTGCGCCCTGAACAATGCGCATGATGTGACTATTGACTTATTTAGTCACAAGAGCAACGATAGCACTCTGTCTGGTTATCGCTCAGGATTCTGATGCTGCTAAGCTTATCTCTCTCTGCTCTATTCCATCCCTGCGTTCGTCCATCGCACCATTCTACGCAGGGTCTCACCTTCCGCGCTCAAGGCGTGTATCCATTGTCTGCGGCAGCATTTCAATCACTGTCCGGACTCTCTACGGGAGTAATCCAATGAGTCACTTAGCCTCATCACAACGCATTGTCATTACCGGCGCGGGCATCGTTTCGCCACTGGGTTGTGGCGTTGAAACCGTCTGGCAGCGATTAACGGCTGGAGAATCAGGTATACGTACCCTTCCCGATACGCTTACTGCTGGCACCGGTATTTCAGTAGGTGGCAGCGTGCCGGGCATCGATGAAGATCCGCTGGCAGGTTACGACCCCGAAGCGTTCATTGCGCCGAAAGAGCGTAAAAAGATGTCGCGCTTTATAGAATTCGCGCTGCTGGCAGCAGAAGAAGCGCTGAATCAGGCAGCCTGGCATCCTGAAGATGAGGCGACGCGTGAACGTACCGCGACGATTATTGCTTCAGGCGTCGGCGGCTTTGGTGCCATTGCCGACGCGGTGCGCACCACCGATGCACGCGGCCCGCGCAGGCTCTCACCCTTTACAGCACCTTCGTTTCTGGCCAACATGGCCGCGGGTCATGTCTCGATCAAACACGGCTTCACCGGCCCGCTGGGTGCGCCCGTTACCGCCTGTGCGGCGGGAGTTCAGGCAATTGGTGATGCAGCCAGGTTGATCAGAAGCGGTGAAGCGGACATTGCTATTTGTGGCGGCACAGAAGCGGCGCTTGATCGCGTCACGCTGGGCTGTTTCGCGGCTGCACGTGCGCTATGTGTGGGCTATGAAGATCAGCCGCACCATGCCTCACGTCCGTTTGATCGTGACAGAAACGGCTTTGTGATGGCCGAAGGTGCAGGCCTGCTGGTGATTGAGTCACTGGCCCATGCCGAAGCACGCGGCGCGACACCGCTGGCGGAGATTGTCGGCTATGGCACCAGCGCCGATGCATACCATTTAACCGCGGGTCCGGAGGATGGCAGCGGGGCTGCACGGGCGATGAGAACCGCCCTGCGTCAGGCGGGCATTAGCCCGGAAGACGTGCAGCATATCAACGCACACGCAACCTCAACTCAGGTTGGCGATCACGGTGAGCTGGCGGCTATTCGCGCAGTGTTTGGCGATGATTCGCAGGTCGCGATCGCCTCAACGAAATCCGCCACCGGCCATCTGCTGGGTGCGGCAGGCGGCGTTGAGGCGATATTCACCCTGATGGCGCTGCGGCAGCAGCTTATTCCGCCGACGCTGAACCTCCATCATCCCGATGAAGCCGCAGGCAATCTGGACCTGGTGGCGCTCAATGCACGTCCCACGGCGCTGACTTATGCCATGTCGAACGGTTTTGGTTTTGGCGGCGTCAACGCCAGTCTCCTGTTGCGTAAGTGGCAATGACTGCAGTGTGACGATTAAGCCCGCGCTGCCAGACACCCTCTTAGCGCGGGTAATACATCGGACGTCCTGAAAAATCATGCACAGCTGTTCCCTGTGTGCCGGGGTTTATCAAAACACCCTCTGTACAACACTCGCTTTATAAATCTGTACCTTTCCTGACAAAATTGCCTCCGCCAGCCCTCCTGCCCTTTTTCTTTCAGCACTACAATTAATCGGATGAAAACAACCTCAGAGAACGTTAATGAAGATTGCAGCTTTCGATATTGGTGGTACCTCTTTAAAAATGGGCGTGATTGATGAGCAGGGAAATATTCTGACCAGTGAGAGTGCTGATATTTCCCATAATTCACGCGACAAAATACTTGATGAGATCCTGGCCTGGCTGGAGAAAAATCCCGGCTGTGCTGGCATCGCCGTCAGCACGCCCGGTTATATTGATGCAGAAGCCGGATATATCGCCATGGGTGGCACCATTCGGGACTTCGACCAGTTTCATCTGAGCCAGTGGCTGACGGAAAAAACCTCACTGCCTGCCACAGTCGAAAATGACGCCCATTGCGCCTTACTGGCTGAACAGTGGCTGGGCAAAGCAAAAAAGCTCAGTGATTTTCTGATGTTAACTATCGGCACAGGATTAGGCGGAGCGGCCTTCTGCAACGGCGCGCTGATCCGGGGCGGTCGTAATCGCGCGGGCGAGTTTGGTTGCCTGCTGACTTCGCGCCCCACCAGCAGCAATATTGAACGCCATACCATGAGCCAGAGTTGTACCATGACGGCGCTTCGGGAGAATTACAGCCAGCTCATCGAAAAATCTTCCGACGACGTCACGGGTAAAGATGTCTTTGACGCATACGATCGCAAAGAAGAAGCCGCGCAGCAGGTAGTGAATAAATTCTACCAGGATCTTGCAGCCTGCTTATATAACCTCTTCAGCGTGTTCGATCCGCAGATGATATTTATCGGTGGTGGAATTACCGAGCGGGAACCGTTCCTCGAGGAACTGGCAGAGCAACTGGCAAAATATGATCTTGATATCCGCATTGATACCGCGACCTACGGCAACGACTCCGGCATGTTGGGCGCAACCTGGAATTTCCTGCAGCGTCAGCCAGACAAATAATGGCTTGTAGTTCAGGACGTATGCAGGTTACACCTTTCTGATAATTATGATGATTTATCTGGTGCGGTATTCAAAACGATAACCCGGTCATGACCGGGTTTACTCTTGTTTATATTAGTGTCGTATTTGCGCCAGATCGTCTGACGTCAGGCCGGTCATTTCTATGACAGTTTTACGATCAAGGCCGTTTTGTAGCATAGTGCGCGCAATTTTCAGGGTAGCTTCACGCTGTCCTTCAGTACGACCTTTCTCAATACCACGCCGTTCACCAAGCTCGATACCTTCTGCGCGACCTTTTTCGATCCCTTTTTGTTCAAGCTGCTGTGCGATGGTCATCAGTGCGTCTCCGTGTTGTGGCACCCGCTGTGCCAGTTCGCGAACGAAAGCTTCGTAGTCAGCTGACTCACCAGCCTGCAGTAAATAGTGTATCAGCGTCATCACCTGGGGTGAAGAAAGATAATCGGCCATGAGTAGCGTGACCAGATGGTCAGTCAGGCTTGCAATGTCGCGTTGATGAATATGTTTCTGCAAAAGCGTCAGGGCGGCCATACTGCGATGAGTCATGATCTCATCATCCGGGATGACCGTAATGTCCACCAGCGGGAAGGCGCCTCTATAAAGGCTTTCCGCCACTACCGGATCATCAAATTCGTCGAACCAGCGGGTCGACCACGGATAGGGAGTGCGCTTACCGGTATAGAACAGTACAGGTATGACTAAAGGCAGCTTTTTATGGCCAGCTTCAAGGTGGCGCTGCATAGCGGCTACCGCATAACGTATCAGGCGGAATGCCATATGCCTGTCAGGGGTGGATTGGTGTTCAATCAGAACATGAATATATCCGTCACCGGTTGAGGTTCTGAGACTGTACAAAACGTCACTGAAGTATTGACGCAAATCGTCTTCAACAAATGATCCGGACTCAAGCTTCAGTGTGGTGAGATCGCAGATTTTAAGCAATTTCTCCGGAAGGTGGATCTGCATAAAATCTCTGGCAACATCCGGATGCGTAAGAAACTGTCTAAAAGTAGCATCATGAGGTGTAGCACTATTTTTATTTTTCATCAGTTCAGCCCCTGTAAATTCCATGCGCTGCTACCACAGCGAAGAGGCTATCTTAATAGATCACATTTTAATTTATAATATTTAAATCTTGCCCAATCCATATAGATTAACTACACCAATGCTCTTTTAAAAAATTTATTAGCAAGATGCATTATGACGCAATCTAAATTAACCACCTTAATCAATTTATATAGCGATAATTAAAACATCCGGATGTACCCGAAACTTCTAACGCTGACCATTAATGTCTGAACCGCTTTACGAAAAGTTAATTTTCTATTTAAGTCACGGCATAACCAGCCCGATCACGCTGTTTATACCGCTCGCTCCCTATCCCCGTCCCGGCGCATCCAACAGGCTAAGCGCCACGCCTGTCAGGGTATAGACCACGACATACAACAGAATCAGTGCCGCAAGCAAAAGGCGGTGGCTGCGCATCTCACTTTTCTTCATGGTGCCATTCAGAAGGTGTAGCTCAATGCCAGGGTGGCCGATGCGCCGTTGTGCCGTGCAACGATGGGGCTATCTGAAGCATGCTTATCCAGCCAGCTGTAGTCACCGATCACACTGGCAGCCCAGGCAGGCGTGAACTGATGGCTCCAGGTCAGGCTGGTATCGGTGCCATAAAATCCACCCGCGGCGTCGTACCGTTCAAATCCGCTGCGCGCACTTTGCTTGCTGTTAACGCCATACCAGGTATTCATATAACGCCCGTCGCCAAACAGTCCCGCCACCTGCAGTGCCACGGTATCGTCACTGGTCTGCCAGGGGATCAGGGTTACGGAAGTCCGGTACTGCACACCCTGACTATCACTTAATGGCAGCGTCGCTTTGCCCTCCAGCACCAGCCACGGCGTTACCGACCATCCCAGCGCCAGCGCGGTGTTCATCGTTGCGTCGATGTTCCCCATGCCTCTGAGCCGGTCATCCCCATCTCGCCAGGATGAATTCTGGTCAGAACGGCCCAGCCCGTAGCCCAGCGTATGTTCCAGATACAGTCCATTATCTGCCTGCAGGTCATAGCCAATGCCTTTCTGTGAGTCTAAAAAGAAGGCCCCGTCGCGTGCCTGGATCACCGGCATCAGCTGCCAGTGCTGCTTATCGGCGCCGCTATAGCGTGGTGCATTGATACCTGCAATGCCCAGCGTGACGCTTGGCGGCGGCGTAGTCTCATCAGCCATGGCAGTCGCGGCACTGAATCCCAGCGAAAAACAGACCATGTGCAGCGTTATTTTTCCGGTTATCATCACGTTTCCTCATTATCACATCAGGTGCGGAGCTGAGGGGTTCAGAGCCGCGTCAATGGCCGGAGTATGCGAGGCGAGTGTCAATTAACGACCAGGGATTTATGAAGAAACAGTCAAGGTGATCCGAAAATGCAGTCAAAACGTGTACTGATTATTGAAGATGATGCTGATGCGGCGGGCGTACTTGAGGCCTACCTGAAACGTGAAAATTATGAGGTCATGATTGCCGGTGATGGGCCAGGCGGGCTGGATGCCACCAGACGCTGGCAGCCCGATCTGATCCTGCTGGATATCATGCTGCCCGGCATGAACGGCACTGAAGTGCTGGCAGCGCTGCGACGTCGTGACGATACCCCGGTGATCATGGTAACCGCGATGGGTGATGCGCCGGACCGCATCGGCGCACTGCGCTATGGCGCGGATGACTACGTGGTCAAACCCTATCATCCGGGCGAAGTGGTGGCGCGCGTTCAGGCAGTACTGCGCCGTAGCCAGCAGAGTCAGGTACCCGCTGCAGAAACCCTGCGCTGGGCGGGTTTAGTGGTGGACCCGGTGGCGCTCACCGCAGTGGTCGATAGCGACAGTGCTTCACCGCGCCGCCTCGATCTGACACCGACCGAATTTTCCCTGTTGGTCACCCTGATGCGCGCTCCGACGCGTCCGTTTACCCGCCTGTTTCTGCTGGAGCACTGTCTGCCGGAAAGCGATGCGCTTGAGCGGGTGGTCGATACCCACGTCTATAACCTGCGTCGCAAACTGGAAGCCGCGGGCATCTCTGATGTCTTACCGGCAGTGCGCAGCGTCGGTTACCGGTTCAGACAGCCATGAAGAACGATACGCATACTTCATTGTGGCGCTGGATCTGCATCCGGGTGCTGTTTCTGGCGATTGGCAGCGTGGTGCTCATTGCCATCTGTATGTGGCTGCGCTTCGCAGTGCAAGCGTACTGGGTCTATTACCGGATGCCGCCCGCGCTGCTGGATGAGTTCACCCGGTTGCGCCACCACCCTGCCAGCGATCCTGTGCGCTTTCATCAGATTATGGACCAGTGGTGGGGCATCAACTTCTCCGATCCGTCGCTGGCCTCGTCGGACTGGCTTACCGTGATCGTGCTGGTCGTGGTAACGATTCCGTTTATGGTGCTGATGGCGCTGCGTTTCGCCCGTCCGCTGTCGGCGCAGTTCAGCCAGCTGGCTACCGCGGCGCGAGCGGTTTCAAAAGGCGAATTTGGCCGATCGGCGGTAATCGTAAAAGAAGCCCCACAGGAGCTGGTACGTTTTACTGAAGATTTTAATCAGATGACGCAGCAGCTGGCGCGTTACGAGCGTGAGCTGCGCACCTCGCATGTGGCGATGGCGCATGAACTTCGCTCGCCACTGACGGCCGCAATGGGCCGCCTGCAGGGGATTCTGGATGGCGTCTTTCCTGCCGAACCGCAACAGCTGGCAATGATCATGAAGCAACTGACGCAGCTCAGTCGCCTGACAGACGAACTGCATCTCTTGTCGCTGGCGGATGCCGGGCAGCTTACCCTGAACCGCGAGTGGTTTAATCTCAGCGAGTTACTGCGCGAGCGCTCCGGCTGGCTTCTGCCGCAGGCAGAACAGGCGGGGATTGCCATCAGCGTGACATCACCCAACGATCTGCGGCTGTATGCCGATACCTTCCGGCTGGGCCAGGTAGTGACCATCATCTGTGAGAATGCAATGCGCTACGCTGCCGACGGTGGCGCGTTGCTGATCACGGCCAGCCAGAACGATCAGGCGATCATAATGACCTTCCGCGATTATGGTCAGGGTGTGGAGCCGGACTTCCTGCCGCAATTGTTTGACCGCTTTACCCGCGCTGACTCCTCACGCGCCCGCCACTCCGGCGGCAGCGGTCTGGGATTGTCGATTGCCAAAGCGATTGTCGAGGCGCACGGCGGGTCGCTTCACGCCACACTGCCCGCCGACGGCGGTCTGCTGATCGGGATAACGCTGCCGACGAGATAAATTGTTCTGGCTTGACCATTTCTTGATGGTTCATGGAACGTTTCTGGACACATGCCGGGTTCAATGAGCACAACTCATTAAAGGAACCCGGTTATGACAGACTTCTTATCGGATGCTGCCCGCCAGGTGTGGCGTCATCTCTTCGGTATTCACATCTTTGCGCCGATCATCTTCGTGCTGCTCGGGGTATTCATCATGACCGGTTGCCGGGACAATAGTTCTGCTCCGCCTGCCGCCCCGCTCCGCCCGGTTAAATCGGTGATTGCTCCACCGCTCAGCAGTGATGCATCGCTGGTGCTGACTGGCGAAATCCGCGCTCATGAAGAGGTCGCGCTAGCCTTCAGACTGGATGGCCGGGTGGTGAGCCGTGCGGTTGAGCTGGGCGATCGCGTCAGCGCCGGGCAATCGCTGGCAGCGCTGGAAAATGATCAGTCACGCAATCAGCTAAGCAGCGCACGGGCCGATCTCGACAGCGCACGCGCCGCCGAACGGGTCGCCGCGCTTAACCTGCATCGGATGCGGCTGCTGATGCCCGGAGGGGCCATCGCCCGCAGCCAGCTGGACAGCGCCCAGGCGGACTGGCAGAGCGCACAGTCCCGCCGTCTCAGCAGCGAAGCGGCTCTGAAAAATGCCCAGGATAACCTCAGCTGGACTCAGCTGACTGCGCCTGCAGCAGGCCGGATCACCGCCATCACGGTTCAGCCAGGTCAGGTGGTCAGCGCCGGACAAAATGTGATGACGCTGGCAGCAGGGGATGCACGCGATGCGGTGTTTGACCTGACAACGCCTGCGCTGCTGCATCCTGATGATCGGACACCGCTGAAAGTGACGCTGCTCGCCGATCCCGGCGTGCAGGCCAGTGGCACAGTGCGTGACATCAGCCCGCAGGCCGATCCACAGACCCGCACATGGCGGCTGCGCATCTCACTGAATCAGCCGCCTGAGGCGATGGCACCCGGTGCCACAGTCATTGTCACCCTTCCCGATGCGCAGCCGCCGGTCATCGCCCTGCCCGCCAGCGCCCTGACCCGCTCCGCAGACAAACCCGCGCTGCTGGTCGTTGATGCGGCGTCACGCCTGCAGCTTCGTCCGGTAGTGCTGGCCCGCTTTAACGCGCAGCAAATCTTCGTCACTGCCGGGATCAAGCCGGGAGAGCGCGTCGTCACCGCCGGAGTCAGCACCCTGCAACCTGGCGAAAAAGTGGCGCTTTCGCAGGAGGCTCCATGAAAAAAACGTCTGGCTTTAACCTCTCCGGCTGGGCGCTGGCGCATCAGCAACTGGTGATCTTTTTCATGCTGCTGGTCATGGCGGCGGGTGTGCTGAGCTATGAACATCTGTCACGCAATGAAGACCCGGCATTTACTATCAAAACCGCCGTAATATCAGCCCAATGGCCAGGCGCTGATGTGAACACCACGGTGCAACTGCTCACTGACGTACTGGAACAGAAAGTGCAGGAGATCCCGTCGCTGGATGCGGTTGAGAGCGAAACCCGCGCCGGACAAACCGTCATCTATGTCAACCTGCGCGATGACACGCCGCCCTCTCAGGTGGCCGGCATCTGGTACCAGCTGCGTAAAAAGATGCAGGATGTTGCCCCTTCACTGCCGCAGGGCGTGCAGGGTCCGGCCGTTAACGACGAATTTGATGACACCTTCGGCACCATTTATGGCTTCACGGCAGAGGGTTTTACCGCCAGAGAGCTACGCGACCGGGTCGATAACCTGCGTCGCAATCTGGCCAGTCTGCCCGACATCGGTAAAACCAGCCTGTTAGGTGTACAGGAGCAGCAGGTGGTTATCGCCTTTTCGCCGCGCAAGCTGAACGGCATGGGTCTCGATTTACAGCAGGTCAGCAACGCCATTAAAGCCCAGAACGATGTCGTCCCGGCGGGCAGCCTGCGTACCGACCGCGAGAATATTGCGCTGCGGGTCAGCGGCACCCTGACTTCGGTTGAAAATCTGCGGGCGATTACCCTGCATATCGGTGAGCGTTTTATTCCGCTGACCGATCTGGCCACCATCAGCCTGCAACCTGCCGAACCTCCGGCGCCGACGTTTAGAGTTAACGGCGTTCCGGCTATCGGGCTGGCGATCTCCATGGCCGGCAGCGGCAACATGCTCGATTTCGGTCAGCAACTCAGTCAGCGCATGCAGATGCTGGCCAGTCAGTTACCGCACGGTATTACTATGACCCGCGTGGCCGACCAGTCTTCCGTGGTGAAAAACGCGGTCAGCGGCTTTGTCCGGATACTGGGCGAAGCGGTCGTCATCGTGTTAGCCGTCTCCTTTGTCTCACTGGGACTGCGTGCCGGTCTGGTCGTTGCGGCGGCGATCCCGCTGGTACTGGCAATGACCTTTACCGGCATGTTAATGGCAGGCATCGGACTCCAGCGCATCTCGCTTGGCGCACTAATCATCGCGCTGGGGCTGCTGGTGGATGATGCCATGATCACCGTCGAGGCAATGGTGGCGCGACTGGAAGCGGGCGACAGCAAGTGGCAGGCCGCCACCTATGCGTTTAAAACCACCGCCTTTCCGATGCTGACCGGTACGCTGGTAATGATCGCCGGGTTCATTCCGGTCGGGTTCGCCGCCTCCAGTGCCGGAGAGTATTGCTACTCATTGTTTGTGGTGATTACCCTGGCGCTGCTCTGCTCGTGGGTCGTCGCGGTCATCTTCTCTCCGCTCACCGGCTGCTGGCTGCTGTCGGCCAGGCACATCAAGGCCGATAAGCCGCCGGGCGTGCTGACGCGCAGCTATCACCGGCTGCTGGAGGTGATTCTGCGTCACCGGCTGGTGACGATTGGCACAGCGATGGCGGTGCTGCTGGTCAGCCTTTACGCCACCACTTTTATGCAGGGTGAGTTTTTCCCTGCATCGGATCGCCCCGAGCTGCTGGTCAGCCTGACGCTTCCCGCCAGTGCAGCCCAGGCTGAAACCACCCGCCGTACCGCACAGCTGGAACAAATGCTGCGCAACGATCGGGATGTGGCGAACTACACCAGCTACGTTGGCTCGGGCGCAATACGCTTTTATCTGCCGATGGATGTGCTGCTGGATAATGAGAACATCGCGCAGCTGGTGGTGGTGGCGAAAGATCTGGCGGCACGCGATCGGCTGCGCAGCAGGCTGGAGCAGAAGCTGGCGGTGGATTTCAGTGATATCACTACCCGGGTATCGCCGCTGGAGCTGGGGCCACCGGTCGGCTGGCCGCTGAAATATCGCATCACCGGCCCGGATAATGCCAGGGTGCGTCAGGCGGCCGATCGGCTGGCGGCGCTGATCGCCCGCTCATCGCTGACACGCGAGGTCAATCTTACCGCCGGAGAGCCAGAACGGGTCATGACGCTGGCGGTGAACCAGACCGCAGCCCGCGCAGCCGGACTCTCTTCCGAAACGATAGCCACCTCGCTGAATACTCTGATGTCCGGCAGCGTGGTGACCACCCTGCGCGATCGTAACCGCCTGATCGACGTCGTGCTGCGCAGCAATGACCCGGAGCGGCAGGACACTGACACACTGGCAGGATTGATGATCACCAATGCCAGCGGACAGAAAATCCCGCTGCGACAGGTGGCAACCCTGAACTGGGGAGTGGATGACCCGGTGATATGGCGACGTCAGCGGCTGGCTTACATCACCGTACAGACCGATATTGCGCCCGGTCAGCGGGCTGAACAGGTCTCGCAGCAGCTCGCACCAGCCGTCGCCGCCCTGCGCGCCTCGCTGCCGGCCGGATACGGTATTGAAGAAGGTGGCGTGGCGGCCGAATCGGACAAAGGCAACGGTTCAGTGTTTGCTCTGCTGCCGGTAACAATCTGCGTCATGCTGGTCTTGCTGATGATTCAGCTGCAACGCTTCTCCGGCATGCTGCTGGCGCTGAGCATGGCACCGTTTGGCCTGCCCGGCATCGTATCCGCAATGCTGCCGGCTGGCACACCGCTGGGGTTCGTGGCGCTGCTGGGGATTATTGCCCTGGCGGGAATCATCATCCGCAACGCGGTAATCATGATCAGTGAAGTCGATGCGAA
Organism: Pantoea sp. Fr-CA_6; assembly: GCF_024520895.1. NCBI lineage: Bacteria > Pseudomonadati > Pseudomonadota > Gammaproteobacteria > Enterobacterales > Erwiniaceae > Pantoea > Pantoea sp. Fr-CA_6. The sequence goes on along the minus strand of NZ_JALNPO010000010.1, from coordinate 136,601 downwards.
TAGCCGGGCCGGCCTGACCGCGGGTGAGGCAATCCGGCAGGCTGCCCATCACCGTGCACGTCCCATTCTGCTGACCGCCTGTGCGGCAATACTCGGCATGATCCCCATCGCCCATCAGGTTTTCTGGGGGCCCATGGCACTGGCGATTATTGGCGGTCTGATCAGCGGTACGCTGGTAACGCTCACGGTGCTGCCCGCCGCGTTAAGTCTGTTGATGCAGCGCGGCTCACATTAAAACAACACCCGGCGATCCCGTGCTGAGAACGGCGGGATCGCCGGAAAGGATCAGTTCATCACCTCGACCAGAATCAGCGGGCACTTTCTGACTTTGCAGGCCTGACTGTAGGCCAGCGAGCAGACCGAGCAGAGATCGCGCACGTCAGACTGGTACTCATACTCCATGAAATAGCGGAACTGGCCGCCCGCCGAATCTGTTCTCCAGAATCGCTGCGGCTCCAGAATTTCATCCAGTTGCCTGAATGTCAGGGCTGACGGGTTGTGAAACCCGACTCTTACGCGGTATGTAGTCATGCACCGATTATTGGCATCCCGGTCCCTGGCCGCCAGTTGGTTATTGTTTTCAGTTCAATAGCTGGCGCTTATCAACCCGCTTCGCCTGGTGCGGCAGGCTGTTCTGCCAGCAGCGCCAGCAGGTGCAGTACTGCTTTTGACGGGTGAAGCCGACGCCAGGCAAAGGCAACATCGGTAAATAGCGTGTTGTTCTCGATATCGCAGAAGCTGACCCCGGGGTTATCGACGCAGCGCATCGACTCCGGCACCAGCGCAATCCCGCAGCCCGCCGCCACCATGCCCAGCGACGTAGTGATCTGCGGAGCCTGCTGAAAAGTGTGGCGCGAAAAGCCCGCCCGCAGACAGGCAGTGACAATCAACTCATACAGGCTGGGCGAGACGTCGCGCGGGAAGATCACCAGGGTTTCTTCCGCCAGCGCGGATAGTGCCACGGTGGGTGTGCCGCTGAGGGGATGGCAGCGCGGCAGCGCAATCAGCATCTTTTCGGTGGAGATGACACGCAGATTAAACGCCTTGCTGCTTTCACACGGCAGCCGGATAAAAGCGGCATCCAGTAATCCTTCCTGTAAATCCTGCATCAGCAAAGACATATTCTCTTCGCGGGTCAGCAGCTCCATCGCCGGATAACGTTCTTTAAACTGGCGGATCAGGGTGAAGATGCGTGGATTAAACGCCACCGAGCTGGCAAAGCCCAGCGACAGCTGACCACTGATCCCGCGCGCAATACCGCGTGCGTTCTCCAGCGCCTGATCGGCCAGTTGCACAATCTGCCGGGCATCCGCCAGAAACGCTTCGCCCGCTTCGGTGAGTTCCACTCCGCGCGTCAGGCGCTTCAGCAACGGTGTGCCAATTTCCTGCTCCAGCCGCAGTATCTGCTGACTCAGCGGCGGCTGCGATATGCCCAGTATCTCGGCGGCACGAGTGAAGTGAAGCGTCTCGGCTACGGCAACAAAATAACGCAGGTGGCGAAGTTCCATATCAAAAACGTCTCAAAGTTAACAGGTTTCGCTATTGGACCCACCGACTGAATCGGTTCACCATTAGGTTAACACGGCTTAACGGTTAATCGATGAGGCATCAAATGAGCAATTGTGTAACTGATTGTTCCTGTGAGGATCAACTAAAACATACTGTCCTGACGCTTTCACAGGATGCACCAGAAAGCGTTATCTATCAGACCTCTTTAATGAGTGCGCTGCTGAGCGGCGTTTACGACGGCAATGTCCGTATTGCCGACCTGCTGCGTAAAGGGGATTTCGGCCTGGGTACCTTTAACCGGCTGGATGGCGAGATGATCGCGTTTGACAGCAAGGTCTATCAGCTGCACGCCGACGGCAGCGCGCACCCGGCCGATCCGGCGCAGAAAACTCCGTTCGCCGTGATGACCTTTTTTAAACCGCAGCATCTGTATGAATTTGACCGGCCGATGTCGCGTGAGGCGATCCATCAGGTGATCGACAACGAAATCACCTCCGATAACCAGTTCTGCGCGCTGCGCATCAGCGGTCGTTTCAGTCGCGTCGAGACCCGCACCGTGCCATGCCAGTGTCGTCCCTATCGCTCAATGCCGGAAGTGCTGGGCGATCAGCCGACCTTTGCCTTCAGCCAGCGCGCGGGCGAACTGATCGGATTCCGTACGCCGCAATATATGCAGGGCATTAACGTTGCAGGCTATCACGAACATTTTATTACCGACGACCGCGAAGGCGGCGGCCACATTCTCGATTATGCGCTGGAACAGGGCACCCTGACCTTTGGTGCCATCAGCAAGCTGGTCGTAGATTTGCCGCAGGACAGCGATTTTCTCAATGCCGACCTGAACCCCGCCAATCTTGACGCCGCGATTCGTGCGGTAGAAAGCTAATCAGAGGAATGACGATGAAAACTCCAACCGATACCACACTCTGGACTTGTGGCGCTGACCTGGTGGTGGCGCAACTTGAGGCACAGGGCGTCCGCCACGTCTTTGGCATTCCTGGCGCAAAAATTGATAAAGTCTTCGACTCACTGCTGGATTCCTCCATCCAGACCATCCCGGTTCGCCACGAAGCTAACGCCGCATTTATGGCCGCCGCAGTGGGCCGCCTTACCGGCAATGCGGGCGTGGCGCTGGTCACCTCCGGGCCGGGCTGCTCCAACCTGATCACCGGCATGGCCACCGCCACCAGCGAAGGCGATCCGGTGGTGGCTATCGGCGGTCAGGTGAAGCGCTCCGACAGCGCCAAGCAGGTTCATCAGAGCATGGACACGGTTTCAATGTTTCGCCCAATCACTAAATATGCGGTTGAGGTCACCGACCCCGCTGCACTTTCTGAATGCCTGTCGAATGCGTTTCGCCACGCCGAACATGGCCGGGGCGGCGGTGCCTTTATCAGCCTGCCACAGGATATTGTCGATCAGCCGGTTACCGGCAAAGCGTTGAGCAGCAAAGGCCGCCCTGTACTGGGCGCCGCACCTGACTCAATGATCGACGCCGTCAGCGAGGCCATCGCCGGGGCTAAAAATCCGGTCATCCTGCTGGGATTAATGGCGAGCCAGACAGAGAACAGCGAAGCGATTCATGAGCTGCTGACACGCAGTCACATTCCGGTCACCAGCACCTATCAGGCAGCAGGAGCAGTCAGACAGGATCACTTCTCACGCTTCGCCGGGCGCGTCGGGCTGTTTAACAACCAGGCGGGCGACAGGCTGCTGCAACAGGCTGACCTGATCGTCACCATCGGCTACAGCCCGGTGGAATATGAACCGGCGATGTGGAACAGCGGTAACGCCACCCTGATTCATATCGACGTAATACCCGCTGAGACCGACAACCGCTATCTGCCGGATGCAGAACTGGTGGGTGATATCGCCGCCACGGTGCGTAAACTCGCCGCGCGCATCACTGCCCCACTCCAGCTGACCCCGGAAGCCGCCACCATCCTTGAGGATCGTCAGCAGCAGCGCAAATTGCTGGCGATGCAGGGTGCCAGCCTCAATCAGTTTGCTCTGCATCCGCTGCGCATTGTGCGCGCCATGCAGGACATCATTAACAGTGACGTCAGCCTTACCGTCGATATGGGCAGCTTCCACATCTGGATCGCCCGCTACCTCTACAGCTTCCGCGCCCGTCAGATCATGATCTCCAACGGTCAGCAGACGATGGGTGTGGCCCTGCCGTGGGCGATTGGTGCCTGGCTGGTCGAGCCGCAGCGCAAAGTGGTTTCAGTTTCCGGCGATGGTGGTTTCCTGCAATCCAGCATGGAGCTGGAAACTGCTGTCCGCTTAAAAGCCAACATTCTGCACATCGTCTGGGTCGATAACGCCTACAACATGGTGGCGATGCAGGAAGAGAAAAAATATCACCGCGTTTCGGGCGTCAATTTTGGGCCGGTCGATTTCAAAGCCTATGCCGAAGCGTTTGGGGCAGCGGGCTTTGCGGTGACCAGTGCGGCAGAGCTGGAGCCGACGCTGCGTAAAGCGATGGTTGTTCAGGGGCCCGCCGTGGTCGCGGTGCCGGTCGATTACACCGACAACCCGCTGCTGATGGGTCAGCTGCATCTGAGCCAGCTTCTTTAATTTCTCAAAAAGGAAATCATGATGAAAAACAGAGTGGCATTTGTGACCGGCGCAGGCCAGGGCATTGGTGAAGCGATCGCCCTGCGTCTGGCGAAAGATGGACTGGCGGTTGCAGTAGCCGATTTTAATCAGGAGACCGCACGCCAGGTCGCGGAGAAGATCAACCAGCAGGGTGGCAAAGCGATTGCGCTGAAAGTCGATGTCTCGCAGCGTGATCAGGTGATGGAAGCGGTAGAAGAGGCGCGCCGCACGCTGGGCGGCTTTGACGTCATCGTCAATAATGCCGGTATTGCGCCCTCCACGCCGATTGCTGAGATCACCGAAGCGGTGGTCGACAAGGTCTACAACGTCAATGTCAAAGGAGTGATCTGGGGCATGCAGGCCGCGATTAAAGCGTTTGCTGCAGAAGGTCACGGCGGCAAAATTATCAACGCCTGTTCTCAGGCGGGTCATGTCGGTAATCCGGAGCTGGCGGTTTACAGCTCCAGTAAGTTTGCCGTGCGCGGCCTGACGCAGACCGCTGCGCGCGATCTGGCACCTGCCGGCATCACGGTTAACGCCTTCTGCCCTGGCATTGTCAGAACACCGATGTGGGAAGAGATCGACCGCCAGATCTCTGAAGCAGCCGGCAAGCCCGTCGGTTACGGCACCGAGGAATTTGCGAAACGCATTACGCTGGGACGTCTTTCTGAACCGGAAGATGTGGCTGCCTGCGTCGCCTACCTGGCCAGTCCCGATTCCGATTACATGACCGGTCAGTCGCTGTTGATTGATGGCGGCATGGTGTTTAACTGATCTTCGTTCGCCTGCTGCGTCATCGCGTGGCAGGCGTTTTTCCTGACCGGGTTGAACCGTTAATTTTTTTTATCTGAAAAGCGGTTAACCATCAGCCTCTTGACCGTCTGCCCCCGTATTTCCTGCCTTTTTGTCGCCACAGAGATTAAAGCTGCTTATCACCCTGCCGATAAAACAGAGACTCCTCTCCCTGTTCGAAGCGACCATGTTAACGATCAACCATAACGAAACCGCCGCGATTACGAACAAAACGCGGTACAGCACTGACTCTGTTCTGGGACGAACGGTTGAACGGTTATCATCAGGGATGAGAATTAACAGTGCCAAAGATGACGCGGCAGGTCAGGCGATTGCCAACCGCATGACGGCCAATATCAACGCCGATGCGGTGGTAGCGCGTGGCCTCAATGACGCCATCAGCTATTCCCAGACCGCCAGTGGCGGCCTTGGCAGTATCGTCGATCTGCTGATCCAGGCGCGCACCCTGTCGGTCCAGGCAGCCAACGGCACGCTGTCGGACGCCGATCGACAGAGCATCAACGGCCAGTATCAGCAGATTATGGCAGGCATCAATGAAGTGGCAAACCACACCGAGATTTTTGGCCGCTATCCACTGGCGACGAATAATCCCGATCTTCCCCCTGCGAAACTGGGTAACGTTGACCCTATCAACACGAAGTTTCCGGTGCCCGGCAAGAATTACTCCTTCACCTCGGGCGTGATTCCGCTGGCCTATATCCCGGCAGGCTCGACGGCGATAAGCATCACGATTGATTCGCTGGGTATGGATGACGATCTCCAGCTCTTTACCCGCGACGGTAAGCACCTGGTCGGTACACCACTGGACGGCAGTGCGCCTGATTACACCTGGGCCAGCAAAAGCATCACTAATGCGGCTACCGCGGATAGTCGCCTGCTGACCAGCAGTAACGGATTTGCCAGCGGTGCGGCTTATGACAGCTCGCAGTTACTGGAGGGCGGCCCGAGCTGGACGCTGGCAGGCAGTAACAGCAGCACCTACAACGGCATGAACATCACTTACAGCGGTGACGGCGATCGCTATGAGGATGTCGCCAGCGGCGATTTCAACAACGGCACCATCACCAGTAACCGGCTTGAGCGCATCACGCTGGATACCGTCAGCGAGGATTTGATTGTGGTGGTGGTGGGCAATGGTTCCTTCACCGGTAATCTGACCTGGGGAAATCTGCCGGAACCCAAAAGCCTGCCTGCAACGCCGCCGAAGAAGAGCGAACCTATGGAGGTGGTCACCAGCGCCGATTACGGTCAGCCGATTCAGTCGGATACTATTCCGGCAACGCCATCGGATACCAAAACGCTGGGGCTGAACAACACAACGCTGCTTACAGAGGGCGATATCTCAACCACCATGAAAGCACTGGATAGCGCGCTCGAGAAGATCAGCGGTTATCAGTCGACCTATGGCGCAAAGATCAACCGTTACGAGTCCAACCGTAATGTGTTATCGCAGCAGGGCGTGGATACCTCAGCGGCTCGCAGCCGCATACAGGATGCGGACTATGCTGAAGAAGCAAGCCAGCTGGCACGCAGCCAGATTATTCAGCAGGGTCAGACGGCCGTCAGCAAAATGGCGAATAAAACCCCTGAGATGATTATTCAGCTGTTAGGCAGCTAATAACGTTAACTGGCTGAGCATCATGGCTCAGCTGGTTACCCTGTTTCTCCACCACTCTACTACCCGCCTGATTCAGCCTCAGCTGGGCCGAAACCCCGATTACACTTCGACACCCTTTGATCTCAGTCACACAATCTCGTTTAAGAACCGTTTAAAGATGATCATGATCACCCTTCTTTGTTAAAGAAATGCTAAATACTGACAACTATTTATTATCATCTTTGAATGCAGGGTTAATTAAAACAACAGGTTAATCATTACCACGCTAAGTAATTACCTGAATTTTCTTGCCGGTATGTAACTTTTTCATTACTTTTCCGCCATTGCGAGGGCTGTTAATTTGCTGACGATACTGGGTTTTTCCATGGTTGTTTGCTTCATGTATCTGATCATGACCAAACGCATGTCAGCCTTGATTGCGCTGATCCTGATACCAACCATATTTGCGCTGATTGGCGGTTTTTACGCAGGCCTGGGTGCCATGATGCTGGACGGCGTCAAAAAGCTGGCCCCTACCGGCGTGATGCTGACCTTCTCCATTCTCTATTTCGGTCTGATGATCGATGCCGGATTGTTTGACCCACTGGTGCGCTTTATTCTTCGGATGGTGCGCGGTGACCCCCTGAAAGTGCTGGTCGGAACGGCGGTACTAACACTACTGGTTTCTCTGGATGGTGACAGCTCAACCACTTACATGATTGCCATTGCCGCATTCCTGCCGCTCTATCACCGGCTGGGCATGAACGTGCTGATGATGACCTGTCTGGTGAACCTCGCCAGCGGCATCATGAACCTCTCACCCTGGGGAGGTCCGACAGCCCGTGCCGCGGCGGCACTGCGCATTGACGCCCTTGATATCTTTATTCCGATGCTGCCAGCCATGCTGCTGGCCTGTGCCAGCCTGGTGGCGATGGCGGTGCTGTTTGGCCTGCGTGAGCGTAAGCGCCTTGGCGTGATGACCATGAAAGATCATCATCTCGACAACATTGAGCTGGGGCTGGGCGATGCCGAAGAGTGCGCAGCCAATCGCCGTCCGAAAATGTTCTGGCCTAACTTCATCCTGACCACCGTGCTGCTGGTGCTGCTGGTGATTGGTTTAATGCCGATTCAGATCCTGTTTATGCTGGCGTTTGCGATTGCGGTGATGCTCAACTATCCCACGCTGGAGGAGCAGAAAGCCCGCATCAGCTCTCATGCCGGTAACGTGCTGGCGGTGACCGCATTAATTTTTGCCGCCGGTATTTTCACCGGCATCCTCTCCGGCACCGGCATGGTTGACGCCATGGCGAAGAGCCTGCTGGCTGTGATCCCGCCCAGCTTCGGACCTTACCTGGCGGTGTTCACCGCGCTGGTCAGTCTGCCGTTTACCTTCTTTATGTCGAATGATGCCTTTTACTTCGGCATTCTGCCGGTTATCGCCCAGACGGCGGCCAGCTACGGCATTACCGCAGAAGAGATTGCCCGCGCTTCTATTGTCGGCCAGCCATTCCACCTGCTGAGTCCGCTGGTGCCGTCAGTCTACCTGCTGGTGGGTCTGGCGAAAGTCGACATCGGCGACCACCAGCGCTTTGCAATTAAGTGGGGGATTCTGGTCAGTCTGGTGCTGATGGCGGGCGGTCTGCTGACCGGTGCTTTCCCGCTGTTCCACACCTGATAATCCTTTGCTTTATGGCGGATAACCGGCAATTTTTCCCGGTTATCCGCTTCACCGCTCCGCCTACTGCGTCATCCCTCTCTACACTCTATAGCCAGGCTGATGTGCTACGCGCCGGACAGGCCGTAGCCTCTCAGAGATATCCCCATTGCCCCTATGGAGGCCCGATGAAAATTCACCACCTTAACTGTGGCTGTATGTGTCCGCTGGGCGGCGCGTTCTATGATGGATTCAGTAAAGGCCTGAAAGCACATCTGGTCTGTCACTGTCTGTTGATTGAGACGGATCGCGACGGGCTGGTGCTGGTGGATACCGGCTTTGGTCGTCAGGATATCCATGCGCCCGGCAGCCGCCTGTCCGGCTTTTTCCGCGCATTAAACAATATTCAGCGCCGCGATGAACTGACCGCACTGTCACAGTTTACGTCACTGGGTTTCCGGGCTGAGGATGTGCGGCATATTATTCTGACCCATCTCGACTTCGATCATGCTGGCGGACTAACCGATTTTCCGCAGGCGCGAATCCATCTGTTGCAGCAGGAGGTTGATACTGCGCATCAGCGCCATAGCTGGCTGTCACGGGAACGTTACCGGCCCGGACAATGGGGTGGGATCAGCAACTGGGAGACCTATCAGCCGCAGGGAGAAAAGTGGTTTGGTTTTGAGGCGGTTAATCGCCTGCGTGACTTACCGCCGGAGATTTTGCTGGTGCCGCTGGCGGGCCATAAGCCGGGTCACGCGGGTATCGCGATTCAGCAACCCGATGGCTGGCTGCTGCACGGCGGCGATGCCTGGTTTTACCGCGGCGAAATGCGGCAGCAGACGCGACACTGCACGCCGGGACTGCGCTTTTACCAGTGGATGATGGGCATGGATAACGTGGCCAGACGACACAATCAGCAGCGACTGCGTGAGCTCTCCTGCCAGCGCGGCGGCGAAATCACCTTTTTTTGCAGTCACGACGCCCGTGAGCTGGATGCGTTACAGGTTAATGCGCCGCTGCGCTGATGAGATAAAAGGTTTGTTTTGGCGATGAGGAAAGCCGCTTCGGGGCGAGAACTATACCGTATCGTCCCGCAATAATGATGCTACGATCCCTGGATGCAGAGGAACGCCGGAAACATCTGTAGTTTCTCGCGCCTTATGCAGATCACATGCGGCCTGCATGGATAACCAGAGCCGTGCCGCAATACCCAGGCCCGCCTCCAGCCGTACAGCCATTTCCGGGCTGACGGAGGCTTTACCGCTAGCCACTTTGCTAAGCGAAGCTGCGGAAACGCCCAGCTGTTTAGCCAGACTGCGCAGGCTGATGTCGTTATCTTCGAGATATTCCGCTATCAGGCCACCAGGGTGTGGCGGATTAAACATTGCCATCAGTGATAATCCTCAAGGTTGAGATTTGACGGGCTTTGAAGCCAGCCCCTGAGCCCTCAGACTACATCACCTTCAGCGGAAGATATCTCTACCGCCCGCTTACTCCGGATCGCCCGCCCTCTTTTTCAGCTGTGCGGAAAGCCAGGGTGCAGTCAGACTCTCTGCAGATGCGCTGACCTCTTCCGGTGAGCCGGAGGAGACAACCCTTCCTCCTTTAAGACCCGAGCCGGGACCCAGATCAATCACCCAGTCCGCCTCTGCCACTATGCGCATGTTGTGTTCCGCCATAATTACGGTATGACCACGCTTCACCAGTTCATCCAGCACTACCAGCAGCTTATCCATGTCAGACGGGTGCAATCCTGTCGACGGTTCATCAAGCAGATAAAGCGTGGGCGTACGCTGGACCCGCTGCAGCTCCCAGGCAAGCTTGATACGCTGGCACTCGCCGCCAGAGAGTTCAGTGGCGGGCTGACCCAGCGTCAGATATCCCAGCCCCAGCGACGTTAGTGCCTTAAGCGAACGCTGGATCCCGTCATGTCCATGAAACACCTCAGTGGCGTCGTCCACGGTCAGATCAAGCACATCCGCTATCGTCAGGTTGTTCCACTTTACCTCCAGCGTTTCGGGGTTATAACGGCTTCCCGCGCAGACGTAACAGGTTGCGGTAGCGCTCGGCATGAAGAGCAGCTCAATCGAAATCTGTCCCTGCCCTTCACAGGCAGGACAGCGTCCGGCTGGCAGATTAAAGGAAAACCGGCTGGCGCTGAAGCCTTTGGCTTTCGCCGCGTCGGTGTCTGCAAACAGCCTGCGGACGATATCGAAAAATCCGGTGTAAGTGGCCAGATTTGAGCGTGGTGTCCGGCCGATAGGACGCTGATCGATTCTGACCAATCGGCCGATGGCGTCACTTCCGCTGACAACCTGACCCTTAACGTCCGGCACCAGATCCTCTTCCTCGCCCTCCTCGATGTCAGGCGTTTTGTCAAAACGTCCGAGCATTTCCGGAAGCACGCGATTCAGCAACGTCGATTTTCCGGAGCCGGACACGCCGGTGACGGCCGTCATTCTCCCCAGTGGGATGGCGATATCCACTCCGGCAATATTGTTGCAATAGACCTGTTCAAAGCAGAGCCAGCTCTCTGCGGGCCGGCGCTGGCGCAGCCCGGTATAGCTTCGTGAGAAAAGATAGGCCGAGGTGGGTGACGCACTGACTTCTTCAAGTCCTGCTGGTTCGCCGTTATAGACGATCTCGCCGCCATGCGTTCCCGGACCGGGGCCGACCTCGATAAGCCAGTCTGCTTCGGCGATGAGGTCAATATTATGTTCGACGACCACCAGCGAATTACCGGCACGCACCAGGTTCTTCAGCGATGCGAGCAGCGATTTGACATCATCGGGATGCAGCCCGGCTGACGGCTCATCCAGCACATAAAGCACGCCAAACAGCCGCGATATCAGCTGGGTGGCCAGACGTACGCGCTGCAGCTCGCCGGATGAGAGTACGGTGGTACGGCGTCCCGGCGCCAGATGACCCAGACCCAGCGTTTCCAGCTGCTCAAGCCGCATACAGATATCCGACGCCATCCGGATGACCGCCTCACGCAGTGCCGCCTCTGCCGGCAGGTCCGGTGATGCGCCACGCGCATAAGGCTTGAGCAGTTCAGCGAGCTCAGAGACCGACAGCTCACTCAGGCTGGCAATGTCATGCCCGGCAAAGGTCACGGATAGCGCATCCCGGTTTAGCCTTTTACCGTGGCATTCAGAACAGGGAGTGACCGTCACAAAGCGCGCCAGCCGTTTCTTCGTCGTCTCGCTGCCACCCGAATAACTCTGCAGCACGATTTTTGCTGCACTGGTGTACGTGCCGGTATAAGCCGGCTCTTCGCCTGTCGCCAGCGCTTTTTCACGCTGCTCAGCATTCAGACCGACAAAAATCGGCACCGATGGCTGTTCGTCAGTCAGCAGTATCCACTGCTGATCACGGGCTGAAAGTGTATTCCAGGGCGCATCGACATCGTAGCCGAGCGTTTCAAGGATGCTGCGCAGATTTTTGTTATGCCAGCCTCTGGGCCAGGAAGCGATAGCTCCCTGGCGGATACTCAGTGAGCTATCCGGCACCATCGACTCGGTTTTAACGGTGTGCACTCTTCCCAGTCCCTGGCAATGCGGACAGGCACCTTCAGGATTGTTAGGCGAGAAAAAATCGGCGGTCATAAAGGGAACGCCTTCAGGCCTTACGCCCGCACGGGAAAACAGCAGACGCAGCGTGACAGAAATCCGGGTGAGGCTGCCCACCGTTGAACGCTCCTGCGCGCCAGCCCGGCTCTGCTGAAGCGCCACCGCGGGTGGAAGTCCGTCAATATTATCCACATCCGGCGCAGCAGCCTGATCGATCAGACGACGGGCATGTGGCGACACCGACTCGATAAACCGGCGCTGGGCTTCCGCATAGAGAGTATCAAAGGCGAGGGACGATTTACCGGAGCCTGAAACCCCGGTGAACACCACCATGGCGTTGCGGGGAAATCGCAGCGAAACATCTTTGAGATTATGTGTTCTTGCACCCTGTACCGAGATATAAGGATCAATGTGCTCATCAGCGCGGTAATGATCGGCGTTGCGTTGTTCTGTCATGATTTCCCTGATTGATAATGCACGGCAGATTCACGATCGCCTGCCGTTAATGACTAAAAATTGCAGATGCTAATCCGGCGTTCAGGCTATCCGGCCCGCTTTGGGAATAGAAACAACAGCAAGGGTAGTCAGGGATCGCGGTCTGCACAACGCGAGGGGGGTTCATCGCTTCGTGGCAGCACAGACTGGTAACCAGCATGTACAGGAAGCCTTCTTATCTCTTAAGAAAACCCTGGAGCAAACTTAAATAAGGCAAAGCCATCACTAGCAAATCGCTTATGTGACTCTGATGTAGATTCCTGTGGTATCGATAAATGCAGGTCTATGTAAGGTATGGATATAGACAATGGGAAATGTTTAATACCCCAGGAACCTTTCTATAACCTTTATCTCTCTATGGCCAGGTATGCACCCCAGAGTGCCTGATGACGCCCCGCTCCCGTTATTCAGCGCGCTGACGGCATAAAAAATCATTTAAGACATAAGGATAGCGAAACCATGCCCATTTCTGAAATGATGCCGCGAGTGCCTGCATGGATATGAGGTGAAATTACCGTTTTTTATTATCCTGTCTCAGACCGTCAGGTTGTCAAGCATGAACGCGCGAGGTATTGTTTAAAAAGCATCAGGATGATGAATGAAGTGAACTTGTGGGAGCTGGCAGTGGATACGACTGAAGAACTCAATAACACCTATTTCTACGCAGGTAGACCGAACCTCACCGCTGGTGAGCTCTTTTTCATGATTTTCTGTGAAGAAGTCGCTGAACAGCTGGGCATTGATGACTTCGGAGCGATCGTGGCCATCCTGTCTGGACGTAATGTCCTGACTACCCGCACCAAACCGCGCGATGCTCTCAAGGGTACCTCCTATGCCTCACGGGCAGCACGCAGAGTATTCCCTAACGCCAAGTTTCCTTTCGGCATACAGCTCCCCACCATCGTAGGGGGATACCCGCCCCGGACCGCGCGTATCCTTTTTACGCATAAGCTCAGCACCTTTGTTGGTCGGGCGATACCCGTCGTGGGCTGGGTGATTCTGGCAAGAGACGTTGCCGATATCAGTTTCAATTCGGTCAGACTGTACAATGCCATCGCTCGCGGGGAGGATAAGTTATGGTAGATGACACACAGGCACGCGTAATGGCACTCATTGAGCCGTGGAACGGCCGATCGCTGCTTACGTTCCGGAAAAAAACACTCACGCCAGAGATGTCGCTTAATCAGGACATGAAGCTTGACCCGGAGGACGCTGCGGAATGCCTTCAGAACGTCTTCGATGCGTTTGGAATGGATTCTGATCTGGTGACTTTCAGCCTCTACTATCCAAAAAACCCGCGCGAGGCCATCCCTCTTACTATCGGGATGGTAATCGAGTCAGCCCGTGCCAGGCGATGGTGCTATGACTGATATGACCTGCTCCCCGTTGATTAGTACACCCCGATGTTAGTAATGTCTTCATAAGCCACATGAGGGCATCCCCATGAAGAAGCGTTTTCCGACGAACAGATCATCAGTATCCTCCGCGAGGCCGAAGCCGGGGTTTCTGCACGGGAACTCTGCCGTAAGTATGCTATTTCAGACGCTACTTTCTACACCTGGCGCAAGAAGTTTGGCGGCATGGAAGTCCCTGAGGTAAAGCGGCTTAAGTTACTTGAAGAGGAGAACGTCCGCCTTAAGAAGCTGCTCGCCGAAGCCATGCTGGATAAGGAGGCGCTTCAGGTGGCTTTGGGTCGAAAGTTCTGACGACAGACCAGAAGCGGGAAGCCGTGGAAGTCATATGTGATGCAACGGGTCTGTCGCAACGTCGTGCCTGCAGGCTGGCAGGTCTGTCTCTTTCAACCTGCCGTTATTCAGCTCAGCGTCCGGCTGCTGACGCGCAGCTATCTCTACGCATCACAGAGCTGGCACCTGAACGCCGTCGCTTTGGTTACCGGCGGATCTGGCAGTTATTGCGTCGTGAGGGCCTTCACGTCAACCACAAGCGGGTATACCGCATTTATCACCTTAACGGCCTGAGTGTGAAGCGCAGACGACGTCGTAAGGATCTGGCGACTGAGCGGCTTCCGCTGCTTCGCCCGGATGCGCCCAATCTGACCTGGTCAATGGATTTCGTCATGGATGAACTGGCCACCGGTCGCAGGATCAAGTGCCTTAACTGCGTCGATGACTTCACAAAGGAATGCCTGACTGTCACTGTTGCCTTGGGGATTTCAGGCGTGCAGGTCACGCATATTCTGGACAGTATTGCGCTGTTTCGCGGATATCCGGCTACGATAAGAACTGACAAGGGGCCGGAGTTTACCTGTAGAGCACTTGACCAATGGGCCTTTGAGCATTGCGTGGAGCTGCGGCTTATTCAGCCCGGTAAACCGACACAGAACGGATTTATTGAGAGTTTTAACGGACGCTTTCGCGATGAATGCCTGAATGAACACTGGTTCAGCGATATTGTTCATGCCCGGAAAATCATTAATGACTGGCGGCAGGACTATAACGAGTCCAGACCTCATTCATCGCTGAATTACCAGACGCCGTCTGAATTTGCAGCAGGCTGGAGAAATGGAAAATCAGAAGGTGAACAAACCGACATTACTAACTGATCGTTGTATCTAATACTAGGGGCAGCTCACGAATAACGTACACACACTTAAGACGAGAGCTCTATACAACTTTCAATGTGGCCATTCTCCATCAACGGGTGTCAGGTCTAAGTGATGCCATTAAATTGCCTACAGAATTTCAGTGTGATTTATGAAAAAAACCCGTCTGCGACGGGTTTTCAGGTATAGAAGGCGACAATCACCGCTCCGGCATTACGGCTTTTTAAACTTTTCTTCGACCTTCTCTTTCGCTTCCGCGATTTTATCACCGGCTTTCTCAGCAAAACCCTCTTTATGCGCTGGCTCGCTGCCTGGCGTTACCGGACGGGTGTCGTGTTCAGCGTGGGCCTGACGCGTGCTTTCAAGCAACGGATCGGCCACAGTACGATTCCCGGTCAGCCGGTCTGCGCCGAGAGGATCTGTACTGGCATGGTTAATATCCACTTCCTGACGGCGTACCGAATCGTTGATAGTTTCAACCCGATCGCTTGTCTCTTTGCGTAACACCACCTCTTCAATGATCTCCGCGGTCTTATTAATCACGGGCTGCTCATGCGTCTCTTCCACTTCGACAGTTTTTTCAGACCAGTCAACATGAGTGGGTGAACCTGATTCATTCACCGGACGACGGAAGATTGCGGCGTGCTGCTCATGCAGCGAGACATTTTCTGAGACCTGATCGGTGACAGTGTAGCGACGAACGCGGGTTGAACCTTCACTTACCAGACGTTTACCCACTTCCAGTCGCTCCTCGGCCAGACGCAGTACATCCTCGTCACTTTCGTCACCGGTCAGGGCGGTACGGGCAGCACCACGATGGGCAGGATCGTTAGAGAGCGGATCGACGGCGGCATTATCCTGAAGCGTTCCACTGGCAGGTGCAGTCAGACCATCACTGGTCGCGTAACCGGGCGCGTAATCATCGGGCAGCGCCGCACTGCGCTCGGTAAGTTCTTCATGTGCATCAAGGATGCCCAGGGCGCGAGGTAACTCATCTTCATCGGCCCGCAGCGACAGCACTACTCCGCCGGTTCGCATCGCGTCTTCATACACTTCGGCCTGATCCTCCTCCAGCGTATTGCCGAACAGGCGTTGCCAGAAGCCAGGGTGACGGGCCTCCTGACCTTCGGTACGCAAACGATCACCGGAGATGATATCAATGTCATCATCCAGGAACCCGGCCTTGATCAGGTTACGCTTTGCACCCTCTGCCAGTGAGATATTGCTGAACATTGTTACGATTGTTTCACGCGCCATGTTGTGTTCCTCGGTGATGGATTCGGACGGCTCTGAATAGGGTGTTCGGGTCAGGTGAGCGTGCTGTTTGCGCAGGGAGACGACCTGTTCTGTCGCTTCCTCACTGACAACTTTGCGGATATGCCACTCCTCTTTCAGCACCAGATGACGAACGATCTCGATTTCCTCTTCAACGACAGGAATGATCAGAACGCCATTTTCTTCACGGATCTCCGGCATCTCAGCCAGCCGTTCCGATTTAGGAATGCGTTCTATTTCCGCCGTCTGGTGCCGGAGCATCAGCGCAATCTTCTGCTGATGCTCAGTGACCTGTCGGGTAACCCTGACATGACCGTCGATGACCCGCTGTTTCGAGACCTCAACGGTTTCCTCCGCCAGGCTTAGCACCTGGTCGCTACCCTCTGACCCTGGTTTTTCAGGAGGTTGATTGTTCATGTTTAACCTGCCTGTAATACAGAGCGATCATTTGTACTTTTCTTTACCTTGAGCATAAGTCACTGCTTTTCGGTTAGTTAAAGCCTGGCACAAACAATGACAAAAGATAGGAAAAAGCAGAAAAACGCCATTATATGAAGATAACGTGGTGCTAAAATCGATTAAGCGGTGCGGCAGATAAAAAACAGCTAACGAAGCGGCAGACAGTGAAATCTCTTTTATCGCGTGCGGAAAGAGGATCAATCAGGCGTTAACCCGACCCGAAGTGAATCAGGCATATCGGGTCAGGGGTTAAGCCATTCGCTTTCCTGCAGTTCGCCATTAGCCGAATAGCGAAACAGGGCGCGCTGATTTTCGTTTCGCTGAAGCTGATAGGCGTCCAGCACACTGGCCTGCAAAATCACCACGCCAAAGCGGGATTCCCCGGTTTCCGTTGCTGCCGCGTCAGGCGTCTCATCAGCCGTTGCCCGTGCTTCCCCCGGAGGTCCGCCGGTGTAAGTCTGCCGCGTGTGCTGCGGTAACGCACGCCAGGCTGCCCGGGCAACATCACTTCCCGCCGCATAACACGCAACCCGCCCTGCCAGCCGTAACTGCAGGCGACGCTGATGGCAATATCCCAGCACGGTGACCTGCGGATTCGCCGCCATCTCCTGCCACTTCGGGCTGCGAACATCCGTATGAAATGTCAGCATCCTGCGGTCGTCGGCACACTTGCGCAGAACCACGGTGCGCGCCTGAGGTTGTAGCAGAGCATCGACCGTACAGAGCATCAGATAACGAAATCCACCCTGTGGATCGGTTGCAGATTCCTGCAGCGCAGCCCAGGCTCCAGTTTCAAACGTTTTCAATTCCATGGGGATTACTCTCATCAGGATCAATTTTCAGCCATCTGGCTAAAAGCGTAGCAATGAAGTGGGCAGAAGGCCTGACAGCGCAGCGATAAGAGCAAATGTGGCAAGCGGGAGCTGGACAATGCACGAGAGCAGGAGCTGTTGAGATAGCGTCGGGATTGCGGGATACCTCGCAGAGCGGCAAAAGCGCGTCCCGCCAGTCAGCCACTCTGTGTTATTTTTGCGCCATCGCCACAGAGATCCGATCCGCAGGGAGTTGCACGATGACAACTGAAGAGTCTGCTAAAGTACCGGCTGAAATACCGCTGAAAGTCACCTCGCCGCGCCTGACTTATCGGCCACTTCGGCAGGAAGACTGGCCCTTCTATCTGGCAGTCAGTCAGGATAGATCGGTGATGCAGTACATCAGCGATTCGCGCAGCGCTGAAGAGATCAGAACCCACTCATTTGATGTCCGCCTGCCCGCCTGGTACAAGGGCTGCAGGCACTGGCTCTGTCTGGTTATCGGAGAAAAAACATCCGGTGCTCCGGCTGGCTTTTGCGGGTTTATCGATCGTGGAGAGGGTATTGCGGAGTTTGGCTTTATTCTGGCCGCAGATGCGCAGGGCAAAGGCTACGGCAGCGAGTCTCTGCATGCCATTATCACGTTCTGCTTTGAGCAACAGGAATACCGCAAACTGATCGCGACGGTGACAGCAGGCAATGCGGCCTCACGCCGGACCCTGATTTCAGCGGGCTTTGTGCAGGAGGGGACGTTGCGGCAGAACTTCTTCCTCAACGGCCAGTGGCAGGATGACTGGATCTTCGGCTTGCTGAAACAGGAATACCAGCCCGCACACTCACCCTGAGGCGCAGACTATCAGCGTCGGGCATCCTCCGCTACGCTCGCCACAATCAGACCGATTAGCGTGGCGTAACGTCATAACCGCTGGCGATAGCGATAGCGGGCGCACAGTGCTCCTCTCCGCACAGCATCGCCTCAAAGTCCGCCGGCGTCAGTGGCTGGCACAGGCCATTGCCCTGCATAATGTCGCATCCGGCGGCCGTAACAAAAGCGATCTGCTCTTTGTCTTCCACCCCTTCGGCGGCCACCCGGATACCCAGGCTTTTGCCGAGCGCGGTAATGGCCCGGAACATCATACGCACCCGCATGCTGGAACCCAGCTCGTGCGTCATCGACTTATCGATTTTAAAACCCGTCACAACGCTATAGCGCAGCAGGTTAATCGCCCCTAGCGTACGCCCGTAATGATCGATAACGAACGAGGCTCCCGTTCGGCGTACGGCGTCAACCTGAACCGGCATATCCTGCATCAGCACGGCCAGCAGTGGCTCATCCACTTCCAGCTCAACAAAACCGGCATCGCCTCCGGCACTCTCACGTATCACCGTCTCCAGGCTGTTCCCTGCCAGCTGGCGCGGAAACAGGTTAATGCTGACGCGAAGCTGAGGAGAGCGAACCTGCCACTGCCGGACCTGTGCCAGAGCACTGCGGATGATCCATTCACCCAGCGTGACTGAAAGCGGACTTTTAACCAGCATGCCGATAAATTCAGCCGGCAACAGCAGCCCGCGCGTCGGATGCTGCCAGCGCACCAGCGTCTCGCAGCCAATAAGCTTTCCGCTTTCAACGTCGTAGCGGGGCTGATAGTAAAGAGTGAACTGCTGCTGCCGCACCGCCGTTTCCAGTTCGCGCTCAAAACGGCGCCGCTGCTGCTCCGCTTCACGAAACGCGGGCATAAACAGCATGCTGCAGCCTTTACCCGACGCTTTGGCGCGATAGAGCGCCAGATCAGCGGCGGACATCACCGAAGAGGGATCCCTGCCGTGCTCCGGATAGGAGGCGATGCCGGTGCTGGCACCGACCACCACCGGTGAGTCGTGATAGCGGAACGGCGTCTGAACGGCC
This sequence comes from Pantoea sp. Fr-CA_6, assembly GCF_024520895.1. Classification (NCBI taxonomy): domain Bacteria; kingdom Pseudomonadati; phylum Pseudomonadota; class Gammaproteobacteria; order Enterobacterales; family Erwiniaceae; genus Pantoea; species Pantoea sp. Fr-CA_6. The sequence continues at coordinate 117,342 of NZ_JALNPO010000010.1, read as the reverse complement.
GCAATCAGTTTCTCCGCCGTGATCGCCGCCTCTGCGCTGCCGCCTGCTAACAGGATCACAAATTCATCACCACCCAGGCGCGCAGCCGTCACGGCACTGGCGCAGACCGCACGAATCTGTTCGGCAACGTGGCACAACAACGCATCGCCTGCAGCATGCCCCAGCGTATCGTTAACCTCTTTAAAACCATCGAGATCGGTCATCAGTAACGTATAGGGGACGCCTGCCCTGGTCAGCTGGCCGACCTGATCCATAAACGCGCTGCGGCTGGCGAGACGTGTCAGCATATCCAGTGAGGCCAGCTCACAGAGCCGCGCCTCACTCTCATAGCGGGCCGTGACATCGCGGATGATCATGCCCACCAGCCGTTCGCCCTCTTCACGCCAGCCTGAAAAAGAGACCTCTGCCGGAAATTCACGACCTTCACGCGTAACACCCCATATCTGCAAAGAGCGTGGGTGCGAGATAGCCGCTTCGTCAGAGGTAATCCGGACCAGTTCATTACGGTAGTCAGTCTGACAGCGAGCAGGGATCAGCTCGCTGATATACTGGCCGCGCATCTCCTCTGCGCTGTAGCCGAACAGCGCGGTGGCGGCCGGGTTCCAGAAGGTTATGCCACGCCGAAGGTCGGTGCAGACAATGGCGTCAGGCGAAGTGGATGAGATCGCCTCGAGTCGCTGCTGGCTGGTGTAGCGCAATAACTCCAGACGATGCATCTCCATGCGATCCATCACCAGGGCAGCAATATCGTTCAGATGCTTTCGATCCTCTGCAGTTAACGGCTCACGAGGATGGCTGTCGGTCAGGCAGACCGTGCCAATATGATGCCCATCCGGGGTCGAAAGCGGGATCCCCGCGTAAAAGCGGATAAAGGGGTAGCCGTGAACCAGCGGACTGTCGCGGAAGCGCGGATCTTTCAGCGTATCGGGCACGCAGAGGATATCGCCCTGCGCCAGCGTATGGTGGCAGAAGGCGACGTTGCGTGCCGTACCTGAAATATTTAAACCGTACCGGGAGGCGAAGAACTGCCGCTTTTCGTCGATAAGCGAGACAAAAGCGACCGGCACCCGAAACAGCCGCGCGGCAAGCGTAGTGAGGCGATCCAGCGCATCGGTCGGCGGTGAATCCATCAGATGATACTGCTTAAGTGCGTCGAGGCGAGCCGCCTCGGCATCATGATAAACTGGACGTTTCAGCGTAACTCTCCTCTGATGTTATCTGCTGTGGCTGGCCTGACACAGCATAAAGAGGACACGTTCAATCAGACAGAACGCGCAGAGTTCGCTGCCGATCCGTTGCCGGAAGAAAGGCCCGTCAGTAAACCCGGCAGCAACAGGTTGCCGCGCTGAGTCCGATAAAGCTGACACCGCAGACAGCGAGGCATCAGTTAATACGTTATGCCTGCCAGAGAGAGTGCGGCGGACCGCCCAGGATTATCTGGCCAGAGCATATCAGACAGGCGGTAATGCGCCTCGCTTAGCTCTCTATATCGGCCCGACATGACTTTACTTAAGAGAAAACAGAGGATGAACGCCTTACTTTTTCAGCTTTGGTACCAGTTGATAGTGCGGATGCTCTCCGGCGAGCAGCATCAGCAGTTCATATTCTCCCTGACTGAGCAGCGCAGGATTTTTCGATGCTTCTTTCGTCTGCCAGACACGCTGGCTAAGATCGAAACGCTCGGCTGCAATCTCCTGAGAGAGACCGGCCGCAAGGCGCAGCTCACGCACGTTGTGCTGGACGGCGACAGGCCGCTGTAAAATCTGATTTCCCATATAAACGCTCCGCATACGGTGCCCCGGCGAGATGGCCGGGCGGAAGTACACGCCTGCGGCCAAAACATAAATTTGAGTTAAGTTTTAACAGCCCGGCGTTTTACACTTATCAGGAAAGCGTAACGCACCAGTAAAAACAGAGAAAATAACCTGAATTATATTTAAATCGCTGCCCGGATAATTTTTGCACCGCTGAGAATAGTAATTGCCATTCTGAATGGTGGCGTTGATCGAATGATGATCAACGTCAATCACAGTCACAAAAAATGACCGTTTCATCCCTCTTTTAAAAAAGAGTGAATATTAATCGTTATTCCGTGCCGGACAGACATTATCTACAGTTCAGAAAAAATACGTTCAGGCTATGCCCGCGCAAACGTTGCCCAGCCGCCTTTTTCATCAGGCGTGACGCGTTTAGGCTCTACGGCAAGAGGGTGATGCGGCAGGGTAAAGCGCGTAATCACGCTGCCCAGCGTTTCAGTCTGTCCACTGAGACTGTCTGCTGTCGCCGAAACCTGCTGAACCAGCGTCGCATTCTGCTGCGTTACGCGGTCAAGTTCTGCAACGGCGACCGTGACCTGGGCAATCCCTTTACTCTGTTCATCCGAAGCCAGCGCAATCTGTCCGATCAGTTCATTCACGCCGCCGACGCCGCGCAGCACGGCCTCCATGGTGGTTCCTGCGCTCTCAGCCGCCCGCCGTCCATCGTCAACGCGTGCCACGGTATCGGCAATCAGCTCTTCGATCTCTTTAGAGGCAGCAGCACTTCGCTGTGCCAGTGAACGTACCTCACTGGCGACCACCGCGAAGCCGCGGCCCTGTTCACCCGCACGGGCGGCTTCTACAGCGGCGTTTAACGCAAGAATGTTGGTCTGAAACGCAATACCATTGATAGTGGTGGTGAACTGCCGGATTTTTTCTGATCCCTGAGCGATGCTGGTGATGGCTGCCGATACCAACTGAACCAGTTCCACGCCCTGCTGAGTCGTATCCGTGGTGCTGGCAGCCAGTTCACGTGCCTCGCGGGCATTCTGTGCATTGTGACGCACGGTGACGGTAATCTCCTCCATGCTGGCTGCGGTCTGCTCCAGCGCAGCAGCCTGAGTGGATGTCCGGTCGGAGAGATCGGCGTTACCCGCAGCAATGTCCCCCGCTTCACGATGAAGATTGGCTGCGTTGTCTCGGATAGCGCTGACCGTCTGCAACAGACTGTGCTGCATCTCTTTGACCAGCGGCACCAGTTGCCCGACACAGTTGCGCCCCAGATCTTCCGGCTCGCGCGTCAGATCGCCATCGGCGATAATTTTTAAATGACCGCGAATTTTACCCACCGGACGCACCAGATGAACGACCAGATAGCGGTCGCAAAACAGCAGCAACGCCACTGCCGCCAGCAGTGCTGCCAGCAAGACGCCCTCAAGCCGATGCCGGTCAGCCTTCAGCGGGGCCTGATTCCCGGCCAGCTGCTGCGTCACCTTGTCCAGCTGCGCACGTGCAACCGTTGCGTATTCTGAGGGGGTTGTCGTAAGTGCCGCGCGGACGTTATCCCAGTCAGCATCGGCCGGGGTTGAGGCGACGAGCGCGTTTTTATCGGCTGACGTACCGCTCTGCATGACGATAGCGCTGTGCGCCAGAAAGCTCAGCTGCTGCGTCAGAACGGCTGAACGATCGGTTTGACGAAAGATATCGCGCACGACCTGGCTGCTGTAGCCACCGGCCAGCACGACGATGCCCAGTGAGACGATCATCATCCACAGCACAACGCGGCGGATAGTGAAATGCCTGAGTGAATTCATGAGGTTTCCCCGATGTTGTCATTGGTGTAGTTAAAATTAAACAAAAATAAGTTATGTCATCTACTTTAGTGCGTTATTATATAGTGCACTATGTTTATACTCTGTATACTGGCAGGATATTTAAGAAATTAAAAGTTTTTAACGACAAAATAATAGAATCTTGATTACTAAAATATTTCGTTAAAGAAAAGTGATTTGCTATTCTGACCAGCAATGCCGTGCAGTGGGATAAAAAATAAATGGTCATGACTCTTTCTTTTTGCAGAATTTGCCTGTAGTCATGACATCATACCCTTCAATTTTTCTGTTTAATTTCGCGCCGTAACCAGCCGGTGCGGAGGAATCCATGCTTATGAGTCTCAGCGGCGGCGACGATTGCCGCACGCGAACCCTGCACGCGCTGCGCAGTAACGACGAAAGTCGTGACGATGTGTTGCGACAGTTCGTCCGGCTGGCCAGCCAGGCACTCGGTATACCCGGCAGCTTTATCTCCGTACTGGATGATGAGATGCAGCATGTTAAGGCTGCGCAAAATTTCACACTCACTCAATCCTCCCGGCAGGACTCGCTCTGCCGGCATGCAGTGGACAGTGACAGCACCGTGGTAGTACCCGATACGTTGCTGGATACCCGCTTTGCTGAGCATCCGCTGATTGTTGGCGCGCCTTTTATTCGCTTTTATGCCGGCGTACCGCTTAAAAGCAGCACAGGTCTGATACTGGGTACGCTGTGCGTGACTGACACCGCGCCTCATCCCTTTAATGCGGATCAGGTCGCCATGCTGAAGATGCTGGCGGCACTGGTGATGTCATTTCTTGAGGCCTGGTACTCGGCTGGCTTTGCCGACCCGGTAACCGGTCTGCCCAACCGCCAGCGTCTGATTCGCGACCTGCAGTTTCTTGCCGCCTCCGGTGACACCACGCCACGGCGGCTGGTGCTGATTGACTGTATCGATATGCCGCGCGCCTACGAGCTTGCGCGCTCAATGGGCATGGGACCGGTTGAAAGCCTGTTGAAAGATGTGGCGACACTGCTGCCGCTGCGCCTGAGGCCTGCGCCAGGAGAGATGCTCTACACCGTAGCCACCGGGCGCTTTGCCCTGCTGACACGTCAGGAGAGCAGACTCACTGCCAACTGGGTGGCAAACAAGCTGGCCGGGATCAGCGCGGATCTCGGCGATGGGCTGTCGGTTGCACTGATGACCCACACCGGTGAGGCGAGTTTCAATACCGGGGAGATGCCTGCCCAGGAGATCCTGCGGCGTGCGGTCAGCGCGCTGCACGAGGCCATCACACGCGACGTGGCCTCGATGCCTTTCAGTGAGGCCACTGATACGCGCCATACGCAGGACTTCACCCTGATGCATGACCTGGCCATCGCGATACGCCAGGATAAGGGATTATGGCTGGCGTATCAGCCTAAAATCTGTCTGCACAGCGGCAAGCCAATTGGCCTGGAGGCCCTGATCCGCTGGCAGCATCCGCAGCGCGGCGAACTGTCTCCTGCACAGTTTTTACCCTTTGCCGTGCAAACCGAGCTGCTCAGCGAACTGACCACCTGGGTGACAGAGCACGCAATCGCCCGGCTCTCCCGGCTGCGCAACAGCTATATTCAGTTGCCCATCACCATTAACGTCAGCAGCAGCGATTTTTCACGTGACGGTTTTGCCGACGAGCTGGAAGAGCAGATGATCAGAGCGAAGCTCCCGGTTTCGCTGCTGGGCATTGAGTGTCTGGAGACGGAACGGATTCTGGAGAGCGCGACCGCAATGCGGGGGCTTGAGATGCTGAAACTTCGTGGATTCGGTATTTCACTGGATGACTTTGGTACCGGCTACAGCAACATCAGTTATCTGCGGCGCATTCCGCTGGATGTGATCAAGCTGGACCGTTCACTGATCAGCGAAATTTCATCTGACACCGCATCGCGCGTCATCGCCCGCAGTATTATTGCGATGCTTAAAGATCTCGATTATATGGTGCTGGCTGAGGGCGTGGAGAATGCGGAAACCGTTACGGCGCTGACCGAGTTCGGCTGCGACCAGGCGCAGGGCTTTTTCTACTCCAGGCCGCTGCCGGAAGCGGCACTGGATGAGTGGCTCGGCTGGCGATTACGCAGTAAGTGCTGAGCCTGTCCCACCCACCCCGGAATCTTACCCGGCCGAATCAGACGCGCTGAACTCCTCAGCTCCGGCAATGATGACGGTATTACGCCCGGCGGCTTTAGCTTCGTAAAGCGCTTCATCGGCACGCCGCAGCAGAGAGTCGCGATCGCTATCCTGATCGCTGCGCGAAGCTACCCCGGCTGAGATGGTCATCGTTCCGGCAAACGGAAAGGTGGTGGCGCTGACGGTCTCACGGATGCGCTCCGCGGTGCGGACGGCATCAGCCAGCGTGGTATGCGGCAGCAGCAGAATAAACTCCTCGCCACCAAACCGGCTGACAATATCGCCGGTACGACAAGCCTGACGCAGCAACGCTGCCAGGCTCACCAGAACCGCGTCGCCCGCGTCATGCCCGTACCAGTCGTTTATCTTCTTAAAATGGTCAATATCAATGGCGATGGCACACTGTTCATGCTCACTGTCTGACTGCGCCGCCAGCGCCGAAAATCCGCGTCGGTTGCAGAGCCCGGTCAGCGGATCGGTCATCGCTTCATCGTTTAGCGCGGCAAGATGACCCGCAACGGCGTGCCGATGCGCCTGCACGGCTTCTTTGAGCCGATCAGCCTCGTAATACCAGGTTTTAACCGTGGCGAGAGATTCCGCCTGGGCTTCGCTGCCGCCATCGCGCACTCTGTCCGCCAGCTTTTCCAGTGGAGAGGCGATTCGACCGGCCATAAAGGCAATAATGGCCGCTGTTACGGCAATAATGCCCAGAACGAACCAGACGGCGCTTTCTGCCGTGCGCATCAGAATATGCCTGACCGTTTCAGAGGTGCCGGTAATAAAAACGTTCCAGCCGGTTTTATGCAGTGTGCCATAGCCGGTCAGATAGTGCTGCCCCTCACTCTCCAGCGTGAAATGCCCGCTTTCTGTCGTGGCGAGCTGTTTCTGCAGTGCCAGACTCAGCAGCATCTTTGTTCCGACGCGCGCCGCGTCATGACTGAAAATAATCAGCCCTTCATTGCTGACCACGCTGACCGTTGAACCATTGGAATAGAAATGCTGGCTCAGGATTTCGCTCAGCATGCTCTGTTTCTTGAGATAAATAGTCCCGCCAATGTAGCCCAGATAGCGGCCATCTTCGCTGAACAGAGGCTGTGATAAAAACACCACATAGTTACCGGCCGCGGAGGTAAAAGGAGCAGAGATAAAAGGCTTTTGAGTCGCTATGGCCTGCAGGCTGGCAAGTGAGTGCAGCTTCACGCCAATAAGATTCAGACTATCGGGTGAGGTTGCTGCAATAATGGCATCATGATTTACCACCACCACCGAGTTGAAAAAACCCGACTGCATTCGCAGGCGATCGCTCTCTCCTTCCAGTCGTTTAATATCACTAAGCCCCTTGATCTGCGACGCACTCCAGGCCAGTTCACGTTGTGCTGTCGCCAGGTAACGATCGGTGGTATCAGCCAGCTTGCGGGCATAGGCAATGTTCCCCTCAAGCAGACTGTCTTCGATGTTGGCCTTCTGAAAGAGCAGCAGCGCACTCAGCAGCAGACCGGAGGTCAGAATGACGCCCCCGATGGAAAGCAAAGTCAGCAGCGAGCGAAGGCGCATTTTTTCATGGGGCATTGCAGTCGGGATCCGGATTAAGTGTCATCTGAGTGTAACAGTAGACGTTTCACGTCAAGGGCCGAACAGAAGATGATTTACACAGGATCACGGCGCATTGCCGGCGCAGCACACAACCGTCCAGCCCTGCATAAAGGATTGTTTAGCGTTTCGATAGCCCTGATAAGCAACAGCAGAAAATGATTAAGCGGTAATAATGATACTGAGCAGGCCGGTATCTGTGCAGATGACGCATTATTATTACTGTTGACCGTGATAACAACGCCATATGGTCGCTGAAAATAACGGGGCAGGCTCTGCCCCGTTTATCATTACGTTAAAAATATGCGTAGAACAGTTAAATAAAACCTGCATCAATAATAAGTAATTGTGCATCAGCCTTATCTTTTAAGCGAATTTAACGCCAGAACGATTTAATATAAGAGCGGCTGCTGAGCCTTTTAATAAAATGATGCGGACAGGTATAGCGGCGCCCTTCCCACTCCAGATTAAACCACTGAAATTCATCATTTTTAATTTTTTCCAGCAGGGTCATTGCCTGCATCGGCGTCTGAAAAGCATAAGCTTTCATCACGCCCTCCTGGGTGCATAAATCAATATGAACCATGTAACCCCCGGGTGTTAAAAAGATCGGACATTTTATAATTATTGAAAAGCCTCTTTATCATAATCCATTTATCGGCTGCCGATTATCTGATTCCGTATTATTTACGTAAAAATTTCGCATCTATTTCCCATTTAAATTTTTGGGCAACCCTGCCTTATTTCATCAATTAATTTGACCATGTATACGAAATCCAGCCAGACCCGAATAGATCGTAACCCATGTTTAATGCAGCTCAGAGGGTGGCGACGATAAGCGATCGCAGAAGATGACGTATACCTGCTCACATTGTCAGCATTGCACCGTCTGGCAGGTCCAGAGCCGTCATGCAGAGGGGATGTAATGGTGCTGGCTGAGAGGTTGAGATGGTCATAAACAGAGCACATCGTTTACACTCTCATCAGCCTCATCTGCAATCCGGTAACGGTACAGATGTATCGCGGAGCGAGGCAGGAGATCACTGACGGCGGGCAATAAGGAATCTTATGCTGGATTATATGGTGTCGCTCTACCGTACTGTTCCTGTCTCATCTGAACGTCTCAGCGACTGGCTTGCCAGCTGGCTGGCGCAGCAGCAGACACGATGCCACGATCACCATTTTTCTGCCGCCTTTCCATGGCGTGAAACCGGTCTGCCCCAGCACGCCTTTTTGCAGCGAGAACTGACGATAAACGGCCAGCGTTATCTCACCGGGCCGCGCTATCTGGGTGGCGATCCTGCACAGCCCTTTATTGAGGTTGTTGCGCGTGACGGCATCATCGATTACAGGGTCGCTAGCGCCATTATGCAGGCATGGCAGCCGCTGAAACCCCTGAAGCTGCGCATCCTGTTGCCTGCGACTTATCCTGACATCGGTATAACCGATCAACTGCTTTTCCTCAGCGACCTGGCTTCACTCTCTGTTCCTGTCGACGAAGATATTTCACTGGTGACAGCCTGCCGGAAGGATTATCCCGCCTGTATCACGGCGATTAACCGCGCCTATCGTGCCAGCTGGCACACGCTGCCGCATCTGCGCGATCAGCTACTGGCAACCAGCAGGCAGGAATTACGGGAGGATATCGCCGCGGGACATGTGTTTCTGATTGTCTGGCAGGGCATAGTGGCAGGGCTGATGATTTGTGTGCCCCGGCGACTGACCTTTATTGAGGGGTTTCAGATTATGGATGAAGTGATTATGCCCGCTTATCAGGGCCGTGGACTCGCCGCGCGCGCTCAGCAGCGTTTGCTGCAGCAGCTTCATCATCATTATGGTGAGAAGGCACTGCTGACCGGTACCATTCTGCCCGGTAACACCCCTTCACTGCGCAGCGCGCAAAATGCCGGGCGACGCTGCGTGCTGAAATATCAGTTTTTTACCCCTGCCGATTTACGTGCGAGCCGACGGGCAATTTAAATCACCATAAAGCCAGCTCAATCAACTTATCCTGCACACTGTAAACGCGCTGCTTAAGGCTCAGGCTCTCGTCTGCGCTGATCCATTTTGCAGCAAACGCACCATTAATTTTTTCCAGTGCGATTTTGGTGCTGCTTTTCAGACCTTCGTGCCAGTTCGCGTCTGAACGTTTTGCCGCCTGTTTTTCCAGGCTCTCAACTAACGCCGCGACACTTTTACCACCGGTAGTAGCTTCGGATACAGACATACCTACCTCGTTTTGCTGCTAAAAAACGGCCACACTCGCAGAACATATTATACCTGAACCCTGATCGGCATGGCGCTTTCCTGTGCGCACTACCCGGCATGCCTCGTAAACTCATTCTGGCATCACAGAGATGACGTAAATGGCGCAACGCCACCTGCATCAGGGGGGAATCCATTCAGACGTCATATCCAATCAACCCGCCAGCATTGCAAATTAATGTGAAGTTTTAATGACCATAAAGATAAAAAATAACTTTAAAATTAATGACCTGTTCTCATTTTACTGACCCGCCTTGTGATTCACATTTTGAAAACAAAATAATCACACTTAGTTATTTTTTCATGCCTAAATTAGTGCCAGTTTTCATTTATGGGGCAGGCAAATGACTCACTTTATGGCAATTTTTTTCTCTTCACTGTTTATGTGCAGTAACGTTTTCGCAGGTTCAGTCTCATCCGTCTCTCTTGGGGCGCTTTCTACCTCACTCAATGAACGGATGCAGGTGATGAAAGCGGTGGCGGGTTATAAAGCACTGCATCATTTACCTATTGAGGATCTGCCACGGGAGCAGGTGGTGCTGGACAACATGCTGCAAAACGCACAACAGGCCGGGCTTGAACCCCACTCCGTGGAGCCGTTTGTTCACGCTTTGATGAACGCCAGCAAGGCGATCCAGTATCGCTATCGGGCTGACTGGCTCTCAGCACCAGACAGCGCTGTTCCTGTCAGGGATCTGACCGAGACCAGACAGCAGATACAACAGCTGGATACCCAGCTCCTGACGGCGATCAGCCAGCGCCTGATGGCTGGCGCCTTCTCGCAGGAGGACAAAGAATTTCTGATGTCACACCTCACGGCACCTCACCTCAGTGAGAGTGATAAAAACAGCCTGTTCGCTTCCCTCTCCCGCATTCAGCGCCAGCACTAATCCTCTATCAGCGGAGAACGCTATGCAGCTTCATGAACTCATGAACCCCGACTACTCTGATAATCCCTTTCCCCTTTATCGAAAACTGCATCAGCAGGGACCGCTTATCCCTGCCGGAGATAAGATCATCATCAGCGGCAGTCACGCGGTGGTGGACGCCCTGCTGAACGACCGGCGGGTCGGTAAAAATTATATGGAAAGTGTCAGAGTAAGATTTGGTGATGATGCAGCCGGACTGCCGCTGTTTCAGGGTATCAGCAGAATGTTTCTGGTGCTGAACCCACCCGATCATAACCGGTTAAGAGGACTGGTTATGAAGGCGTTCAGCGGCCGGGAGATTAAATCTCTTCGGGAGATGGCGCTGACGATAGCCAATGAACTGGTTGATGAACTGGAAGGGCGTCGTGCCTGCGATCTGGCTCAGGCATTCGCTTTTCCGCTACCGGTGCGCATTATCTGCCGGATGCTGGATGTTTCAGAATCTGATGCACCAGAACTGGGTCGCCTTACCTCTGCACTGGTCAGGGTTTTCGATCCTCAAATCAGTCCGCCAGATTTGCTGAAAGCCGCTGAAGCTTTTGCCGTACTGGAAAGTTACTTCAGTGCCGTGATCGTATCCCGACGTGATAGCACCGCCAGCGATCTGGTGTCGCTTTTTCTGCGCAGCGGCAGTGACGGCGACCGGCTGGATCACGATGAGATCATCGCCAATGTGATACTGCTGTTTCTTGCCGGTCATGAAACTACGTCAAACATGCTGTGCAACACCATTCTGGCCCTGCATGCTCATCCGCAGGAACTTGCGAGCCTGAAACAGAATCATGCGCTGATACCCGATGCCATAGAGGAATGTCTGCGCTACGACAGTTCGGTCCAGATGCTTTACCGCACGACTCTGGAAGAGATTGAGCTGGCAGGAGAGCTCATCCCGCCCGGAACCCGCTTCTTCCTTAGCCTTGGTGCAGCCAATCACGATCCGCTGGTATTTACCTCTCCGGAACGGCTGAATATCCGGCGGCATGAGGGGCGCTGTCTGGCATTCGGTGGCGGTATACATCACTGTATGGGCTACCGGCTGGCACTGGCAGAAATGGAGGTGGCGCTGGAAGTATTACTGACGCGATTGCCAGAGATGCGGCCCGTGGCCGCTGGCGTTCGCCGCAACCACAGAGCTAATCTGCGCGGCGTCAGCGCCCTGCCGGTCGAATGGTAAAGCACTGCCCTGAAGCGCCCGGCAGTTAACCGCGCAGCCGCAGCGTGGCGGGCAGGATAAGCTGACTGTCAGCGGGATCCTCACCAGCGATCATCGTGGTCAGCATAGAAAAGCAGGCCTGCGCCAGTGCCGGGACATTCTGCTCAACCGTGTCGATCGGAATGGAGAGTGAATCATAGAGATAGTGATCGTCGAAACTGGCAATGCGGATGTCGCTGGTCAGCAGGTTATGCTCGCTCATGTAGCGCAGTACTCCCTCCAGCAGACCGCAGGCGGCGGTGAACATCGCTTTAGGTGGGCGTCCCAGCCGGCGACAGAGCGCGGCAAACATCTCATAGCCACTGCCGGGATGATAGTTACCCTGAATTATCCACTCCGGCCGCAGCGTCACACCCGCCCGCATCAGTCCCTCTTTGAATCCCGTCAGACGATCCTGGGTCGGGGAGAGGTCAGACTGTCCGCCAAGAAAGTAGATCTCCTCCGGACAGGTGCGCGCCAGCTTTTCGACCAGCTCAGCGGTGGGCGTCACAGAGTCGGTGATGACCCAGGGCAGCCTGGTATTGTTCATGTGGCGGTCAAACAGCAGCACCGGCAGCTGTTCGCTGAGGCTGACATAGTCGCTGTCGCTCAGCATACTGGAGGCGACAATCAGCCCGTCGACCTGACGCGCCACCAGGTTATTGACCACGGCCATCTCCTGACCAGCATTTTCATCGGTGCAGGAGATCAACAGTTGCAGACCGGCCGCGCGACAGAGATTTTCCAGCGCATGGGAAAAGGCCGCAAAGCCGTGGTTGGTGATTTCCGGCACCACCAGCCCCAGCGTATGACTGCGGGCGTCATGCAGCATACGGGCGTGTATGCTGGGCTGATAATGGTGTTCCCGGGCCAGTGTCAGAACCCGCTCACGCGTCTCCTTCGCCACCCGTAACTCTTCGCCACGGCCGTTGAGCACCAGGCTGGCAGTGGCTTTAGAAACCCCAGCCAGTCCGGCGATGTCACTGATGGTAACGCGTTTTGTTTTTCTCACGGCAAGGCATCGGTTAGTGAAACAAGGACTTATTCTACCATGCAGCGACGTAACGACCAGTAGCGGGCCTGCAGTTCTGCGCGACCGCGCAGGGTTAGCATCGCCGGGTGGTCCGGAAAATAACGGCTGCTCATCACCCCTTCCCCGTCGTTGATAAAGATCTCAACGCTGGAGTGATCACACAGGATCTGCAACCGGCGCGCAGCCCCTGTCCAGTAACGATAGGTCCATTGACCCGATACCAGGCTGCGACGGGCAAGCCGCAATTCATTCTGCTGCCACGTCAGGATTAGCGTATCGGCGAAATTGAGTTCTATATCGCCCAGGCTCTCCAGCTCAACCTCCAGCCGCTGCGCGGCGATCGGCGGCGCGTCATCGGCGCGGCCCTGATAATGCAGTTCCCTCTCCCGCAGCGCCTGCAGTTCTGCAATCGGCTGCTGACAGAGCCGGCCATTGCGGGAGCTCAGCTCGCGCAGACAGGTCATCTGATGGATCCAGTGATGCGCCACGGTTGGCTGGGCCATCTCTTCACCGTCTGGCGTTCCCATCCAGCCCACCAGCAGACGCCGGCCGTCAGCGGTCAGCGTGGTTTGTGGTGCATAGAATTCAAACCCGGCATCCATTTCGTTCAGCGGGCCATGCAGGTAGGCAGCCTGCTGATAATCCAGCGAGCCACTGAGCCAGGCGCAGGCGTGACTGTTCAGGTAGCGTTTCTCTTCAGGCATAACACCCTGCGGACAGCAGATCAGATAGGTGCTGTCGCCGAGCGTGAACATATCCGGGCATTCCCACATGTAGCCAGCGGCGTCCAGCCCGCCCAGTTTGCTGCCCGCAATCTCGCCGAGGTTCTGCCACTCGCGCAGATTATCAGAACGCAAAAGCAGTACCCTGCCCTGCAGCTGGGTATTCTGGGCGGCCAGCACCATGTACCAGTGATCTTCATGACGCCACACTTTGGGATCGCGAACGTGGCCGGTGTAACCCTCCGGTACGGCGATAACCGGACCGAGTTTGTCGAAACCGCCCGCGCTGTTCTGCTGCGCCAGACACTGCCACGCGGTGCGCGAACCATCATCAAACTTCACATTACCGGTGTAGATCAGCGTCAGTACACCGTTATCCTCTACCGCACTGCCCGAGTAACAACCGCTGCGGTCATACTCCTCGTCCGGCATCAGGGCGATGGGCTGATGCTGCCAGTGCAGCAGATCGGCTGAGCGCCAGTGTCCCCAGCATTTTTGCTGATGCGCGCACTCCAGGGCGTTCCACTGATAGAAGAGATGATATTCACCGTCGAAATGGATAAAGCCGTTGGGATCGTTAAGCAGCCCGGTTACCGGTGCCAGATGCCAGCCAGGGTAGTGGCTGTCGCTGAGCGCCTTTGGCATACCCTGCATCACCGCCTGCAGAATGGCGGCAAGACGTGTTGATGAGGCCATTATTCAGAATCCGTTTTGTATTTAAGCAGGTAAGAGATCACAAACGCAGTGGTAAACGCGATTGCGATGCCGATGACATAGTTGAGCAGAGAGCCCGCCTGGACAATCGCCATGCCCGGCAGACCGGTCAGCCCGACCGCAGTCATATAAACATGGACCGACACCACCCAGGCACCACCCAGCGCGCCACCCACCAGACCCGCTATAAAGGGTTTCATAAAGCGCAGGTTAATACCAAAGATAGCCGCCTCGGTAATCCCCAGCAGCGCGGAAAACGCTGAAGGCAGCGAAATCGCTTTGATCTTCGCATCGCGGGTTTTAAACCATACGGCCAGACAGGCACCGCCCTGAGCCACGTTCGCCATCGCCCAGATAGGCAGCAGGAAGTTCACGCCGATGGAAGGATTGCCCAGCAGTCCGGCTTCGATAGCGTGAAAACTGTGATGGACGCCGGTAATCACAATCACCGAATAGAGTCCACCAAACACCAGTCCCGCCAGCCAGCCGGCGTGCGCAATCAGCGTACTGAGAATAAAGGAGATGCCATCACCCAGCATACGACCCGCCGGTCCGATAATCAGCAACGCAATAAAGCCGGAGATAATCACCGTCAGGAACGGGGTCAGGATCAGATCCAGCGCATCCGGGATAACCCGACGCAGCTGCTTTTCCAGCATGCTCATAAACCACACCGCCAGCAGCACCGGGAACACCGTGCCCTGATAGCCAATCATCGCCACTTCAATGCCGAAGAAGTTCATGGTGTGGAAACCGGCGGCGACGCCCCAGGCGTTGGTCAGCGCCGGATGAGTGAGAATGCCGCCCAGCGTCGCACCAAGAAACGGGTTACCACCAAACTCGCGGGCAGCCGTAAAGCCAATCAGGATCGGCAGGATAATAAAGGCCGCCGAGCTGCACATATCCAGCATGATATAGAGCGCATTTTCCGGATTGACCCAGCCGTAAGTTTTGACCATCCCCAGCAGGCCCATCAGCAGACCTGATGCCACAATCGCCGGAATGATCGGCACAAAGATGTTCGACAACAGGCGAGCGATGCGCTGGAAAGGGTTGAGCTTACGTGCGGCTATATCAGCGGCCTCAGATTTGCTCGATTCACTGATGCCCGCCTCGGCGATAAAGGCAGCGTAGACCTTATTCACCACGCCGGTGCCGAAGATAACCTGAAGCTGGCCCGCATTGCGGAAGCAGCCTTTAACGCCCTCTATCCGGCCAATCGCGGTGGTATCCGCTTTTTCATCATCCGCCAGCACCAGCCGCAGCCGGGTGGCACAGTGAGCAGCGCTGGCGATGTTCTCTTTACCACCCAGCAGGGGCAGCAATGCCCGCGATATTTTTACATAGTCCATACACACCTCAATCTTGTTATGTTTTTATCCATCCTGATCTCTGGCCCCGGCATCCGGGGCCGCCCGGTCAGAACCAGGTTTCCATCTGTACGCCGAAGTTCCATTCGCCACCGGCATCGAATCCTTTACTGCCGAAAGCGTCGTCACTGGCATAGTTATCCAGCCGGTGATCCCAGTTCATCCAGGTTGCAAAGAGACGAATTTCCGGACGTTTGAGGAAGTCACCGACATCACCGGCTTTCAGGGTTGGCGCAACGGTGAATTTGGTAAAGCTGCCGCTGACCGCATTACGGTTGTTGTAGCCTTGGGGACGCAGATCCATGTACTGATAAGAGCCTTCATACTGCATCTCAAAGTTCTGGGTGATTTCCTGAATCAGCCGCAGGTTGACTGTCGCCCAGTCATAGCTGTCACCTTTGACGTAACGATCGTCACTACGCTGAGCCAGTAAAGCAGGTGCAATGTGCCAGCCACCGCCCAGCGGGGTAATACCGTAACTCGCCAGACGCCAGGTGTCCGCTTCCGGCAACAGTGCGCCATCAGAACCAATCGACTTCACCTCTGCGCCCAGTCCATGACCATAGAGCAGTGCAGTTTTCGACGTGCCTTCTCTCAGCCCATAAAAGCTGTCGTTATGCAGGCCAAGCAGCGCATGTACGCCGGTTTCTGCCGCATCGCTTTTGACTCTGAGGCCGTCGATGTCACGGCGATCGTCGTTATCCTTTGCCCGCATACCGCTGACCATCAGCTGCAGCGGCCCGACAAAGTTATTCAGCGACAGGATGTAGTTCTGCGCAGTGTTTTCATTGTTTTCAATGTCGCCAAAGGTACGACCATAAAGGGAAATGTTACTGCGCGCCTGATCGCTCCATTTCATGTCGTAAATACCGGCACCGGTACCGGCAAGGAACACCACATCGGAGTCGATCCAGTGAATATCAAAGTTATCGCGATCAAAACGCTTACCGGCCCAGACCGTGGCGTTATCGAATGCGCCGCTGAAGGTGGGAAGCTGCCCGAGCTCGACAAACGCCTGACGCAGGTTGAGATCGCTGCTGGCGGCTGTCCAGTCGTTGTAGGTGCGCTGTCCATCGGCCAGCATCGCTTTGAAACGGGTGGTCGCGCCATTGTCCAGCGTCTGTTTATGTTCAAGGTTGAGCTCAACGTAGGTATCCGGTTCATTACCAAGGCGACCAACGTGACCGCCGGTTTCCCCGGCAGGGGTAACGGTCGGGCCACCCTGAGTTTTGGCGGCCGAGCTGTTCATCAGCAATCCTGAACGGGCATAACCGTGGAACTCGAAGCCACCTTCATCGGCTGATTTTTGTTCCAGTTTCGCGGTGCGCTGCGCGACCTCAGCGGTGGAGTTTTGGGTCTGTTGTTGCACGGCAGCCAGCTGCTGTGCCTGCTTCTCAGCCATCTGTGCCTGTTTCTCCGCGACCTGTGCGCGGGTTTCCGCTGCATTCGCTCGCTGCTCGGCTGCCTGCAGTCGCTGCTCCATGGCCGCAAGGCGTGCTTCAATGCTGCTCATACTGGAGTCGGCCCAGACTGATGTGGAAAGTAATATCGTTGAGAGACTCACTGCTAACGTGCTTTTTTTCATTTTTTTATGTCCCTGAAGAGAGGCTATCATCACCGGATTTTTTGCTAAACCGGTTTAGGCGCAAATCATAGCCACGGGTAATTTCCCTGCGCAATGAAAATTGCTAAACCGGTTTAGTGATTGTGAGATAGCTCCCAAAACAGGGGCAATAAGATAATCAGCCTGGCAGGTCGTCCAGCTGGTGGAGCCGCGGAAGTGCTGTCATGGCCCCTTTAGCCGTGGTTGCCAGTGCACCGCAGCGTTGTGCACTGGTAAGGCAGATGGCCAGCTGCGATTCATCGGCAGGAAGACCCGACTTAGCCAGCCCCCAGAGTAATCCGGCCACGAAGGCATCACCTGCGCCCGTGGTGTCGATGCTGGCCACGGGCGAAGTAGCATAGTGGTATAGCTGGCCCTGATAGCAGGCGATCACACCTTCCCTGCCCCGCGTGACCAGCAATAGTTTTATGCTGAATCGCACTGCCAGCTGCGGCATGGTGATAGCCGGTTCCTGATCCGGACAGAGAAAATCGAGTTCCTCGTCGGACAGTTTAACCACGTCCGCATGGCTCAGCGCCTCGTTCACCACCGCATGCAGCAGTTCCGGATCGGGCCAGAGGTCATGACGCAGATTTAAATCGAAACTGACATGCCCGCCTGCTGCCCGGATCTGCTCCATGGCAGTCAGGGTCGCCGTGCGTGAAGGTTCAGCTGATAAGGCGATCGAACAGCAGTGCAGCCACTCCCCATGCCGGAATACGGGCAGGTCTTGCACCTCAAGAAACAGGTCAGCACTCGGCCTCACCATAAAGGTAAAGGAACGTTCGCCATGGTCATCCAATCCGACCACCACGGTTGAAGTGCGGTGCTGCGTATCAGCGATCATGTAGCGGGTTTCAACCTTCTCTTCAATGAGCGTCTGCCGCATAAACTCACCAAAGGGATCATCTCCTACCCGTCCGATAAAAGCGCTGTTTCCCTGCAGACGGGCAATTCCAACGGCGACATTGGCGGGCGCCCCACCCGGACACTGCATCAGGCGACCCGGCATTTCGGGAAGCAAATCCACCACGGCATCCCCGAGGCACCATACGAGTACAGACATAAAAACTCCTCTGATTAAACCTGATAGCTAAACCGTTTTAGCTATAGCGATAAACCGTGCTGAGTTCAAGCATTACCCTGCGGAAATGATGCGTAATTAACAGAAGTCGTGATCAGGCGAAGCGATAAGGTACGCATTGCACAATCGGGAGGCCGGTGGAGGAAAGAATTAAAAAACCGGCACAGGGGCCGGTTCTGGTATCAAAAACGTAAAGAGGATTATTTTAATGTGGAGAGTATCTGTCTGATTGACGCGTCGATCTGTTCAGCAATCTCTTTTGGCAGACGGCTGAATTCATACTGCACAGTGCGCTTCTCATCATTAGTTTTACGACGCGCATAGGTATTAGCTGTGGTAAAAGTAGCCAGCTTTTCCGTCACCGTCTTGCTGACGGGTGCAGGTTTTTTTAACTGACGACGGGCGCTTTTAAAGCCGTTAAGAATCGCGCTCTTCTTCTCATCCGCATTGGCGCTTAGCAGGGAATCATCAGCTTTAAGCGTTTGCTTAATATCGCTGACCAGCGCGGTGACATCAACCGCTTCCGCTTTCGCCTCTTCCCAGACATCGAGCAGTAGCTGGTAATCCTGAAGTGTCAGCTCTGATACGACCGGAAAGAGTTCAATAAATTCAGCGGGTACGGCTGCGGCCTGGAACGCACGTGAGACCTTTGCGTTTGAGATGCCTTCTGCTTTAGCAATCTCTGTTTTGCTCATGCCATTTTCGTTCATCAGCATAAAGCGCAGGCCTAATTCACGCAGGTTATGCTCTTTTGCTGTCTGAATGTCCGCAGCCAGCTGACGCGCATCACTAAGGCTCAGTTCATCAGCGGTGACCAGTACTTCCAGACTGGCACCGGAAAGAATGCATGCGGCGCGGCGGCGCGAACCATCCATGATTTCAATCCGGTCACCGTTGACACGACCAATAGCCGGAAAAAATTGCTGCAGCGTAATAGTACGGGTGATCTCCTGAAGCGATTCCGGCGTCAGCGTGCTCTGGTCACGTCCGTTGATTTTTGGGTCAACGCTGGTTCTGGTTTCAATATCATCATGCAGGATTAGCTGGCGCACAAAGGTGGCCTTCGCGCCCGACTTCAGCGTAAATGTGCGCGACTGGCTGCTGCTGTCGATCATGTTTGCGATAGCAGAATCACCAAACTTGCGCCCGATGCGCTGTATAGGTTTGCTCACAGGGTACTCCTGATATATTCAATGCGGTCAAACACAGCCCTTGAGAACTGCTCGGCTTCATATTTAGCTTTGCGCAGAGCGTCCGCACTTCCCGGATAAGAGGAGGGATTGGCACTGATCACCGTATCAAAGGATTCACCGCAGCGCTCAAATCCATCCAGCCGCGGCAGGCTGCAGTCCAGCATCGATTTGGTAAACACTTCCCGGGCATAGCTTTGCGAAGTCAGATGATCGTGTTTAGAGGTCATTTTGGACATAAAGCCGATATTGGCTTTAAGCCGTGGCTCAATGCCTTCGGACTCAATACGCTCCAGCATTTCCGGCAGACGCGTCAGATACTTCATGGTGGAGTGGAAATCGACCTGTGCCGGAGGTGTCGGCGTCAGCAATACATCACTGGCCGCAATTGCATTCAGCATGAATGAATCAAGGTGAGGTCCGGTATCAAGGAAGATAAAATCGTAGTCACCCGCCAGACGATCAATCACGTTGCGCCGTAATACTTCCGAAGGCGCAACGCCTGGCAGATGCTCAGCAACCAGCTCTTCCCAGTCGCTTGCAACAAAACCATCGTCGATAGAGGCTGGGATCACATCAACGCCGGGCATGACAGTAGGTTTAATGAATTGCTTACGAAGCTGGTCTGCATCCAGATCGTTCAGCATCGCCTGCGCTGCCGTCTCCAGAACTGAACCGACACTGTTGGTATGGCTCAGGAACATCGTGCTTGATGCCTGTGGATCCAGGTCGATAACCAGAATACGCAGGTCATTATGTAACATAGAAGGATGTGCACGCATACCGTGGGCCAGCGTGACTGTGCTCACTGTTTTTGAGACACCACCTTTAAGGCTGACAACGAATACGACAAAGGGGCCATCGTGCCGATCGCGATATTTCGGTACTTTACGATGCTGATAGATGTCGACCACATTCTGGATAGTCAGGGCATATTGTGAGGTGCTGCCGGTCTGTTTTTTCCCAAACTGATAACCTGCTGCTTCCATATCACCAATTGCGGCGACAACAGCATGCTTACTCAGCAATGGCATGTTGGCGACAGCATTCCGGGAGAAGGTCTGGTAAAAACCGGTCTGGTTAAATTCCTGACGCTGCTGCTCAATATGGTTACTCAGTCCATGTAACATGGAATTGGCACGTGTGGCCATTTCCAGCACTCCACCATAATCACGCTTCATAAGCCCCTCTGCGTTAATGTTTTTTGCATACTACACAAAAAGCACATACCTGCCAATTTTTTAGAAAAATGCCAAAAACCTGGATTTTTTCTCCGCGATGGTGAGATGCAAGCAGTATTACTTTTGTGAATCACTGGAAAGTGAATCGCTCTGCTTTTTTGTCTTACAGGCTGGTTGAGACAGAGAACTTAAAATGGCGACATGAAACGAATATTTTAAGGACTAATGATTCGGATCGGTGCATTCCGATTCTGATAAATCATCTGCCAGTCTGCAGGTTGCTCGTTAAATTGTTTTCGTGTTTTTTCAATGGTGTTTTCAGCATGAAAATTCAATAAAAGTTATTATAAATCATTTAATTACCTGTGAAATGTCTTGGTGAAAAATTTCCAGGATTAATGCACTTTCACTCAACATTTACTGCTGACGTAGAGTTTTACTCAGAAGCTATTACAGTGCTTTTGAACCTGAAGGAGTAGGCATAACGGTAAAGTGCGCAAGTAATCTTTACCGCTATCATTGCTAAATTAAGATCACTGCTTCCAAATCTATACCTTTATGCCTTGTCATTATGTAGCGTTCATAATCTGTGTTGCTGCCTGTCAACATAATGTCAGGCGTTTTCCGCATAGGGTTTTTATTGCAAGGCTTAATCCAGAAAAGAGAGGGATTTAATTCCCTTCATCATTATGTGATGTCACGAATCAAAATCATCGAAGAGTTAAGACTGCCGATTTAAGAGCATGAGTAGGAGTAGGAGTAGAGAACAGGCTTAATGCGGCAAGGCTTAGAGCAATATTAATTGGGGCAAGTCACCATAATGTAGCTATGCCGGACAGTCAGAATTAACGCTCTACTGTGCTTGATTCTGCTCCCGATACAATCTTTTCATCTTCATATCATTCTTACATTCCTGAAATTACTTCATTCACGCTAAGCCTATTTATTAGTTTAAGTTATTATGCCGAACGCATTTTTCTTACTGTCGTTCTTCCTGTTCTTCCTGTTCTTCCTGTTCTTCCTGCTGTTCCTGTTGTTCCTTCACTGGCGCCTTATTAATTTCTTCCGGGAACGTTATTTTAAGTGCTTTTTTAGTATGTCTGACAAATTCTGAGTACTGACAAAACAAAGATATTACGTTAAGTAAAAATCGCATGGTGTTTTCATCATGAAAATGAAAAATAATTCATTATTTATCAAATAGATAGGCGATTAATGTCATGGTGAGTTTTCTGTATTTTCACTGACCGATTTTCTGAGGCCTGATTTAAACTTATAACCTTAAATATTTAATGGTTATAGGTGTATGCAACATTCCAGTCTTACCTATGCTCAGCGTTAGATCGTTTTAGCAGTAAAAGACCTTCTCAGTCGTGCTTCTGATAAACCGCACATTCAGAACTGAAGGTGAACATCACTTCTGACTGGGACTCTCAACTAATTCTTTGTTTTGTGTGTTTTATCCCCGTTATCCACAGGCCAGATCCAATTGGTCGATCCTCAATAGATCAAATTGAGATCCTTAACAGATCCCTGCAGCGTCTGAAGCCTTGTGACACAAGGCCTGGAAGGGGGGCAGTAACCACTGTAGCGAGAAGAATAACCACTATAACGAGTATAACAACCACTATAGCGAGAAAAGCAACCGCGCTGGCGAGTACTCAACAACTACTATAGCGAGTAAGTGGTCTGAATCGGTGTGCATAACCCTGATTATGTGTAGATGACGGCTTTTTCCAGAGTGCTTGCGATGAATGAGGGAGATCCAGTAAAGGAGGAGGGCGGTGGCTCGACTCTTTTTCAGTTAGTTTTCTCAGGTTATCCACTGAATAGATCCAATAACAGATCCATTTAAGATCCTTATTAAGTTCCTTAAAGATCCCAGCACCGCCTCAGGCCACGGTATGACTACGTTAAAGCCGGGTCGCTAACCACTATAACGAGTAAAACAACCACTATATCGAGAGAAATAACCACTATGGTAAGTAGATTAACCGCTGTAGTGAGTGATAGTATCCACTGTATCGAGTAACAGCGGCTCTCGCCTGTTCACATCACGGATCTTCCTAATGCCAAGAAAAGAACCAGATATCCTGAACATAGCTGATGCGTTTAGCGAAACAGATAAACGTACAGGTGAAGTTGTTACTCTTACCCCCAACAGTAACAACACCGTCCAGCCGGTAGCATTGATGCGACTCGGTTTATTTGTTCCGACGTTAAAATCCACAGCGCGCAGTCAGAAAAACCAGATGAACGCCATGGATGTGACCCAGGATCTTAAACAGTTATCCCTGGTCAGGTCAGAAGGCTATGACAACATTAAGATTCTGGGTGCCCGCCTGGATATGGATAATGATTTCAAAACCTGGGTCGGGATCATTCGTGCATTCGCTACGCATGAGTGTCTGGGAGACACGGTAACGCTCTCTTTCGTTGAATTTGCCAAACTATGCGGCATACCCTCAGTGCGGCTCTCCTCGAAGCTCAGAAGCCGCTTGGACGCTTCGCTGACGCGTATTGCCTCTAACACCCTGACTTTTACCAGCAAGGGCGGAGAGAACTACACGACGCACCTGGTGCAGTCTGCGAAATACAGCATCAAGAAGGACACGGTAACGCTGCAGGCCGATCCCAAGATCTTTGAGCTGTATCAGTTCGACAGAAAGGTTCTGCTGCAGCTTAAAGCCATCAATGAGCTGGCACGCAAAGAGTCTGCTCAGGCGCTCTACACCTTCATTGAAAGCCTTCCGCCGAAGCCTGCGCCGATATCTATGGCGCGTCTGCGCGCAAGACTTAACCTGACATCGCGTGTGATTACCCAGAATGCCACCGTCAGAAAGGCCATGGAGCAGTTAAAAGAGATCGGCTATCTCGACTACACCGAAACCCGACGTGGCTCATCAGTCTACTTCTGGGTTCATTATCGTCATCCTAAGCTGCGCCCGGCCGAACTGCCGCTCAGTAAGTCAGGCCTGATCGATGATGAGATGGATGAGTTTGACGATCTTGATATCGATTCCGACGTAATTGACGTCAGCCTGCCTGAACCGGTGATTGAAGAGGATAGCAGTGAGCTGGTGATGGTCTCGCGTGAAGAAAAAGAGCTACTGAACAAAATCAGGAAGCAGAAGAAGCAATGACACGCTTTCTGCTAGCATGCTACTCCGCTTTCAATCTCTTATCGGGAACGCCGGGCTGAAACGCAATAACCACTGTAGCGAGTAACGTTACTCACTATAGTGGTTACCAGCACGACAGCAACATACGTAACGCCTGTCTGAACAGGGCTAATCGCGCTATTCATCACTCTCCATCGGCAGGACCTGAATTGAGCCCGGTGCTGTGTTTACTCTCTATAGTGGTTAGTCTCTCCCGGAAGAGCGGCCTCAAAAGCGTAATAGCCAGAATGAGACCCAATGTTCACTCGCTATAGTGGTTACTTACCTGATCACAGCACAGAAAGTACGCCCGTCATGAAGTATTCAAGCAGGCTGTGCAGGGGAATTGGTGTCATTACTCTACTCGCTATAGTGGTTATCTCCTCCGTTACCGCGCTTTATCATCTCCGTTTTGTCCATCCAGGGTGAGTAAACTACTCGCTACAGTGGTTATGAGGTTGTTTTATCGCTAAAGCGTTCAGTTAATGATCAGATACTGGCGCTGATGAATGCGATATTCTCGCTACAGTGGTTGTTAATTGGGAGCAGAAATGGGGAGCATACTCGCTATAGTGGTTGTTATTGTCACTGGCCTATGCTCGATATAGTGGTTACCTTAAATATAGTAAGCACTCACTATCATTTATTGCACTGTCAGTAAAAGACTTCCTGTTAAATTGCCAAATGCCCACACTTAAAAATGGTTACTCGCCACAGCCGTTAAACGGTGTGCCGTGCTTCAGATTTTTGCAGTTTTAGAGCTTAGCTGCATTCATAAAAGCACCTTTGCGAGGCCCCACACAGGGCGGATTCTGCAATCAAGGGTCAAAATTCATTGTTGAGAGGGAGATCGGTTTTTTACTCGCTATAGTGGTTATGACTGAATGAAACCGTACCTGGAGTACCTGAAACAAAGGCTAATGCGCCTTCGCGCTGCAATTTAGAAGGACGGATGACGATTTACTTGCTCTGCTTACTCGCTACAGTGGTTTCCGAACCCTGAATATCGTTACTTTACTCGCTACAGTGGATAGGCGATGAAGTTTGATCCTAAAGAAGGATCCGCCACTGATTTGCTTACTGGAAGAGTTAAACAGGTAACTTTACTCGCTACAGTGGTTATCAAATAGAGCTAAGCCAGAATGAGTACAGAGATTAAGGTATGGCCGGAACCATCAGGAAGGCGCTGCCGTTATCCCTGTCACAAGAACGGGTCCGATGGGGGCGCGGGGGAGGGGAGGTGTTTAGCGGGGCCGCTGCGGCTTTGATACTGCTCTGCAGGACATCGGTGAAGAAAGCGGCCTCGCGCTGACGTACCGCTTTATCACCATTGGGACAGAGAGTGTTACATCGCCTCCCGGTATTCCGGCCAGGCAACGGATTGTGCTTCATAGCGCCCTGCGGCTGCGAACAGCGTGCCCTGGAAGTTGATCACACCTGCAGCCTCCAGCCACATCCACTCTTCTGCCTGTACGATCCCTGCTGCGATGACGGTAATTTCCAGCGCGGAACAGCATTTAATAATCGCCTGAACCACCGCCTGCTTTGGCCCACTGCGATGAACATCGCGGGTGATACCGGCATCAATACGAATGCGGTCGGGCTGAATGTGAGTCAGCAAGGACAATCCCGCGGAGCCGTCACCAAAATTGTCGATCGACAGACTGATTCCGACCGCTTTTAGCGCGCGTACGGCTTCAGAGAACGCTTCCAGCTGCGAGATCACTGCGGTTTCACTTACGCCAACTACAATCTGCTCAGGAACCAGTCCCGCCTGCTGAATAGCGGTCACAATATGATCGACGGCATTGGGTATCACCACCAGCGTCATAGGCAGCAGGCTGACGTACAGTGTCATACCGTCCGGGCAGACCAGGCCAGCATGGGAAAACGTCTTTTTCACGGTTTCCAGATCGTTAACATAAAGCTGATCGCCTGAGGTGTCGTCGGCGGGAGCAGGTCGCAGAGTGGTCGCTTCAATCGCTGTGACCTGACGAGCGAGGGGATCCACCACCGGGCGGAAGCTGACGCCTTCTGTCTCCGGACGGGAGTCCGGCACATCATTGTGCTCAGAAATAAACTCCCAGTAACCCGGCGGGAGGACCTCGTAGTAGTTCTCTTTCTCACGAGACTCTACAAACGTGCGCAGGAATTGCAGTGCCCGATCATCATAGGTCAGACGATATTTTGACGTCCCTTTATCCAGCACGGCCTGCAGGAGCGATGAGCGATCGTGTTCACGCAGGTCAAAGAGTGCCATGCCCGCATTACCAAAGCGGCGGTAAGGCGCATAGTCGCGCATCAGCTCCACCACATTGTGGTGCCGTCGATCTGCACAAATTCTCTGATAGACTGCCTGAATGCCCGCTTCCGGACCCTCAAGCAATTGAAAAAAATGGGTACCGTTAAATAATAATATGCCGGTCACGTCGTGAGCCGCATTTATTTTGCTGGCGTTGTCGACCATTGCGGGCAGGGTTCTGATGGGAAAGTCATCTGAAATATGGCTGCGGTATATTATGGTAGTCAGCATGTGCAGCTCCGTTTTATAAGATTGTTGCGCACACGCTAGCATTGTTCAAAAAATGTTTCATCTCTCCTTATTCACTGTCGCACAGACTGCACCACGGCAGGTGACAATAAGCGAAACGGCAAATTGTGGGGCACGGTTCCAACAATCGTAATGGGATCAGAGACGCTGAACCTGAGCAGACGAACTATGCTTCCTGCATAATAAAAAAGGCCGCCGTAGTGGCAGCCTCATCGTATTGAAGGGGTAAATGTTATTTGATCAGTTCAGCAGAGACATAAGCACGATTATCAACGCGTGCGCCGGTAATTTTATAGGATGCGCCTGCATCTTTGGCCTGTGCCGCGACTTTCGCTTCAGCAGCATCCAGGGTAGACGCGGTAGCGGTAATAGTCTGGGCAAAACTACCGAATGAAATCAGAGAGAGTGCGGTAACAGCAACGAAGTTTTTGATGGATTTCATGGTCAATTCCTTAGCGTATTTCAGTCAGGGAGAGGCGTTTTGCCTCGATGGAATGAATGATAGGCGCGATCTCGCCAGACTGATATAGCTAACTTTTGCTGATATTGATCAAATATTTTGAATTATTACCATGGGGGGATATCAGAGATCGTTCAGATCGCTGAAAACGCAATCTGATATCAGATTGCGCCAGCTCCAGATTAATGACACTCGCCACGCAGCTTCCAGTGCAGCCAGTGATCCAATGCTTCTTCGTTCAACGGCTTCGAATAGAAATAGCCTTGTGCCTGATCGCAGCCATACTCGGTCAGGGATGTTACTGCATCCGGACACTCAACCCCTTCTGCCACCACGGTATAATCCAGCTCTTTAAGCATGGCGATGATGCTGCGTGCAATAATGCGTGAAGCCGTGTCAGAGGAAAGCTCACTGATCAGGGAACGATCCAGCTTAATCACATCAAGCGGCATGCGACGCAGATAACTGATATTGCTGTAGCCGGAACCGAAATCATCGAGTGAAATAGTGAATCCTCGTGCTCTGAGCATCTCCAGCCCGCGCAGGGCGGTCGGGCTTTCAAGGATACGTTCGGTTTCCAGACATTCGATTCCCAGCAGAGAGGTCGGGAGCTTAGATTTGACCATCTTACTTTCCAGCGCTGAAGCGAACCCCTCGCGCGCAAAGTCACGTACGCTGACGTTTATCGTTAGCGGCAGCTGGATGCAGTTGTTCCTCAGCCGGCTAAGGCGCTCAACCGCCCGATCGATAATCCAGGCTGTCAGCACAGAGAGCAGATCGGTCTGCTCAGCCAGCGGGATAAAGGCGGCAGGTGAAAGCTCGCCCCGGCTGGGATGTTGCCAGCGGATAAGCGCTTCCAGACCCACGGGTTTACCACTTTGCAGGCAAATTTTCGGCTGATAGACCATATATAGCCCGGTGTTCTCGCGTAATGCCGTTTTAAGATCGGTCATCAGCAGGAAATCTTCTGAACGCTGCGTTTCAGCCTCAGCGTCAAAGCGCTGAGAGGGCAGTCCGCGGCCGACCGCTTCATGCAACGCACTGACCGCACGGCCTAATATTTCAGATGCTGGCATGCTGCCAGCGACAAAGTCAGCCTCACCGGTATGGGGAGTCAGCGCGACCGACAGACCTTCATCCATGTCCGCACTGATACCTTCCAGACGACCGGCTACCCACGCGGCACTGAGTCGGCTATCCGCTCGGGTCAGGATAGCAAAGCGGCCGGTGGCCACCGTATAGATCATCTCCCCAACCGCCGGACGCAGGCGCAGCGGCAGCAGAGTGGCCATATCTTTCAGCAGGCTCTCAACCGGGCTCATTCCCATGGTGCGGGCCAGTTCATAAGCGCGCGACATATCGATGCAATCAATCAGAACCAGACGGCGTGGCGTGGTATCGCCGGCAACGGCAAGATATTGCAAATCACGTATCAGGCGCTGACGGTTAGGCAGCCCGGTCACCGGATCGGTAAAACCCGCCGAGTGCCAGGCTTCAAGAAAGGACATTACCAGCGTAGAGAGCAGCGTTAAGGTCGTCACCTGGTCACTGGGAAACGCATGCGGCTCGGTGTCGGTCACACATAGTGTGCCCAGAATAATGCCATCGCGTGTTTTCAGTGGCACACCGACATAAAAGCGGATAAAGGGTGAGCCAGTGATCAGGGGATGCGTGACAAAACGCGCATCGTAATAAGTATCAGGGACGATCACCGCACTGTCGCTATCAACCACGTGGCGACAAAGTGAATCCGCACGCGTTGAGCGTTGCAGATCAAAATTGTGTGATGCCCGAACGGTCTGGAACTCATCATCCAGCACCGATATAAAGCTGCCCGGGATACCCAGGGCCTGACTGGCTAACCGGACAAACTTCCGGAGAACTTCATCGCGGCTTTCATCAGGGTCGCGCAACGCCTGTAAGGCGCGGCTGCGGCGCTCATTGTCGCCGTTTAAATTGTTTAACATGTGTGTAGAACCCCCGCACCGGCTGATTACGGAGCGAAAAAAGAAAACTGTCCGGAGCGAAATGTGATTCGGGCGGCAGGAATTATGGCGTGATTTTTTATTTTCAACTGGATAATAAGGGACTATGCAGCGGGTGTCTCTTAATATTTTCTTTAACGCATTAAAGGGGTTGTTACGATTCGAAAATTTAATCGAAGATGCGCCTGATTATTTACATTTGTACATTTTATATAGCCAGGAGAGGGTTTTTACGGTTGTTAATGTTTATTTTCCGTCAGGAGATGAATAAGCATTCAGGGTGGTTAATGTTATTTCTAAGTCAGTTTTACAATTAAACAGGTCTGCAGCCAGAGACGGATCGCTATCCGCTGGTTGCTCAGGAAGATAACCTATTAAAAATACAGGTAAAAGCCTGAAAAAATGAAGACCGGCAGATATGACCTGTCAGTGTACTCCTGACTGCTATAGGTCAATCCACCGCAAGACTGCCAGTAACGTGTCGCTTCAGACAGTAATCAGTTTAACCTTTCATGCCGTGTGTGAATTGTGTCGGACGACGTGGCGGCGGGTTTTGCTCCAGCCAGTCACGAACCTGTTCGGTCCGCGGCCCTCGCTCGCGGATCGCGCGTGTCAGCCTTTCCTGTGTTGTCCTCAGTTCCTGGGTCCAATAGGTGATTTGCCACTGTTCACGAATTTCCACCTGCGACAGATCGTCGGGCGAGCGACGCTGGATAGGATTTTTCATTCATTATCCTCCTCTTTTTCAATGATGCTGCCTGAACATGACCCTCAGGCTATACCTCTATCCTGATGAAGAAAGGGCGCTTGAGGTAGCGGATTAATCCCTGAATGGCCCTTAAGGCAAATAACAGGATAATTCCTGGCAGGAGGAATAAAGCACTCTATGGAAATAGAAAAGTCTCCGTCAGGGCGAAATATGCCGCTTCGCTTATAAAAAAGCATGCATGATTTTTAAACCTGAAATTTGACATTTATTTAAAATAGTCAATTATTCTGTGGTCTTTTCGTTATGGCCGCTCTCAGGTCGCTTCGCTTTTATTGATGGCGAAGCACTGTGCCTTTGCGGTTTAATCATGTTGAAGGAGTCTTTGTTTGGTGAATCGTCCCCCCAGGCCGCCTGTGGTCGTCCAGAGTAATGTGCGTGAACTTCGTCTTGCCGCCGGGCTCTCACAGCAGAGCGCTGCTGAGCGTTTTGACCTTAGCCTGCGCGTCTGGCAAACCAAAGAAGCCGCAGGTAACCCGACACTATTAAGTCAGGGAGAATATGAGTTGCTGTTATTACTGGCTGGCTGTCATCCCCATTTTGCTCTTGCACCTCAGAGCAAAAAGTAACGGCTGCGTTAATACCCTGAAATTTATTTCTGTGGTAACCGGCTGTCTGATAACGGTAAAAAAATTATATTTACCAACTTGAAAACTGACTACTGATCCCTATTTATGGAGATGATCGGAAATATGAGCCCGATCAGATGAACTTTTGGATGAACCTGTTCAGGAGATTATCACCATGTCAGTACAACAATTTTCAGTGTTCCCTTCGCTGTCTGATTCAGTCTTTTCAGACCGCTTTAACCGCATCGATAAATTGTTCAGTCAGCTTACTGGCGACAGCCCGGTAACGTCGGTTCCCGCTTACGATCTGCAGCGGGTTGAGGATAATCGCTATGCGTTGACCGTCAGTGTACCTGGCTGGAAAGAGCATGAACTGGAGATCGAGTTACGAGGCGGACGGCTTTCAGTGGCCGGTCACAGAGAGAAACCGTCACAGGAAGCGTCTGGCGAGGCCCGGGAAGAGAACACCAGCTGGATCCACCGCGGCATTTCCCGACACGATTTCCAGCTGAGCTTTTCCATTCCAGAGCACATGAAGGTCACCGGAGCCAGCCTGGCGGAAGGTCTGCTTAGCATTGATCTGATCCAGGAAATACCGGAGAGCGAGAAACCGCGCCGTATCCCGATTGCGATCGGCGGTCAGCGAACTCTTGAACATCAGTAATATGAACAGGGCGGAAACGGCACAGGCTGTTTCCGCCTTTTTATTCACTGGCAGGTAAGAAAGTCAAAAGAGTTCAGGCGCTGGCTGCCATAAGGCTGATTTGCGACGGTAAGCCGGTATTCGTTCCGGTCAGCATGATCGGTTCACCCGCCTCAAGACTGGAGTGAAATGCAGCCTTCATCGATGCACTGATACCATCACCACACCACATCAGATGATGCTCAAAGCGGCGTTGCGCCACGGCGGGGATACCTGACGCATCTGCTGCAACTTCAACCCGAAAGCCCTGTCCGTTAAGCCGTATCGCTTCCATCCAGATCTCGGTTTCATCTGTGACGCTGACTGCTTCAAGAAACAACGGTACGGTGCTGCGTCGTTGTGAGGCCAGCGCCAGGCGCTCCCACTGACTGACTACCGCTGAATGAAAGCGCTGCTGGCGCCGCGCCGCACCTTCGCTGAGGTCAGTGCGCAGCCAGAGGTTGAGCGGCCGCAGGTAGCGATTAACATAATCATCACCACAATAGTCGGTATTCATCATCTGTAGTTCGCGATCAACATCTGCGTCCGTATTATGCGCCAGCAGATGCAACATATCCTCTTCCCGGCAGGCCCAGCCGCCAGGCAGCGCAACGCTGGGCCAGTTAAATGCAGTATGGATATCAAAGAGCGTATGACCCCCTGAGGTCATTTCACGCACACAGAGCGCACGCGTAAGCTGATTATCTGAGTAACCAGCAGGGCCAGGCGGCGTTATCAGCCCGGCACGGCGCCAGCGGCGCAGAGTTTCAGGAAGAACACCGACGAGACCACATACGGTGTCGGTAGAGTGCTGGGGCATAATTGATATCCGAAAGGCATTGAGATCCCATGAACAGGGAAGATGACGCAGTATGCGCGTCAGGAATAAATAAAGAAACAATCATTTCCAAAATCTGCCGGTTTATCGTGTGCTGAGATGGCAGTGGGTGAGGGGGATTAAACAGGGGTATAGGGCAGATGCCGGACGCAGAGACGCCCGGCGATTAAGCACACGTTACCAGTGGTACTTGTTGGAATCTTCCCACTCTTTCACTTCTTTTTCGGCACGATCTTTCTCGTAGCCGTAGCGTTCCTGAATTTTACCGACCAGCTGATCGCGCTTCCCTTCTACAACGGTCATATCATCATCCGTAAGATCACCCCATTTTTCCTTAACTTTACCTTTGAACTGCTTCCAGTTACCGCCAATGCGATCTTCGTTCATGGTGACTCTCCCATTTCCGGTTGTTATCCAGTGACCTGATGAATATCTGTGTTGCCTGAAGGCTGTCAGATGAATCAAGCATGGCACAGCTTTTGCCTTTTGCAGCGAAGCGGTGTGAGCCGCATCAAATTATGGGCAAAAGGGAAGGAAAGGGGATTATCACGGCGGGGTCTATTCCGGGCGTCGTGCTGGCCAGCTTACTGCAGGCAGGGCATTGAGGGCTGGACGGGCAAACAGAAAGCCCTGGTAATAGCGTACCCCGGCACCTTCCAGCCAGAGCCACTCTTCAATTTTTTCAACCCCTTCCGCAATAACCGTAATTTCCAGTGCCTGACAGCATTTAATGATGGCCATCACAATCGCCTGACGCGGGCCACTGCGGTGGATATCGGTGATCAGCTTGCGATCGATTTTAACTTTGTCGGGCTGGAAATCGGCTAACAGCGACAGGCCAGCGAAACCGGCGCCAAAATCGTCGAGCGCCAGGCTGATCCCGGCCGCTTTCAGCTGCTGGACAGCAAACTGGAATGCGTCGAAGCGCGAGATGATCTCATCTTCGGTCACTTCAACCACCACCTGCTCTGGTCGCAATCCCTGCTGCCTGATCTGCTGGATAAGATGTTCAACAGCGTCGTCAATGACCACCAGCGACATGGGCAGCAGGTTGACGGAGAGCGTTTGCTCGCGCAACCCCAGATGTCTGGCCAGCTGGAAAGCGTAGGTTTTAGAGTGCAGATCGCCCTGATAACGCTCGCTTTCTGGCAACTGTGAAAAGTAATCAGCGGGTGATGCGCCGTGCTGACCTCGTATCAAGGCTTCACAAGAGACAATCCGGCGATTCGCTGTATCCACGATAGGCTGTAGCGCAAATTCACAACGCTGACCCGGTGCCGGTTGCCAGGCTGGCTGAGATTCGGAGGTGACGGGTGTTGTCAGCGTCCACTGACTGGCAGGATCAATTTTGATAAACGTCTCTTTATCCCGCCCCTCGACGAAAGAACGCAGGAACTTCACCACCCGGTCATCTCTGATCCGTTCATCACTCAGGGTAACCCGCTTAAGCAGGGCATCCACTACGGTGTGTTTCTGATAATCACGTAAATCAAATAAGGCCATACCGGCATGACCGAAGCGACGCGCAGGGGCGTAATCCCGCATCAGCTCAATCAGGTTAAAATGCCGCTCATCCTGACTGATACGCTGGAAAACCGTGTGAACGTTGTCGACGCTACCCTCCAGCACCTGAAAAAAGTGCTGTCCGTCATAGAGCAGTATCCCGGTGACCTCAGCCTCAGCATTTTTGATACTGGCGCGCTCCACCAGCGCTTTCAATCTCTCTGGCGAGACAGAACCCGCAAGCTGGCTACGGTAAATAAGGGTGGAGAGCATAATCAGACTCACGTGGCAGAAAGTTACTGATTAAACATATCACAGAAATATTGCTGGTTAAGGGCACAACTACGACCATTATGCCGTTATATTTGCAGCATTAATTTAATCGTAGATTCAGGTAGTACTAAAGGATTCGACAATCAGGACATCAGATCGCAGTGCGGCAATAACCGGGCATAGAAATGAAGGGAAAAGAAAAACCCCCATAAAATCGGGGGCGAACAGCAGATATAGCGCATTATTATAACGTTACAGCTTCCCTGGTGAGGCGCTGGTAAATCTGATATTGCCAGATTATTACGCACTTTTTATTCTCCTTACCACGTCATTCTGGCGAGGCTTTTAAGCGGGTAAAAATCCGTTTATTTGCTATTTCGGAAAATTGTTTTGAGATTCAATCCACTGTTTCAGGCTTCAGGCGATGTCAGCACAACCAATGAATTATCAGGTTACAAATCAACCACTTTTCCAGACACTCCCTTAACGTCATCAGCACAGTAGTCAGCAACGCATGAACGTTGTCGGTCTGCAGAGACAATCAGATGTTGATATCTGCCTTATCTGAAAAAAGTGCCCCCTGTAAAAGGGGGCAAGGGTAGGAGTCAGATCGCTCTGTAAAAGAAGTGGATTTCATTACAGAGCCATTCAAAGATAGGGCAAAAACGATGTTTATGCCGCTACGGTTAACTCTTTTTTTAATTAGATATCAAACAATTAAAAAGCTAACAATATTCAAAGGCTATTTAAATCAATACCTTAATCAGATATGAAAACGATTTCTAAGATTAGGATTAAAGTCCTGTTTCGGCTGCTGCTTCTGCTATAAATGGCCACAATTAAGCCATTGCTTAGCGATCTGAGACTGGTAAACAGAGCAGACTTGACCCTTAAAGCGAATAATTGTACTGTTTATATATACAGCATATTATCGATTGAGAGCCGGTGTGGGGTAAAGATGTCACAGGATGATGAGGTCTGGTCAGCATTCAGAGAAGCGATGAGGCGGGATAATACCGGTCAGTGCACAGTGAGTACCCGGGATTTTGTGGCTGAACTGGAACAACGCAAATCACCTCACACGCTTCGGGCCGCGAATACCTGGATAGAGATGCATATCACGACTTTCAGTGATATCTCAATTGAGCCCGGGGAATGTCGACTGTTCCGTGTGCCTGCGGCGCGTGATTAAAACGTGCCGCAGCGCAGACAGGATAAGAAAGGGTTTCAGCCTGACTGCTGTAACAGATACAGGCTGAAGCAGGCATCAGAGCCTGGATGTGTTCCGACGCATGTCAGACCGATCCTGGAATTTAGGATTCGCGGGGAAGCTCTTCTCGCACGCCATGCGCGCCAGATTCAATGCGACTTTGCGTTTTTTAAGCTTTAACTTCGGCAACCACTCTTTGAACTGTGCCGTTAGCGACGCTGCCTGCTGCTCGTTGGTGACACGACAGATAAATAGCTTGCTCTTGGTCTGACGACTGACATCAATGGCATAGATCTCTACACCTGCGCTGCACACTTCATATTCAACATCCGTAAACTGCATGTGTGGCCAAAGACCGGTTCTGGTTTCAAATGTGGCTAAATCCATGACGACTACCTTTTTTTTATTTTAAGCGTTATTGCTACCTAACAGACTAAAGCCTGGTCGGGCCAGTGAGCATAGACCAGATTCAGCATTCCGCCAGCGATTTCACTGATTTAATCTGGCCCTGACACAAAAGGCTAAAATCTCCCACCGTCGCCTGTTATCTGACAGGTAGCCAGTCATCCTCTTATCAGAAAATCTGATGACAGACTGTCATGCTGGTTTTTCACCCCTTCAGCTCTTCAGCTTTACAAGCCCTGCCTTTGCTGCGTCTGCGACGGTATCCCACGAATTTAAATCGCCTTCTCCTTAACAATTATCGTCAGCATCGCTGTTGAATTAGCGGGCTAATTATCAGATCCAAATGAATGCCTGCTTCCGCTTCATTGTGACCATCCGGCAGTGGAAATCTTCTGACAGGAGATGTGGCAAATTTATCTCAGATGATGAGATGTAAAAAGGTGTGTCAAAATAAAAATGAACTAATGCCAGAATAGTTTTCTCTTTAGTTCACTCTGTACCATTCGCAAGGAAAAATAAAAAAATATATTCGCCATGCTTAATTAAAGCCCTGCAGACAAAAGCCGATAAGAACGATCCAACTTTAAATTATGTCCAGATTATTCTTTTTTGCCGGGGGCAAGTATGACTATTACACAACGTCTGGTATTGATTTTCTCACTGCTTGCAATGTCACTGATTGCGCTGGTGATTATCTCTTTATCAGTGATTTCGGGCTTTCAATCCCGCTTTGAATATGTACAGATGAACGCAATACCCAGCATTCGCGATCTCAATAAATCGATCAGCGTGACCAATCAGTTGGGTATTGCGCTTTATCGCCACCACAGCACCAGCGATGCGGCAAAATTCCCTGCTGCGGAAGAGCGCATTGAGAATCTGCTTTCGCAGATTAAGTCGCTTAATGATTACTACATGGCTAACGACATCTCGAACGATGAAGACAAAGCGATGACGGAACAGGCCTATAAAAATCTGGATGCGGTCCGCAGCGCATTGCCGGCATTTCTTGCCGCGTCACGCGCCCATAATGATGCGGTCACGCTGCCGTTATTGCAGAGTGAGGGCGGTATTGGTGCCGCATCCCGTAAGATGGAAGCGGATTTCACTCGTCAGATTCAGCTGAATATCGATATTGGCGAACAGCTCAGGGCGGAGAACAAGCGCGTTTATAGCCAGACCCTGTGGGCGATGTCTGGCGGATCGCTGCTGCTTATTCTGATACTGGCCGGTTTCTCCACTAAGGTGATTCTCGGCATCAAAAAGAGCCTCTCAGGCATGGTCAATACCATGACGCAGGTGAGTCATACCCTCGACCTGACTCATACCGCGGAGGTCCGCAGTAAGGATGAGATCGGCAAAACGGCGATGGCATTTAATCAGCTACTGGCGCGCGTCTCCGGCACGCTGCTCTCCGTCAGCCACGCCGCGCAATCGGTGAGTACCGGATCAACGCAGATAGCGGCGGGCAACGAAGATCTCTCTGCACGCACGGAAGAACAGGCGGCTTCACTGGAGCAAACCTCAGCCAGCATGGCGACACTGAGCGAAACGGTGCGACAGAACTCAGAGGGTGCGCAACAGGCCAGCAGCCTGGCAAATAACGCGAATCACATGTCAATCCAGAATGGGACGGCGGTGAAGCAGATGCTCAGTACCATGGATGAAATCCGCGCCAGCTCTGCCAAAATCTCTGAAATTACCGGACTGATTGAAGGCATCGCGTTTCAGACCAATATTCTGGCGCTGAATGCGGCAGTCGAGGCAGCGCGTGCAGGCGAGCATGGTCGCGGCTTCGCCGTTGTTGCCTCTGAAGTACGCAATCTGGCGCAGCGCTCCTCTTCTGCCGCCCGTGAAATTAAGGATCTTATCTCAACATCGGTTTCACAGGTCGAGCACGGTTTAGAGCAGGCCAGCGGCGTTGGATCTAACAGTGAAAATGTCCGTCAGGCGATTCAGCAGGTGGCCGATCTGGTCAATGAGATTGCGGCGGCTACCTCTGAGCAGAGTAAAGGCATTGAACAGGTTCATCAGGCCATTGGTCAGATGGATGAAGTGACGCAACAGAACGCCTCACTGGTGGAAGAGGCCTCATCCGCCTCTAAGTCGCTGCAGGAGCAGGCAGAAACGCTGTCGGGACTGGTGGCGACCTTTAAGCTGGAAAGCAATCACCGTGCAGTGCAGTCGCAGCAGACCGCTGCAGTACGGCGTCCGGTATTACACACAAAGCAGCCTGAGCAGCAGACCATCGACCTGACTAAGGCGAACTGGGAAAGTTTTTAATGGTTGAGCAGTAACTTAAGGGCCTCCACAATGTGGGGGCTTTTTTTTATCATTAATCAGAATAAATAAACGACTTTTTCTGAAATAAATATAAAATGAAATCGATTTCATTATAAAAGTGCAGGTAACTCTTTAGGGTTATAAGGTTTAAATTAGAATTTGCCGGGCGTAGATATTTGTTTTGATAGTCTGGTGATAATGAGTCAGATACAGGCAGGATGTCAGTTATCGGCTATTCATGACGCAACTTGAATTTCTTTATCTTCAAAACAATAACGCTGAAGTCAGGCTTGTGGCTTAATGATTTTTGCCAGGTGTTTTTATTTCAATTTTATGATTTTTAAGGGTATTTTTCAAGTTTGGCTTAGGTGAATATTGAAGTAAATATTGTCATTTTATTCACTGTAAAATAACGCAGCGCAATCTATACTCCCTTCCGTGTTATATGTACTTCTGATTTTTATACGAAACTCCTTTCTTCATAGCGACATTGTGCTGCATGAGGCATCTCTGGCTATGTCAAAGAAACGGTAAAAATAATATTACGAAAGCTATTTCGTGCGCTACACACCTGCACGTCTCACACATCAGAGCGGAAAAGAATGAAAAAAATACTCGACCGGATTAATTTGCCAGCGAAATTCCTGTTACTCGGATCCTTTGCGCTGGTGCTGTTTATTTTACCCACCTTTCTGTTTATTCAGACGGGCAACCAGCTTATTGATACAAAGAATGTGGAACTGACCGGTATACCGGTCGAAAGAAAGGTGCTCAAGTTGCTGAACCTGCTGCAGCGGCACCGTGCGGAAAGTGCGATCGCTATCTCGCTGAACAAACCAGATAACGCGCCACGTATGGCGTTGGTCAGTGAGGTTAATCGCTTATCTCAGACGATTGCTGACGAATTACGTCAGAATAATGAGCAGGCGCAGCCGCTGAAACGGCTGGAGCGGGTTAATCAGGAGTGGAGCCAGCTGCAGAACGATATTAACGCGGGCAAACTGACCCTGGCAACCAGCCTGACGCGACATGCTCAGCTGATTCAGGTGCTACTCGATACGAACCAGGATGTACTTGATTTCTATCAGCTATCGCTGGATGCCGATCTGAATACCTACCAGCTGATTGTCAGTATCTTTAGTCGCCTGCCGCAACTGACTGAAACGCTGGGACAGATTCGTGCTAGCGGCACGTCGCTGATTGCGGGTGGGAATGTGTCGGATGCCGATCGCAGCCGCATGGCATTTCAGCTTGATTATGGCAAAACGGCGCTGAGACAGTTTAGCGGCAACATGGATAAAGTATTTTCCATTGAGCCAGATCTTAAAACCACCTTTGGCAATCTGGCACAGGATGCGAACCAGCAGGCGCTGAGTGCACTGAATCTGGCTGATAGTGTCTTTGTCAGCGGTCACGCCAGCGTGACGCCGGTTGACTATGTGCGGGTCTTTACCCAGGCGATTAACCGTTACGGCGAGCTGGGTGAACAAACCAGCCATCGTCTGGAAGGAATGATGCAGACGCAGATCCAGGAACGCCGCTATGCGCAGTATCTGTTACTGGCAGGTCTGTTTGCTGTCGCGCTGCTGGCCATTCTGCTGGCCGTCATGATTACCCGTTCAGTGACCCGTCCGGTTAAAGAAGCAGTTGAAGTTGCCAGCCGCGTCGCGGCGGGCGATCTGACGGCACAGCTGAACGTTTCCGGCAGCAATGAGATGGCTGAGCTTCTGAATGCACTGATGCGGATGCAGCAGCGTCTTGCTCAGCTGGTGTCGGATATCAAAGGTAACGCGGCTACCATCGCCAACTCCTCAGAAGAGATTGCCCGTGGCAATGGCGATCTGTCGTCGCGCACCGAGCAACAGGCGGCTTCACTGGCTGAAACGGCTGCCAGCATGGAGCAGCTGGCGGCAATCATTCAGCAGAACGCGGATAACACGCGCTTTGCCTCTGCCCGTGCAGAATCTGCCACGCAGGCTGCACTCTCCAGTGGTGCAGCAATGGATTCGGTGATGGAGACCATGCACAAAATTCGTGGCAGCTCAGGTAAAATTGAAGAGATTACATCGGTGATCGACAGTATCGCCTTCCAGACCAACATTCTGGCACTGAATGCGGCCGTTGAAGCGGCACGCGCTGGTGAGCAGGGTAAAGGTTTTGCGGTCGTCGCGTCGGAAGTGCGGGCACTGGCACAACGTTCAGCCAGTGCAGCTAAAGAGATCAAGGGTCTGATTGAGCAGTCGGTCGGCCACGCCCAGGAAGGGATCGCCATGGCGCAGAACGCAGGCGATAAGGTGAAACAGAGCGTCAGCGCCATTGAACAGACCTCTCAGCTGATGCGCGACATCACTTCTTCATCCGAAGAGCAGAGCAGTGGCATCTCGCAGGTCAATATTGCGGTGAACCAGATGGATCAGGTGACGCAGCAGAACGCCGTGCTGGTTGAAGAGTCGGCCTCCTCAGCTGATGAACTCGCCGCGCGCGCAGGGCAGTTACGTACGATGGTTGCGGTGTTCCAGACCGCATAATGGTGTTAAACAGCCGCCTGTGGGCGGCTGTTCTCTTCTCAGCATTTATTCCGCGCTATGCCTGATGATCCTGCAGACAGGCCAGATACTTCTCTCCCGACCGCATCACCTTCTCTTTTGCCTGCTGATGGATATCCTGCCCTTCAAACGCGCCATACAGTTGCCCGAATGTCACGCCGGAGAGCCGATGCAGTATGTCGCCTACCGTAGCGGCTGACAGCGGCAGCATATTCGGGTAGCTCCACATAAACGACACGCCATGCGCACCCGGCGTGACCTGGATAATATCACCCGCCAGAATCACCCCTTCTCCTTCGTCCCAGTGCAGCACGCTGCCGCCGGGAAAATGGCCGCCCAGCCGTAACAGCGTCACAGAGGGCATCAGCGTCAGCGACTCGCCCTGCCATAACTGGATATGCGGACTCTTCCGCACAATCCATTGGCGATCGCGGGCGTGCAGATGAATGGGCGCACTAAACGCTTCAGCCCACTCCTGCATGGTGGTGTAGTAGTGCGGATGTGAAATCGCGATAGCATCAATGCCGCCCAGCGCCGCGATCAGCGTGTAGGTGGCATCATCAAGGTTGGCAATGCAGTCCCACAGTACGTTGCCATGCGGCGTGCGCAGCAGAAAAGCGCGCTGGTTGATAGCAAACTCAGGCACGGTTTTAAGACTTAACAGCGCATCGCTGTGAGCCGTCCACTTATTGGCGTGGCTGGCGCGCAGTTCATCAAACGCGATCCAGCGCTGACCGGCGGCTGGAACGTACTGGCGTTCATCATCACAGATTTTACAGTGCTGATGAGTGGAATGAGCGGGATAAGCTGTTCCGCAGGCGGTACATAACATCGTCATGGTGATCTCCTTTGTCTCACTCAATCTTATGCACACCTGCGAAAACCGCACTTTCCTGACGCCATTTTGTTACGCGATTACGGCTGGCGGCGAAGGGTAATCCGGGTGAGTTCTGAGGGACGACCCAGCCTCACCGCCATGCCTGGCCAGAGTGCCGTGCCGTTATTCACATAGAGCTGCATTCCGCCGACCTGATAAAGCCCGGAAACAAACCCGGCGTTGGGTTTAGCAAACAGCCTGTCCAGCCCGATAATCAGGCCGCCATGCGTATGTCCTGAGAGCTGCACATCCACGCCCTGCGCTGCGTTCTGGCGTGCATTGCGTGGCTGGTGATCCAGCAGGATTACCGGCGCGTTTTCAGGTGCCTGTTCCAGCGCGCGGGCCAGATCCGGGCCGACCGCGTTTCTGCCGGGTGCGGAGGCGTCCGGCAGGCCGGCAATCACCAGCTTTGCGGTTCCGCGCTGGATCACGGTATGGCTGTTGAGCAGAGGTTGCAGACCCAGTGAGGCCAGATGCGCCGTCCAGATTGCCTGATGGAAGAAATATTCATGGTTGCCGGTGATAGCCCATACGCCGTCAGGCGCTGCGAGCCCGCGCAGCGGCGCAACGTCCTGCCGCCGATGCGCCAGGTTGCCATCGATCACATCGCCCGTGACCACAATTAGATCGGCTTTGAGAGACATTGCCCGTTCAACCATTGCGGCGGTCCAGGCCGCATTAAACAACCGGGTGATATGCAGGTCGGTCAGCTGCAGCAGCTGATAGCCATCGAATTCAGCGGGCAGGTTGGGCAGCGCAAGAGTCACCTCTTTGACCGGCGGCACGCGTATCGCCTGCTGAACGCCAAAGGCAGCCAGCCCCATCGCCAGCACTACGGCCAGATAGCGAACACCGGGAACCAGCTCCAGCGGATGACGCAACAGCAGGGCAATCAGCATGACCGCATCCATCAGCATCTGAAGCAGCGCCAGCAGCAGCACGGTGCTGTACGCCCAGTTAAACAGAATGATGATGATGCGGGGCATTTCAGCGGAGAAGATCCCGCCCGAGGTAAAACGGCTCACCAGAAGATATTGTGACGCCAGCAGCACCAGAGCGGAGAGCAGGATCTTTACAACAAGTGGCAGGGACAAAGGAATAATGACGCGCGCAATTACATACCAGCTGGGTAAGCTGAAAATCAGGTGAAACATGGCATTTTTCCGGTAGGGCGCTGAACATCTGCGCAGGCAAAAAAGAGTCGATCGTTTATAGAGCCGTTTTCAGGACTGTAGTGTATATGATGTTACCGTCAGGCTTGCTTCACGTCGGGTGCTTTACAGGCGGTAAAGCAGGAGAGGATCGATAAAACTTCAGGGCGCAATAATGAAAACAGCGTGACCGGAGCACCGGCCACGCTGGCAACATTCACGTATTGAGCCGCCTGACTAGCGTAAAACGCCTGAGGTCGTCCGGGTCTCGTCAGTTACACGAGTCATGGATATCGGAATGCTTTTATAGGCGGGAATGCCGCTTTTGGTATCGTGGCTGTCAAGCGGAACCATCACATTGG
Source organism: Pantoea sp. Fr-CA_6 (assembly GCF_024520895.1). NCBI lineage: Bacteria > Pseudomonadati > Pseudomonadota > Gammaproteobacteria > Enterobacterales > Erwiniaceae > Pantoea > Pantoea sp. Fr-CA_6. Next base: position 75,109 of record NZ_JALNPO010000010.1, on the reverse strand, counting down.
CCTCCGGATAGTAAGCGCCGACCGAACCTGGGGCCATATCAATAATCACGATGGTCAGGTTTTTCATCTGGCGCGAAGTGGGATTGCCATCCGGGTCCAGCGCCATCAGATCGACACGGTCACCGACCCGTAACTGTCGCTTCTCCGCCTCTTCTGCATTGATAAACAGCACATCGCGGCGGCCTGTCACGCCACGATAGCGGTCATTCAGCCCGTAAAGCGTGGTGTTGTATTGATCGTGACTGCGCAGGGTAGTGAGCACCAGATCATGGCACTTCAGCGAGCGGGGATCTTCATTGATGCCCTGCATCACTTTAAACTGCGCACGGCCAGATGGCGTCAGCCAGACCCGTTCTGATGCGGCGTTATAGAGCCGGAAACCGCCCGGATGCTTAATCCTCTCATTGAAGTTTTCAAACGCCGGGAACACCGCTTCAATGGCATCGCGGATGCGGCTGTAATCGGCTGCCATGGCTGACCAGTCAACCACGCTGTCCGGCAGCGTTGCCTTCGCCAGTGAGGCGACCAGCGCCGGTTCAGACTTAAGATGGGGTGAGGCGGGATCCAGCGAACCGCGTGAGGCATGCACCATCGACATCGAATCTTCCACGGTGACGCTCTGCGCGCCGGTTGCCTGAACATCGGTCTCTGTTCGGCCCAGCACCGGCAGCAGATAATTATGTTTACCCAGTAACAGGTGCGAGCGGTTCAGTTTGGTCGCCATATGCACCACCAGATCAAGATTGCGCATCGCCGGGAACGTGACCTGTGGATCGGAAATCGCTTCCGCCAGGTTGCCGCCCAGACACAGCAACGCTTTGGCTTTGCCATCGCGCATCGCCTTTATTGCCTCAATGGCGCCGTGACCATGCTTCTGCGGCGGGCGGAAACCAAACACCCTCTCTATGCCATCCAGCAGCGACTGCGGCGGGATCTCTGTGATGCCCACTGTGCGATCGCCCTGCACATTTGAGTGACCGCGTAACGGACAAATACCTGCACCCGGCTTGCCGATATTGCCGCGCATCAGCAGCAGGTTAGCGATTTGCTGCACGTTCTGAGTGCCGTACTGGTGCTGAGTAATTCCCATGCCATAACAGATGATGGTACGTTCAGCGCTGGCGTAGAGCCGGGCGATATGCTGGATCTCCTCACGCGCCATGCCCGAGACTTTCAGGATATGCTCCCAGTCTGTGCTTTCCAGGTCGGCTTTCAGGGCGTCAAAGCCTTCAGTGTGCTCAGTAATAAACGCTTCATCAATGACGCCGGGTTCGCCTTTGCTCAGCGCCTCCTCGTGCATAGTGAGCAGGATCTTCATCACCCCTTTCAACATCGCTGCGTCACCGCCAACCCTGACCTTGTAGTAGGTCGATGCCAGCTCAGTGGAGCTCATTGACAGCATTTCAATCGGGCTCTGCGGCGAAGTAAAGCGCTCCAGGCCACGTTCACGCAGCGGGTTGATCGCCACAATAGTGGCACCGCGTTTCGACACTTCCCGTAGCGTGCCCAGCATGCGCGGATGGTTGGTACCTGGATTGTGACCGATACAAAGCACCAGGTCGCAGTGATCAAAATCTTCAAGCTCTACCGTCCCTTTGCCGACGCCAATTGACTCCGGCAGCCCGACACTGGTCGGTTCGTGGCACATGTTTGAGCAGTCGGGGAAGTTATTGGTGCCATATTCGCGGGCGAAGAGTTGCCACAGAAACGCCGCTTCATTGGAGGCGCGTCCTGAGGTATAAAACTCTACGCTGTCCGGATCGTCGTAGCTGCGCAGATGCTCTCCAATCTCCCGGAATGCCGTCTCCCATTCGATGGGCTGATAGGTATCTGTAGCGGCATCGTACTTCAACGGATGGGTCAGGCGGCCTTCGCCCTCCAGATGCAGTGCGCTGCGCTCCCACAGCTCAGTCACGGTATGAGCGGCAAAAAATTCCGGTGTGGTGCGTTTGCTGGTCGCTTCCCAGGAGACGGCTTTTGCGCCGTTTTCGCAGAACTCAAATGATGAGGCATGTTGCGGGTCGGGCCAGGCGCAGCCCGGACAGTCAAAGCCCTGCGGCTGGTTGACTTTGAACAGGGCGATCACATCCTGTTTCACAGACATCTGGCCGCGGATAGCATCGGCAACCGCCTTCAGTGCGCCCCAGCCTCCGGCAGCGCCCCCATAAGGAGCGATGCCATTTGTGCGATTTTGCTCTTTCATAATGCTCCACATTGTCTCTGTTGTTATTTGTTAAGCCTGGTACAGAAATAGTTGCAACAACGTGGAAACCGGCTGTTATTCAGGGAAATTATTTCTCAAAATGTTTCGACAGTCCGAAACGTAAGCCGCAAATCAGTTCAGCACATCAGATGAAGCGCAGCGCATCCGGGCTGTTGCAGAATAAGCGGCGCGCGAGTTCCGCCGACAGGGTGATGGTGCAGGGAAAGGGTGAAGGATAAATCTTTACCATCAGATAACGGCGGGTAAGTGAGCCAGTTTATTCAGGGCTGGACGGCGATCGCAGTAACGCACTCCATGTCTGAACAGATGCGCCATAATCCGGAGAGCAACCTTATGAAAAGAGCCTTACTTTTGCTGGTTTTACTTTCCACCTATAGTCTGATGCCCGTTAAAGCCAGTGGCCCGGTTCGGGCAGGAGAGCTGCGTCCCATGAAGATTATTATGACGATCAACCATCAGTCGTATGAGATTGCGCTGGCTGATAACGCCACCGCGAAAGCATTTGTACAGCAACTCCCGCTGACCATGACGATGGAGGAGCTGAACGGCAATGAGAAGTTTGCAGACCTGCCTGCTGCTCTTAATAGCGATCCGCATAAACCCGGCACGATCCAGCAGGGCGATGTGATGCTGTATGGCAATAAGACGCTGGTTCTTTTTTACGAGACATTCCAGACCTCCTATAGCTACACGCCAATAGGAAAGGTGCTGTCGACAGATAGCCTCAAAAAGCGTGTCGGTGAGGGGGGGATTGACGTACGGTTCTCCCGGCCATAACTGATATCAAAATCTGAAATAACCGGCTGGTAAAGGATTCATATCGCGCTGAGTCTGGCCAGGGTGACCTCTGGCATGACGGACTACGTTATGTTCTGGCCGTGGCCAGACATTGTGATTCTCTTCGGGAAGCGACACTGTCAGGCCGGTCGGCCAGCCTGACAGTTCAGCCATTACTTCTTCTTATTCAGCATCGACTTCAGGTCAGCAAAGGGATTGTAGGTGGCCTCACCAGCATCTTTTTGTGCGTCCTCGCCAGCCACTACACGGGTGCCATACTGGTCAGCCTCGGTGTACTTTGAGTGCTCGTGGTCATGACAATAGAGACACAACAACTCCCAGTTACTGCCATCTTCCGGGTTGTTGGTATGATCGTGATCGATATGGTGAACCGTCAGTTCGCGCAGGTTTGAATAAACAAACTCGCGTGAGCAGCGTCCACACACCCACGGATAGATTTTAAGTGCTTTCTCACGGTAGCCGCTTTCCAGCCGCGTATAGTTTTTAGGGATCAAAGCCATTGCCGGGATAACCTGTTATGCAGAGAAAATTTCACGATAGTGATGCCAATATATCCCATAACGGAACAGAAGAAGAAATCATCGTGTTCCTCGGGACGGGAGGCTTTAAAATCCCGAAGGTTAGCTGAAAATCAGCGTAGCCGCCTTTACGCCACATGCTCTCGCGTATTTAGAAAGATTCTCCACGCTGGCTGACGTAATGTTTTTTTCCATACGTGAGAGCGTGGAGGGGGCGATACCCATCTTGGCAGCGACATCAGCACTATTTAATCCTGCATGACTGCGCCATTCAGCTAACAAGGCCTGTAGTCGCTCCTTGCGCGCTTCAGCTTCATAGGCTGCCTGAAAATCATCTCTTTGCATCAGTCTGGCTTTCATCTCAGCCAGGGTTTTATGCGCCATCGAGCATCTCCTGAAGTCTGCGACAAGAACGGCGATTTTACAGTGCTTACTGGAGCAGTCCAGAGACTCAAACTTGCGCCAGCACCAAATAGATTAATCAACAGAAGAGCGCCGCACTCAGCCAGCCTTAAGAAAAGATCACGTCAGGATGTTCAGCCTGAGGTTACACCCTATAATCAACGCTGTTTGTTAGCCTGCAGGAATGCAGGTTTTGCACCCGCCCAAAAGGAAGAGATCCCGCTGATGTTTTCTCGTTTTTTTATTTATCGTCCCGTTTTCGCATGGGTTGTTGCCATTTTAATCATGCTGCTTGGCGCGCTCTCCATTACCCTGTTGCCGGTTGAACAATATCCCGATGTTGCGCCGCCTTCGGTGAATATCAGCGCAACGTACACTGGTGCTTCTGCGGAAACGCTGGAGAACAGCGTCACGCAGGTGATCGAGCAGCAGCTTACCGGGCTGGATAATCTGCTCTATTTTACCTCCAGCAGCAGTTCACAGGGGAATGTGTCGGTTACCGTCACATTCAGTCAGGGCACCGATCCGGACACGGCTCAGGTGCAGGTGCAGAACAAGGTGCAGCAGGCGCTCTCCCGTCTGCCCAGCGAAGTGCAGCAGCTTGGTGTTACCGTGACCAAATCGCAGTCAAACTTCCTGCTGGTGATGGGGTTGTATGACACCACGGGCAAAAGCAACAGCACGGATATCGGTGACTGGCTGGTCAGTAATATGCAGGAGCCGCTGGCCAGGACCGAAGGCGTCGGTGACATCCAGGTGTTCGGCGGTCAATACGCGATGCGCATCTGGCTCGATCCCTTCAAACTAAACTCCTTTGCGTTGCAGCCCTCCGATGTGTCGGCGGCGATACGCTCGCAGAACATTCAGGTTTCAGCCGGTAAAATCGGCGGCCTGCCATCGCCTGATAATCAGCAGCTCACCGCCACGGTCAGAGCGCAGTCGCGACTGCAAACGCCAGAGCAGTTCCGAAACATCATCGTCAAAAGCGACAAAAGCGGTGCCATCGTGCGTGTGGGTGATGTGGCGCGGGTGGAGCTGGGCGGCGAATCCTATGACATGACCACCCGACTCAACGGGCATCCTGCGGCGGGTGTCGGTGTGATGCTGGCGCCGGGCGCGAATGCGCTGGCCACCGCGACGCTGGTGAAAAACAAAGTTGAAGAGTATCGCCACTCAATGCCGGAAGGTTATGAGGTGGCTTATGCACTCGACAGCACTGACTTCATCAAAATCTCCGTTGAGGATGTGGTGATCACCCTGATCGAAGCGATTGCGCTGGTGGTAGTGGTGATGTACCTGTTCCTGCAGAATATCCGTGCGACGCTGATCCCGGCGCTGGCGGTGCCGGTGGTACTGCTCGGCACCTTTGGCGTACTGGCGCTGTGCGGCTACACCATCAATACCCTGACGCTGTTTGCTATGGTGCTGGCCATCGGGCTGCTGGTGGATGATGCCATCGTGGTCGTCGAAAACGTCGAACGCATTATGCATGACGAAGGTCTGCCGGCGCGTGAGGCAACGGAAAAGTCGATGAAAGAGATCTCCGGCGCGCTGGTGGCTATCGCGCTGGTGCTATCCGCGGTATTTCTGCCCATGGCCTTTTTCGCCGGGTCGACCGGTGTGATTTACCGGCAGTTCTCCATCACCATCATCGCCGCCATGACCTTCTCCGTGGTGGTGGCACTGACCCTGACGCCTGCACTGTGTGGCATGTTGCTGCGGCCGACCTCACCCCATCGTAAAGGCTTCTTTGGCGGTTTTAACCGCTTTTATGCCGCCACCGAGCGCCAGTATCGTCACAAAGTGGTGAGCACTCTGCGCCGTCCGCTGATCATGGTATCGCTTTATGCGGCAATGGGCGTTGTGCTGTTTGTTATGTTTACCCGCTTGCCGGGTAGCTTCCTGCCGACTGAAGATCAGGGCAGCATCATGCTTCAGGCGACATTGCCAGCGGGTGCCACGGCCAGTCGCACTGAGGCAGTCAATCAGCAGATTGTTGACTGGTTCCTGACTGAAGAGAAACAGAATATTGATGTGGTCTTCACCATCAACGGTTTTAACTTCAGCGGTGCTGCGCAGAATGCCGGTATGGCGTTTATTAAGCTTAAGAACTGGGATCAGCGACCGGGTAGTGAAAACTCTGCCGAAGCGATTGCCGGGCGCGCCACCTACGCGCTGGCGTCGATTCGGGATGCGCAGATCTTTGCGCTGACGCCGCCGTCGGTGCCGGGTCTGGGACAGAACAACGGCTTTACTTATGAGCTGCTGGCCAGTGGTGGCACCACGCGTGAGCAACTGGGCAACCTGCGCGATCAGCTGCTACAAAGCGCAGCGCAAAGTCCGGAACTGCTCGGCGTACGGGCCAATATCCTGCCGCAAACGCCGCAGTTGCAGGTCGATATTGATACCAGCAAAGCGGTGGCACTGGGACTGCAGCTGGATGACGTGACCGATACGCTGACCAGCGCCTGGGGCGGTGCCTATATCAATGACTTCATCGACCGGGGTCGGGTAAAGCGGGTCTATGTGCAGGGCGACGGTCAGTATCGTTCATCACCTTCGGATCTGGATAAATGGTACATCCGTAACAGTGAGGGCACCATGACGCCATTCTCGGCGTTTGCCTCGACCCGATGGACCATGGGACCCGAAAGCCTTAACCGCTACAACGGTTCTGCCTCCTACGAAATACAGGGGCAGAACGCCGAAGGGTTCAGCTCCGGCGATGCCATGAACACCATTGAGCGATTGGCCAATGAACTCCCGGCAGGGACCACAGGGGCATGGAGCGGTCTTTCGCTGCAGGAGAAGCAGGCGGGCGGGCAGTCAACCACGCTGTATGCCATCTCGATTCTGGTGGTGTTCCTCTGTCTTGCTGCGCTGTATGAGAGCTGGTCGGTGCCTTTCTCCGTGCTGTTAGCGGTGCCGCTCGGCGTGCTGGGTACCGTGCTGGCGGTGGCACTGCGCGGATTAAGCAACGATATCTACTTCCAGGTGGCGTTGCTGACCACGGTCGGACTCACCTCCAAAAACGCGATACTGATCATCGAATTTGCGGAGGATGCGGTTCGTCGGGGAAGTTCGCTGAGCGCGGCTGCGTTGCAGGCAGCGCGAACCCGTCTGCGGCCGATTATGATGACGTCGCTGGCCTTTATCGCCGGGGTGATCCCGCTGGCGGTGGCGACGGGCGCCGGTGCTAACAGCCGCATCGCCATCGGTACCGGTATCATCGGCGGTACGCTGGCAGGCACGGTACTGGCGCTGTTCTTTGTTCCGCTCTTCTTTGTCCTGGTGAAGCACTACCTGACCCGCCATCGCAAAGGCCAATAACGCAGAAAGCCCGTCTGCAGGCGGCTGCAGACGGGCTGGGATCAATGATCAGCGGAAGATTACAAATGCTGTTTAAAGAAGGCGGTCAGCTTCGCAAACGGGATCAGGTCAGTGCGGTCATAAAGGTCCACATGGCCTGCATCAGGCACGATATAGAGCTCTTTGGGCTGTGCCGCACGCTGGAACGCATCTTCGCTGAACTCGCGTGAATGCGCTTTATCACCCGTGATGAAGAGCATCGGGCGCGGTGAGATGGTCTCAATGTCATTAAACGGATAAAAGTTCATGAATTTCACGTTGCTGGTGAGCGTCGGGTGCGTGGTCAGCGCAGCTGAACTGTTTTTCGGTGTGAACTCAGCGCGAGGCGTCCGGTAAAAATCATAGAACTCTTTGGCTATCGGAGGCGAATCAGCATCAATTTTATGTGGTGTACCACTGGTGTACTCAGTTTTACCCCCGGTGAACTCTACATAGCGTTGCTGTGCCGCCGCTTCAATGATTTGCTTGCGCTGCGCCAGTGTCTGGCTTTTATTCAGCGCATTACGGTTGGCTGACCCCATGTCATACATGCTGACGGTAGCAATGGCTTTCATGCGGGGATCAATCTTCGCTGCGCTGATGACAAAACTGCCACTGCCACAGATACCCAGCACACCAATCCTGTCGCGATCGACAAATTCGCGGGTACCCAGGTAATCCACGGCGGCGCTGAAGTCTTCGGCATAGATATCCGGAGAGACCGCGTTGCGTGGCTGACCTTCACTTTCGCCCCAGAATGAAAGATCAATTGCCAGGGTAACAAATCCCTGCTCAGCCATTTTCTGCGCATAGAGGCTGGCGCTCTGCTCTTTGACTGCGCCCATCGGATGACCTACCACAATCGCCGGAAGGCGCGCCGTTTTACCGGCCTCTTTTGGTCTGTACAGCGTGCCGGTCACACCCATCTGATACTGGTTTTTAAAGGTGACTTTCTCGCGGGTGACTTTATCGCTTTGATAAAAGTTATCGGCGCCGCGTGACATATCGGCAGCGCTGGCCGCAAATGAACTGATCAACAGTCCAAACATCAGGGTTAATGCTCTCATAAGAAGATCCTTATCGGGGTTGACGACATGAGGGCAACGGGTTGCCCGGTTAAACAACACATCTGCTATCAGGCAGCGCTTTCCTTACGGGCGGTGATCATCGCCAGTCCGGCGGCAGTGACCAGTAATGTGGCGCTGATGGCAAAGGTGGTCTGCCAGCCTGCATGGTCAAAGGCCAGGCCACCCAGCGTCGACCCCAAAGCAATCGACAGCTGTACGATGGCCACCATTAATCCGCCACCGGTCTCGGCATTTTCCGGAAAGGTTCTGGCGATCCAGGCCCACCATCCGGTTGGTGCCGCTGTTGCCACCAGTCCCCAGATGCCAAGCAGTGGCGCCACCAGCCACAGGTGATGACCAAACACCATGAGCAGCACCGCAACCAGCGCCATAATCAACGGGATGATCATCAGGGTCAGATAGAATCCGCGCTGCAAAACAGCACTGATAATCAGCGTGCCGATAAAGCCGGCGACACCAATGGTCAGCAGCACCAGCGACAGCGCAGAAACGTCAACCTGCGTCACGGTTTCCAGAAACGGACGGAGATAGGTAAACAGGGTGAACTGGCCCATAAAGAGCAGGCCGCAGGCGGTCATACCCACCGTAACCAGCGGCGAACGCAGCAGCTGCAGAATTTTTCCGCTGCGCTGCCGGGCCGAGTTGACCGGCATCGATGGCAGCGTGAACGTTTGCCAGATCAGGGCGATCAAGGCTACCGGCACCAGGCTGAAAAAAGCCCCGCGCCAGCCAATGACAGAACCGAGATAGCTGCCCAGCGGTGCAGCGATAACCGTCGCCAGCGCATTGCCGCCGTTGAAAATGGCCAGCGCGCGCGGCACCTGCCCGGAGGGGACCAGCCGGATAGCGACCGCCGCTGACATCGACCAGAAACCGCCAATCACCACGCCAATCAATGCCCGGCCAGTCATGTAAGTCAGATAGTTGGGTGCCATCGCCACCATCAATCCGGATAGTGCCATTACCAGCGTGAGCGCCAGCAACAGAATTTTGCGGTCGAGGTTCCCTGCGATGCGGGTTATTGAGAGGCTGGTGATCACTGCCAGTGCGCCGGAGATAGCGATGCCCTGTCCGACCAGACCCTCGCTGACCGCCAGATCTTGTGATAACGGCGATAACAGGCTGACCGGCATGAATTCAGAGGCGATGAGCGCGAATACACACAGCGTCATTGCCCAGACACCACCCCAGTGCGCTTCTTTATGCCGGGGGGAACAGTCAGTTGTTTCCGTGGAAGTCATGTTGTGTCCTGTTTCATTGTTTGCGGTGCTGATGAACTCAGGAAATTTTACTGTTTCGCTTTATATTGACTAGCTAATGAATTCTTAATGGGGTTATAACCAGACCTTATAAATCTATCGGCGGGAGTGCAGTATGAATCGCAACATGAATGACCTGCAGGCTTTTATTACCGTGGCGCGTGAGGGCAGCTTTACCCGCGCGGCAGCGCTGCTGGGCGTGACGCAGCCCGCGTTAAGTCAGACCATTACCGCGCTGGAAAACCGGATGGAGATTCGGCTGCTTACCCGCACGACCCGTAACGTTTCACCGACCGCGGCGGGTGAACGGTTAATCCAGGCGATTGGCAATCGGTTCGATGAAATTGAGGCGGAACTGGATATGCTGACCGCGATGCGGGACAAGCCAGCCGGCACGGTACGGATCACCTGCGGGCCGCATATTCTTAGCTCGCTCCTGATGCCAAAGCTGGCGCCATTGCTGGCGGCTTATCCTGATATCCGGCTTGAGTTCGATGCTAATCATGGCTTACGCAATATCGTGGCCGACCGATTTGATGCAGGGGTCAGGATGGGGGACACCATTGATAAAGACATGGTAGCGATGCCGATAAGCCCGCCATTACGGATGGCTGCGGTGGCCACGCCCGACTACTTTCGGCGTCATGCTGCGCCGCAGGTTCCGCAAGATTTGCTGCATCACAACTGCATTAACATGCGGCAGGCGACAGCGGGTGGGTTGTACGTCTGGGAGTTTGACGGTGAAGAGGGGCCGTTAAATGTGCGGGTAGATGGACAACTGACGTTCAACACTTCGGCACACATTGCAGAAGCGGCTCTCGCCGGGCTGGGGATCGCTTTCCTGCCTGAGCAGGAAGTCGCAGAAGGGCTGGAGCAGGGCACCTTGATCCGCGTGCTGGAGCGCTGGTGCGAGCCGTTTCCCGGCTATTACCTCTACTATCCCAGCCGCAAGCAACATTCCCCCGCTTTTACCCTGGTCAGAGAGGCATTAAGGCTAAAAGAGGGGGCATGATGAAACTTATTGGAATAGATGCCATTCCATGGCGTAATACGTCCTAAAGCGCTTTATTCAGAATTACTTAGAAGGACGGCGACTAATTTTGCCTCCTTTCCGACCGGCTTCCCTGGCTTTTTCAGGATCGTTTTTGAAATTGCCCCCACTGGCCTTGCCTCCTGCACTGCCAGCTTCACTCGCCCGTTCTGGATCGTTGGCAAAATTGCCGGCACCACCTCTGTATTTCTGTTGTGTCATAGGAAGACCTCATATCAATGTTCCATTAGATAAAAAGGACTAGCTAGTCACATCTGCAAGCATAGTCGTCCGCTTCGTTTATGCAAATGCACATACTTAATTGATTGATAATAGTGATGTTAATTTTTCGAAGGGGGATAGTGTCGGCAGGGCCGTAGGTGATGAACTACGCTTACAGACCTGACGAAAAAGGAGAGTGCTATGAGTAATGCGACCTTAATCGATACGCTTGAGCTGGGCTCTGACGAGCAGAAGCAGAAATATGAGATTTACGGCGATGATGCACAGACGCCCACTTTTGCTGTCATCTACCGGCAGCAGGGCGATAGCTGGCAGCAGCTGGATGAGAAAATTACGTTCGCCGCGCAGGATGAACAGCAGGAAGCGAGGGGATCAATGGGCTACGGTTCCGGCGACACGCTGCCAGATTTACGCGACCTGCCTGCCGAAGCTCGGGAGCGCTGCGAACAGCACTGGAACCATCAGAGTGACAGATAAACAGAAATAGCGCCGCTTTGTTTGTTAGCGGTGAAGTCTCCTGTTTAAGAGAGACGCCTGGAAGCGGCAGAATAAACCTCTGAGCGCTCTCTTTTCCCGACAGCCACCACAAAAACCACCACCCGGTCATCAATAACCTGGTATACAAGTCGATAACCGGATGACTTTAGCTTGATCTTATAGCAGTCAGGCATCCCGCTGAGTTTGTTCGCCTCAATTCTGGGTGACTCAAGACACTCAGCCAGCTTCTTTTTAAGCTGTTCACGTACTGTCGGGCCCAGCTTGCGCCACTCTTTCAGTGCCCTCTGATCGAACTCCAGTTGCCAGGTCATTAAAGGTCATCCAGTGTGACCCGGATAGGCTCAGGGTTTCGCAGGCGTTCTTTAACTATGTCTACTAACGCCGCATCTTCGTCACTGAGTAACGTTTGCTTAAAGGGAAGACGTTCATTATCTGCAATATATTCAAGCATCAGGCGCAGCGCATCAGAAGGAGTCACACCCATTTTTTCGAGCGCAGCATAGGATCGTGTCTTCAGGTCATCATCGATTCGAATGTTAATTGTGCCCATAGCGAGTTCCTTTGTATTTACACTTGACATTACAATTGTCGCACTGATGAGTCTGTATCGCAAACAGTAAACATCAGTCACCCGCACAGCCTTATATCTTCCCGGTAAAATCACGCTAAAGCTTATTTTATGCTACGAAAATATAACATCTTCATCCATTAAACCAACTGCAGCAATCGTTAAAGGTTTTCCCGCTACTGGCGATAACCAACAGGCGTTGAGCGCGCCGATCATTGATGAACCCGGCACTCCGCGACGAGTTCTGAACGCGAACGGACCTGCTTTTAGCCCTCCTTTTATACACACCAGAAAGCGCTAATTTAAGCGCAAATTACTCAAATAAAAGCGAAAATAATAATATGTCGATCATTAAGACGATCAAAAGACACCTGCCTGTTGCCCGTCTTAGGCGTAGCAGTCAGCCTGCCAATGGCACCTACGATTGTCGTGCGTTGCCAGATTCACTGGCCTCCGTGGGTTTAAGCTCGCGGGCGGGCGGCATCCTGATGACCTTCGTTCCGCCTGAAGCCGATTTTCAGCGGGTCAGTAAGGCCTGGCAGCGATTCAATTCCGCCGACCTGACGGTGTTGACGCTCTCTTCCAACGGCGCGCTGAGCAGCAGCAGATCGCAAAGCACCTACTGTGATGGCAATGGCCCGGAGGGAAGCTACCTCTGGCTGCCGGACACACTGATCGCACGCCATGAGACGCATATTGTTGATCTGCATGTCGCCGACACGCAGACTGCCAGCCAGCGCATCACCGCCATCCAGCAGGAGCTGGCGCGCTTGCAGGTGCGGATGCCGCTCTCGGCCGATCGTACTTTCGCCATGATTTACTGCGACGGATTATCGGCATCCGAAGGCTTTCTGATGCAGGCCTGGTATAACAGCGGGCGCTTTCCCTGCCTGGCGATTGGCGGTTCGGCGGGAGGCAAAATCACCTTTGATGGCACCTGGATTGGTACAGGTGGCAAGGTGTTGCAGGGCAAGGCGGTGATTGTGTTCTGCCAGATGGCGCCAGGAAAATCATTTGCTCCTTTTAAAAGCCAGAACTTTACGCCACGCGATCAGAGCTGGCTGATTGCTGAAGCCGATCCGGTTGCGCGTACTGTAACGTCAGTATTTAACCGCCAGGGGCAGCAGCAATCGTTTGTTGCGGCGCTATGTGAACATCTTAACTGCAGCGAAGCGCAACTCAGCGAACGGCTAAAGGGACTCACTTTCGGCGTTAAAGTTGGCGGCGAGTACTTTATTCGCTCGATCGCCAAAATTGAATCGGGCGGCGTACACTTTTTCTGCGATCTTGAGTTTGGCGATCGACTGTTCCTGATGGAAGAGAAAGACTTTAAACAGACGACGCAGCAGGAGTGGCAGGCTTTTACCGCTCAGCATGGCAAACCCGCGGCGATCCTGATGAACGACTGTATCCTGCGCCGTGTCGGTAATGCCGATAAGCTGCATAATGCCCATTTCTTCAAAGGCATTGCCGCCGCCGGTTTTTCCAGCTTCGGCGAAATCCTGGGTGTGCCCATCAATCAGACGCTCTCCGCGCTGGTGTTCTTTAATCATGACGTCAAAGCGATGAGCCAGTTCCCGGTAGAGTACGCCGGCTACGCGGCACACTACGCGCAGCGAGCGTTGCGCCGCTGGGAAGCGCTGAACAGCATCCAGACGCGGGTGCTGGATCGGGTTATCACTTATCAGCAGGCGCTGACGCCGCTGATGGAGGCGCTGCCGGTGCTGGAAACAGCCACTCAGAGCCAGGGAGAAACCCTGAGCCTGGCAGAGAGCAGTATCCGTAACATCAGTAACATCGCCACCGAGAGTCAGCAGGCGCAGGGCCGGCTGGATGATGGTCTGGACGATCTGGAGAAAATTTCCAACGGCATCAATGAGATTACGCATGGCATCAGCAATATTGCTTTCCAGACCAACATCCTGGCGCTGAATGCCGCAGTAGAAGCGGCTCGTGCAGGCGAGGCTGGGCGGGGATTTGCTGTGGTCGCGGGCGAAGTTCGTCGTCTGGCGCACTCCTCAAAAGAGCAGGCTGAAGCTACGGCCAGTAACATCGGTGAGGCAGTCAGCACCATCTCACGTATCCGGCTGGTGGCCAGTGATTCGGCGCAGACCGCCGCCCAGATGGCAGAGCGCAGTATCAGTGCAGCCGATACGCTGGCGGCCATGAATCAACAGACGCGACATGAGCGCGCTGATATTGCGAAGCATCTTGGCAGCCTGCGTGAACTGACGCAGGGGATGGATGCAATGCAGGAGGCCGTCGCGCAGCTCAAGGTGTTACAAACTCTTTCCGGTGCGCAGGTTAAGGCCTGATTTATCAGCATAAAAGACAAAAAAGTGCGGTGTAAGCGTAACGACCAGGCAGGGCGGGCTTTCAGTTGTTACACTTGTCGGTGATTAACCACGCAGAGGTATGAATGAAAATTAAAAGTTATGCAGCCATGCAGGCTGGCCAGGCCCTTGAACTCTATGAGTACGATGCCGCCGAACTGGCAGCCGAAGAAGTCGAAGTCCAGGTCGAATATTGTGGCGTCTGCCACTCAGATCTGTCGATGATCGACAACGAGTGGGGCATCTCTCAGTTCCCGGTGATTGCAGGACATGAAGTTATTGGCCGGGTTTCAGCCCTGGGCGAAGCGGCTAAGAACAAAGGTCTTTCAGTCGGCCAGCGTGTAGGAATCGGCTGGACAGCAAAAAGCTGTCAGCACTGCGATGCCTGTATTAACGGCGAGCAGGTTAACTGTCAGCAGGGCAGCATCCCGACCATCATGAACAAAGGTGGTTTTGCCGAGAAGCTGCGTGCTGACTGGCAATGGGTTATTCCGCTGCCAGAAAAACTGGATGTGGCGAGCGCCGGTCCGCTGCTGTGTGGCGGTATCACCGTGTTTAAACCGCTGCTGATGAGCAACATCACGGCAACCAGCCGTGTGGGTGTGATTGGTATCGGCGGACTGGGCCATATCGCAATCAAGATCCTGCACGCGATGGGTGCCGAAGTGGTGGCATTCAGCTCAACGCCAGATAAGAAGCAGTCGATCCTGGATATGGGCGCGGATGAAGTGGTTAACAGCCGTGATCCAGAAGCTCTGAAAAAGCAGGCAGGCCGTTTTGACCTGATCCTGAGTACTGTGGCGGTCGACCTGGACTGGAAACCTTATTTCGCTGCGCTGGCACCTCAGGGTAAATTCCACACCGTGGGTGCCGTAATGAAGCCGATTGAAGTGAGTGCTTTCGATCTGATCCTGGGCGACAAAGCGGTGACCGGTTCATCAACCGGCTCACCAGGCCAGCTGCGTTCGCTGCTGCGACTCGCCTCGCGTGCGGATATTGCGCCACAGGTTGAGTTCTTCCCGATGTCTGACATCAATAAAGCGCTGGATCACGTTCGCGCCGGTAAAGCCAATTACCGTGTGGTTCTGAAAGCCGATTTCTGATGCGAATCTGAAATGACATGCCGCAGCCTGCTGCGGCATTTTTTTATCCTCAATTTGTCAGCAGTCCCTTAGCCAGCCCCGCGGCAATCACCTCATCGGCTGTCACGCTGAACCATTTCTCTGTAGCACATTCCGCGTTATCACGGCGCCATGCGGCAACCATCTGGTAGCCCAGCGTATAGCCATACCATCGGCGAAAGTCACCCGTGCCGAAGAACCAGGCAGAATGATCATAATGAGGACTTTGCAGCGTGGTCAGCGGCACTGGATTAGCCTGCAACTCGCTTAGCTCTATGGCTTGCTCCCAGGGCTCTGCTGCCGTTTTAAGCAGCCAGCAGACGAACTGACCCGCCAGACCTTCGCTGACCAGCGCTTCACCCAGCGTCCAGCCATATCCCGGCCCGCGCATTCGCAAACAGTGATGGACTTCATGCACGATATGCCGCACCAGCGTGCCATTTTCCAGCATCCCGGGCAGATTCGGATTTGCCGGGTCAATGGCCAGGCCGAACAGGGTGGGCCCGTAAGCCCGGCCTGCAAAACCGGTTTCAGGTATTACTGCCTCCGGCATGCACTGAACCAGAATATCCAGACGAGGGACACGTGTCACGGAGGAGAGGTGCTCGCAGGCGAGCTCAGCGGCCCTGACTATTGACGATTTATAAGGCCCAACATCACCCGATGCCTCCAGCCAGTGCAATTTCCATAAGTCGTTCACAAACTCTCCTGTCAAAGGTTGATAATCAGAACACAGGTCCGGGACCCGCCAGAGCTACTAATACCTTAACCGGCAATGCTTTAAACAGACACCGGAAGAAAGCGTTATCGTTGTCGGTAAAGAGTTAAAAGCAACTTCCGGAACGCCTGCCATTCCTGAACATTCAGGGCTGTCTCGTCGCGACGCCAGCACCGATAGATACCCTGCCACAAGAAAATAGTGCAGTTTGGCCCGTTTCCATCGAACACTGTCCTCTGAGCCTGTCACGCGCAGGTAAACAGTGCCGTAAAGTGATCTTATGGTAGCCAGTAAGCCTGGCTGATTTCACTGAAACTGTTTACGGAGCCAAAATGAAGCTGACCCAGATTCGTAATGCCACCCTGCTACTGGACTATGCAGGCAAAAAATTCCTGATCGACCCGATGCTGGCCGAAAAAGAGGCCTGGCCCGGATTTGCCGGAAATGCCCGTCCCCATCTGAGAAATCCGATGGTTGAGCTGCCTGTCCCGGTCGCTGCACTGCTGGCAGTCGATGCGGTTATTATCACCCACACGCATATGGATCACTGGGATGAGGCTGCGCAGCAGCTAGTGCCGAAGACGATGATGATCTACAGCCAGGATGAAACGGATGCAGCGCTGATTCGTTCGCAGGGGTTTGAAAATGTTCGCGTGCTGCAGGATGAGAATCCGTTTGTTGATGGCCTGACGATTTATAAAACCGACGGTCAGCACGGCAGCAATGCGTTATATGCCGACAAAGTGATGGGCGATATTCTGGGTGACGCCTGTGGCCTGGTCTTTACCCATCCGGCAGAAAAAACCCTCTATATAGCTGGCGATACCGTATGGGTCAAACCCTATGTCAGAGCGCTGCAACGTTTTCAGCCGCAGGTGGTGGTAATGAATATCGGCAATGCAACCAACGATCTCTATGGCCCGATTATCATGGGAAAAGAGGATACCCAGCGCACGCTGAATATCCTGCCTGACGCAACGCTGGTTGCCTCACACATGGAGGCGATCAACCACTGTTTGCTGACGCGCGCGGAGCTGCGTGCCTGGACTACCGAACAGGGTATTGCTGACCAGGTGCTGATCCCGGAAGATGGTGACACAATGACGTTCTGAGCGTCGTGGCACTAAACCGGCACAATTGTGCCGTGAGTTCTCAACACTACGCTGTCACACAATAAGGGGGAGAGGATGGCTGCTCTGAGAGTCGCGGTGCTGGCAACGGCCGGTTTTAGTCCGTTTCATTTTTCAGTTCCCTGTATTCTGTTCGGCTCAGCCCTGCCGCAGCCGGATCTGTTTCATGTCGATATCTGCGCACTGAAACCAGGCCCGGTCATCTCAGAGATGGGGTTGTCAATTACGGTGGAACAGGGTCTTGACCCGCTTGATCAGGCGGACATTATTATCGTGCCCTACTGGCATAATCCGGCTGAAAAACCTGCGCAGGCGCTGCTTGATAAGCTGGTGGCAGCCTGGCAGCGCGGCGCAGAGATCGTTGGACTATGTCTGGGCACTTACGTACTGGCTTATGCAGGTTTGCTCGATAAGCATCGTGCTGCCACTCACTGGGAATTTGAGCGTGACTTCTGCGAGCGCTTTCCGCAGGTTCACCTCGACAGTAATGCTCTTTATACCCGTGACACTCGTCTGATCACCTCTGCCGGCACTGCGGCGGGCATCGACTGCTGCCTGGATATCATCCGTCACCACTATGGCAGCGCCATGGCTAATCGGGTAGCCAGACGCATGGTGGTGCCGCCTTACCGTGAAGGCGGTCAGGCGCAGTTCATTGAGCGGCCGGTTCCGGAAACAACGCGTGACAGTAAGATCAACGCGTTGCTGGCGTCCCTGCGACAGAATCTGCATCAGCCACAGGATCTTGACTCACTTTCGCGGACGCTCAGCATGAGCAGGCGAACGCTGACGCGTCATTTTCACAAGGCGACAGGCATGTCCCTGGGAGAGTGGCTGACAGCAGAGCGTCTGCAACGCAGCCAGCTATTACTCGAAACCACCGGCATCAGCATTGAATGTGTGGCAGAAAAGGCGGGTTTTGATTCGCCCGTATCATTTCGTCAGCGTTTTAAATCCCGGTTTGGCGTCTCTCCCAGCGAGTGGCGCCGGACATTTCGGGGGCCGCATCCGGTGATGAGTGATGAGACATTACGACAGGACGATGAGTGACCAGGCCCGGATGAATTTCTGCGCCTGTGACTTTGCCTGCCGGAATATTCCCGCGTAATGACGGTCACTATTCCGGCAGAAATAAATGCGACTACAGCAGGAAATCATCCAGCGACTGGCCGTTTTCAATGGCCGCCTTAATTACGGAGGGCGTTCGGCCCTGACCCGTCCAGTAACGAACCTGACCATTTTCGTCATTGTAACGGTATTTCGCCGGACGCTTTGCGCGTTTCTTTTTGCCGGTTACCGAGGGGGATGCGCTCTTCACCAGCTCCGCCGGGTTGATCCCTTCTTCCATTAACAGCTCCTGGTAGAACGCCAGTTTTTCTGCTTTCTCACGCGCTTCCGCTGCTCGCGCATTTTCCTCTTCACGACGTTCATTTACCACGGTCTCTAATTTCTGGCGTAACTCTTCCAGCATATCTAAAGCCATATTGCGCGCCTCTGCACGAAGCGTGCGGATATTGTTCAGGCTGCTCAGGTTCTTACTCATAACAAATCCTCAAATACTCAACTTAATCAATGAAGTGCAAATTATTCAGCTGGCAAGGGTAACATTTACCCACGTGATATTTGAAGCGCTAGTGTAGTCTTATTCGCTATTAATCCTCTATTAATGGTGCTGGTTGAACCAATAAAGAAGAAATTTTAAGCGAAATCTGCTGGTTAATTGCGGATTATCATTGTTGAAACAGGATTGTGGGATTTGCATTTTTGCTTTTGATTAACTGTGCTTAAATCAGTCAACAGGGTTTATTAAGGACAGGCATGAAGTTTCGCCAAAAAAATGAGGGTTCAGCGCCAAAAATCTCGCCGCTGCTAAGAAGTATTATCCTTTCAGGCGTATTGCTCAGCGTGGCGGTGATTGGCTTAAATGTGTGGACGCTGCGGGAAGACTGGAATGAAACCGTCGATAAAGCTGAAGATACGGCGGTTAATCTGTCACTGTCACAGGCGCGCCAGGCGGACGATACATTTTTGCAGACCGAGCTCTCTTTGCGCGAGGTGCAACGCGAGCTCGAAAAGCAGATTGCCACAACCGGTGTAGATGGCGAGGCGCTGAGCCAGACGATGCGCCTGTTGCAGAGCCACCTGCCACAACTACACGGTTTGTTCTACTATGATGCGCAGGGGAAATGGATAGCCACTTCTATGAGCCGGATACCGCCTGACATCAATAATTCCGATCGTGAATATTTCGATTATCACCGCACCAGCCCGCGCGATACCCTGCACGTCGGCCCGGTGCTTCGCAGCCGCACCACTCACGAGCTGGTGATCCCGGTTACGCTGCGTGTGAACGATGCCTTTAACGGCTTTCGGGGTGTCTTACTCGCCACCATCAAAGTGGACTATTTCCGCCGTTTCTACAGCTATTATGAACTTAGCGAAGGCGATGTACTGGTACTGATGCTGGCAGACAGTACCGTGCTTTACGCCCGTCCGATGCCGGATAGCTACATCGGCAAAAACCTCTCAGTGAGTCCGCTTTTCCTCAGGATGCTGGCCCATGCGGATAAAGGCAGCGGTCAGTGGACCGCTGCGCTTGATGGTAAAAAACGCATCTTTGGCTTTGTCCGCTCACAGCGATACCCGCTGGTGGTGGCCGCGGGATATGACAAGCGCGCGCTGTTTAACCACTGGCTCAAGAGCTGGGTACATGATCTGATTCTGAGCCTGGCGCTGCTGATTGTTATTCTTTTACTGGGTGCATTTGTACTGCGTCAGGCACGGCATACGCTGCGTTATCAGCTTGAGCTGACCCGATTACGCGATGATCTGACCGCGGCTAATCGCGCACTGGAAAATCTGGCACAGAGTGACGGGCTGACGGGTGTTGCCAACCGGCGCCATTTTGATCACATGCTGACTGAATGCCTGCAGAACGCGGAGCGCAGTGGCCAGCCGGTGTCATTAATCCTGCTCGATATCGATTATTTTAAACGTTTCAACGATACCTACGGCCATGTGGCGGGTGACGACTGCCTGAAAAAAGTGGCTACTGTTCTGAAAAACGCCGCCCGCCGCAAAAACGAACTTACGGCCCGATATGGCGGCGAAGAGTTTGCCATTATTTTGCCCGGACAGCCGTTGTCAGCCGCGTTGAACTTCGCTGAATCGATCATAGACGCTGTTAACAGGCTCGATATTCCGCATCTCACCACGGAACTGCCGCAAAAGCACGTCACCCTGAGTGCAGGCTGCGCCGTCTATCTTGCTTCAGACTCACAACAGGAAAAAGAATCGTTGATAGCGCGCGCGGATGAGGCTTTGTATCACGCGAAACGGGCAGGGCGTAACCAGGCCATGTGTGAAGAACGTAGCGGCTGAGCATCCGTGATCAAATCCTGAATCCTGCCTGTGGCATGGTGACTGCTCAACTTAAACAGGGAGCGGCCATGTCAAACGATACCGGTTTCACTCATCTTGCTTTACAGGTACGGGATTTAGAGAAGAGCGTAGATTTTTATCAGCGTTATGCCGGGATGCAGGTGATACATCAGCGTGAACCTGGCATTCCTGAAGCACAGAAAGTGGCATGGCTGTCGGATTTAACCCGACCTTTTGCGCTGGTGCTGGTGCAATCTGACAACAGTGTAGATACGCCGCTGGGTCCATTTGGTCATATAGGGGTGGCCTGTAGCAGCCGTGAAGAGATAGATGAAAAAGTGGCACTCGCACGGCTCGAAGGTGTGTTACGACGCGACGCGCAGCAATCTGGTGTGCCAGTCGGCTACTGGGCATTTTTTGCCGATCCTGATGGCAATACGCTTGAGCTCTCTTATGGTCAGCAGATCGGACTGGAAATTATCACAGCCCGCAACACGCAATCGCTGAATAAATAAAGCGGTTGAGAGAACAGAATGAATCCCATTACCTGTTGCGTGACTGCGTAAAGCTTTTCAGTTATTGAGTTCAGGGTAACGCCTGAGCAGGATTATGGATGGAGAGACAATAACAAGATGAGAAAGGAAAGGGTACAGGCTGGCCGGTAATTGAGATGCTTGAGCCTGACGATTTATGGTGAAAAAACCGCCTGCCTGATGCAGGCGGTGTTTCATTATGCATACTGGATTAAATCAGGAAATCATCCAGCGATTTACCTGCATCAATGGCAGATTTAATAGCAGATGGGGTACGGCCCTGGCCAGTCCACTGCTTAACCTCACCATTTTCGTCGGTGTACTGATATTTAGCCGGACGAGGCGCGCGTTTTTTCTTCACGGCTGGTGCAGTCGGCATACCATTTAACAGTTCGTTAGGATCGATACCTTCCTGCAACAGTAATTCACGGTATTTTGCCAGTTTCTCAGCTTTTTCACGATTAGCTGCTTCAGAAGCCTGTGCTTCTTCACGTCGCTCACTCACCACAACCGACAGTTTTTCCAGCATTTCTTCCAGGGCAGCAAGGTCAAGCTCGCGAGCGTTTGCGCGAAGGGTACGGATATTATTCAAGCTGTTGAGAGTGTCACTCATCAAAGTCACCATAGTCATGTTCAGATAATAAAATACAGAGCGGGTTCACGCTGATGCTTTTCGTCAGACCTGCTTTTTTAAGATGCTTGCCTTCGAAGAATCAAAATACAGAACCGATAGTTCAACGCCAACATATTAATCGCTTTCTCAAAGAGTTTAAACTGTAATTAACGTAAGACCCTTAAACAAAAGTAAAGTTACTCTTTTTTTTACACTCTTCGCTCAAAATGTCAAAAAGGTGCCTCATCTGATGATGTTCAATAATTTAGTTACGTTATGGATAAACCGGGCTTTCACGTCGCTTTTCCAGCGGAATCGCTTCGCTAATCACGGAGCTGCTTTGTTCCGAAAGGCAGTCACCGTGCATACTTCTCCAGATAAAGCTGGATATGTCCATGATGCCACCATAATAGGGTTGTAAAGGACGCATAGCAAAATTACTAAAAAATAACCATCAGGCGGCTGATTTATTCAGACTATATGTAAGGTCATGAAATCAGATTAATTTATCACTTAATTAACGTTCTGGTTAAGGCGATCATCACCAGACGGGTTATGGCTTTGTTTTAAAAGCCTGGAGAGACAAACCCCAGTAAAGGGGGATAAAACAGTCAGAATCACGCGTGACCTGTATGACCCTGGATTGATTATTTACGGGCGTAATGACTTTTTAGCCGCCGTATGGGGCCAGAGAGGCTGTCCGCTAATCAAGGAAACCTGAGCCACATCATCCGGGTACCATATTGCCTTATGCGCCGATGAAGCGGTAAACAGTGCGATCTCAATTGCCCCCAATACTTACTCACAAGCAAGCTAAACTGTATAAGAGACGCTATTGTCAGCGTTATAAGGGGTTCTCAGGAGAGACTGGCGTGTTCAAAGGCAATAAAAAGTCATTACCGGTTCGCTACTGTAAAACGTGTAATAAACCGATGTCATGGCGAAAAAAGTGGGAACGATGCTGGGACGAGGTGTTGTATTGCTCGGAACGGTGCCGGCGGCAGCGTACTGATCGGCAAGAGGATGATACAGAAATAAAACCTGAACCTGACCTCTGACGCTGATCAAAGCTGGCCAGGGATTGACCTGGCCTCAGTCAGGGGAATGGGGCTATTGCTGTACCTCGATCTGTTGCCAGCCTCTTTTAAACATACAATCTTTAACCAGTATCTCTCGCTGGCTTTCATTGGCGTCGCTGGTGGAGTAATCGGTGTCAGTGGTTTTATATTTACTGTCTTTTGAGGTGTATTTACCGCTAACGACATTGTCAGGGGGTAAATCCCGCAGTGCCTGGGCCCGACAGGCTGTTTCCGTTATTGTTTCCTGCTGTTCAGATGCATCTGGCTTGACCCATTTATACTGCACACATCCGGTCAGACAGAGAGTAAATAACATCAGCATAAGAGGTTTCATAATCTGTTTCTCAGTGCTCCCCGCCTGAGTTGAGACGAGTGATTGAGTAAGGAAACCGATCGGCAGGGTTTCCTCACCACAAAAAAAGGGAAGAGTCATCCGACGTTAAAATGTCAGGCCGCCACCGATATAGGGACCATCGATCAGGGTATGACCCGGACGTCCATCTTTGCCATCAACACCCGCATAGCGATAGCCCACTTTTAACACCAGTGGATCCACAGGTGACCAGCTGACACCGCCATTGGCCTCAACGAAATTCTTAACGCTGTTGGTCAGCTGTTCCGGGGCGGAATAACCTTCTCCATACAACGCAAAATTAGCGGGCAGATTGATTTTCACACCGCCGCCAACAGGAAACGCAACGCCGTTATCTCCTTTTTTGCCGCCGATGTAAGCGGCTTTAACGCCAGCCGTCAGCATCACAGGTCCAATTTCAAGGTTATAACCGGTACCCGCCTGACCAATCTGAACACCATCCGCCGTATTTTTGATCCACTGACCATCAACATAAAGCCCGCCAGATGAACGGCCGATTTCTGCGTCCAGCACCGAGGTGTTTTTACTTTGTTCGGCATTCAGGCCAATGGCCATGGCTGAGGAGGATGCACACAATAATAAGCCAAAGCCAATTACAGAAATTTTCATTGCTCAGTTTTTCCACAGAATCAGATTTTCAGGATAATGATTAAGATTGCTATTAAAGCAGGATTACTTTTGCACAATCTCTTTAACATCGTGCTGTTGTAACTGATGCATGTTTCCATCCGTGTCTTTATAAGAGATCATGCCTGTTTCTTTATCTTTTGCGGGTTTGCCATGAGTCGTAATCATGTGCCCATCGTTGGTGGAGATCACATAATTGCTTGAGCAGGCGGAAAGGGACATAACAGAAGTTATCATCGCTATAGCAAAAGCGAATTTCTTGCCAGAATTAAAAGATGTCATTTTACTTTCCTGTCGTTTCTTTTTAAGAAGATGCGGCATTATTCGCTATGATTGTTAAACGACATGCTAACAATCCGGCTGTTTGCCTCTTTATCAGGATGATAATGATCTGGATCAATATCATGGGTTGCTCAGGAGTAAGCAACCATGGCGGGTATTGATTGTTTTGCGACCAGTACTTGCGGAAGCGAAGGCAGAAGGTCGTATTGAGAGAATCAGGAAGAAAACCAGCAAGGTAGAGGAAAAGAAACTTAAGCTCGAATCCGCAAAAATGAATCTGAAAGAAGGACAGGCTGATGCTCAAAGACTGAATTAAACTCATTTACTCGTAGGCTCACGCTGGCGAATCTCCGAACTTCGGTAAATTCCGCATGTTCCTTTATCTCTTGTCAGTTTGGGTGGGCATCAGGCTATCACCACTCTCTGAGAAAGTTGCAAA
The DNA here is from genome assembly GCF_024520895.1 of Pantoea sp. Fr-CA_6. NCBI lineage: Bacteria > Pseudomonadati > Pseudomonadota > Gammaproteobacteria > Enterobacterales > Erwiniaceae > Pantoea > Pantoea sp. Fr-CA_6. Next base: position 50,504 of record NZ_JALNPO010000010.1, on the reverse strand, counting down.
GCATATCGGCCTTTAACCACTCTCCTCTTCTGTTTATGCATTTTCAGACAGTATCAGGCAACATTCTTCCCCTTTTAATGCCAGAAAGGGCTGCATTCCGAATGGAATCCGTTGTCGATACACTGCATACGCAGCGTTACTGGGTTCTGTTACTATCATCGGGAACCAGGCATAGAAAAAAACCACTCAGTTGAGTGGTTGTAAAAAGAAAAAAATAGTTAATGAGCAAAACTGCGATACATAATGTTTTAATACTGGGATATATCTATGCCAGGAAATAATATCTGTTAACAGACATGTTAGCTATGGGATTTATAAGAAATGATGCAAAGTGAAAGCGTAACAATGACCATAATACAGTGAATGTTAAAAGTTCAGCTCTCACGTAACTGTTTATCTATCAATTTATTTTGTTAACAACATGGATTTAACTTTGATTGTTTTTCTGATGCGGATTTATCGTGCGCATCATGCTCATTACATTTTTAAAACACATGGAGGTAATCACTTTTCTTAAGATCCCGTTAAGATCTGCATCGTAAATTAGCCCGACAATTTTAACGGAGATAAATATGAAAAAGTTTCTTTTAGCAGCATTGTTTGCCGGTATGAGTTTTGGAGTTGCTGCACAGGAAGGTTTTGTTAATCCAGCAGGGCAGGGGTATTCTCAGGGCGGATTTAAAGGTCCGACACCCGGCGTCTCTTCTGTCGCTCAGGTTAAGACGCTGCGTGATGACGCATGGGTCGTTCTGGAAGGTAACATCATCAGACAAGTGGGGCATGAACTTTATGAGTTCAAAGATGCTACCGGAACGATTAATGTCGATATTGATGACAAGCACTGGATGGGACAATCGTTATCACCGAGTGATAAAGTCCGTCTTGAAGGTGAAGTTGATAAAGACTGGAACAGTGTTGAGATTGATGTAAAAACGGTTCGGGTTCTTAAGTAATCCTTATTCGCTCATCACCTGGTGGTGGCCTGAAAATCAGGGCACTGCCATTGTGAAAATGATCCTTCCAGGACGCCTTTCTTTCATTACAGCAGCCGCAATTTAGTTACAACACCCTATTTGAGCAGATTACGTTACCGGCGATATCCTGCCAGATTGGTTTTTTTGATTAAACCTGAACGGAGCCGTTCTGTGAATCCGAGTGCTCATTGACTAGCCGCCCCGCACGGCCCGAAGGGCCGTAATAGTTACTTACGGTATATTGAATGATGTAACTAAATGTAGAGTGCGGGAATGATTCAACATTCTCCACATCCGCCTTTAACTGTTGAACCCGCGCCTGGAAGAACCCCCATTTAATGCGCTGTTGACCTGCCGTTGACCCTGACGGCAGTTTTCTTCTGCCTGCCCGATGCCAGATCAAAAACCGAAACGAGTATCATTTATAGAATGAGTGCTTCTTACTTTTAGGCAGGGCGTGATATGGCAATGAATATGGGCAGCACCTACCGGATCCTTGGCTATCAGCCATCGGTAAATTCCGCCTGGCGCCAGAAATTACTGACAATGGGCATGCTTCCCGGCGCAGTTATTGAGGTCATTCGCGTGGCGCCAATGGGCGATCCGGTGCAGATCTCTACCCGCCGTGTCAGCCTGGCGGTGCGGCAGCGTGACCTGGATGACATCATCCTGGAGGAAATCGTCTGATGAAGAAGATAACCATCGGGCTGATTGGTAACCCTAATACCGGCAAAACCACGCTGTTTAACCAGCTCACCGGTGCCCGACAGCGGGTCGGGAACTGGGCTGGCGTCACAGTTGAGCGCAAAGAGGGTCAATTTTTTACCGCGCAGTCAGATGTCAGGCTTATTGATCTGCCAGGCACCCGATCGCTGACAACGCTATCTGCTGAAAGCTCGATAGATGAGAGCATCGCCTGCCAGTATCTCTATCAGGATCACGCCGATGTGGTGATTAACGTCGTCGATGCCTCCAGTCTGGAAAGTAATCTGTTCCTGACCTTTCAGCTGCTGGAACTGGGCGTACCCTGCATTGTCGCCCTGAACATGCAGGATATTGCCGCCAGCCAGAACATCACTATTGATGTCGCAGCACTGTCAGCTCATCTCGGATGTCCGGTCGTTTCACTGACCTCAACCAAAGGTGATGGCATTGCCCAGCTCAAAGCGCTGATTGACCAGCCCCATATTTACAGAGCACCGGAACGGGTACGTTATCCGGCCGCGATTGAAACGGCCATTGAGCAGCTCTGCCAACAGATGCCCGCCGCCATAGCCCCACAAAAACGCTACTGGCTGGCCTTGCAACTGCTGGAAGGGGATATCAACAGTCAGAAACTTTGTCCGACGCTGGTTCCGCATTTGCCCGAGATTATGCAGCAGGCCGGTGGAGAGACCGGCGTACAGATTGCCGATTACCGCTATCGCACCATCAATACCCTTTGCGCGGCAGTGAGTAACATTCATCAGGCTATGCCCGCCGGTCTGACCCGCAGGATCGATAAAATTGTGCTGAACCGCTGGCTGGGCATTCCGATATTCCTGGCGGTGATGTATGTAATGTTCGTGCTTTCAATTAACATCGGTGCTGCGCTACAGCCACTGTTCGACAGCAGTTCGGTGGCGATATTCATTCATGGTGCGCAATGGCTGGGCTATGTCTGCCACTTCCCTGACTGGCTGACGGTTTTCCTGGCGCAGGGTATCGGTGCCGGTATCAATACCGTGCTGCCGATCATTCCGCAGATTGGCCTGATGTTCCTGTTCCTCGCTTTCCTTGAAGACTCCGGCTACATGGCGCGCGCCGCTTTTGTGATGGATCGTCTGATGCAGTCACTGGGCCTGCCGGGAAAATCCTTTGTGCCGCTGATTGTCGGCTTTGGCTGTAATGTCCCGTCGGTCATGGGGACACGGACGCTGGATACACCGCGTGAGCGTCTGCTGACGGTGTTGATTGCGCCTTTTATGTCATGTGGCGCACGGCTGGCGATTTTTGCGGTTTTCGCGGCGGCATTCTTTAACACCCACAGTTCCAGCCTGGTTTTCTCCCTCTATCTGCTGGGCATTGTGGTGGCCATCGCGACCGGGCTGGTGCTTAAGCATACCCTGCTGGGCGGAGAAGCCTCGCCGTTTATCATGGAATTGCCGGTCTATCACCGGCCTCACCTCAAAAGCCTGCTGTTGCAGACCTGGCAACGGCTGAAAATGTTTGTGGTGCGAGCCGGACAGGTGATTATCCTGGTGAGCATGCTGATTGGCGTACTGAGCAGTTTTGCCTTTAATGGCCAGATGGTTAATGACATTAACCACTCTGCGCTGGCGGCGACCAGCAAAGCGATCACCCCCGTGCTGTTGCCGATTGGGGTCACTCAGGATAACTGGCAGGCAACAGTGGGGCTGGTGAGCGGCATCATGGCGAAAGAGGTCGTGGTCGGCACGCTCAACAGCCTTTACACCACAGAGGCAATCCAGAGCAGTCCATTTGATCCGCAGGCTTTTGACCTGCCTGGTGAGCTTAAAGAGGCGCTGACAGAGACCTGGGCGGGGTTAACGGCTGCCTTCAGAATTGATGCGCTGGCCCATCCCATCGATGCCAGTAAAGGCGATGGTGAGATGGCGACTGGTTCGATGGGCGTGATGTCAGCCAAATTTGGCAGTGGCTTTGCCGCTTACAGTTACTTAATTTTTGTCCTGCTTTATGTTCCCTGCGTCTCGGTCATGGGGGCTATTGCGCGGGAAGCCGGTAAAAAATGGATGATGTTCTCCTTCTTCTGGGGACTCAATATTGCCTACGCCACCGCCACGCTGTTTTACCAGACCGTCACTTTTGCCGACCATCCTGCATTCAGTGCGACCTGCCTGATAATTGTGCTGGTGCTGAACGGAATCATCCTGCTGGCATTGCGAAAAGCGGGAAGCCGGGTGCAGTCAATACCGGTCATGCTCAGGGAGGAAAAGGGGAGTTGCAGCGGCTGCCACGGCGGCTGTGATAAGCAGAAAGGCTTTGCCCGGTAAAAATAAGTACTGATGACATTCACTCTTTCCGCTGCCGGCGATTTCTGGCCGCAGCGGACAGGTGAGGATTGTCCTGTTGATTGTTCTTACGATTTGAAGCCAGAATAGTGGGATGATTAGCGTATGAGCAGTGACAACGGCCACATGACAATTAACCCGGCCAGAAGCATTATCCTTCCCGCTGAAGGCAGATGTTTACCAAAGCAACTCTGACCATGCACTGCAGCATGCCCTTATTAGGGATAGCGGCTCCTGTTTTGCAGACAGATTTGCAGCATGCGGTATGACAGTAAGAATAAATCAACTAAATCAGCCGGATGAGCTCTGTGGATGGCCAACACAGTGATAATCCGTACCGGCTTACACACAGGCTGTCCACTTTTTCTGTGGATAACTTCAGCCTGAATAAGGGCTTTATTCTCTTTTCAGGAGGCCATCAGTCAGGATAATCAGGGTCACCGTATTGTTCCATAAACTCCACCATGGCACCTTTGTGTGCATCCACATGGCGGATATAGCGCATCAGTGTTTCTGGTTTTTTCCACGTGCCTTCCTGCATGATCCTGGCAATCGGATAGCCTTTATCGGCCATATCCTGCGCAGCACCCACCCTTGCGCTGTGGCCACTCCAGCCGGTGTAGCGATTTTTGTTGGCCTTTACTCCGCCCTCTTTTCCGGCAGTACGCCATGCACGGCTAAATATCTGTTCCAGTGCCCTTGTGCTCATCGGCTTTTCGGCAATCAGTGGCCGGCCAGACCGATGTACTGCAGTAAACAGCCAGGCATCAGGCTGGCTGGATAGCCCTGACGCTTCAATCCACTCTTCCAGTCGCTGAGTTGAACGGGCGCTGAGCGCCTTAATCAATCCGCCGGTCTGCACAATAGTTTTTGTCCATGCCACATCCAGAATGATGCGACCATCGCCGGCACGCATCACATCCCGCACCCGCAAACGCGACAGTTCACTGATACGCAGTAGCGTTGCATAAGCCACATGTAAAAAAGCCAGATCGCGAAGCGCCTGAAGGTTATCAGAACCTGACCATTCTTCATCCAGCGCCAGCAGGTCACCCAGCCTGAAGGGCACGGCCTGGCCTGCCCGCTCTCCGTTGATCACCGCCACACGGTTTATCTTCTTCATCGTCCGGAAAACCAGCGGAGAGACATTGGGCACCGGCAATCCAGCGTTACGGTGTAACATCGAAATTAACGCCGCGTGTGAAGTGACGGTTGAGGAGGCCCGGCCGCTTTCAGCCAGAAAAGAGAGATAGTCACGCAAATCGTCTGCGCTCATCGGCAGGAAGCTGCGCTGGTTATCTTCCGACCAGCGATTGCAGATTCGCATTACGCTAAGCAGCTGTCGCCAGGTGTTAGGTGAGAAAGCCTCTTTATCCTGAACGAATTGCCGGAGCCGCTCGGTGATATCGCTATTCCGGTCAACCGTCAGAGGGGTTAACGGCACTAACTCACTCATATTTGCTCACTTATCAACCAAAGACGCCGATGATCGCGCTACGTTAATTCTGAGAACTAAGCAGGGGGATAACCGGTCAGAATTTACGTAGCGTTGTCATTTTCAGGGCGAACTTTACTGCTATCCATCTTAACCCGGCACCATCCCTATGTCATGACTTCGTATAAGAACAATTATACGAAGTTAGTATATCGTAACTGATCCCGTCTGGCTTTTAACGGATCGACGCTCATCGCAGTCAGTCAGGGAAGGTATAGGTCACACGCTTTATCGATAGCTGAACGTAACTCACTGCGAGTTGTTCAAGTGAAACCACGATGCAAAAAAAATGTCTCAAACTAAGGCGCGTTTAAACCAAGCTATGAACGGTTTAATCATTATTTAATTAAATCAGCGCATCACGATGCTTTATTTTCCCAGCGCAATAATGACCAGGAGCATCAAAATAGAGATGTTGAAAAATGGCAGACTACGTTAATTAGTTAGTCAGTTAAATTAATAACTCATAAAAAGGTTCCATATAACACTGCTCAAAGGCAATATCCTTTTAAAATTTTTATAGAGTACATAAATTAAACACAACTTTCCGATATTACGTTCATAGTTCTGAACAGGCGACATGTCATTTACGCTACCACAAGAGATCCAGGCATTAACCCTCAGAACAAAAAACTAAATAACAGCTTATCGCCGATTTAAATACCAGACAGCACTTCCTTTCATCTATCTTGTTCCCCTGCATATCAAAAGCGTCGATAAGTATATGCATCAGCTTTTTAATCGAATAAAGCGGCTAATGTATTTATCGCAGCAGTATTATTCTGGCTGATCAGCCGGATTAAGACGTATTAACGAGTTATACACATTTTATGGCGGCGTCTGGAAGAACGCACAGAACGCTGGCTTCACCCAGGGTAAATATGAGGATATTTTCATGAAAAAAACGTTATTATCGCTGTGTCTTTTAGGTCTTTCCTGCGCCCCAGTTGTTACGCAGGCACAACAGTCAGTGACCTGTGTCAGAGCCTCAGAGCAGGATGTGGCCAACCTGTTTGACGCCTGGAATGACTCTCTGGCAACCGGTGATGCAACAAAAGTCTCTGAATTATATGTCAGCGATGCCGTTTTGCTGCCGACCATTTCAAATCAGGTACGTCTGACCGATCAGGAACGTATCGATTATTTTAAAGATTTCCTGAAAAAAGGGCCGAGCGGTAAAATTGATTCCCGGACTATCAGAATTGGTTGTAATAAAGCGATTGATACCGGCGTTTATACATTTACTTTTAAAGATAACACGCACGTCACAGCACGTTACACCTTCACTTATGTCTGGGATGGTAAGGGCTGGAAAATCTCAACCCATCACTCTTCAGCTATGCCAGAGCCTGTAAGCAAGCCTTAACAGACGCGCTGATGAAAAAATAGCCAGCGTCATGATGTGATGCTGGCTCTTTTCCCTTTACGCGAAAATAAACGTTCGGGCTTGAAGATAATAACGCCTGACTCATACTTAATAAATGGCAATTAATATTCTTCGCATTTAGCGTGTCTGTTTCCTGTATTACTTACAGTATAAGTGCTATTAAATGGCCAGCGTCAGTTTCCCATCCGAATAAACTGAAACCTGTCGGTTTGGTGCTTCCATTGCAGGCTGATCAATTCCCAAACGCAAATATCTGCCCATGAAACAGCGGTTTTATACGCCATTTCCATTGCCTATCTGCCAGATAAAGGTCGGATCGGTGCCGTTCACCTCCCAGTCACCCACGTTACGTAGCTTGTAGATCACCGGATTGTGCGACGACACCGTTCGTGCATTACGCCAGTGCCGGTCGAGTGCCTTGCTGACTCGGGTATCAGATGCACCCAGCGCATTGAAGAATTCTGTTGCCGCACGCGTCACCAGCTCAACGGCCACCGCCTGTGCCTGAGCGGACTCTACTTCGGCCAGCACATTTGCCGCATGAAGCTGTGCCTCATCTGCGCCACTCAGTTGCAGCTCAAATGCCCGCTGCAACGAATGGGTCGCCCGGTCGACGGCGGCTTCGGCTGCCCATGCCCAGCTGCTTATCTGACCGACCACCTGCAACACCTGAACATCCTGCTTCACCTGCGGCGCATTACCGTGGCTGTAAATACGCTTACGCTGCGCCACGCCCTGAGCAGCATCGCGCACCACCGCCCGCCCGATGCCCGCCAGCGTGGCCAGTAAGACATGCTGATAGAATGCCGTCTGATAGCGGAAACGCTCACTGAAATCATAGACATGTGGCAGTTCAACCCGGGCCTGATGAAAGCGCGTCGTACCACTGCCGGTCAGTCGCTGCCCGAAGCCATCCCAGTCATCATCGCGCTCCACCTCATTCTGGTGGGTGTTCACCAGGGCAATCACATCACGACCGTTATCCGCGCGCTGAGCATAGACATCAATCCAGTCCGCATAGAGTGTGCCGGTGCTGTAGAACTTCTCACCGCTGATCCGCCATCCCCCCTCATCGGGAGAAACCTGAGTGTTGACTTCACCCAGCTTCACCGCGCCGATCTCGCTCCAGCCGCTGCCCACCAGCTCACCGTCCACAAAGCGGCGGAACCAGCGACGCCGATCCTCACTGGCTGGCTGGTTCAGGCGATCCTCAATAAATGCGAAGTGCGCACGCAGCGCCTGTGGCAGGTTCGAATCTGCCTCAGCCAGTTCGGTCAGCAGAGCAAATAACTGCGGCAGCGAAACCCCAAAGCCGCCTTCTTCTTTAGGGATACGCAGGGTGCCGAAGCGCGCCGCTTTCAGCCAGCTGATCGGCTCATGCAACAGTGTGCGTTCGGTTTCACGGGCACATGCCCCCTCAGCGATGCGGGCGAACAGCGGCCTGAAATGCTGAACCAGTTCGGCAAATTCGGTACGATTTAATTCAGACATGATCCTCTCCTGAGTCGGGTTGTTCATCGATGTCCTGTCGGGTCGGTTCAAAACGAATGATTAACAGGAAAATAATCGGGATAAGGGCGGCCAGCGAGACAATCCAGAACATATTGGTGCCGTAACGCGCCTGCAAAATTGGCAGAATAAACAGCGCCAGCGCGCTGCCCACACCGGAGAGCGAACGACTAAAGCCGACACCGGTGGCGCGTATGTGGGTCGGGTAGGAGAGCGCCGGATAGATCATCAACTGCGCGCCGGGTCCGAATCCCTCTGCAAAGAGCCACAAACCCAGCATCAGCACCGCAAACACCACGCCAGCAGTCGCCTGCGGATGACCAATCAATGCCAGCGAAATCAGCGCGATAAACTGCAGCGCAAATCCGGCGATTGCGACATGCCGTGAGGGAAATTTCCACGCCAGTCGCATCCCCAACAGCCCGCCGGTAAAGGCGAACAACGCATTCAGTCCCAGCGAGGCAGAGATAGTTTCAAATACGCCCGCGCCGAGAAATTGCGCCAGGATAGAGGGCAGGAAGAAAGCGATGGCGGTGTATTCAAATGAAATACAGACGTTCATCACCGCACTGACGACCGTGCGCTCCAGATAAGGCTTCTGAAACAGTACGCGGAAACGCACTTTCGGCGTCGCTTTCACCGCATCGGTTTTAGCGGGCGGCTCCTCATGCGCAACAATGCCGTAAGAGTCACGCAGAATACGCACCGCACCGCTCAGGTCGCCCTGATTCGCCGCCCACAGCGGTGACTCATTCATAAACTTACTGCGCACCGCAATAATCAGTAGCGCCGGTACGGCGCCAAACAGCAGCGAGGCGCGCCACAGCCAGTCGATATGTTCGGCGGGCAGCAGGAAATAGAGTGCAAAAATAATAAAGAAGCAGGCAGACGAAGCGGCATACCACATCGGGCACCAGGCTGCGAGGCGCGATGCTTTATTGCCCTTGCCGGAGAACTTAGAGAATTCTGCCAGATAGGCCATGGCAACCGGCAGATCGATCCCGACGCCGATGCCCATCAGAAAACGGGCACCAATCAACACCCAGACGTTGGGGGCCAGACCTGCCGCAATGGCGGAGACGACAAAAAACAACATGTCCGCCATAAACACTGAGTAACGGCCATATTTATCGGTCAGCCAGCCGCCGACCAGATTACCCACAATGGTGCCGATCATGATTGACGACGTCACCAGGCCCGTGAGTACCGGGGTTAAACCAAACTCCTTCACCACATCATCAATGCCGTAGGAGAGGGTAGTGAGATCGTAGGCATCAAGAAACACGCCGCCCAGCGCCAGGAAAACAATCCAGCGCGCATAGCTGTTTTTTTCGGTGTTACTGTTGATCAGCCGGGCCACATCACTCACCGATCGAACCGGTTGAGAGTGAGGCGGTGGCGCAGTTAAGGTGTTGTCAATTTCTAATGTACTCATCGTATCCTCGTTATTATATTCAGCAGGTAACGAGGGTTTTATATGAATTACTGGCATAGTTAACAACCAACAAAATCAGATAACTATTATAATTAATTCAATAAGATAGATTTATATCTCGCCCACACCAGACCCCGCATGAAATATAAAGTTCATCCGGTAGCATTCAGCGAAATGTTGTTTTTATACTGCTGAAACGGGTGAGGTTTCAGCAGCACATGGCAGACCGGTTCAGCAACGGTTAACAGCAATGACCGGTCCGATAATGCCTGTCCATCTACCGGCGACAAGACGTACTCTTGCCTCTTTGCACTTTGCTATGCGCCGGTTATTCATGCCGGGCAGCCAGCCGTCTCTGTTATGAAACTTCCACCTTTGCTGCTGGCTGTTCAACACCAGCACTCCGGCGATAACCGGCACCCGGATGCGGCAACGCCAGCCGCGGCCCCTGGCCAAATAACTTTTCACGCAGCGTACCGGGCTGATACTCCTGCTTGTAGACGCCACGCTTTTGCAGTTCCGGCACCAGCAGTTCCACCACGTCAGTAAAGGTTTCGTGCGTCACGGCGTAGGCGAGGTTAAAACCATCGACATCTGTCTCTTCGACCCAGCTTTGCAGCTCATCGGCCACCGTTTCGGCGCTGCCCACCAGCAGCGGGCCAAATCCGCCGATGCCTACCCAGTCTGCCAGGCCCTGCACCGTCCATTGGCGGTTAGGATCGGCAGTGGAGAATGTCTCAACTGCCGACTGAATCGCATTGGTGTGCAGATGTTTCAGTACCTGATCCGGCTGATACTGCCCGAAATCAATACCGGTCCAGCCTGAGATCAGCGCCAGCGCGCCTTCGTAACTGACATAGCGCTTGTACTCCTGCCATTTGGCCTGCGCCGCCAGGTCGGTTTCGCCAACAATGACTGTCTGCAGGTTGAAGATCAGTATGGAACGGGGATCGCGTCCCGCTTCAGCGGCTCTCCGGCGAATATCCGCCACGGTTTTCTTCAGCAGCACTTTTGAAGGAGCCGCTACGAACACGCATTCGGCATGCTCCGCCGCAAACGCTTTACCGCGGCTGGAGGCGCCCGCCTGATATAGTACCGGCGTGCGCTGCGGCGAAGGTTCACACAGATGGATGCCGGGCACCTGGAAGAATTTACCCTGATGATTAATCGGATGGATTTTATTCGGGTCACTGAAAATATGACGTTCACGATCGCGCAGGACCGCGCCATCTTCCCAGCTTCCCTCCAGCAGCTTATAGATAACCTGCAGATATTCATCGGCATAGTCGTAGCGCGCATCGTGATCGGTCTGGGCCTGATGTCCAATATTACGCGCACCGCTTTCCAGATAGGAGGTTACAATATTCCAGCCAATGCGGCCTTTGGTCAGATGATCCAGCGTCGAGATCCGCCGCGCAAACGGGTAGGGGTGTTCAAACGACAGTGAGGCGGTCAGGCCAAAGCCCAGATGTTCCGTCACCAGCGCCATCGGCGTGATTAACGCCAGCGGATCGTTTACCGGCACCTGCGTGGCGTGCCGAATCGCGGCCTGGTTATTGCCATTGAGCACGTCGTAGACCCCAAGCACATCAGCAATAAACAGTCCATCAAACCTGCCGTGCTCCAGCAGGCGTGCTAAGTCGGTCCAGTACTCCAGATCTTTGTACTGCCAGGAGCGATCCCGGGGATGCGCCCATAAGCCGGGCGATTGATGACCGACACAGTTCATATCGAAAGCATTCAGGCGAATTTCACGTTGCGATGACATAGCGACTCCTGGGCGGATGCGGCAATCGCTTGCCGCCCACCTTTTAGTGATTGTTCCGGAAGGGTGGTTCAGTAGATGAGTGAGCCGGGACATCGCTCGCTGAGGGGCAGCGGCGTAGTGGAGAGTAGCTGCCGTGCTACGGACTCAGCGTGTTCTGCAACCTGCGGTAATCCCATGAGTTCGCCAAAGCGACCACGCGCGGCAGGCCCGGCTACATAGAGATGAGGATTGGCATCACCCTGCGCATTCAGCGTCTGTGACAGCGCGTTAACCTGAATGCCCAGCGCCAGCGGGTCGGGCTGAATCACGCCGTCGTCGTGGAGCTGGCGCAGCAGCGCGTTGCTTTTAAGCAGTGCGTTGTGCGCTGGCCCGGTGGTGACAATCACTTTATCCACCCCCCGGATTTCTGATTGCGCTCCACGCCGGCGCAGCGTCAGCTGAAGATTGTTTCCCATCGCTTCCGCGCCCATCAGACGCGCCGCCAGCAGTGACAACTGACCGCTCGCCTGCTGCTGGTTGAGAATCTGGCTTACCTGCGGGGCAATCCGGTAGCGGTGAACATCCCACCAGGGGCGAAGATGGTGCAGAAAACGCTGCTGCTCATGCAGTGAAAGGCTCTGCCAGATACGCTGGCCGTTACGGCGGATATCATCCAGCACCAGCTGCCAGGGCAGATTTAACGCGGCTGCCTGTTTTACCTCCTGACGCACCCGATGTAACCAGCCACGTGCGCTGGCGGGCTGCGGCTGACTGTAATCCAGGGTGTAGCTCTCATCGCTGCCGCTCAGGTTGGCTCGCGGCAGCTGTCCACGGCGTGAGAAGGCGGTAATCTCTCCGCGATGCTGCTGGCGATGCAGCGATGCCACCACATCGGACATGGTCAGGCCTGAACCGATAATCGCTACCCGATCATCAGGTGCGATCTGTGACAACGCGCCATTCTGCCAGGGATTGGCAATCAACCCGCGATGCCCCTGTAAGGGCTTCAGCAGTGCGGGCAGGTCCGGCGGTGGATGGCTGATGGCCAGCGCCACCTGATCGGCCCGGATCTTCTGCCCTGAGGCTGTGGTCACTACACCATCCTGCAGCGCAACCGCGCTATCACGCAGATGACTAAGTTTTACCGGCGAATGCTGCTGCTGATGCACAAACTGCGCATTGACCCAGCGACCAAACTCCCCGCGTTGCGGGTAGACATTGCCGTCACGCCACAACGCGTCCGGGTCGGCCTGAAAGGCGGGCGATGCGCGATAGTCGCGGTCAAATATGCCCTCCTCATCCCCAGCGAGCTGCATTCTGGCCGCTGGCACATTGATGCGGTGGGCCGGATCGGTAGTGCCGTATGCCACACCCTGAGCAAGCTGCGCTCGTGGTTCAATCACCGTCACGTGCAACCCTGCCTGGCCAGCCCGGGCCAGATGGATCGCCAGCGCGGTGCCGGTAAAACCACCGCCGATAATGACTATCTGCTGCTGTGACATAAGCGAACCTTCTCTTCTGTTAACTGGCGCTGGCCTGTTTATCAGGACGACGGTCGCCGCCAATGGTTTCACCAAAAGGACCGGTGTTCACGCTGCGCTGTTTCTTTTCGGCGTTGGCAGCCAGCGGTAACAGCGGCATCACCAGTTCAGCGAAACGGTGCGCCTCTTCAAGGTGCGGATAGCCGGAGAAAATAAAGTTCTCGATCCCCAGCGCCTGATACTCCCGGATGCGATCGGCTACCTGCTTGGGACTCCCCACCAGCGCAGTACCCGCGCCGCCGCGCACCAGGCCGACGCCTGCCCAGAGATTGGGACCAATGCGCAGGCTGTCTCGCGAGCCCTGATGCAGCGCGCTCATCCGCGCCTGTCCGGCTGAGTCCATGCGGGCAAAGATCTTCTGCGCGGCGGCAATAGTCTCTTCATCCAGATGAGAAATCAGCCGATCGGCCGCCGCCCAGGCTTCCTGTTCGGTTTCACGGACAATGACATGCAACCGGATGCCGTAGGAGAGGCTACGGCCACTCTCATGTGCCCGCTGACTAACCACCGCCAGTTTTTCCGCCACCTGCTCAACCGGCTCGCCCCACGTCAGATAAGTGTCGATCTGATTCGCCGCAACGTCGATAGCGGCATCAGACGAGCCACCAAAATAGAGCGGTGGGCCATTTTCCTGCACCGGCGGAAAGAGGATCTCAGCGCCTTCCACGCGGATATGCTCACCCGAAAAATCGACCTTCTCGCCTTTCAGCAGGCGCGAGTAGACCTCAAGAAACTCTCTGGTCACCTGATAGCGCTCTTCATGACTCAGAAAGATGCCGTCACCTTTGTTCTCAACCGGATCGCCGCCCGTGACCACGTTAATCAATAACCGTCCGCCAGAAAGCCGATCCAGCGTAGCCGCCATACGCGCCGCCAGGCTTGGCGGTTGCAGGCCAGGACGTACGGCTACTAAATAGCGCAGCTTTTTGGTGATCGGTGCCAGTGCAGAGGCGACCAGCCAGGAATCCTCGCAGCTCTTACCGGTCGGGATTAATACACCGTAGTAGCCCAGATTATCTGCCGCCAGCGCAACCTGCTGTAAATAGGGTAAATCGACAGCTCTGCCGCCTTCGGTGGTGCCAAGATAGCGCCCATCGCCATGGGTGGGCAGAAACCAGAAGAGGTTGAGGTTTTCCTGTGTCGCATGACTCATTAGCAGATTCCTTTATAACAATATTTGAATTTAATACATAGGCATAAATTCTTTAGTTATATAGGTGTTAGCAGGATGCGTGCCAGTCTGTTTATTAAAATTTATCTCATCAATTCAATAACATATTTATATTTTCTCTTGCTGAATATTGCTGCATTTGCGACAGGTAAAGTTACAGTCTGCTGCATTGGCAACAATCCGGTCCGGTTAGCCTCTCGTTTCCGCGTTACCCACGCGGTATGGTCATGGCTTTCCTGTTAACCCGGTAAATGAGATGCAGATTGCCAGCCCTGAGTTGATTGACCCCGCATCGCGCGCCTTTAAAAGCGTGCTGGATCAGCTTGCGCCTACCGACGCGACGGTGCTGATCATTGGTGAAACCGGCACCGGTAAAGAGGTGATGGCGCGCTATCTGCATCATCACAGCGCCCGCAGCAGACAGCCGTTTCTGGCGGTCAACTGTGGTGCCCTCACTGAGAGTCTGGCGGAGTCGGAACTCTTTGGTCATGAGAAAGGGGCATTTACCGGCGCACAGGATCGGCATCGCGGCTGGTTTGAGGCGGCAGAGGGCGGGACGCTGCTGCTGGATGAAGTCGGTGAACTGAGTGCGTCGCTGCAGGTGAAGCTGCTGCGCGTGCTGCAGGAGCGTGAGATTACCCGTGTGGGTTCCTCCAGGGCTGTAAAGGTCAATGTGCGGGTCATTGCGGCCACCAACCGCGACCTGGCGGTGGCGATCCGTGAACGGCGCTTCCGGGAAGACCTCTACTACCGGCTGAATGTGGCCAGCGTCACGCTGCCGCCGCTGCGCCAGCGCTGCGAAGATATCCCGGTGCTGGCCACTCACTTCCTGCAGCTCTATGCGCGTCGTCTGGGCCGACCTCAGTTACGTCTCAGTGAAGATGCTGTCGCCACGCTGATGGACTACAGCTGGCCGGGCAACATCCGCGAGCTGGAGAACACCCTGCATAATGCCGTCCTGCTCAGCAAAACCTCGCTGGTCACGCCGCAGCAGCTCCGGCTGAATAACCTCACGGGTAGCGAGTTACCACCGGGAGAGGAGGCGCTGGATCAGTTTTTACGGCAACAGATGCAGCAGAGCGAAACACCGCTCTATCCCCGGGTGATTGAGGCGCTGATAAAGAATGCGCTGGAACTCACTCAGGGCAATCAACTGCAGGCCGCCGCGCTGCTTGGCATCAGTCGTCATACGCTGCGCACCCAACTGGGCCATCTGGGGGTGATTAAACCGCGCCGCACTTCACTGCGTCAGCGCGACACTTCTCTGAATCAGCAGCCCGAACGGGAGCGGGAACTGCGCATCGGTTATCAGAAATTTGGCAACCTCGGCATCCTGAAAGCGCGCCAGTCACTGGAACAGCAGCTGGCCGATAGAGGCGTCAGCGTGCTGTGGAGTGAGTTTCCTGCGGGTCCGCAGCTTCTGCATGCGCTGAGCCAACAGGAGATCGATTTCGGCACGACCGGTGAAGTTCCCCCCTTGTTTGCGCAGGCCAGCAACAGCCCGATGGTTTATGTTGCCTGGGAACCCGCCGCGCCGCAGAGCGTGGCACTGCTGGTACCGAACAGCAGCCCGGTTCAGCAGATTGGCGATCTCAGAGGAAAACGCATCGCCGTGAATCGTGGTTCCAACGTTCACTATCTGCTGCTGCAGATTCTGGATGAAGCGGGTTTAGGGCTGGATGATGTGCGCATCGTCTATGCACCGCCCAAATATCCGCTGACGCCCAGCGATCTCAACGCAGTGGATGCCTGGATGATGTGGGATCCGCTGCTCAGCGATGCAGAGAACAGCGGACAGTTCAGGGTGATCGCTGATGGCACCGGCCGGGTCAATAATCATCAGTTTTACCTTGCCGAACGCGGGTTCGCCGCGCAGTCGGGCGATCTGCTGCAGGTTCTGCTCACCGCGCTGGAGCAGACTGGCCGCTACATCGATGCACACCGTGCTGAAGCCGCTGCGTTGCTCTCCACCGAACTCGGGATATCAGCGCCTTCACTGATGCATGCCTTAGCGCGGCGCAGCCACCAGACCCAGCGCATGAACTTGGCCATCATCCGGGAACAGCAGACCATCGCTGACCGCTTCTATGCACTGGGGCTATTGAGTCGCGCCATTCGGGTACGTGAGTCGGTCTGGCATCCATAGCGTTTTTTTCGCTAAGCATCGAACATTTGATCGCTAAGCGCTTCAACCTGCGTTTGTTATGTTGCGCTGACAACAACCAGACTCAGGAATGAGAGATGAAAAGAGTTTTGCTTAGCGCATTGATTATTGCCGCCCAGGCGGGATTAGCGTTCAACACCCAGGCAGCAGCAGAGAAACCCGAAACAGTTAACATTGGTTTTCAGAAAGCCAATATCTTTGCCCTGTTGAAATATCGCGGCACGCTGGATCAGGAATTTAAAAAACAGGGGATTGCGGTTCACTGGATTGAGTTCCCGGCCGGGCCGCAGATGCTGGAAGGCCTGAACATCGGCAGTATCGATCTGGCCGCAACCGGCGACGCGCCACCGACTTTTGCTCAGGCCGCACAGGCCGATCTGGTTTATCTGGCACATTCTCCCGCCAACCCCAAAACTGAGGCGATTGTGGTGCCCGCCGACTCCCCCATTAAAAGCGTGGCGGATCTCAAAGGCAAACGCGTGGCGCTGAATAAAGGCTCTGACGTTAACTATCTGCTGGTCACTGCGCTGGAACAGGCGGGGCTGAGCTATAAAGACATTACACCGGTCTATCTGCCACCCGCGGATGCGCGTGCCGCTTTCCAGCGCGGTGCAGTGGATGCCTGGGTAATCTGGGATCCTTACTACGCAGAAGTTGAAACCAACGCCCACGCGCGGCTGATTAAAAATGCCGAAGGCCTGGTGCCACACTACACCTTCTATCTTGCCAGCCGTAAGTTTGCGGAAACCTGGCCGCAAATCGCCAGCCAGGTGGTGGATGAGCTTGGGTCGCTAAGTACCTGGGCCAATCAACATCAGGAAGAGGCGGCAAAAATCATGTCCACCTCAACCGGTCTGCCGCAGCCGATCTGGCAACGGGCGCTGGCAAGGATGCCGTTCGGGGCTGAGCGGATGACACCTGAAGTCTTCACGCAGCAGCAGGCTCTGGCCGATAAGTTTACCCAGATTGGTCTGTTACCAGTGAAGGTCGATATCCGCAGTGCAACCTGGTCGCTGGATAAGAAATAGGGGGAGGCGGGCGGCGGCTGATTAGCGGAACCTTCGCCTGACGGCTGATAACGTCATCGCCTGGAGTTAATCAAGTGCAGGCGGATTAGCGTGACGTGTTATCCGCGCATCAGCCTGGGCAGATAAGGTCCTGTCACCGACGTTCAGCTCATCCTCGCTGAAAACGGTTTAAAGTCCTGATGGTGCTGTAAGAAAGATGCCCTTTACGTTAGTAAAGGGCATCGATTAACCTGTATTAAGAACATATTTCCTGAGGCTCCGAAAAAAATCATCTATTTCAGTCTGTATTTCAGACAGATAGCTTCGTTATTTCGCTATTTTTTCTTGTATACATCAGCGGTACCTTTAATTTTGTTATTCGTATTGGCTGAGGTCAGCACGAACACATCGCCGCCTTTTTTATCGGCCATTTCTGATAGCTCCGCTTTTGCATCTGAAGGGCTGGTCTCACCTGATGTTGAGATATCGCCTATCTTTTCATACTGATCCTTCACTTTCATAAAATCATTCATTGACATCATTTCGGCAGCAAATGAGCCAAACGATAAAGAGCAAATAACCACACCAAAAATTAATTTTTTCATATGCGTATCCTCGGAATGTTATAAAAGACGATTAGAATTCGTAACTACATTTAAAACATAGCATATTCAATGCAAACAGCTATTTCAAAAGCTTATTTACGATCCTGTTTTGTGATAACCGATCAGTAATTTAATTAACCACCCATCGTGTTTTCAGGGTAATTTCAAATCAGGGCTTATTACAAAGTCAGGCCGCTCATAACTGTTCTGATTAACTTCTTCTGAAAGGGGGCAAACGGTTAATCGATGGAAAGTTAAGGATATATTTATCATCATCAGTGATCCAGGTAGAGGTAATGCACCCAGCTGGTCATTCTCAGCAAAATTTTACGCATGACCGAAACATGCGTGAAGTGGTCAGAATAGACCGCAACCTGAGCAAATATGCCGTCTGGCAATGCATCAACGTCCTGATTTGGGTTTAATTCAATTATGGCTAATACGCCATCAGAACCTGAAGCAAGGCTCAGTGATTGCACCGTTCCCTGTGCCTGATAAGCTCCGCCTGGAACCACTGGCAAAACTCTGAGCAGTTTTCCTGAGAATACCTGTCCCGGAAGGGCATTAAAAACGACCTCTGCTTCATCTCCCGCCGTCAGGCGAAGCAGGGAATTTTGTCTGAACTGAGCAATGATCTGACGTTTTTGTACAGGAATGAATATCATGACCGGGCGCAGCGGCAGGGCGGCTGCGTAGCTTCCGGGACGGATTAAGACCTGAGTGACATAACCATCACTGGGTGCGCGAACAACTGTCTGATCCAGGTTATACCGGGCTTCTGCTAATTGCGCGCGCAGACTGGCTATCTGGGATTGTTCTCCTCCTGATACACTGGTCAACTGGCTTCTGAGCTGCTCCTGTTCCGCCAGTGAACCTTTTACCAGGGCATCCTGCGCCAGAAATGCCTGCCTGGCATTATCAATGTCACGTTCGGAGAATGGATTGACTTTCGCCTTACTGCCTTTGAGATAGCGTTGATAGTCCAGAAATAATCTATCCCGCTCAGCAGATACATGGGTTGTGTAGGCAACGGCTTCGCTTAATTGTCCTTTCATCGCTTCAATATTGTTAATAGCGGTGCTCAGGTCGGCTTGTAATCTTTCGACGCGGACCTTATAACGTGTCTGATCCAGGGTGAAGAGCATTTCTCCCTTTCTAATAAGCACTTCTTTTTTATCAGTAACTTCATTTACGACACCGGTCACTTGTGGAGTAACAGGAATCGCGACAACCGCTTTTTGTGCCAGTGACGTATAGGGATGGTTATAATTCATTAGCAGAATTAGCGCACTGACCAGAAAAACGCCACCGAGGGCCGCTGTTGGCACTGTCCATTTATTGACGGGTATGCGAAATATTTTAAAAACAGCCCAGGCTATCGCAACGTAGCTTAAAATAATGAGCAGATCCATATCATCGCTCCGGTCGCAGCGGTTTCGAATCAGCCTGTAAACGCTCCAGTTCTGCTACGCGCTGCTGCAGTTCCAGTAATGAAGTGTACTGGTTCTGCATACCCCAACCACGATCCGGACGATAAAGAGTGGCCCAGATCCACAGGAAAGGCCATATGACATGCAGTGTAAACAAACTTACCCAACCTGCGACGTGAATGGCATCGGCATGAGGATGATTACGGGACTTTGCGATTAAATAGGGAATATCATGAAGAACGATAATTCCATAAAAAATAATTATGAAAACGAAGATCAGCATACCCAAAGCAAAATAGTTAAGGAACATAGGTGCCTCTGCTAAATTGGAATGCGAAGTGAAATTAGAACGTCTGCAAGAATGTTTCTATTCGTAAAAGAGTTAACCTGACATACCTCGGTGACAGACGCAATACCAGAAAGTCATGCAGCGCTCAGGGATTTTAGGCACTTCAGCGAGGACGTAGGTGGGCAATACTGTTCATTGGTGATGATTTTAGTGGATTTATTAGACTTTAAACGCAGGATTATTCCTCTTTATTTTGAGTCGTTAACCTCCATGATGTTGGTAACTGATTGATTTGATTTTATTAAAATAATATGACACGTTGATCACAGATTTGTATTTCTAAAGCTTTATTTAAAAAATATCTTTATACTTATTAACTTTCCTGCCCCGACGTTGTTGCGAATTATCCGATCCATTATTTACTGGAAAATAATGCATCTCCGTTTGAAAGTAGATTTTATGATCCTGACTTATCGAAATTTAACGCTTAATGATGAGATTAACTATCATGGCCTCAGGAAAGACCAGCGAATACATAGCCCTGAGATCGAATCCTTCTTCAACAGAACGCCCTGAAAAGTACAGGTTACTCTGTTCTTACACGAGTCCATACTTTGTCGGATAAGCCGGATAGTGCTCAAGTAAACCCCAACAAAAGATGGTCTTCTGTCTGGATCATTCCCTTTGTCACGCTGCTCATCGGTGCCTTTTTATTGTATTACCATAAAAGCCAGCAGGGACCTCTGGTGATTCTGATGACCGAAAACGCACAGGGGATTAAGGCAGGTAAAACCGTAATAAAAAACCGCAACATTGATGTGGGTGTCGTTGAAAGTACCGAGCTTACTGACGATCTTAAGCACGTCGAGATCAAGGTTCGCATGCACACTGATATGCAAAAACTATTGACCGGCAATAGCGCTTTTTGGGTGGTCAGGCCTGAAATTGGATTCGAAGGGATAACGGGCTTAAGCACCTTGTTCTCAGGCGCCTATATAGCCTTACAGCCAGGTTCTCCGGGGCCAGCGCCGGAACGCTATCGGCTGTCAGATGCGCCTCCCCAGGCCTCACCGAATGCAAAGGGGATCAGAATCACGCTTAATAGTCGTGAAGCGGGGCAACTCATGCCGGGCTACCCGGTACTGTTTCGCGGCCTGCGTGTCGGGTCAGTCGAGAACAGCCGGTTTGATATGGAAAAAAGGATGATGCGTTATCAGGTTTTTATCGCTTCGCCCTTTGATCAGCTTGTCACCTCAAACGTTCGTTTCTGGAAGAATAGTGGGATTGCTGTGGATTTATCCTCATCCGGGATGCGCGTGGAGATGGGCTCCATCACCACATTATTAAGTGGCGGGGTCAGTTTTGACCTGCCTGAAGGCGTGGCCCTGAGCCAGCCGGTTAAGGGCGTAGCAACTTATACTCTTTATGACGATCTGCGAAGCATCGCGAATTCACGTTATACCGAACACCTCGACTTCGTGATGTTCTTTTCCGATTCTGTTCGCGGACTTCAGGCAGGCGCGCCTGTCGAGTTTCGTGGAATACGCCTGGGGACGGTTGCTCAGGTTCCTTTTACCTCGCCAGAGATAACCCAGAATTTTCGCAGCCATTATGAGGTTCCCGTACTGATTCACATTGAACCCCAGAGATTCATGAGCGGTATGAGGGAAGACTTTGACCTGGAGAAAAAGCTACAGCTGGGTAAAAAACAGGGGTTAAGAGGCTCCCTGAAAACAGGCAGTCTGCTTTCCGGTTCGCTGTTTATCGACTTAGACTATTATGCAAATGTTGCACCCGACAAAGGACCGGATATCGTCGCGGGTTACAAAGTCATCCCCACAACGCCTGGTGGTTTAAACCAGATACAGCAAAAGATTGTGGCTATAGTGGATAAGATGAACAGCCTTCCGCTTCGGCCACTGATTTCAGTTGCGACCGGTACGCTAAAACAAAGTCAGCGCACCATGACAGAAATACAAAAATCGCTCAGGCATATTGATGGATTTATCAGCAGCCCTGCAATGAAAACACTGTCTGAGGATATGCAGCAAAGCCTGCAACAGCTCAGCCGCAGCATAAAAGGTATTCAGCCTGGATCGCCCGTATATCAAAAATTGACGGGGGATATGCAGCGCCTGGACCTTGTGCTCAGAGAATTGCAGCCGCTTCTCAAGACCTTAGATAATAAAAGCAACGCGCTGATTATTCAGGATGCTGCAACTGACGATCCTGTTCCTGTCGGCGCGAAAAAGAGAAATGAAAAATAACCCCATCTTCCGGCATTTCAAATGGCTCATTCAGCCTTTGCAGTTCATCAAACATAGCCATTTGTATCTACCGAAAGAGACTGGTTATCAGGTCTTGAGGCTGCTACTATAAAGACCTGTTAAGCAGTCCTGGAGGCTCTATGCCAAACATTATTTTAAGCGATACCAGCGCCAGCGTAAGCGAACTGAAGAAAAACCCGATGGCCACGGTTAATGCAGGTGACGGTTATCCTGTCGCCATTCTTAACCGCAACCAGCCTGCATTCTATTGCGTCCCGGCTGAGCTTTATGAACAGATGCTTGATGCCCTTGACGATCAGGAACTGGTTAAGCTGGTCAGTGAACGCAGCGGCCAGCGTCTGCTTGATGTCGATTTGGATGCGCTTTTGTGAGTTATACCGTCAAATTCAGGGAAGAGGCTTTTAAAGAGTGGCAGAAGCTGGACAAATCTCTCCAGCAGCAGTTTGCCAAAAAACTGAAGAAATGTTGTGATAATCCCCATATTCCTTCTGCCAGACTACGTGGGATTAAAGACTGCTATAAAATCAAACTCAGAGCGTCCGGGTTTCTCCTGGTTTATCAGGTAATAGACGATCAGCTGGTGATTGCCGTTGTTGCTGTGGGTAAACGCGAGCGCAGCGATGTTTATCATCTTGCCAGTGAAAGGATGCGGTAGGGAGGGAGGGCTGTGTCCGATGAGTATTGACGTAATTCAAGCGATATTGATAATCAGACATCTTATTTAACATAATTAGTATTATGCGCACTTCTGCAGATGGCCAATTTGGTAGTGTCACTTGATAGCAGAAACGGCAAGCTATCAGCGTCAGATGGGAAGGGATGAAGACGGTCAGGTGAAAGGGTATAGCCGGTGCATCAGCACCGGGTTTATCCTGCCCCGAAGGGGCTACCGTCCTGGCAGTTCGCGCGATGCAAAAAGGCAGCTCAAGCTTCCTCTGGTTCGCTTATCTCAATACTGGTTATGTGCAGTCCGGCATGTGACATCATGCTGACCAGCTTATCAATTGAAAAGCAGTTGATCCGACCTCCTGCCAGCTCGGACACTCTGGGCTGTGAAACGCCCAGCGCAGCAGCAGCAGTGGCCTGATTCAGGCCATTACGTTTAATCCAGCTATTCAGGCGGCCTACTAACTCGGCGCGGAGTTTCATATTTTCCGCCTGCTCTGGCGTTTCGCTAAGAGCGTCCCACACATTATCAAAAGTCTGAATATTCATTTTTTACGCTCCTCAACCAATCGGCGATAACGATTTCGGGCAAGTTCTACGTCACTCTGGCTGGTCTTTTGTGTCTTTTTCTGGAAACAGTGCAGCACATACACGGCTTCTTCAAATTTGGCGACATACATGATCCGGAAAATGCCGTCATTACCCCGGATTCGGATTTCACGTGCTCCCTGACCTACCGTAGCAAAATGCTTCCAGTCGTCCGGCTCCAGTCCCTGCTGGATCAGGTCAAGCTGATACCCTGATGCGGTCCGGGCCTCTTCCGGGAAAGCCGTAGATCCTCAAGACTGCTGTCAATAAAACTGATTTTCTTACGCATCATCACCTCATTATACGAAATTTCGTATATTGTGCAATTTCTGCATTACTCATGCACCCCATACAAACCCGTAACCACTGCTTCCCTACCATGTAGTTTCCTGCTGTTTTGTCCATGGCCTACATTGCTCTGATAAAATCCAGCATCGCCTTGATCCGGCGCTGGCTTTTGAGACGTTCTTCAAAATCGTTGAGATAGTAAGCCGGTGTATAGCGCACCCGGTTAAACTCCAGCGTCAGCGTATTACCGGTGACAACCTCGGCTGCAATGCCCAGCAGGGAAAGCTGTATAAACGCCATATCCACCGTGACAGGATCAATATCAAATCAACTGACGGACATCTGAACTGATGGATTAAATCCGGCTTCAATCAGGCAATCTGCATAAGGTAGCATCGGTTATGTGGGTGTAATTAAGCAGGCGGAAGTAACGCACATCGATACAGGCATAAATGTCCGTTATCCCGCCGCAGTACATTTCTGCAAACATGAACGTTTCACAGTCCCCGTTCTCATTGCATGCCTGTTTCAGCGGATAGAGTCTCTCCAGCGCATCAGTAAGCGATGAAGGAGATGGGCAAGCCCGTCTCAGAGTGCATGATGGTGGCTGCGCATGGCTGGGATGTGGGTGGAGCAAAACGTGCAGGCATGAAAACTGCATTTGTTACCCGCAAAGGGCAGGCACTGTATCCGCTGGCGCCTGTGCCTGATCTGATCGTCAGCGATATTGGCGAGCTGGCTGCAAAGATAAAACCGCTTTGCTGACCCGCCGTTTACCGCAAATACTTTAATGCCGCGAGAGTTACTCGCTGCCCAAAAACGCTAATAAAAGGCGTAGTTAATGCGAAAACACTAACAATATTCTTAAATCAGGGCTTAACCACGATACACAGCAGGCCGATGACAATAATCACTACGCCCGCCAGGCTGTGCCAGCTGAACGCCTCATGGAATACTGGCAGACAGACAGCCACCAGCCACACCAGCACATAACTGAGGCTGAGCAGCGGATAGACCCGGTTCAGCGGAAAATAGCGCAGCGCCCGAATCCAGCAGAGCATGGAGACACCATAAGCGCCCAGCCCGGCCAATAGCAGCAAGGCGGGCAACAGGGCAACAGCAGGCAGCGACGTTATGCTGCTGACATCGGGCAGTCGCGGCATCGCCCAGCGCATCATCAGCTGTGCCGCTGAGACCAGCAGCACGCTGCATGCGACCCATCCATACCCTTTCATAGCTGGCTCGCCATCAGCGCCACACCCGTCACCACCAGTAGCGTGCCGGCGATCTGGCGCAGCGTCAGGCGCTCGCGCCAGAGGATGCGTCCTGCCAGCGCAACGAAAATGAAGTTAAGGCTCAGCATCGGATAGGCCTGGCTGACAGGCACCCGCTGCAGCACCAGCAGCCAGAGAAGCATCGCGACACCCAGCAACAGCACGCTCACCCCAATCCAGCTTAAGCGGACCCGGCGCGATGCCGCGTGGGTCGCCTGTTTCTGGCACAGTTGCGCGCTGCAACTGAGCAGACTGACCAGTACAATCAGCAGCAGCATCACTTCATCTGACTGTAATAGAGGCAGACCAGCCTGCCCTGGCGATAGACGGCGTCCGGCACCGGAACATCCTCGCCGATATCACTGTGTACTGAATCAACCAGCAACAGCAGTGATACGCTTCCCGTACGGCGATGATCGGCAAGCCAGCCGCCGAAGTCCGCCTGAGAGACAAAGCGGGATTGCGCATCAGGGTAGCCCAGCCCATATTCCAGCTCGCCTTTGGTGTCATAGAAGCCGATATCGCTACGTTGCAGATGCCAGGCTGCGGCAGATGCCACGCCGGGATTGTCCGCCAGGATAAAGTGACTTGAGGCCAGACGCTGGCTAATCGTCGAGACAAAGCGCTGCGGCTGTTTGGCGTCGCGGATTTTATCCGGGATTGCCGTGCCAATAAACAGGGCGACGCCCAGCGGGCAAAGCGCGGCCGCCAGCCAGCGGCGCTGTGCAGAGCGGCAGCTATATGCGCCCACCAGCCCCCAGATGAGAAATGCCAGTGCCCCCAGCGCAAGCTTCAGCATCTCGTGCGTGGCGAACAGCGGATGATGCGTCACACTCCAGGGAGCGAGCACCAGCACGACCGTTGCCAGAGTAATGATGCCGAAAATCAGGTTGAGCCAGCCATTGACTGTTAATGCGCGCCCTGCCCGCTGTGCGGCGTTCAGGCCATAGTGCGCCATCAGCAGCGACAGCGGCACAAAACAGGGCAGGATATAGGTTGGCAGCTTGCCTTTCGCCAGGCTGAAAAACAGCAGCGGCATCACCGTCCAGCTCAGCAGATAGAGCGCGCCGGGATGCTGCTGACGCTCGCGCCAGCCGGTCATCAATGCGCCCGGTAACAGCGCCAGCCACGGCAGCGTTCCCAGCAGCAGAACCGGCAGGTAATACCAGAAAGGCGCTTTGTGCTGGGCATTGTCCTCGGCAAAGCGCTGGATATGCTCAACCCAGAAGAAGTAGTGCCAGAAATCCGGTGCCTGATGATAGATCGCCAGCGCCCAGGGTGCGCTGATCGCCGCGGCTGAGAGCAGCGCCAGCGGACCGAAGCAGAGCAGTTCGCGCAGTCGCTGCCGCCAGATCGTCCAAGGCAGAATCGCCAGCACCGGCACTGCCAGCGCCAGAAAGCCTTTGGTCATAAACCCCATGCCGCAGGCGAGACCCAGCAGCAGATAGCCGCCCGCCCGCCCGGC
This sequence comes from Pantoea sp. Fr-CA_6, assembly GCF_024520895.1. NCBI lineage: Bacteria > Pseudomonadati > Pseudomonadota > Gammaproteobacteria > Enterobacterales > Erwiniaceae > Pantoea > Pantoea sp. Fr-CA_6. The sequence continues at coordinate 24,149 of NZ_JALNPO010000010.1, read as the reverse complement.
GCGTCCGCTGGCCTCCGTCGCCAGCCAGAAGCTGCACATCGCGGCCGCCAGCCAGAGCATCAGCATCGGATCGAGCACCGCATAGGTGCCAACGCCATAGACCAGCAGCGAACTGAGGAAAATAATCGTGCCGACGGCAGCCGTGCGTGCCGAACTAAACAGCCGCCTGCCGAGCCAGTAGATCAGCACGGCGGTCATCGCCGTGGAGAATATCGATCCCGCCCGCACGCCAAAGTTGTTGTGGCCAAACAGCCACTGACCCAGCGAGTTGACCCAGTAACCCGCAATCGGTTTTTCAAAATAGCGCAGACCGAAGAAGTGTGGCGTCACCCAGTTACCGGTTGCCAGCATCTCCCGGCTGATCTCCGCATAACGGGTCTCATCCGGCTGCCAGAGATCGCGGAACATCGGCGGAAGCATGTAATAGAGAATAAAAAAGCTGAAAAAAAGTAGCCACTTCGTGTTGTTACGTATCCGCACTAGTTCGCCTCTTCAGTCAGTTTCTGGCAGCCCAGCCACCCTTCCCGTCCGGGGATTTCGCCTCTGACTACTTTGCCCACTGGCAAGGTGCTCAGATCGTCGGGCAGCAGCTCGCTTAACGGACAGAACTGAATGCCGTGACGGGCCGCAGCAGCCAGCAGCTGGTCAAAGTCCGGGTAGCCGATAATCCCTTCGACTTCGGCATGCACGGTGTAGACCGCCCCATCATCAGAAGAGAGCATTTTCGCCAGAATGTAGTCGTTATAGCCTTCTGCGCTGACCTCGCGGCCAACCACTTCATCCCATGTGGGCAACGTCACCGGAATCTGTACGGTACCGATCTGTCCATCCGGCAGCATGGGCCGGAACGGGCCGCTGCCGCGACAGTCGCTGTTGTAGTGAAAGCCAAAGTCCTGTTTGGCGGCGATCACCCGGCCATCGGCTCGCCAGCCCGCGGCGGCCGAACAGCTGACAGGATGACCGAGTATCTCACTCAGCGTTTCGGTGCCACGTGCTATCTGCTCAACCAGCTTATCCTGCGGCCAGACGCCGGCCCAGGTCTGCCAGGCAAAGTGGTCCCAGGCGTGCAGACCGACTTCGTGCTGACGAGTGGCGTCCTGCATGATGTGCCGCAATCTCCGTCCCATCTGCTTTCCCGGCCAGGCCGTTCCGGCGAGCAGGATGTCCCAGCCATAGAGCGACACGGCACGGGAGCGCAGCATCTTCATAAGAAACGCCGGTTTCACCAGCCGCCAGAGATGGCGGCCCATGTTGTCTGGTCCCACGCTGAAGAAAAAGCTGCCCCGCACCGCATGACGCCGGAACAGCTCAAGCAGCGCCGGCACGCCCTGCTTCGTGCCGCGCCAGGTATCTACGTCAATCCGCAGACCGATCTTCTTCATCACTTATCAGCCTGTGGCTCAACGGTGCGCAGGAAGAAGTCGAGCGTGTTGTCGATAGTGACATCCATCGTCACGGTCGGTGTCCAGCCGAGTAAGCGACGCGCATTGCGGATAGCCGGTTTACGGTGCTCCACATCCTGATAGCCTTTGCCGTAGTAGCTGCTGCTTTCTACTTCGCGGAAACCGGCAAACGGCGGAAACTGGCTGCGCAGCGGATGACGCTCAAAGCTGGCCAGCAGCTGTTCGGCCAGCTCTTTGATACTGGCTTCGTTGTCCGGATTACCGATATTGATGATCTGACCATCACAATTCAGCTGTTTGTTTTCGATAATGCGGAATAGCGCCTCAACGCCATCCTGAATATCGGTAAAGCAGCGCTTCTGTTTGCCGCCGTCAATCAGCTTAATGGGCGAACCTTCTACCAGGTTGAGGATGAGCTGAGTGATCGCGCGGGAACTGCCGATGCGCGCTGCATTAAGGTTATCCAGACGCGGTCCCATCCAGTTGAACGGACGGAACAGGGTAAAACGCAGCCCCTCTTTTTCGCCGTAGGCCCAGATAACGCGGTCCAGCAGCTGTTTGGATACCGAGTAGATCCAGCGCTGTTTGTTGATCGGCCCGACGACCAGATTAGAGCAATCCTCATCGAAGCTGGCATCGGTACACATGCCGTAGACTTCTGAAGTGGATGGGAAAATGATGCGCTTCTGATACTTCACACAGTCGCGAATGATTTTCAGGTTCTCTTCGAAATCGAGCTCAAACACGCGCAGTGGATTGCGGGTGTACTCAATTGGCGTGGCGATGGCTACCAGCGGAAGGATGACGTCGCATTTTTTGATGTGATACTCAATCCATTCGGAATGGATAGCGATATCCCCTTCGACGAAATGGAAGCGCGGATGATCCAGGAAGCGGCTGATCGCGTCTGAACTGATATCCAGGCCATAGACCTCGAAATGCTCATCCTGTAACAAACGCTCAGTGAGATGATTACCGATAAAGCCGTTAACGCCAAGGATCAGCACGCGGGTACGACGTTGCAGCGCTGACTGCGGTTTTGAATAGAGCAGTGCGCCAGGGACGATGCCCAGACTCTGCGCCAGCTGGCTGCCATTCATGTAAACGCCATGCTCGGACTGGCCGGTCTGGATTTCCAGCGCGCCTTCGCCACAGGCGATCAGGAAGGGCTGCTTAGAGAGTACCGTCCCTGGCTTTGCCTGATGCTGCTGCGGATGAACCCGGCTCTTCCAGACGATAAATTTAACCGAACCGGCAAAGGCGAATGCGCCAGGCCAGGGATCGGTAACCGCTCTGACCAGATTGTGAATCGTCTGAGCAGGCTGATTCCAGTCAATGCGGCCATCCTCGGCCGTGCGGCGGTCAACCCGTGTCGCCTGACTTTCATCCTGTGGCCATTCACTCACCTCACCCTCGCGCAGACGAGGTAAAACGTCGCCGAGCAACTGCTCTGCAGCCTGGGTCAGTTTACGATGCAGTGTCAGCGCGTTGTCCTGATCCTCAATAGCGACCTTCTGCTGCGCCAGAATATTACCGGCATCCGCGCGCTTTACCATGCGATGTAGCGTAACGCCCGTTTCAGTTTCGCCGTTGACCAGCGCCCAGTTCAGCGGTGCCCGGCCGCGATATTTTGGCAGCAGCGAGCCGTGCAGGTTAAAAGCACCCTTTTGAGCGCATTGCAGGATCTCATCGCTCAGCAGATGGCGATAGTAGAAGGAGAAGATCATCTCTGGTGCCATGGTGCGGATGCGGTCAAGCCAGATCGGGTGATTCGCCTCGTCAGGTGCATAGACCGGAATGCCATGCTCTGCCGCCAGACGGGCTACTGAGCCGAAAAAGTGGTTTTCGGTCGCCACATCGTTGTGAGTAAAAATGGCGGTGATTTCATAGCCTGCACTCAGCAGCGCATTGATGCCGACACAGCCCATGTCGTGATAGGCGAAAACAACGGTCTTCATGATTGAATATCCTGTACTGAAGGCTCTTCTGGAGCGTGAACAATGCGTTGAACGAAATAGCGCGGACGCGCCCGAACGTCGTTGTAAATGCGCCCGATGTACTCCCCGAGCAGTCCCATACCCACAAACTGGGCGCCGATAAACATGAACAGCACGGCGAACAACACGAAGACGCCGTCACCCGCCCAGGCCGCACCAAAAAAGAGTCGCAACACGATCAACACCAAAGAGAAGGCGAAGCCGGAGAGCGCTATCAGGCTGCCGACCACGCTGAGCAATCGCAGCGGCGTGGTGGTCAGACAGGTCACCAGGTCGTACATCAGGTTAATCAGCCGCATAAAGCTGTATTTCGAATCGCCAAAAGCGCGCTCGGCATGGATCACCGGCAGCTCAATGGTGTGTCGGGCAAAGGTGTTGGCCAGGATCGGAATAAAAGTGCTGCGTTCGTGACAGTTGAGCATCGCCTCGACGATGTGGCGACGGTAGGCGCGCAGCATGCAGCCGTAATCGCCCATCGCCTTGCCGGTGACCCGCTGAATCAGCCGGTTGAGCGTGCGCGAGGCCTTCCGACGGAACCAGCTGTCCTGGCGCTGCTGACGGACGGTACCCACCACGTCATAACCCTGACGTGCGGCGTCTACCAGCCGCGGGATCTCTTCCGGCGGGTTCTGCAGATCGGCATCCAGCGTAATAATCAGATCGCCACGGACCTGGCTGAATCCGGCCATGATGGCGGAATGCTGACCGTAGTTGCGGTTGAGCAGCACGCCGGTTATCCGGCTGCCGGGAACGGTGGCGGCCTGTTCAATCAGTTCGGCAGAACGATCGCTGCTGCCGTCATCCACCAGCAGAATTTCATACTCAATCTTAATTGAGTCACAGGCGGCGCAGGTGCGCTGAAGCAGCTCCGGCAGACTCTCCTGCTCGTTATAGACCGGGATGACCACGGAGAGCATATTGATCGGTTTAATATCGCGCATCTCAGGCTCCGGCAATGTCATGTAAAGCCTGAATCACACGTTCGACATCCTGATCCGTCATTGACGGAAACAGTGGAATCGAACACATCTGCTGGCTGTTAAGTTCACTGGCGGGAAGACGTAAATCGGGATAGTGCTCGCGATAATATTTATGGGTATGCGCCGCACGGAAATGCAATCCGCTGCCGATATCCCGCGTCTTCAGTGCCTGCATAAAGGCATCGCGCGACAGACCGCAGCGCTGTTCATCAATGCGAATAATAAACAGGTGCCACGCATGCTGATGTGGCCAGGCGGGCAGTGACAGCGGCGTGAACGGCAGCGTGCGCAGCGCTTCAAGATAGCGTTCAGCAATCTCACGGCGGCGGGCAATAAAGCCCGGCAGTTTCTGTAACTGCACCAGCGCAATCGCCGCGCTGATATCGGGCAGATTGTATTTAAAGCCCGGCATCATGACTTCCGCCTGCGGCAGACGCCCCTGGGTCTGACGATCAAACGCATCTACTGCCAGGCCATGAAACTTCAGGCTGCGTATACGATCGGCGAGAGTGGCGTCATCGGTCACCACCAGGCCCCCTTCCGCGCAGGTGATATTCTTGATGGCGTGGAAAGAGAAAATCGCCGTACCACGATGCCCGATCGGTTTTTGGTGATATGTGGTGCCCACCGCGTGAGCCGCATCTTCAATAATGGCAATCCCACGCTGCTCAGCCAGTTGATAGATTGGCGCGAGATCGGCAGGTGCACCAGCGTAATGCACCGGAATAATCGCGCGGGTGCGGGGCGTAATCGCCTGCGCTATCCGGTCCGGCGTGACCATCAGGTTGTCGGGATCCACATCAATCATCACCGGCGTGGCACCCAGAAGCGTGATCAGGTTCAGGGTAGAGACCCAGGTCATGGACGGCGTGATCACCTCATCGCCAGGCCCGATCCCCATCGCCATCAGCGTGACATGCATTCCGGCAGTGGCAGAGCTTACTGCAATGGCGTGCTGGTTGCCGGTCATCTGAACAAAGGCCTGCTCCAGTTCGGCGCATTTTGCCCCGGTCGTTATCCAGCCAGAGTCAAATACCGCTTTAACAGCAGCCAGCTCTTCATCACCGAATGAAGGCCGGGAAAATGGCAAAAAATCCATGCTAAAACTCCTGCAGATCAAACCCATAAGCTGTCGCGCGTTGTTAATCAGGCACAACGCCAGAAAATAATTGAAATAGCGAATGACTCACAGTCGGCCAGGGTGTTATCGACACCACGCTTTCCCGTTCTGGAATTAAGGTTACCGGACTGCTAATACAAACTACCGTATGAAAGTTAACTGAACATTAAATGAAGAGTGTGAATTTAAATAAAATCAAGGGAGAGCAATTTAAGGATTTCAGAAAAAGTTCACTATTAAATGGCTAATAATAGCTCTGGCCTCAACTCTTTTTGATTTATTGATATTTTGTTTAAAATCAGCAGGCTCTGTTAGTCACCAGAGCAGGGTTCAGCTCATCCTGATGAAGTCACTTCTGGAGAGAAAAATTAACACGCTGATATTGCTGGGCTAAATTCAGCCTGCTACTCACAGTATCACATCGAAAAAATAGCGCTCCGCTCATATCAGGAGAATCACAGATTAATAAAGCCGTCTTAATGTATTCTTAATATTTTTCGTTATTAATGTTCTGCCCTGGCAATAATCATTACACTTTGGTGATTCTCAGGTGACAGTCAGTTAATATCTGTCAGATTATCTGTGCCTGTAAGGTAAAAACAGTGCTAAAAAAAGTGAATAGGATCGCGGTTTCAGGCGTTAACGTTGGGTCTGCCTAAAAAAGAGAAAATAGTGATGATGCGTGCCGCCTGTTTATGCACTCTGTTAGCCCTGCTCAGCCCGGTGCTTTACGCCGCGCCGGTAACCTATGCCATTACCCCCGATAAAACGTCGATAGGCCTTTCATGGCGCGCCTTTGGTCACCAATTTTCGCAGGCCAGACTGCAGGGTGTGACCGGTACGGTGACACTCAATCCTGATGAAGACCGTGACGATCGTATTGAAGTGACTATTCCGGTAGGGACGCTGGTGGCCTCGAACAGCCTGTTAACCTGGCAACTGAAAAGTAATCTGTTTTTTGATGCAGAGCGTTACCCAAACATTCACTTTGTCAGCAGTCGCGTGGCCTCACTGGGTGGCGGCAATTACCGTATTTTTGGTGTGCTGACGGTTAAAAATGTCAGCCGGCCAGTCGTGATGCTGGCCTCGCTGGACAGCGGAAAGACAATTGATCCGGCTTCAGGTTCGCTGGCGCTACATGCCTCCACCGCCATCTCCCGCTCAGCCTTCGGAATGGATCGGCTGGTCGGGGTGGTTGATGATCGCGTCAACATTGCGCTGGCCATTGCCGCGCAGGGCAGAAAGCCGCTGTAGCGGTAACCGCTGAAGGGTCCGATTAACTGAGTGCTGTCTGCAATGTTTCCGCTGTGGCAGCCAGTTGAGCCGGTGGGTTGCGGCCAATCAGCACATATTGATAGCCGTCACGCTTCCACCAGGCCAGCTGCATGCCATGGCGCTTTTCATGGGCGATGGGATTCGCGCTGTCCGGCTCAGGCGAGATACAGAGCGCCATCGGGCCATAATCAGCATGCAGCCAGGCGATTTGTGCAATCGACGTCCGTTCGTAGCGCAGGATCCGCACCATTTTCAGTTCAGCCCCTGGCAGGCTGAGTTGCTGAGGATGCAGCTGCAATCCTAAATCGAGTCGGGTACGGTCCAGCCCCCTTTGCAGCATGGCGGCGTCATCAGGCGTATCGGCCAGCGTTTCAGCACTGTAGAGCGACATATAACGCGCCTCCAGATCGCGGATATTCTGGCTTTCATCTTTCTCATCATCTTCCGGTCTTGCCAGGAAACCGATGCCACTGCCCACCAGCAAAAAGCTGACAGACGCAGCAATCAGTGCCCGACGGCTGTAGCCTTTGGCTGGCATTGACTCTGGTGCCGTGATGGCTGCCAGTTGCTGTGCCATTCTGGCCTGCGGTGCCTGTTCCAGCAGCGGCGCAAAAGCCTGTTCAAAATCGAGATTACTTTGCTGTAAATGCTCAACCCGTGCCGCCAGTTCGGGATCCCCTGCCATCGCCTGCTCAAACTGCACGGCTTCCTGTGGCGTCATCTCACCATCCAGCCAGGCAACGATTGCCTCATCGCGCCACGGTGGCGTAAAAGTTTCCCTGTTCATCTCCGTTTCTCCTGCGGTGCGGGCGAGGTCGCCGGCTGTCTGGCCAGCGTGGCACGTGCGGCGGCCAGACGGCTCATAATAGTGCCAATCGGAACGGAGAGCGTCTCTGCCGCCTCCTGATAGGTCAGACCTTCGACATACACCAGAAACAGCGCATTACGCTGCGCCTCGGGTAAGGCGTTAACCTGTAACATAATGCGCTGGAAATGGCGGTTGTCGTCGCTGGTGGCGTGGTTATCTGCGGCCAGCAGCGCATCGGGATCCACGAATCCCTGTCCCTGCCGGACCTTTCGCGCCCGTAAATCACTGGCCCAGATGGAATGAAGGATCGAAAAAAGCCATCGATCAATGCGTGTGCCCGGCGTGAACTGCGCGCTGCGTTCCAGCGCGCGTACGCAGGTTGACTGCACCAGCTCTTCTGCCATGTCACGGTTGTGTGACAGCACATAGCCGTAACGCCAGAGCCGCGTCAGATGTTCCGCAAGGTGCTGACGGATGTCACTGTGAGTGATTTTTCGCTCCTCCCTGCCGCATCAGACCTCGGGGTGACCATTGATTGCGGCCTGCAGATCGCGGTACTCCTCGCAGTCTGTGCCACAAATCCCGGCAATGGTTTTTAACTGTTCACGCGCCAGATCCGGACGCCCTTTGATCATCCAGGCTTCGCCCAGATATTCACGCACTTTAGCGTAACGGGGATCAAGTGCAATGGCGCGCTGATAATAGCCAATGCCCTCGTCCGTGCGGCCCAGTTTACGGGTGGCGTAACCACGATAGTTCCAGGCTTCACGGGTATCCTGATTTTTCAGCGTATCCAGCAGGTTCAGCGCCGCCTGATATTCGCCCTTTTTCGCCAGATGCCAGGCATAGCGGGTTTTATCGTCGTCACTCAGCTTGCTGGTCTTCTCAGGCACACAACTTTTAGTGTGACTGTCATAGACCTGACCTTTGGGGCAGTCAGGCGTCTTTTTATCACTGTCATTGTCGCCCATCGCCATACTCAGCGGAGAGTGCAGCATCAGCAGCAGTGCCGGAACGGCAAGCAGAGAAAAACCAGAACGCGTTGTCATAATTTATCCTTATCGGGTCTATGAGACAGGCGATAAAGCCCGCCGGATGCAGTCCGCTAGCGCGGCGCTGTACGGTAAACAGCTCAGCGCCGGTTTCTATTCGATAAAAATAAAATTATTTCTTTGCCAGGGTGCCACGCTGAATCAGAACGGTAGTTTTTCCACCGCACAGAAACGCCGTTCCGCCAGGGAGATCACCGCAGCTTCCGCAATCGCCTGGGCTTTCAGTCCATCCTCAAGGCCAGGAAGATCGTCAACCTGCTCACCGTTCAGCGATCGGATAAACGCATCCAGATGAGCATAGTAAGTTGGCTGCACCCGGCTGAACCAGTCGGGCAACAAGCCTGGCTGCTGAATCTGCGCACCCTGATAGCAGCTGACGCCGCGCTGTGGATGAGAGGCTGATTCCAGCATTCCGTGCGGTCCCATCACACTGATGCGTTCATCGTAGCCATAGCCGGTGCGGCGGACATTATCGAGCTGTGCCAGCGCTCCGCCCTGCAGCCGCAATAGCAGCGTGCTGGTGTCCACGTCGTCAAATTCGCTGATCGAGGGCAGAGCCAGCGCTGCACCCATCGCTGCCACCTCTGTCACCTCCTCTTCAGTCAGCCAGCGCAGCAGGTCAAAAAAGTGGATAGCCTGATCGCGCATCTGTCCCCCGGACGCCTGAAGATAGGCCAGCGGCGGCATGGCTGAGGAGCGGCAGACCATCTGAATCAGTTCCGCCGGGCCGATCCGCCCCTGGCGGAGTTGTTGCTTCAGCTGCTGATGGCTGACATCAAAACGGCGATTAAACCCTACTGTAACCGGCACGTTGTAAGGAAGAACGTTAGCCACGGCAGAGCGGGCCCGCTCAAGAGAGAGATCGACCGGTTTTTCACAGTAAATAGCTTTACCGGCGCGGGCTGCTGCTTCCAGTAAGTCAGCATGGGTCGGCGTCGCGCTGGCGATCAGCACCATATCAATCTGCTCATCATTTATCGCCTCAGTGACAGACGCGGCCCGGGCACCAAAGCGGGTCGCAAAGGCAGCGGCGCGAGTGGGTTCTGCATCCGCGACCCATACCAACTCAACTCCGGGGTGCGCCTGAAGATTAGCGGCATGAACTTCACCAATAAAGCCACACCCCAGCAGGGCAACACGTTGCTTTTTATTCATTTTTTTGAACTCCATCATAGTCCGGCAGAAAGATGCATCTGCAGGATAACGCTGCGTTTTACACTGGCGGCACGGTGTTTTGAGGTGTTTACCTCACAGGAGAGCGGCATGTCGCTGAAAGAGGTCGCCCGACGGGCAGGTGTGGGACTGGCAACCGTGGATCGGGTGCTCAATGAACGTGGCGGCGTCGCGCCGGAGACGGTTCACAGGGTGCTGCAGGCAGCACGTGAAGTCGGGCTGAAGCGGATCCTGCCGGAGGAGCATCGTCATCCGTGGCAGATAGAACTGCTGCTGAGCAGCAACGATTCGTTTTTCTTTAAGCAGCTGGCACAGGATTTTACCGAGGTCGCCTCGCATCTGGGCTATCGCCGGTTAACGCTGCGCCGCACTTTTGTCCCCGAGGCTCAGCCAGAACGACTGGCAAAGCTTATCAGGCAGGGCGGTGAAACGCGGGATGGTCTGATCGTTTTTGCCCATGAACATCCGGCGATCTATGAGGCGCTGGACCATTGCCAGGCGCGTGGCGTACCGGTGATCTCGCTGGTCACCGATTTACCCGGTGCCGCCCGGCTCTGTCATGTGGGGATCAATCAGCTGCAGGCAGGACGTACAGCCGCTCAGCTGATGGGCAAAATGCTGCATCAACCCGGTGAGGTGTTGATGGTCAGTGGGCACCGGGATTACAGCGCACATCGTCAGCGTATTGAAGGGTTCCGTGACCTGATAACCAGTCGGTTTCCCCATCTTCAGTTACGTGAAGTTCTGGCCGCCCAGGAAAATCGCGACACCCTCAGTAAGTTGCTGGAGAAGCAGCTGTTTCAGAGCGGTCATCTCCAGGGCATTTATAACACCGGGCTGGGGAATACCGAGATCGGGCAGGCGCTGGCACGACATCGTCGGCTGAATCAGTGCATCTGGATCACTCATGAGCTTTACGCCACCACCCGCACGCTGATGGCGCAGCAGAGCGTTGCGCTGACACTGGATCAAAACACCGGGCAGCATGCCCAGCTCGCGCTGCAGCTGATGCTGAATTATCTGGAGCAGGGAGAGAGACCCGATATCTACATTAACGGAAAAGTGGATTTCATCATTTATACGGCAGAAAACTGTCTGTAAAGATTGCCCGTTGTGTCATATCCACCGGTAAAGAAATATGCTTTACCTGCCGTCGATCATTGCATTCAGCACTATTTCCCGCGCGAGACAGTGCCCGGGAAAGTGGCTCACTGGCTCAAAAGTGCATAAAAAACAGCCTGCCACAGATAATCTGATCGCAGTGACAAGCTGAAACCGCCCCTTTATGTCAGATAAAAAATCTAACTATTATCTAAATATTAAAATATAAATCTATATATGCATTTTTTATGGTTTTAATATTCAGATGCAGAGTAATGACGTTAATATCGTATCCGACTGAACAAACAGCGAAGTGAAACGGGTGAATTAATGTGCGACAGAGGTGCGGAAACAGAGCAGGAATAACACTCGCAGTCCTGAACGGTTAGCCATTAAAAGCGTACTTTGCAGAGTTGATCAATATCAAAACTTAATGGGTTTTTATCGTCATATTCCTATTGGGTTTCACTTTCTGCCAGGTTGATGCTAAGTTCTCGTCGGTTTAAAACAGGGCAGTATGAAGAACCGTTTCACTGATATTACGGCCACCCTGAATTTTTCCTGCGCCAGTTCGGTGCCTGACTAATTAATGAGCGTATGATTTGGAAAAGTGTTTATATCCGGTGCGTACCAGAACTGAGAGAGTGCTGCACGCGGTGGTATTCGAAGTTGTCGCTAATGTGCTGGTTTTCTTTATCCTGATTATTTTTACCTCCGCAGCACCATCGCAGTCGTTGTTGCTTACATTGGTTTCATCAACTCTGGCTATGGGATGGAACTACCTTTTCAACCTGATGTTTGACAGTGTTCAGCTAAAAACAGGATTTAAAAAGAACTTGCGAGTGAGATGCCTCCATGCCGTTCTGTTTGAGGCGGGTCTGTTATTAGTGTTAATCCCCTTTGCAGCATGGTGGCTGGATATTACGCTATTCTCAGCATTGAGACTTGAATCCGGACTGGTGCTATTTTTTCTGACCTATGCTTTTCTGTTCAATTTGTTATGGGATTGGGGAAGATCAGCAAAATCAATGAAGATATTAAATTAATGTATCATGCCATTAAAATTTACTTTCAGAAATTAACCTTTCGCTTAGCCGGCTAATGGAACTTCGCGTGCGAGTGATCGCGCCCGAATGTATCCGATGCGTAAGGAAACAAGTATATCTGGTGTCAGGAGCCGCTTACTCTCGCCTGGCAGCATTGATATAACGGCGCGTCTGCTTAAATTAAGTTCAGACTGCGTATAAGCTCATTTCACAGGTTAAATCAGCAAGAATATTATGGACAAAGTCTACTATCTGAATAAGTTAAGGAACTGCCCGTCAACCGATATTCTGGATATCGTAACAAGCTATATGCGGAAAAAACTGCCTGGTGACGACCTCTCTTCATTTGAAGGCGCTTACGATCATCGTAAAGCCGAACTAATAATGAATGAAACCTACAGTGAAGTTCCTTCAGAAGTATGGAGACTGGTGTGCTGAGGTGAAAAAAGGAGGGCAGGATCACTCATAACCCATTATCTGCTGAGGGCTGATCACCCTGCAGATCATCAATTCCTGATAATCCTGGCGCGATGCATTTTGATCTCCGTCGGGCAGAATCGGTGAACAGATAAATCAGAGCATCACCTTTAGTGCTGTGATGCTCTGTCATTCTCAACAAACGCACGACATAAAGCGCTGTAAGAAATAGTAAGACAAACCTGCCAGACCACTGTAAACCGTTTTAAATATGACGCCAAAACTGGCTTCATCTGTTGTATTCAGAAAAGCTCGTACAAATAATGCCTTCCGGACTCACACGACTACGATAATGATTATCTGTTCAGGCGATATGCTGCCAATTTAGCTCATGCTCCACCAGCACCGATCCCGGAACGGCAAATCGTGTCAGGGTGATAAAAAAGGCTGCTCAGTCGTTAAGCAAGGGTGTATTAAGCACATTCAGATGATGCAATACCATTAAATTTAAATGTTGTTCGCCCGAACAGGGAGCATGCAGGCGAACAAAACGGGAATTCATTTCAGATGGTCACGATGATACAGAGCCCACTGCTCAATCCTTTCTCCAGAGGGTAGCAGGCAATAGGTTGTTATACCTGCCGAAGATTTTTCCTGGACCTGCTGACCACCGCGATTAACGCAATATTCACTGGCTGGATTACGCATTGTTAAACGCTGCGGTTCCTTGCTGTGCGGTGTGCAGGCGATAAGTAGTGAAGCCAGTAACATCAGTGAAACTCCTGCTAACCTGTTTGTGACGGTCATAAAACCTCTCTTAACCTTATTTTTGTGAATTAAGCATTTACCCTCCAGTGGTGTGATTAAGTCTGATAGCACAACAACGACTTTATCAGGAATCCTCCTTTCTCCTGCCACATGTTAACCTCAGGGGTGACAATCATCATGTTTCCATTCTACCGTCCACTCTGCACTCACCACTGCCGGTAGCGATACATAATTATAGCGTGCTGCCACTAAACCCGCGCTTAACAACCTCACGCGACACATAAGCAGATAGACCTTTAATGCAGTGATTAAAAAATGAATAAAGCCAAAATTAGAATGCATGTGAAGATAATTAACAAAAACCCCATTATTACAATCGATGCATTATCTTAATTTTTAATGGAAATTCCTCGCGAATAGGGCATCGCCTTTAACGTTTACTTAAAACAGGCACACTTGCGATGCCTTTACATAAATCCTTTTCCCGCTGCATAATCCCGCAACATTTGTATGCGCACTGCCATTAATGGGATCAATAAAACCTACAACTTATTGGTATCGCTTAAATATCGCTGCTGCTTAACACCTGAATAACAACTCATGATTCAGGTGCCATTTAACGATCACACTATCAATAAAATCTTAAGGAAGAGTGACTGAGATGAATAATAAATTCCCGCGAAATAAAATCGCAAAAGCATTAATGCTGGCAAGTGGGATGGGGGTTGTGCCTCTGATTAGCTATGCTGCAGTCATCGGAAGCCAGACAGGCAATGAGATCATCTTAACTGATGGCACCACGCTGATTGCCGACCAGTCATCTGGCGACGGTTATTATGGCATCCTGGTTAATGGCGCTACCGCCGCAACGGTTACCATCGGCAGCGGCAGCACAGTTCGCGTGACAGATGCTGAACGTTATGCAAAAGGGATTTTTATTGAAGCGGCAAACAGTGAATTTACTGCAGATAAGTTAACCCTCAACGTTTCCGGTAAAACAGCGGTCGGCATTGAGTTCGGCGGAAAAAATGTAACCGCCAGTTTAGGATCCGGTTCCTCGGTCACCACGGTAGCATCAGGTGATTCTTTCGCCGAGGGCGTCGTTGTCAGCAATAGTTCCTCGCTGCAGGCAAATAACCTGCAAATAAGCACCCAGGGCACTGGCGGAACGGCTCTGCGCGTCAGTGGTTACGGAAGTCACGCCAGTCTGGGCGACGACAGTAATTTACAGACGAATGGCCTTAACAGTAATGCCGTTCAGGTTGATAACCTGACCGGTGAGTCGATTAATGGCGTGGCCACGTTGAAAGCAAATGCATTGACGATCAACACCCTTGGCAATAATTCGCAGGGTATTAATATCCAGGATAATGGTTCGGTTGATCTGGGCAGCAACTCGACCATTATTACCACTGGGGATCTTTCTGCTGGCATCTGGAGCTGGGGTGAGCTGAAGGCCGATCATCTGACAATCAGTACTGCGGGTGAGACCTCTGCAGGTCTGTCAGGCCGTGACAACAGCCTCTCAAACATTGGTGCTGGTAGCGTGATCTCCTCTGATCAGACTGGCGGCATTGTGGCTATGGGCGACAATGCCATCGTTAACTTCATTGGTAGTGAAGAAGAACGCAATACGGTCTATTCAGCAGGTTTTTATGGCGTATCCGCACAGTCAACCGGCGCAACCATTAATCTGCAGAACACCGATATTATGATGAAAAATGTGGATACCATGACCCTGGGTATTTGGTCCACAAGCGGTGGCACAGTTAACGGTGATGCAGTGACCATTACCGGCCCGGAGAATGCTACAGGTGTCTACGCCATGGCTGGTGGTAAAGCGAATCTTACGGGTGATTTGACCATTGATATGAGCTCCCCGGATGGGATAGCCATGGCTACGCAATATGATGAAGGTTATACAGCAGGTGTCATCACCACCGACGGAAAAGCGCAGATCGTTGGTAGCGTTTTATCCCGGGCCGGACTCATCGACCTCAATCTGACATCGGGTTCACTTTGGTCTGGCAGCGCCAGCAGCGATAACGTCAATAATGGCCATCTGAACGTTAATCTGACCGACAGCACCTGGAATGTATCGCGAACATCCAATGTCGATAATCTGACATTGAGTAACTCGCTGGTTGACCTCTCTGCAGCCTCGGATGACGCAACCTATTCAACATTGACTATCGCCAACCTCAGCGGCAGCGGCGACTTCGCCTTGCGCACCAATCTGGCAGGCGATGGTGCTGGCGTGAATAACATTGGCGATAAAGTTGTGGTGACAGAGAGTAGTTCCGGTGATTACGGTCTGACCATACAGAACCGCGGCAGTGCCGTCACCACTGGCAACGAAGTACTGACTGTGGTTGAAACGACTGATGGCATCGCCACCTTTAAAGGCAACGCCGACGTGGAACTTGGTGGCTATGTTTACTCGGTCAATAAGCAAGGCAACAACTGGGTACTCTCCTCACCTAAAGCACCAGAAACCCCTGAAGCAGATGATCCGGCCGTTATCCCTGCGGATGAGCCTGCCGCGACTCCTGCTAATGAACCTGCCGCGACTCCTGCTAATGAGCCTGCCGCGACTCCAGCCGATAACGGTGGCACGGCGCCTGCCGGGCAAGACAACGCAACTTCCCCCATTACCAGCACGGCCAACGCAGGGGCTAACTTCCTCAACACTGGCTATCTGATGAACTATGCCGAAATGCAGACGCTGATGCAGCGTATGGGTGATGTTCGTCAGGGGAAGACAGCCGGAAATGTCTGGCTGCGCGCTATAGATGGACGGTTCAGCGGCTTTGATAATGGCAAGCTGAGCCGTTTCAGCCTGAACTACACCGGTTATCAGTTTGGGGTCGATAAACGTTTGTCCGATGAAATTCCGATCTATCTGGGCCTGTTCATGGGGGTAACTGAAGGATCGCCTCATTACCAAAATGGTAACGGCAACATCCGTTCTGAGCATTATGGCTTCTACACCACCTGGGTAAATGATGCCGGTTTCTATGTTGATGGCGTTGTGAAAGTCAACCGGCTAAGGAATCAGTTCAATGTTCACGATACACAGAATAACCAGGTATCCGGTAACGGTGTCTCTTCAGGTCTGAGCGGATCGCTTGAGGCGGGCAAAAAGTTCAGCTTCTCTGATCGGCTGGCAGGTTTTTATCTTGAACCACAACTACAGCTGACAGCAGGTCATCAGGATGGTGCTTCCGTAGGTGCGTCTAATGGTCTCAATATCACACTTTCAAGCTACAAATCACTGATGAGCCGGGCAAGCGTGCTGGCAGGGTATGAAATCAATCAGAGCAATTACAAACTCAACACCTATGTAAAAACGGGTGTAATGCGCGAGTATGCCGGGGATGCTGCTTATGCTCTTAACGGATCAAATGAACGTCTTTCCTTTAAAGGAAATGGCTGGAATAACGGCGTCGGCCTGAGTGCCCAAATCAGCAGCCATACGCTCTTCCTGGAGGCCGATATGGTAGACGGAAAACGTTTTAACCAACGTCAGGTTAATGCTGGCTACCGTTTTAGTTTTTAGAATCAACGTGCAGCAAGCGCTCGTATAACAGGAGGTGTTAATGAAAAAAACATTATGGATGCTGCTGGCCTTGATCTGCTCAGGATCCGCTTTCGCACGGCAGGAGTCCACCATCGCAGAAGCAAAAAACATGCGAGACGAACGTCATGTTACCCTTACCGGTACGATTAGTGGACGGGCTGACGATGACCACTACTGGTTACAGGACTCAACGGGTCGTATCCGTATTGATGTCGACGAGGATGACGAAGACGACAACGGCTTCCTTATTGGTAAAAAGGTACGGATAACGGGTGAGGTAGATCGCGATGACGGCCATAGCGAAATCGATGTTGATCGGCTCTTCATTCTGAAATAATTCCGGACTTCTGTGTAAAAAAGCCAGCTATAGCGCTGGCTTTTTTACATTCAGGGCAGGTTTTACTTTTCGCGAAACGCTTCCTGTACGCGCAACAGAGGACGCAACAGATATTGCAGCAGGCTCTTCTCGCCCGTACGAATATCAACGGTGGCCGTCATACCGGGAATCACCCGTAGTTCCTGACTGCCGCTTTTCGTCAGCGTATTATTTTCCGTTAATACCATCACCCGGTAATAAGTATCATCGACGCCTGGCCTGCGGGCAGCTTTACTCTCCTCATCTTTTAGCGCGCCCGAACTGATACTTTGAACATGTCCGGTCAGGCCGCCATAAATCGAATAGTCATAGGCAGAAATTTTTACCACAGCTTCCTGACCGGGCGCCAGAAAAGCCACATCAGAGGGCCGGATACGGGTTTCCACCAGCAGCTGGTCATCCAATGGTGTCACCTCCATTATTGCGGCACCAGGCTGGATCACACCGCCAAGCGTATTGATTTTAATACTGTTAACAATGCCTCGTACTGGCGTGCGGACTTCAGTACGCTCAAGCGTATCATGGCGGCCATGGGCAGTTTCCTGCAGGCTTGTCATCTCAACATCGACTTTGGACAGTTCATCGTTAGCCTCGTTACGGTAGCGGTTTTTTCGCTCGGTAATTTGCAATTCGGCATCATTCATCTGACGCTCAAGTTTCAGAACCTCAGTTTTTGACAGCAGCGATCTGGCTGAGAGCTGTCGCGCCATTTCAAGCTCTTTCTGCAGCAATGTTTTTGACTTCAGATAGCCTTCAATTGACTCATTTACCGCCCTTTTGCGTAGTTTCCAGGCATCGGTTTCACGGGTAACCAGTTCAGGTACTTTCATGACCTCTGGCGGGAACACAAGCTCGCTGCCGGTCGCTTCTGCTTCAAGACGCGCGGCCTGGGCTTTCAGTGCCAGCAGGCGGTTAGCGCTTTCGCGGAAGGAGGCTTCGGCGCGCGTGGGATCGATTTTGGCCACAACCTGACCTTTTTCAACCGTATCGCCTTCATGCACCATTAACTCCTGCAAAATACCGCCCTCAAGGCTTTGCAAAACCTGTTCGCGGGAACTGGGCACAATTTTGGCTGACCCGGTTGTCACCTCTTCGATGTTGAAATTGGCGGCCCAGACGATTACCAGCACCATTAACGCCACGCTGCCCCAGGCGATAAATAGCCAGCCTTCCCAGCGATCCTGACGGGCGGCCCTCACCATGTCACTGGCTGTATGTTCGGTCAGGCGCTTTTGATCAACGTTTTTATCAGGGGACAGGCTGCTCATACTGTTACCTCGCCAGATTGTGGCTGACGCTCTGTGCTTATCTCAACGCCAGCATGTTTCGCTGCGTTACGCAGCACCGATGCGGCCGGGATCTTCCCGCTGTTTAATAAACCGATAATCTCTTCACGCGGCCCATCAGCTACTTTGATGCCTTCATCCATCACAATCACCCGATCAACATATTTCAGCACTGCCGGACGGTGGGTCACGATAATCACGGTTCGGCCTTCCATTGCCGGGATGAGCGCCTGCAGGATAGTGCGTTCCGACCCCATATCCATCCCCGATGTAGGTTCGTCCAGGAGCAGAACATCCGGATTCGACAGAATGGCGCGAGCCAGGGCTATCGCCTGCTTTTGTCCACCGGAAAAGTTTTCACCACGCTCACTGACAGGCATACCAAAGCCCATGGGATGGGCCGCGACAATATCACTCACCCCGGTCATTTTTGCAGCGGCCATCAGTTCTTCGTCGCTGGCGTAGGGTGCTCCCATCACCAGGTTGTCACGCAGCGAACCATACATAAAACGTGGTTCCTGATTGACCAGCGCGATACGAGTCCGTAATTCCACCGGCTCGACCTGGCCTATATCTACGCCAGCAATGGTGATCGTGCCTGTTGTGGGTGGATATAGCCCAACCAGCATGCGCAGCAGCGAAGATTTACCGCTGCCCATTTTGCCCAGTATGGCAACCCGCTCGCCCTGACAGAACCGGACATCTAGCTGCTCAACGATGGCCGGTAAATCGTCTTTATAACGTAATGAAACGCCCTGACAGACAATCCCGGTCTGGCTGCCCTGGGGAAGCTGCACATAAACCTTCTCATTATCGCGTTCAGCAGGGGCCTGCATCACTTTATTGAGGATGGCCAGCGAGGTTTTTGCCTGCTGAATACGCAATCCCAGCGCGGCAAGCGTTGCTATTGGCATTATGGCGCGCCCCATCAGGGTCATAGTGGCAATGATGCCTCCCATTGAGATATCACCATCACCGACCAGATAAGCACCCCAGACCAGCAGAATAACGGTACCAAACTGCTGGGTCGTCTGAATAACGCTTGAGCCCATAGTGGCAAGGAACCGCGATTTCATATTCACTGCAGAGAGTTTTACGCTGGCAACATCGTGTTTAGAGGCGACCAGGTTTTCAGCACGCAGAACTTTAATGGTTTCAAGATTATCCAGTGATTCAATAACCAGACCGTAACGGTTACTGCCTATTTTCATTGACTCTTCAGCGTGGCGTTTCAAAGGGATCTGCATCAGCAGCACCATCGCCACGATGACCACTAATATCAGGATCACACACCAGACCAGTGGCCCGGCAACCAGATGGATTACAACCAGGAAGAGTAAAACAAAGGGTAAGTCAGCAACCGTCGTTAAAGCGGCTGACGTAGTAAGCTCGCGGACGCTGTCAAAGCTTTGCATGACATTGCCAAATGCACCGCTGGATTGGGCTCGACCCGACATTTTGCCGTTCAGCACGTGACGAAAAAGTTGTGCGCCCAACACCAGATCGATCTTTTTACCGGCGCGATCGGTAATCCAGGCCCGGCCCAGCCGTGCAGCCAGTTCAAACAACAACGCCAGACTCACGCCGATAGCCATCGTCCAGAGTGTTACGTAGGTCTGGTTAGGCAGTACCCGGTTATAAACCGTCATGGTGAATACGGACATCGCCAGAACGAGCAGGTTAATAACGACTGACAATGCGGCGGCTTCAAAGATATAACGTTTGAATCCCCACAAAGTATTCCAGAACCAGTGCCCTTTACCGACATGGACAATGTCATCGGCACGATGATCAAGATAAGACTTAGGTCGCAGCAGCAACAACTCGCCGCTATAGTGCTGAGCCAGGCGAGCGAAATCGACCTCAACAGGCTGGCTGCCCAGTGCGGGATCGATAATGGCGCACTTCTTTTCGCTACACTGTGTCAGCACGCAATAGCCCGTTTCCAGACGCATGATGGCGGGGAGAACAAAGCTTTTCACATCCGTCAGGTCAATCTTCTGCCAGGCAGCACTCATGCCGCGGCTCTGCAGCGTGCGCAATGCCCAGTCATTCTGGGCGCTGATATCAGCGTCTGGTGGAAATGCAGGCATACCCACACGTAAAGCATTTAGCGTAAGCCGGACGTCAAACAGGCGCAGTGCGCTTTGCAGTGCAACCAGCAAAGTCTCCTGCGTATCTGATGGCGATCTGGATAACACTCTGTTTTCAGCATTCAGTTCAGAGCCAGCAGGCTCAAATTGTATATCAGTCACAATGGCGTCCCCTGGACAACTAATTCATTCTGGTCTGGCGGCAAAGCATGACAGCGGCCAGAAATACTCGTTTTTTACGTCAGCGTGATTAGTGCACCGCTTCGATGGTATTCGCTGGTAAAGCGTTAACCTTCTGCACCAGTTGGCTGGTTTTACCCAGTGCCGCAACGATGTTCCATTGCGCAGCCAGGTACTGCATCTGCTGCTCCTGATAACTTGCGAGACTGGTGTAATAGTCGGTAGCAAACGAGATTAAATCCGTTAACGGACGCTGCCCCGCGAAGAACTGTACTTCCCCCGCTTTCCAGGTTTTCAACGCGGTTTCTGACTGTCTCTGTAATGCATTGAGCTGGCGTTCACGAAGCGGTAAGGAGACCCACAGCTGATCCAGCTGCTGTTTCAATGTCCGGAGTGTTGCATCCTGATCCGCCTCTGCGGCAATGAGTCGCTGAGTTTCAGCTTTGGCATTTGCCCTGCCAGCCCCACCATCCCAAAGATTGATATCGCTGCTCACCTGTAACGTCACCGCTTTAAACGGTTCCATTTCACCGTTGCGCTTTGGACTGTCCATACTCAGTTGCACACTCCATTTCGGCCTGTTCCACTTAGAGGCCAGATCCACTGCGGCTCTCGCCTCCTCTTTACGCTCGCGTGAGACCGCCCAGTTGGGATTTTCTTTCAGTACCTGTTGTGCCTGTGCCAGTGACGCGGGCAACAGACCCGCTTTTTTCAGATCGGGCAGGCCTCTGGTGATAACAATCTCGTGGTTCAGCAGCGAGCTGAGTTGCTGCTGCGCCTGTATATAGGTGGTGTAGCTCATTTCACGACTGGCAATCACCGAATTGAGGCGAGTCGCAACCTGATTGATCTCAGAAGCTCTGCCGCTATCAATACTGGCAATATTCTTTACCCGATTAAGCAGATCCTGCAGTGCGTTAATTTCTTTATCCAGCACAGCGACAACTGTGGCATTAGTGGCTGCAGAGGTAAAAAGAGAAAGCACCTGCTCGTTGAGATTTTCGCGCGTGACATTTACCTGAGCCTGCTGCATGGAATAAGCTGCCTGCTTTCCGGCAACGCTCGCATCAGTACGTCCGTGATCGTAAAGTAATTTACTTACAGTGATATGCGGGGAGACCGGGTTATTCTCATAACCGGGTTGACCTGAATATCCTGATGCGCTGATACCCGTACTGACCTGAAAACCATCAGCGGCTTTTGCCTGATCGATATCATACATAGCACCGGTGCTGTTTGATAAAGCAGACTTTACCGATGGATGGTCGGCTGTCATACGAATCATTTCAATAAAGTCCGTTGCATGGGCATTTAACAGGGGATTAAAAAATAGCAATCCCGCAATTAAACCATGCAGCGAACATCTGGATTTTGTAGTAAACAAGTTTTTTTTCATAGTTAACTCAAAATAACAAATAAAGTGGGATGGCTAATTTCCTCTGTCGCTAATTCAATCCTGCGACCGGAACTGTTTTAACCGCCCGACATGTCATATGGCAACGTTAATTCTGCTAAAAAGAAATATTTAGGTTTTACATGCTGCTCACATGTCTTTATTTATTTTTTTCATCTGTGCAATCAGATCTGGGGCTCACCTGATGGGCCTGCCTTAAACAGGCCCATCAGGTGAGTTTGATGTGAAAAAAAGCTGGCGATGACCGAAGTCATCGCCAGTTCTATCAGATAACGTTTAAGCCATGCTGGATTAACAGCTTGACAGTGGTGTCATCATTATTGGTATAGACGTCATAATTAACGCCATTTTCAGTTTGTGCGGCTGAAGCCGTCCATTCTGATTTTCCAATATTAACGGTATCAGTTGCATTACTATTGTTTGAACTTCCCACATCTCCCGTAATATGTAATGTGTTCGCTTCACTACCATTATCTTTAGTAATTTCGAGCACATCGCTGGCGCTGATAAATAATGTTTGCGCCGTGTTATTACCCAGATGGATAGCTTCAATTCCACTAATTTTGCCTGATACCGTTCCGAGTTCTAAATCGTTATTAGAATCCCAGACCAGCGTATCGTGATCTTCTCCTCCTTTCACACTGCTAAAATGAGTACTGTTAATGACGATAGTATCATCGCCCTCTTTTGCATCGACGGAATTCGCGCCGCGTGCATCCAGTACATCATTACCTGAAGTGCCATTAAGATCGTACTGAGCAGGTTGATACTCAATATGCGTCGATCCCGTTTCAGACGTCAGTCCCAGTGTCTCGTTCAGATCAACTAAGCGGCCTTTTATTGCTGAGCCATCGCCGTCGCCCACGCCCTGATCGGTCCAGGTCACGTAGAGCTGACCGCCCGCCAGGAAGGTCGCATCGACTTCAACCTGCTCACCATAGGTCAGCTGGTTGATCTGGATCTGCTGACCCACTTTATTACCCGCAGCATCAAAGTACTGTGCGTAGATACCGCTGGTACCTGCACCCGGCGCGATGTCGGTTGTTGACAGGAAAACGGCAATAAAGCTGCCGTCAGCCTGACTGACCACCCTCGCCATGTGCTGATCGCCAGCCGTCGTGGTGTTGATCAGGAACTCGCTGGTCAGCGCCGTACCGTCTGCCGCGTAGATGCGGCCCCAGACGCTGTAACCATTCTGATCCGGTCCGCTGGTATCGTTAGAGTCCCAGGTCACCACGTAGTTACCGTTTTGCAGCGCACTGACTGCGGATGACGCCTGATTGTTAGTCAGGGTCTGGTTCGCTACGAAGCTGCCTGTTACAGCATGCGTTGACGGATCATAAACTGACACACCAACATCATATCCGGTGGCTTTAATCGCATAAGTAATCGCAACCTGGCCATTTTCCAGCGTTGTAACAGATGGCAACGGCTCCCATTCAGGAATGATGGCATTTGCGTTCAGGGTCGTGGTTGCCAGCACGGTCTCCGCCGTGACCGGCGTGCCGTTTGCGTCATACTGACGGCCATAAACCGTCCAGTTGCCGTTCAGGCTCGCTTCCCAAACCACCAGATAACCGCCGTCTTCCAGCGAAGTGATCACCGGAACGCGCATTTTGCTGGCGGCGGTGCTGGAGTCCACATTGTACTCTGCGCCATTAGTCACGACGCCGTTCACGTTACCCGCACCGTCGTAGCTGTAGGTATAGCCCTGACCCTTGATATGCGCACCGGAATCCGTGCTCCACACCACCTGGAAAGTGCCATCTGACAGCACGGTAACCTGCGGCGTGATCTGGTCGCCCGCTGTGGTGGTGTTCACCGTGAACTCCGCCCCGACCGGCTGGCCTTTCGCATCCAGCAGCTGACCCTTGACGCAGCTGCCGGAGCCGTCTCCGCTCGCCGACTGCCACACCACGATGGCGCCGCCGTCCGGCAGGCTGGCTACCGACGAGACCGTCTGCGCTCCCGTGGTGGTGGTGTTCACCGTGTACTCGGAGTAAAACGCCGCATCCACGTCAATCACGATACCTTCAATGCCGGTTCCCGAACCGTCCACGTTGTCCGACTGCCACGTCAC